>JBDHQM010000005.1:0-120156 GCA_039807095.1 Kiritimatiellia bacterium
GGTGTTTCCTTACCGCAGAATTAAACTCCAGCGGGTAACACTAAATCAATTAATTCTTTGTTTGGGCAACACGCCGTTGAAAAACAATTCTAGCTTCGTCTTCACCGTAGTACTGCTCACCCGCGGCGGGTTCGCGTCCGGTAGGGGGGCGTTCGACGTCCAGACACTTGACGGGTAATAACTTTCGGGTTATATAACTTCCAAGGAATGAACAATGGCGTGTGAAGTCGAGTACACAGACGAGTTTGAGCAGTGGTGGGATACCCTATCGGAGAGCGAACAGGATGATATTGCGGCGGTCGTCGGTCTGCTCGAAGATCGAGGTCCAACTTTGTCATTTCCGTACAGCTCGGATGTTAAGAGTTCCAAGCACGCTCACATGAGGGAGTTGCGTATTCAGCATCAAGGTGAACCATATCGCGTACTATACGCCTTCGATCCTCGCCGCATGGCAATCTTGCTTATCGGCGGGAACAAGAGAGGCAATGACAGATGGTATGAAGAATTCGTTCCTATTGCCGACAAATTGTATGACATCCACCTGTCCGAACTGAATGATAAAAAGCGGAGGAAGAAATGACAAAGCCCTTCAAGCAGCTACTGGCCAAAATGCCTCCTGAACGGCAAAAGCGAATTGGGCTCAAGACTGCACTTCTGAAAAACGAGATCGCGCTAAAAGAGTTGCGCGAAGCACTTGACCTCACCCAACAAGAGATTGCCAATAGACTTAACCTGAAACAGGCGGCCATTTCGAAATTCGAGCGTCAGTCAGACATATATATAAGCACTCTGCGAAAGATACTTTTCGCGATGGGTGCGGATTTGAAGATTGTTGCGCATTTCAAATCCGGTGAAGTTGTAATCAATCAGTTCACCGAATTGCATTCAGAACCCTCGCCAGACGAACTAGTCCCGACATGATCTCTCGCAGCGAGAGGATCGGTCCCAGAAAAACAAATATAGCTTTGTCTTCACCGTGCTGCCTGTTTGTGGTGGCCTCGTTTCCGGTGAGGCGTGGCGTGAGGCTTCAGTGAGGTAATATGGGAAAAAGCAGGCTAGAGGCATTTAGTGATGGTGTGCTGGCAATCATCATTACCATCATGGTTCTTGAGTTAAAAATTCCTCACGGTTCAGGAATAGATGTTCTTGTTCCCATGTTGCCCAATTTTCTCAGCTATGTTCTCAGTTTCGTTTATGTGGGCATTTACTGGAACAACCACCATCATTTATTTCACGCTGCGAGGCATGTTTCAGGTGGCGTTCTCTGGGCAAACCTGAATTTACTGTTTTGGTTGTCATTGTTCCCCTTTGCTACAGGCTGGATGGGCGAAAACCATTTTGCGCCAGTACCAACCGCTGCGTATGGGGTCGTATTGTTTATGGCAGCGAGTGCTTATTACATATTGCAGCGCTGTATCATGGCTACAGACGGCTGTAGTTCAGTTCTTCGCAAGGCAATAGGCTCAGACTGGAAAGGAAAGTTATCACCGGTTCTGTATTTGTCCGCAGTAGGGCTGTCATTTGTGTTTCATCGTGTGGCACAGGCATTATATGTGGTTGCGGCGTTTATCTGGCTTGTGCCGGATAGAAGAATAGAGCGGGCAATAAATGAAACTTAGCCAGTCGCTCAAGCGCGCTCACGGATCGTAGGTGAAGCGAAGGAAGCCCGCCGCACCGGAGGCGGAAATTGGATCAACCACAAAGGGCGCCCAGCTCGTCGCGCTCAAGTTGGTGACGAAAGACCACTGCGTCTCCAGCACCGTGTCAGCGCGAATCACCGTGGCCGTTGCGCCGGGACGCAGATTGGCGATGCGCAAATGGCCTGTGGCGGATTGAACGTCCCATTCTGTAATGCGCGGTGCGCATATGGATGAGGCATCTTCAAATGCCTGTGCGCCCGACAGCAAGTTTGTTTGAAAATCGAACAATGTCAGATTCTCCCACGACGACCCGCTCCCGCCCGCCGCAACGTAGTCGGGCGCCCAATAGCAAAACCCGCGCCCGCGCGATTCGGGAACGGCGGCCATAATGTTTCGGACTGCACAGATGAATTCGGTTTGCCCGCGCGGTTCGGCAGGGAAACCCGGTTCCAGTTGAGAGGGCAATCCAACGACGTTGTGCGTCGCATCCGACCAGTCGAGTGTCCAAGGATAGGCCGTTTCCATGACGAGGATATCCTTGCCGTAGCGCGCTGCCAGATCGTTCACATTCGACGCCAGATTCTGAAGCGAGCCATGCCACCACGGATAATAGGACAACCCCACGATATCGAACGGCACTCCGTGTGCGATGATGGCGTCAAAGAAGCTGCGAGACCCCGCATTGTCGCCGCCCCGGTCAATGTGAAGAATGATGCTCACGTTCTCGCTCGCACCCAGTGCGTTGGTAACGCCGGTAATACCTGCTTTGAGCAGTTCAGCGAAGCGCGTCCAGTTGGTGTCGTAGCCGCCGCCGATCCGCCCTTCGCCCCAAAGGAAACCTGCTGTGATTTCGTTTCCCACTTGTACAGCATCGGGCAAAACACCCTGTGCCGAAAGTTGAGTGATCACGTTTTCCGTATAGCCCCGGACCTCCGCAAGCAATGAGGTGTAGGATAGCGCCGCCCATGCTGCAGGTTTGAGTTGTTGTCCGGGATCGGCCCAGACATCGGAATAGTGAATATCGAGCAGAAAAGACATTCCGGCATCTTTGATGCGATGTGCCATGGAGATCGTGTTGGTGATATTATTCCATCCGTCCGCCGGCGCATGCCAAAGGCGCAAGCGAACCAGGTTCACACCGTTGCTGGCCAACAGATCGAAAAGATCGCCGGGTTCGTCGTTGGCCCGAAAGACGACACCTTGCGCTTCCAACTGTGGCAGGAAGGAGAGATCAACTCCCCGGATAAACGGGGGCAACTCACTTCGCGCGATTGGGCACACGCACAAACTCACAAATAGCACGAGCGCGCCCAAACTCGCGCCCTTTCTACACGACTGACTTGGAGTTCTCACGGGTTGCAAAGGCCAAAGCCGGGCTTCGATGGCGCATTGTCAGTTGGCCATTGTGAAATGCGTCCGCTGGTGCACGGGCTTTTCGGGTTCGTCCTGAATCGCAACAGCAAAATCCTCCGCGCTGATCGCGTCGCCCGGCGGACTGTTTGAGTCTCCGCGATATGACCCGGCTCGCTCACCCGGTGCAATCATTCGCCACAACGCGCGAGCCGATCATTCCCGATGCGCCAACAATCAAAATTTTCATGCGCCGCTCCGCCTTATATTTGTTCTGCCGAATGCTCCACTCGCACACAGAGCGATAGTAGCAAGAGTGATTTCGGCCGACAACGCCCGCTTGCTCATCTCCATCGAATGTCGAGGAATGTCGAGGGAATGTCGAGGGTCGGTCCTTGAAAAACAATTCCAGCTTCGCTTTCGCCGGACTGCTCACCCGCAATGAATTCGCGGTGATGTTCAGATGCGGCTCAACCTGCTCCGGCCCAGCGCAGCGTAGCGCGCGGCTCTCAGTCATCCGAGGCTCTTTTGGTGGGGCTGGCGCCGAAGCGGAAACGGTCGAGTGGCGGGCGATCAAAAGCCGTCAACGCGGTAGTTCGTGACACCACCTTCGACGGGCAGTATTTGCGCGGTGGTGTCTATTTGATAGTAGGGATCGCCGTGTCCCGTGCCGTCGTTATATTTCGGCGGCATCATTCCGGTGGGCAGTTGGACGGGAGGGTTGAACGCGAATTTCGAGACTTCGGCGCGGCGCTGTTCGATGTGGTCGGGGAATACGCGCAGTACCATGAGGTCGAAGGACCAGACGATGTCTTTTCCCAGCTCGACGTCGGGGCAGTGCGCTTTGACGCTGTCGAAGGCGCTGGCGACCGTGTCATCCGCGACGGGGAAGTGGGTGGCGACGGTGAGTTTGGGGCGAGGATTAATTTGGCTGAGCATATAACCGAATGCGCCTTGCGGCGTGTGGGAGCTGTTCTGAACAAAGGTGAGCCCCTGAACGATGCTTTGGTATTCAGCGTAGTCCGGATCGCCGGGCTGCGGCGGGGCATCGAGTCCCATGTTTTTGTAGGCCCAGACGGAAGGGGGTACGACCATCTCGTGGATGAAAATATCAACGCGCTGCCCGCCGTTTCTGGCCTGATCAATGCTATTGGTTTCGGGCTTCGTGTCGCTGGTATAAATCATGCTCAGCGTTTCGCCGTTCGGTGTTTGCCATTCGAGCTTGTAGCCCATGGCGCCGCGCCGGCAATGAATCACCGGGAAGTGGGTGACTTTGGCGCCCGTGGCGGCGTTGCTGTAGGCGACGCCGCCGACTTTCGACCAATCCAGCTCAATGGGCACGAGGGCGTAGGCATCGCGGGGATCGTCGTTGCCGACGGGAACGGGGTCGTGCGGAAGGCCCCAACTGGTTTTGGTCGGAGGGACATAATTTGAATACGCGGTGCCTTGAAAACTGAAGCTTTCGGTGTGCCATCGGAGTGCGGTGCGCAGGCTCGCACAGAAGTTGCTGACGCCGTCGTCATAGATCGTGCCGTCATCGTAAAAGATGTCGCCGCTGTCGGTCGGGCTGATGACGCCGGAAGGTTTTGAACCCCAGACATAGAGCGGGGACTTGCGATCGCTCGAGGGGCCAAAGCAATAGATGTGCGTCAAATCGCTCATGTGGTCGCCGTGTAGATGGTTGATGAAGATTTTGTCCATGCGCCGGAACCCTACTTTCGCCGCAGCGTAGTTGGCGGAGCTTCCCGCGCCAGCGTCGAAAATGAACTGATCGCGTGCGCGACCGCCATAGACATGATCGCTGGGGTCGTTACTCCAGCCCACTTCGACGAAGATGCTCATCTCGGCCTGCGCCAGGCGCACGGGCAGGGGAATCATGGAGCCCATGAACGTGATGCGCATTTCATTGCTCGCGAGTGGCGTGAGAGGGTCGAAGGGCGGGAGGTGTTGAAAGTAGGAATAGCTCTCAGTGGGTTTATAGGTCGGGTCCTGGGCAACCACGCGATAGAACATCGGCACGGCCGCCGTGCCCGTTGGGTTCAGCCCGGCCAATGTCGCCTCAGCGTCCTGCCACGACATCCAGTTGGTCAACCCGGAGGTGGACCATTGCACGGCGTAGTGCGTGCCGGTGCCGGACGGATCATCCCACGTGATCTGGCCGTTCTGATGAAACGCGGTAATTTCCGGATCGCCAAAAGCGAACGAGGCGATCAGAGCCATAACGGAGAGGACTAGACGTGTTTTCATGTGAAACTCCTGTGCAAGATCATGCTCAGGAATTTATGGCGCTCCCGTTTTGACGGAGAGAGGGTTTTCCCTCTCATTCGGAGGCTAAAGATCGCCGGCCGCGCCGATGGCGTCACGGATTGCGCGCTGGCGCAGTTCCTTTGCGCCTTGTATGCCCAGCTTGTCCATGATGCGGACGCAATAAGATTCCAATGTGCGCGCGCTGATGCCCAGTTGATGCGCAATTTCTTCGTTGGTCAGTCCGCGCCCGAGGCGGCGGTAGATTTCGAGTTGCTGGCCGTTCAAAACGTCGAGGGCCGATCCCATGCGGAGCGCGGCCGCTGCCCGGGGGCTGAGATAGCGGCCGCCCTGCGACACGTCGCGGATTGCGGCCAGTAGCGACTCGGCGGCCTCGCGCTTGGTCACATAGCCGTTGGCCCCGGCATCCAACGCCCGGCGAATCATGTTTGAATCCTCGTGCATCGAATAGACCAGCACCGGGAGATGGCGCGCGCGCAGTTTGGCGATCAATGCCACACCGCTTTCCTTTTCGAGCGCGAGGTCCACAATTACCAACGCGCTGGACGCGAGCGCCGGATGCGTCAGGGCTTCGTCCGGATTGCTCGCTTGTCCGGACGTCTCGTGGCCCGCGCCCGCAAGCAATTGGGCGAGCGCCGCGCGGACCAGAGGATGATCATCCACGATAAAAATTTTGTGTTGTTCCGGTTTGCTCATGAAGCAACCTTTGCCTATGGGAGGCGGCAGATAGCGCGCATGCCGCCGCGCGGTCCACCTTTGACTTCGAGGTTTGCGCCGATCAATCGCGCACGGTGTTTCAAGATATTCAATCCCAGCCCTGCGGTGGGAATGCTGTCTGGTTTTGTATTCGGGCCGTTGTCGGAGATGCACAGTAGCAACTCGTCTTCCGTCCGCTCCAGCGCAATTTCGATTCGCGAACATCCAGCGTGTTTGATGGCATTGGTCACCGCTTCGCGAGCGATTCGATAGAGATGCATGGCTTGATCAGGATTCTGAATGACGAGGCTCTGATCCGCTCGAAGTTGGCAGACGATTCCATGGCGCTCCTGTGTTTCGCCGCACAAACGTTCGAGCGCCGGTAGCAGGGCATCGGGTTTGATATCCAAAGGACAGAGACCCTTTGCGACATCGTGGACCATGCCGATGGAGTCTTCGATTGTTGTGCGCACGAGAGACAACGACTCATCATGGGGCTGTCCATTGGCTTTCCAGCGGCTCTCCAGCGCCGAACAATTCAACAGTGCAGCCGTCAACTGCTGGCATACGCCGTCGTGCAACTCCGCGCCCAATCGTTGGCGTTCTTCTTCATCAATGCGGACGATGGCCGCCTCCAAGCGTTGGCGGTCAGCCGTCTCTGCTTCCAGTTGCCGTCGAGCCAGATATTCGGCCTTCATTTTGCTGTGCAGCAGCGCGTGGAATCGAGTGAAGAGAATCATGAGCGTAAGAAGGACGATTAGCCAGAAGAGCCCCTGCAAGCCCCAATAGGGAAGGGGCCAATCGGAGTGAGCCCACGTGACGTTTGCGTTGGAGAGCCAACCGAAATGGAACGACGCGGGTACGAGCGCGAAAAGCGCGGCGGCCAGAGCGACGGACGCCCATCCGACGCGTGGTCCGGCCAGAAGCAGAGCCATGAACGGCAGCAACAGCAACGTAATGCGTCCGCTTCCCTCCAGTCGTCCCACCATCAGACGCAGCGCGCCCATCAGGCCGATCAGCCCGAGCAACATACCGACACGGAAAGCGAAGGGTCCTCTGCGCCAGAGGGTTGAAGCGAGCAGCAGCACGTAGATCAAGACGAAGAGGGTGCGCAGCGGCCACGGCAACGTCAACCCTTTCTCGGACAGTACCAGCAAAAGAGGAATGGCAAGCACGACCGATGCAAAGCTAAGTAGGAACTGTAGCACGCGCTCGCGCCAAGCCCGAATCTCTGCGTCAACATCGCGCGCTATCGCAGCATCGTCCACGTCAGCACCTTGTAGTCATGATCGTCGCAGAAGCATCTCGATTTGCCGATATGATAATTTTCTGACTTCGACGATGGGACGCTCTGAGCGCAGGAGAGTGAAATAGTCGCGGGAAAAGAAAACGGCAGCTTGCCGCTCTTCGTAGGAGAGGGCGAGGGGGGGGGAATAAGGAGTTGCGAACCGCGATCGGGAGGCCGCAGCTCCGCCCGCCTGCAATGCTGTGCGGAGGACGCGGAGGGCTGATGATCAGGTGTTGTCTTTGCGCTTGATGTCGTCGGCCAACTTATCAAGTTTCCGTTGGAGACTGAGGAGTTCCTGATGCGCCTTGAGGTTGACCTGATGGTCAATGTCGGCGCGGATGCGGTCGTATTCGCCTTGTCGGTTTGCGCTGACGAGGACGAAGATGGAGAGGAAGATCGCTTCCAGCGAAACCGTTACGGTCAGAAATCCGAACGGATATTGGTCGAAGGCAAGATCGCCGGCGAGTGTGTTGAAGGCAATCCAGACGGTGAACCAAATAATGTGGAAGATGAGGAACTGTTTGCTCGCGCTGATGGCAGCGATGCGATCGGCAATTCGCGGCCAGAGCGGACCATCGGCCACGGTTTCCTTGATGACTTCGTTGGAGTTGCGCACGTCGCGCAGTTGAGCGAGCGTTTCGCGCTGGCGCCGTCCGAGTGTTTCGAGGAGATGGATGGCGGCGGCAGGGTGCGATTTGATGAAGTCGAAAAAGGCATCCCGTGAGAGGGTCAGCGCCGTGACGGGAGTTGCCGCGCGGCAGGTTGCCGTGCGCGGTGCGCCGTCGAGCAGGGATAGCTCGCCAAAGCAATCGCCAGCTCCGAGGTGCGCGAGGAGGGTTTCTTTGCCATCTTCGTTTTGGAGCAGCAGTTCGACTGTTCCGGCCTGAATAACGAAGAAGTCCGTGCCCTTGTCGCCCATCCAGAAGATGGTCTGGTTGGCATCGAACGTACGGGTCTGCATCGCCTTGTAGAGGCGCTCGCAGTCGCTTTCGGGCAGGGTCGAAAAGAGCGGAATACTGTTCAAATGTAGAGCACTCATCCTGCGTGGAGCTTCGTCCGGCGCTGCCTGCGAGTCAAGCGCCATCGGGCAGTGGGACTTCGACGAAGGTGCGTTGCCGATAGTGGCGGCTGGTTTTGAAACCGGCTTCTTTTGCGAGTTGGAGCGCGACGTCAAACCCGTCGCCGACGCGATTGGGTCGGTGCGCGTCTGACCCGAATGTGAGGCCGATGCTCCGTTCGCGCGCCCACTGAAGAATGGGGAATGAGGGGTAGCATTCGCGATGATCGTGGTTGAGTCCGGAGGTGTTGATCTCGATCGCCATGCCTGCCTCGGCGATCCGGTCGAGTGCGGGCAGCGCGAACTCGCGGAGTTGCTCGATTGCGATGGGGTTACCGAAGCGCTTGGGCAGATCAATGTGCGCGACAATGCTGTAGAGGCGTGTGTCTGCAAGTTCGCCGATCAGTTCGAAATAGCGCGACCAGATGACCTCCGGAGCGACCGGTTCGGCGAGTGTGCGGAGTTCGCCGGGCTTGCCCCAATAATTCAGGAAATGGACGGAGCCCAGAATGAGGTCGAAGTTGTTGCGCTCAATGTGGCGATCGAGAAAGCGCTCACATCCGCGGAAGTAATCCGCCTCAATGCCGAGGAGCATGGGGGTCGGGCCTTCTTGCTGCGCTTTGTGAACGCGCTCGAGGTAGATAGGGAACTGTTCGAGGTCCATCCGGTGGTCCTGGCCGAAGCGGTCGTCCGTCGGGCAGTGATCCGTGGCGGCGAGTTGAGGAACGCCGTTTTCTGCCGCGGCGAATGAGTAGTCGAGCGGCACGCCGTCTGCGTGTTTACAGAGGGTATTGTGTGTGTGGTAGTCGGGCGGCAGCGCGGCGTTAGCATTCGAACTCATACCCGCAACCTAGGCGCTATACGCGGTTCTGTCAAAACGTTGCTGCAATTCTAGATCGTCGGTTGTGTTGAGCTGGAGCGGGAGAGGGCGCGGAACGCGCCGATGAGGGCCCAGACCAGTACGAAGGGCGTGAGGCGGAGGAGCCAGCGTCCGAGTTCCTGTTGCTGGATGAGCGAAAAGGATCCGCAGAGGAGCGCGGTGTATTTCGAGTAGAAGATGCCGAGCGCGAAGACGTGGGAGGTGCCCATGATGCAGAGCGCCGCTTTTGCCACAAAGGGGAGTCGCGGAAATCCGTCGGCAAGCGCAAATCCGACGATGAGCAGGCTGATGTGCAAGAGCGTGTCGGCGAGTGGTGATATTCCGATTGCGTCTATCGAGCGGGGAATCATCCAAAAGATTACCGTGAGCGCGGCAAGTGCCAGTGAGCCGAGTCCGCGCGGGTCAATTGTTGCAAGAAGAGTTCCGCGCTTGCGGCCTGCGAGCCAACCGAGGGTGAACCACGCGGGCATCTGCAGGAGGACGATACGCGGCATGGTGGTGTCGAGCCAGCGGTCGAGCGGGCCGATTGCCAGCACTGCGGCGAGGGCGATCCAGAGCGCAATGGCCATGATTCGGGGCCGGTTCACGAGGAGTGCTCCGGGGTCGCGGCGGGTTGCGGTTCGGGCTGTGTGGTGAGGGCGCGCAGCTCTGCGACGATGTCTTCGATTCGATCATCGGCGGTATAGATGCGAATGATGGTGCCGGTGGGGTCGAGGAGGTAGGTGTCGAGGCCGTGATTGATGATGCCGTCAGGGCGGCGGAATACCCAGACACCGAGTTTGGCGAGGGTGGGATCGAGGTTTGTTTCGGTGAGGGATGCCATGGTCCACGCCGCGTGGGCGCCGTGCGCGTCCCACATTTCGAGGAGGTCTTCGGGGGAGTCGTGGTCCACCGAGATGCTGACGATGCGTAGTTTGGGCGGGATCGCATCGCGGGCGAGGATTGTGGCGACCTTGCCGAGTTTGGACATGGCGATGGGGCAGGCGTCCGGGCAGTTGAGGTACATTGCCTGCACGAGGCGGAATTCGCTGCTTGGCGCGGCGACGTCCCACGTCGCGCCGTTTTGGTCAATGACGGGAAGGGCGGGCGCCTGGCGCGGGATGGGTCCGGCCGCGATACGCGCGGCGGAAAAATTGGTGAACGCACGGAAACCGTGCGTCCACCAGGCGAAGAGTGCCCCGCCGAAAAGCACGACGAGCGCGGGCGCCAGAAAAGTTGCGCCGTTGCGCTTCATGCAATTATGCCGCGGTTACGGCCTTCTCATCCGCGGGCGTGCGCCCGGCAAACAGCGAGATCGCAAACGCGATTGCGCTGATGAGGAAAATCGTTGCGAAGAGCGCGCCGAGCGAGGCGAAGAGTGCGCCCTTGTTCGCGATGTCGCCCGCCTGAATTGCGGTATAGGCCGCGTAGCGGCGCGGTACGCCGAAGTAGCCGCCGAGATAGAACATCGAAAGGAAGCCGTATCCGCCGAGGATCATTCCGACGAAGCTGGTGACGGCGAAGCGTTCCGCCTTCGAGTTGAAGAAGTCGTGGAGGAAGCCGAAGAACATGAACACGTATCCGACGAGGAAGTACGTGTGGAAGTGTGCGGGCACCCAGAGGGTGTTGTGGAAGTAGGAGTTCACCATGATGGTGGAGTCCACAACTGCTGCGACGCCGCCTATGGCCCAACCCATTCCGCCGAGGACGAAGGAGGCGGGGGTGAAGCTCCACTTGATGCCGGACTTGTAGACCTGGCTCGCGATGCCGAAGAGGGAGACCGCGGTGGCGGGCACGGCGGATCCGTAGGACGTGATCTGGCCGATGATGTGGAGCGTCTTGTTCTGCGCGAAGTCCATGTAGAGGTGGTGGAAATACGCGAAGAGGACGAAGAGCAGCGTCGCATTCCACGCAATTGCGGTGACGCGGTTCACGCCCCACGGACGCTTGGAATACTTCGGCATCAGGTGATAGACCGCGCAGAGGCCGCAGTAGATGCAGACGTTCACGATGACGTGGCCGAACATGAACATCGTGTTCTTCAGGAGAAGCGCGTCGAGGTTCGTTGCGGGCGAGATCCATTTAAGGAAGTAGAGGACCAGCGTGGCGGCGCCGGAGAGCGTGCCCAGCGTGCCGGCGATTGCGCACATGGAGGCAATCAGAATGACGGCGGGAAGCGGCTCAGCCGGCGTGCGGCCCGCGATGTATTCCCACGCGAGTAGGCGCTTTGCGCCATACTGCGCCGCCATGGCGCGTAGGATGTCGAGCTGATAGAGCAGCCACGCCACGCCCATGATCAGGAGGGAGATGATAGCCAGACCCGTTGCCCAGCTCGGCCACGCCGCGTTCACGAACGGCAGCGGGTAGAGCGCGTACCAGCCGGGGCCGAAGCCGCCGACAAGGGTTGCGTAGAGCAGGGCGACGGCGCCGATCAGGAACAGCCACCACGATATCCACGAAACGCCGAGGCTCACCTTGCAGGTGCGCGAGACGATGTACCAGATGATGGAGAGCGCGCCTGCGAAGAGGGCGCCCGCCATACCGAGACCGTGCATCGTCATGAGGGCGTAGAACGTGGCGGGCGGAATCTCAATGCGCAGACCCTGAGCCAGACGCATTGTGATGCCGAGACCGATCATCACGACAAAGACTGCGAAAGAGACCACCAGCCAGGCGATGGTCGCGTTGCGATTGCGTTTTTCCATGGTGAAGCTCCGATTATTCAACAGTTAAGAAACCGATCATGGCCTGGTGCACGAGTCCGCAATATTCCATGCAGAGCACGTGATAGAGACCCGGCTTTTCGAGGACCATCCGCACGTGGTTGGTGTAGCCGGGCATGGCCTGCGTCTGTCCGACAATTTTGCCGTCGGGATCGAACACGCCGAAACCGTGGTTCACATCGGCTGCGGTGACCGCGAACTCGATCACTTCGCCCTTGGGCAGCGCGCCGAGCGCCGGGGCGCCTTCCTGTTCCATCTGCCAATACCACATGTGGCCGGTGACGTTCACCGTGGCCGCAGGCGTTGTGAGCGCCATCGCGCGGTAGGGCATTTTGGTGATGGTGTACGCGAAGATTGCGACGAGCGCCAGAATGAGGAGCGTCGCATAAGGCTTGCGCACCTTGTAGATGACTTTGTTTCCGCCTTCGACCGCCTTGCGCGCGCTCAGCATCAGAAACACTGTGGTGAGGACAAGAATGATGTCCAGAATAAGGGTCACCAGCCCGGCAATTTTGACCATACGTCAACAATCCTTTCGTTGCATGAAAAGAAAAAGCTACTCCTCTAAGACCGGCTCAATATCCGACGCGACCCCGTGAAGCGCAAGAGAGAAAGTGTGCGATAAATTCAGAGGATTATATCTGTTTTAAGCGGGTTAACTGCACATTTTTCATGCGCGGAAACTCGAATTCGAACTGCGGCGTCGCGAAGCCGGTTGGCAGTGCGCGCTCGATTTCTTCGAGGGTCCAGAATCGTCCGTCGGCGATTTCCTCCGCCTGCAAATTGAACGGGCCGTCGTGAATGAGCGAGTAGGTGAGGATGAGTTCCGTCTCGATAGGCGATGCCCAGATGTACTCGTACTCTTTTGTGAGTGAAGCGACGCGGATGCCGAGTTCCTCTTCAAGTTCTCGGCGCGCGCCTGCGTCGGGCGATTCGCCCTGTTGAAGGTGTCCGCCGACGGAGGTGTCCCACTTGCCGGGCTGGATGTCCTTCTTTTCGGATCGCTTCTGGAGGAAGAGTTCGCCGTGGCGATTGAAGACGATGACGTGCACCGCGCGATGAATGAGCGCGGGATTGCCGTGGCACTCGCGGCGTGGCGCCTGCCCGATCACATTGCCCTGCCGGTCAACGATGTCAAAAATCTCGTCCGCCATGGAGCCGTACTGTACGCCGACGCGGCGGAGAGAAAAGGAAGAAGCGTTGAGTGGTTTGGGCCACGGATGGAACTGATTTGCGCGGATGGAAGAGGAATTAACAGAAGACGCAAAGGGCGCAAAGAGTGAGCAAAGGCAGAAGGATGCAATCTGAAATCTGAAAAACTCGAACTATTCGATAATGTCGTTCTACTCGATTTGCTCGAACAATAGTTTGACCAGATTGACCGAAATGACCTTATTGACGGGGGGGTGAAGGCGCTGTGAGCGGAAGCGCGAGAGGCTGTGAAATTACCGGCTCGCTTGGAAAGCTCGCCCTACCAGATTGCGGGCGGTAGGGCTGCCTGTCCGCCTCAGGCGGAACCTCTCCGAGAGAGCCGGGGGTGAAGCAACGGCTCTTAAACTTTGTGCCTTTGTGCCTCTGTGCCTTTGTCCCTTTTGACCAACTTGCTCTGCCTAATCCTCGCGAAGGAAATAGGCGATGTGGGGGGTGAAGAGTTCTGGTTCGAGGAGGAAGGAGTCGTGTCCTTTATCGGAGTGGACGGTGATGTGTTGGAAGGGGACGCGGGCTTTGCGGAGGACGCGGCACTGCTGTTCCTGTTGCTCGGGTGAGAAGCAGGCGTCGCGCGTGATGGTGAAGACGAGGTGGTGTTGGTGGCGACAGACGGAGAATACCTCTTCGAGGGTTGATTTGCCGGTGTCGGTGAGCAGGTTGAAGCGCTGCCAGGCATCAATGATACGCAGGTAGGTGTTGGCGTCGAACCGCTTCACGAATTTCAGTCCCTGGTTGCGAAGGTAGGATTCGACGGGATGGCTGAGCCAATACCACTTGTCGCGGTCTTCCTCGGGTCGCACCACTTCGCTGCGGGCGCGGTCCGCCATCATATCGAGCGAAACAAAGGTCTTGTGGCTGATCATGCGGGCGAGGGCGAGGCCGCGGTCTGGGTGTTTCTGGCCGTAGTAGTGGCCGCCGTTGAAGTGTTTGTCTTCTTCGATGGCGCAGATTTGCTCATAGTTCGTAATGCGCTGCTGAATGGAGATCTCAACGGCGGCGGCAATGGTGATGACGGTGTCCACGCGTTCGGGATAGCGCACGGCGAAGTTGGTGGCGCAGAGGCCGCCGAGGGAGCCGCCGACCACGGCGTGAAGTTTTTTGATGCCGAGGTGGTCGAGCAGGTGAACCTGTGAGTTGACGATGTCGCTGAACATCACCGTCGGGAATGAGCGCGCGAACGGCTTGTTGGTCTCGGGGTTGATGCTGGTGGGGCCGGAGGAGCCGTAGCAACTGCCGATGTAGTTTGCGCAAATGACGAAATACTGATTGGTGTCGAGCGCCTTATCCGGGCCGATGAAGGCGTCCCACCAGCCGAGATAGAGGTCTTCGTTCCAGAGGCGATCCACGCCCTTGATGGCGCGGTTGATGCCGGCGGCGTGCTGGCTTCCGCTGAGTGCGTGGAAGAGGAGGATGGCGTTGCTGCGATCGGCATTGAGCGTGCCGTAGGTTTCGTAGGCGAGGGTGACGCGCGGGAGCGTTTCGCCGGTCTGAAACACAAACGGGTGCTGCTTGTCGCCGAAGGTGAAGAATTGAGTCTCCACTTCGCCGAGGTCTGATTTTTCGCTATCCGAATTCGCCATCTTTTTCCCCAGGTTCATCCCGAAGCGCGAAGGTTGGTCGGATGCGGCCCAGCAGCGTTAGCCAGTCGGTACCGGGAGACGGTCAGCTTTCCTCTATAGGTGAGGCCCATCGTTCCCCCGAAACCGGGGCTGGCGTTGGCACCTTATTCCGCTCTGGTGCGGAACAGGTTGCTGGGCGGTCATCGGGCCAGATCCCTCGCGCCACTCTCGATGTGCCGCCCGAACGTACGGACGGCAACGAGTCGGAACGAGATAGTAGAGCGAAACCGGAGCGCGTCAACCGAATACTCCGGAGGTGCAACTTGCCTCTTGCTTCTTGCGGGGCGCATCGGGAAACTCGCCCTTTTTCACTCCGGGGAATTTTGTGTCATGGAAGCTGGTATTGTCGGACTGCCGAACGTAGGCAAAAGCACGCTGTTCAACGCGCTCTCAGCGGCGGGGGCGGAGGCCAGTAATTATCCGTTCTGCACCATCGAGCCAAACGTCGGAATTGTGCCGGTGCCCGATCCGCGGCTGGAGACCATTAACAAGTATATTAAAGCGAAGGCGATCCTCCCGTCCGCGTTGAAGCTGGTGGACATTGCCGGACTGGTACGCGGCGCGAGCGAGGGGCAGGGGCTGGGGAACAAGTTCCTGTCGCACATTCGCAATGTGGACGCGATCCTTCAGGTGGTGCGCTGCTTTGAGGATCCCGACGTCACGCACGTGGACGGCGATGTGAACCCGGTGCGCGACATCGAGACGATTGAGACCGAACTGCTGCTCGCCGATTTGCAGCAGGTGGAAGAAAACCTTCACCGCAACCAGAAGATTGCCCGCAGTGGCGATAAGGAGGCGATCGCACGCGTCGCGGCGCTAGAGATTTGCCAGAAGGCGCTGGCGGCTGGAAAGCCCGTGCGCTCCATTGAGCTCGAAGAGGAGCATAGGAAGTCCATCAAGGGCCTCGGATTGTTGAGTGCCAAGCGGATTCTCTATGTCGCGAATGTAGACGAAGTGAATCTCGCCGGCGAAGGCCAGCTCGTGGACTCGGTCCGCGAGTATGCCGCGGAGAGCGGCGGCGAAGTGGTTGTGGTCTGCGCGAAGATCGAGAGCGAGCTGGCGGAGCTGGAAGAGGCGGATCGCGCGGAGATGCTCGAATCGCTCGGGATGAAAGAGCCCGCGCTGGCATCCGTCGCGCGCGCGGCCTATCACCTGCTCGGCCTCCAGAGTTTCTTCACTGCGGGTGAGAAGGAAGTGCGCGCGTGGCCGGTTCCTATCGGCGCCACGGCACCGCAGGCGGCGGGCGTGATCCACAGCGACTTCGAGCGCGGGTTCATCCGCGCGGAAATTTACAGCGTGGACGACCTCGTTGCGCACGGTTCGGAAGCTGCAATTCGCGCGGCGGGCAAGCTGCGGCTCGAGGGGAAATCCTACGTGATGCAGAACGGCGACGTCTGCCACTTCCTGTTCAACGTGTAGCGGGGTCGAGAATTGGGTCCGCAAAATGCGAATCTGTGCTTGACCTGATTCAAAGAATGCGAAAAAGGTACGCGCGTTGCGAACCTAAGAGTCGCAGAGGCATTAACACCAAAGTTTGAGGCATATTCAATGGATACACCGCGCGATCTTCGTTATACGCAGACACACGAATGGGTTCGTTTCAAAAACAAAGTGGTGACGGTTGGCTTGACTGACTATGCTCAGGATCAGTTGTCTGACTTGACCTATTGCGAGTTGCCGACTGAGGGCGATTCGTTTTCGGCGCAAGACCAGGTTGCCGTGGTGGAATCCGTGAAGACCGCGTCGGATGTGTATGCGCCGGTCGGCGGGACCATCACCGAGGTTAACAAAGCGCTGCTCGACAAGCCGGAGCTGATCAATATGGATCCGTACGGCGAGGGCTGGATTTTCAAGATGATTCCGGACGATGTCGCCGAGCTTGAAAACCTGATGGATGCTGACGAGTACGATCGCCAGAATCCCGACGAAGAAGGCTGATCCCGCGCTTCGCGCGCAGGGTTCGAAAATTGAGCACCCTTTCCAGGGCCGCGGCGCTGTGGTTCCCGTTTCCTGTCCGCTATGCGGATGGAGTGCGCCTGCAGGAGGCGCTTGTGCGCGCCCGACAAGAGGGGCGCATTCCGGACACCGTCCTCTTTCTTGAGCACAAGCCGGTGGTCACACTGGGCCGCCGCGGGCGCGACAACTTTTTGGTGGCCAAACCGGAGCAGTTGCAAAAGCTGGGTGTTGATCTGGAACTCGCCTCGCGCGGGGGCGATGTGACATTTCACGGACCGGGCCAATTGGTGATGTATCCGATTATCAAGCTCGGCTCCATCGAAGCGGATGCGCACAGCTATCTCTCGAGTTTGGAAGAAATCGCGATTCGTACGGCGGGCGATTTTGGCCTCAACGCCTATCGCCGTGCGGGTATGAACGGCGCGTGGACGGATGCAGGCAAGATTGCCGCCATCGGGTTCTATCTCCGGCGCTGGGTGACGATGCACGGGATGAGCTTCAACGTGGACCTCGATTTGGCGGGCTTTTCGCTCATCGTCGGCTGCGGGTTGGTGGGGGAAAAGGTTTCCTCGCTCAAGGCGCAGCTCGGCGCGCGCGCGCCGTCGGTTGAGGCGGTCCGAGATTCTATGGCGCGCCACTTTTCGGACGTGTGCCAGCGCCCGTTGGAGATGGCAGTTGCCCCGGATGCGCCTCATCCAGAGTTGCGACGCCTGCTTGACGAGTGGGGTAGTGCGCGTTAAGTTGACGGGATGAATTGGAATCAATCCAGCAGCGTTTCGTTTGAGCAGCCGGTCTCCCGGTTGCCGTTCGCGCTTGCCCTTTCGACCCTTCTAGGCCTCGCGCTTCGCGTGGCGGTGGGTTGATTCCTCCTCTTTGCCGGACCCCGGGCAACTGCTGGAAGACCCACCGCCGAAAACGGTGGGTTTTTTTGTTGGAACCGGTAGTAAAACAATAAATTATGGAATTTGAGTCATGAGCAAAGAACAGAAAAATCAGGTCGTCATTTTTGACACAACATTGCGCGACGGCGAGCAGTGCCCCGGCGCGACGATGAACATTCACGAGAAGTTGGAAGTCGCCAAGCAACTGGCGCGGCTGGGCGTGGATGTGATTGAAGCGGGCTTCCCGATCGCCTCGCCGGGCGATTTTGAGGCCGTCCACAAAATTGCAGAAACCGTTAGCGGCCCCGTCATCTGCGCGCTGGCCCGCCTGAAGGAAATAGACATCGAAACCGCAGGCAAAGCGTTGACCCCTGCCGCGCGAAGGCGAATTCACACCTTTAGCTCCGGCAGTGATATTCATCTGCGCAACATGATGAAGATGACGCGCGAGGTGAACATCGAGCGCTCCATCGCTGCGGTGAAACTGGCGCGCACATTCACGGACGACGTGGAATATTCCGCGCAGGACACCACGCGGTCGGATCGCGAATATCTGGCCGATCTGTACACGGCCGTTGCGGAAGCGGGCGCCACGACGCTGAACATTCCGGACACCGTTGGCTATGCCATTCCGGACGAATTCGGCGAGCTGGTCGCGTTTCTGGTGGATCGCGTGAAGGTGAAGGGCGTTGTCTTCTCCGTGCATTGCCACAACGATTTGGGACTGGCAGTCGCCAATTCGCTGGCAGCGGTGAAGGCGGGCGCGCGCCAGATTGAGTGTACGATCAACGGCATCGGCGAGCGCGCGGGCAATTGCTCGTTGGAAGAAGCCGTGATGGCGATTCGCACGCGCAGCGATGCGTTGGGCGGCGCGTGGACCGGCGTGAACACGAAAGAGATCATGCGTAGCAGCCGTCTGGTCAGTCGCATGACGGGGTTTGTCGTGCAGCGCAACAAGGCGATCGTAGGCGCGAATGCGTTTGCGCACGAATCGGGCATTCATCAGGACGGCATGCTGAAAGACCGCCAGACCTACGAGATTATGGTGCCCGAAGATGTGGGCCTGACCGGCACGGAGCTGGTGTTGGGCAAGCACTCCGGCCGCCACGCATTGGGCAAACATTTGGAGAAGATGGGCTTCACCTTGAGCGACCCGGAGTTGGACGTCGTCTATACCCGGTTCAAGGAGTTGTGCGACAAGAAGAAGGTCATTTATGACGACGACTTGATCGCGATTGTGCAGGAGCAGGCGGCGGAAGTGCCGCAGGTCTGGACGCTGGATTATATGCAGGTGACCACGGGCACGAACAATGTGCCCACTGCCACCGTACGCCTGCGCCACGGCGAGCGCGTGGTGACGGATGCCGCGTGCGGCGATGGCCCGGTCGAGGCGATCCTGATGGTCATTGACCGCATCACCGGCGTGACGGGCAAGTTGGAGGACTTCTCGCTCCAGGCCATCACGAAGGGTGAAGATGCCGTTGGCGAAGTCAGCGTGCGCGTGCGTTATGAAGAGGATGCCATTCAGGCAAAGGGCTCCAGCACGGACATCGTTGAAGCGGCGGCGAAGGCGTATTTGAACGCGCTGAACCGGTATCTGTTCCTGAAGAACCATCGCGGACGGAAAGCGGCGGAACGCGGGATTGCGCAAGTGTGAGGTGCGCGGGGTGAACCGGTCGCTCCGCGCGGATCGGCCGGTTTACGCTCGCCATTTTCTTCCGGAGTCTGGAAGTTACAGACCTTGGAAGAGCAAAAGTGTAAAAGTTCCAAGCGTTGGAACTCGCTGAAACGGAAACTTCCAATCGTTGGAAATTGAGATGCTGAAAATATCCGGACATACCCGCCCGTTTGCAGTGCTCGGGCACCCCATTGGCCACACCCTCTCGCCCGCGATGCACAACGCAGCAATCGAGGCGCTCGGGTGGGACGCAATCTATCTCGCGTTTGACGTGAAGCCGGAGCGGTTGATGACCGTGCTGCCCGCGATGCGGAGTATGCGGTTTGGCGGCGTGAACCTGACCATTCCGCACAAAGAGGTCGCGTTCCGCGGGCTCGAAAAGCTGGACGATTCCGCGAAGCTGCTCGGCGCGGTGAATACGGTGGAGTTTTCGGATGCGGGCATGATCGGTCACAACACGGACGGATTCGGTTTTCTGCGCGCGCTTGAAGAGGCGTTCACGAAGGCGACGGAAGGCGATTCTGTTTTTGTGCTCGGCAGCGGCGGCGCGGGTCGCGCGGTTGCGCTGACTGCGGCGCAGGCAGGGGCGCGCGCGGTGACGCTGTCGGACGTGGATGTGGAGCGCTGCCAGCGTGTTGCGGCGGAGCTGCGGGAGCATTTCCCGAACGTTGAGGCGCGCGTTGCGGCGGGCGCGGCGGAGCAGGTTGCGTATGCGCGGGAGGCGGATCTGGTGGTGCAGGCCACGCCGGTGGGAATGAAGGACGGCGACGAGAGCATTTTGAAGCCGGAATCGTTCCGCCAGGGTCAGCGCGCGTTCGATTTAATTTATCATCTGCCAAAGACCGTCTTCATGAAGGCGGCGGAGGCGGGTGGCGCGAAAGCGGTGAACGGGTTGGGGATGCTGCTGCATCAGGGCGCGCGCGCGTTTCACATTTGGACGGGCGTGACACCGCCGATTCCGGAGATGCGCCGCGCACTGGAGCAGGCGGTGTACGGGATATGAGCGATCCGGCGTTGACGCTGTATTTCACGCTGCTGGCGTTTTTCGGCGGCGCGTGCATCGGCAGCTTTGCCAACGTCTGCATTCATCGAATCCCGCGCGACGAGTCGGTCGTGCACCCGCGTTCGCATTGTCCCTCGTGCCGGAGCCTGATTGCGTGGTACGACAATATTCCGCTTTTGAGTTTTCTTCTGCTGCGCGCACGCTGTCGCCACTGCGACGCGGCGATTTCGGTACGCTATCCGCTTGTGGAATTGCTGACCGCCGTCGTGTTCCTTGCGCTTTGGAATCGCTGGGGGTTCGACGCGCGCACGCTGATTTATATGGTGATGGCGACGGGGTTGATCATTGCGACGTTCGTTGACTTTGACTTCATGATCATTCCCGACCGCATTTCGCTCGGTGGGATTCCGGCAGGCCTGCTGGCGAGCGTGTGGATGCCCGCACTGCACGGCGCGGATACGTGGCAGGGCGCGTTGGTGGAGTCGCTGCTGGGCGTGATTGCGGGCGCGGGGAGTTTATATCTGGTTTCTGTGCTGGGTCGCCTCGCATTCAAGAAGGACGCGATGGGGCTGGGCGATGTGAAACTGCTCGCTGCGATCGGTGCGTTCATCGGCTGGCCGGGCGTGGTTTTCACGATTCTGATTTCGTCGCTGATCGGCTCGATTGTCGGCGTCATTTTGATCCTTACGCGCGGGAAAGAATGGCAGAGCCGCATTCCCTACGGGCCGTATCTCGCGCTCGCTGCGCTGATCTGGATCCTCGGCGGCAGTGCCTGGTGGCAGCTCTACATCAACTGGATCGTTGGTGGCTGATTCTTGCTGCGGCCACTCCCGTTGAAGGCGGTCCCCGGAGGGTAGGGCGACCTCTCCGAGGGAGCCGAACAATCGGACCGGCTCGCTTGGAAAGCTCGCCCTACCGCAAATCGCCCTGCCAGATCGCAAGCCGCCCTTGTTTCGGCGATCTTTCATGGCGCGCGCCCCGCCGCTCAGGTTTTGCGGAGGGAGAGGCGGTTGATGGGGGTTTTGTCTTCGTACCAGAGTTCGAAGTCGGTGCGTTCGGCGAGGGTGGGTTGGAAGGGGGCGATTTCGGCGAAGCGCGGATCGTTGCGCAAGATGGCGCTGATTTCCTGAAAATATTCCTGATGGTCGGTGGCGATGTGGACGCTGCCGTCGGGCTGTAGCGTGCGGTGCAGGGCGTCAATGAAGCGCGGGTTGAAGAGGCGGTTTTCGTGATGGCGCTTTTTGGGCCAGGGATCGGGGAAGAAGATGTAGTACGTGCGGATGGATTCGGCGGGCATCAGGTAGGCGACGGAATAGTAGCCCTCCAGGCGGAGCAGGCGCACGTTGGCGAGGCCAAGTCGGCGCGCGCGGTTGTCAATCTTGCGGATGCGGCGGAGCATTCGGTCAATGCCGAGAAAATTCACGTGGGGGTGTGTGCGTGCGCGTTCGAGGAGGAAGCGCCCTTTGCCGCAGCCGAGGTCCACTTCGATCGGATTGGGCTGTGCAAATAGCGAGGGCAGGGGCAGCGGGTTGAGCCAGTCGGTCGGGATGATGCGGGTGGATGCGATTTGCGGTTGCATGAGGCGGGGAGGATAGCGCGGCGGAGGCGGAATGCCAAAATCTGAATTAATGGCTTGGCACACTCTCGACTGGGGATATTCTCGGCCGGATGTTGCGGGGCGCTTCCCGCGAATGGATGCACATGACGAAATATATTTTTATTACTGGCGGTGTTGTTTCTTCTCTCGGCAAAGGGATCACGGCGGCGTCCATCGGGCGCCTGCTGATTGATCGCGGGTTGAACGTGCGGATGCTGAAGATGGATCCGTATCTCAACGTGGACCCCGGCACGATGAGCCCGTATGAGCACGGCGAGGTGTATGTCACGGATGACGGCGCGGAAACGGACCTCGATTTGGGGCATTATGAGCGTTTCACGGGGAAGCCGACATCGCGCAAATCGAATTTCACAGCAGGCCGGATTTATTGGGATGTGCTGCGCAAAGAGCGCAAGGGGGACTATCTCGGCAACACGCTTCAGATGATTCCGCACATCACGGATGAAATTAAATCGCGCGTGCGCTCACTGGCCGAGCCGGGTGTGGACATTGTGGTGGCGGAGATTGGCGGAACGGTGGGCGACATTGAGGGGCTGACATTTCTGGAGGCGATCCGTCAGATCGGCCTCGAGGACGGGCGCGAGAATGTGATGTATATCCACATGACCTACGTGCCGTTCATCAAGGCAGCGGGCGAGGTGAAGACGAAGCCGAGTCAGCAGAGCGTGGCGAAGCTGCGCGAGATTGGTATTGCGCCGGATGCGTTGATTTGCCGGTCGGAAGTGGCGTTGGCTGAAGAGGTGCGGAAGAAGCTGTCGCTGTTCTGCAACGTACCGCTGCACGCGGTGCTGGAAGAGCAGGACGTGAAGCACACGATTTATGAAGTGCCGCTGGTGCTTTCGGAGCAAGGGCTGGACGAGATTATTATGGTGCACTTCCGCCTGGCGCGCCCTCCGGCGAAGATGGCGCCGTGGAAGAAGCTGGTGGACGCCGTGGTTCATCCCGAGGGCACGGTGAGAATCGGTGTCGTTGGGAAATACTCCGAGTTGCAGGATGCCTACAAATCGCTTTATGAGGCGATTCATCATGGCGGCATCGCGCAACGGCATCGGGTGGAGATCGAACGCATCGCGGCGGAAGACATCGAGAGTGGCGAGGCGCTCGACGCGTTGCGTTCGGTACATGGCATTCTGGTGCCGGGCGGATTCGGCAAGCGCGGTGCAGAGGGAAAGATCAAGGCCATTCAGATTGCGCGCGAGCAGGGGATTCCGTTCTTCGGAATCTGTCTGGGTTTGCAGTGTGCGGTAATTGAATTTGCGCGGAACGTATTGGGATTGACGACAGCGAATTCAACCGAGATTGATCCGGAGACGACTGCGCCGGTGGTGTGCCTGATGGAGGAGCAGGAGACGGTGGTTGACCTCGGGGCGACGATGCGTCTTGGGGCGTGGCCGTGTCGGGTCAAGCGCGATTCGGTTGCCTATCGCGCGTATGGCGTGGAAGATATCAGTGAGCGGCACCGCCACCGCTATGAAGTGAACAACTCCTATCGCGCACGGCTGGAAGAAAAGGGCCTGGTGCTGTCGGGTCTCTCGCCCGATGGGCATTTGGTTGAGATGATTGAATTGCCGGATCACCCGTGGTTTGTCGCGGTTCAATTCCATCCTGAACTGAAGTCGCAGCCCCTCCAACCGCATCCGCTGTTCAAGGCGTTTGTGGGCGCAGCTGTCGCGCTAAAGCAAAATTCAGCCGTTGTGCGATAAAATTTTACAGAATTAGCTTTGGGGGCTGGACGCAGCCCATTGGTGGCTTTACACTGTCCGTGGAGGGTAGCGTATGAGCGCATCTGGAAATTCATTGGTGGCTGCGATTCTTTCGCCTCAAGCTGATGTGGCGCAGTCTTTTGTCGAAACGGTCTGCGGCCCGGGTGCAAAAAACGGGCTGGTGGATTTGAATCACCAAATGCACGTGGTGGTGGAAATTCCGCCGACCCAGCCGGAGGACGTATTTGTTGAGCAGGTTAAGAGCGCTGACTTCTCCGTCATGCTGATCCGTTTTGTTGACGAGGCCACGCTGAACGATGCCCGCGCGTTATTGCGTATGCTGCCTGCATCTGTGCAGGGGCGCGTCCATTTTGTCATCGCCCGCAATTCCGGCGAGATGGAATTCAAGATGAGCTGTCCGCAGTGCGGTCAGAAGCTGATGATCAAGGACGCCCTTGCGTTCCGGCGCACGCAGTGCCCGCGCTGCAAGCATCCGTTCACGATTCCCGGCCAGGCGGATCTTGTCCGGCGGGAGTTGCTCATCCCCACGAATCATAACGTCGGCACG
Organism: Kiritimatiellia bacterium; assembly: GCA_039807095.1. Classification (GTDB taxonomy): domain Bacteria; phylum Verrucomicrobiota; class Kiritimatiellia; order CAIVKH01; family CAIVKH01; genus JAMLJG01. The sequence goes on from JBDHQM010000005.1 coordinate 24,114, forward strand.
ATCCTGCTCAATGATCGGGAATCCTGCCTCAACGCCCTGCGCAATGCCTACCGCCAGGCGGGCGGCGCCCGGCCGGAAGAGAAGAGCACGACCATGCGACTGGATAATCTGATCTCCGACGGGATCGGTTGATCCGGCAGCATCGGGAAATTCTTTTTGGTATCGCGCTTGCAATCGGCGGGCGCATTCGCTTTTCTCTGCGTTCGAGATGAAAGCATTGATCGCATTGGAGGATGGCGCTGTATTTGAAGGCCGCTCGTTTGTCGGCTCAGGCGAGACGCAGGGCGAGCTCGTGTTCAATACGGCGATGACCGGTTATCAGGAAATCCTCACGGACCCTTCCTACAACGGCCAGATTGTCACGCTCACCTATCCGTTGATCGGCAACTACGGCATCAACGCCGAGGACCTTGAGTCCGACCGCCCTTTTGTGAAGGGCCTGATCATCGGCGAGTGCAGTCGCATCGCCAGCAACTGGCGCAGTACGCAAACCCTTCCGGAGTATCTCAAGGCAAACGGCATTCTCGGCATTGACCAAGTGGACTGCCGCGCCATCACGCTGCACATCCGCTCTAAAGGCGCGATGCGATGCGTGATCTCCACGGAAGAACTCGATCCGAAACGCCTCGTGCAGCGCGCCAAAGAATCACCGGGTCTTGTGGGGCGCGATTTGGTGACGGAAGTCAGCACGAAGGCCCCGTATATTTTTGCGGGCTCAGAAGGTGGCGCGCGAAAAATTGCCGTGCTGGACTGCGGCATCAAGACCAATCAGTTGCGCATGCTGCGCGACCTCGGTTGCCAACTGCATGTATTTCCAAACACCCTCAAGGCGGATGACCTGCTCGCGCTGAAGCCCGATGGATTCTTTCTCTCCAACGGCCCCGGTGACCCGGAAGGTATTCCGCACATTGTGGAAGAGCTGCGAAAAATTATTCAGACGGGCCTTCCGACATTTGGCATCTGCTTTGGCCACCAATTGCTTGCGCTCGCGCTGGGCGGCAAGACGTTCAAGATGAAATTCGGGCATCGCGGTGGAAACCAGCCCGTGATTGAACTCGCCACCGGTCGCGTGGATATCACGGCGCAGAATCACGGCTTTGCGGTGGACATCAAGAGCCTGCCGTCCGACGTGGAAACCACCCACATCAATCTGAACGACAAGACCTCTGAAGGCCAGCGCCACAAAAAATTGCCGGTCTTTTCCGTGCAATACCATCCCGAAGCCGCGCCCGGCCCGACGGACGCCGCGCGCCTGTTCGATCAATTCGTGCGGATGGTGGACTCCAAGTCGTAGACCGTATTATCTCTGCATAAATCAGAGCAGTCTACGCATGTGGAATCGCCCTCGGTAATGGCGAGTTTCCTTCCTCGCGGTCAACGACCGCGTCTACAGCGGGCGGAACAATGCGCTGTAGCTCCGCCTGCCCGCAATGCTACGCATAGCGTTGCAGGCGGGTCGTGGCCGGAAATAATTCAAAACGTCCGAAACAACGGCCGCGACTAAGCGCAGCCCTCCAAAAGGATTCTCAGAGTTCTGCTGTAGCCGCCTGCGTTGAGAGCAGAAAACCGCCGGGAGATAGGGCTGCCTGTCCGCCTCAGGCGGAACCTCTTCCGGCTTCGTTCCGCTTCGCGAGACTACGCCGTGACAGGTTGCGCTCCCCGGAGGTTGATCGGTTCCTCATTCCGCCAGCGGAGTGGCGGAACTACAGCGAGCGGATTGGGGAGGAGGAGCCGCGACCGGCTTCGAGTCGGGACGCTGCTCTTGATTATTCGAGTATGAGGACGGCTTTCTCCCAGCCGTTGCGGAGAGCGACGAGGTCGTATCTCATTGCCGCGATTTCTTCGGTGAGGCGCTTGTGTTCTTCGGGGGAGGCGGCTGTACGTTGTTCGGTGGCGTGGCGCAAGCGGCGCTCAATTTCTTTGCGGCGGATGGAGATGATCAGGTCTTGCGCGGCTCTCTGCCGCATTTCATCTGTTTCGCCGATGCGGCGATCGCTGGCAATGAGCTGTGCCGCGAGTGCGACGCAGGCATCGCCTGTTTCGCGCGCGGCGGCGATGAGGTCTTCGCCCGACTGGCCGTTTAGTATGGCGGTGTAGACGGCCCGGCAGCGGGAATCGGTGAGGTGATCCGGTTGCACAAAGCTGCGAACGAGTTCGCTCTGTTCGGGGCTGTTGATCAGCAGTTGGATCAGATCGCGTTCGTCCGGGGGCGGGGGGGGCTGCGTGGCGGTTGCGGGAGTTTCCTCGGGCTTGGTTGCAGTTTGTGCGCGCGGCGTATATGGCGCGGTGCGGCGCAGTTCTGCGCGGAGGGTGGATTCCGATAGACCGACGCGTGCTGCGAGTTCCTGCAGCATGCGGGAACGCTGTACCTCGCTGGCGGAATGGCGGATGGTTTCGAGCACAGCGGCGACGGCCCGGCGCAGGCCGACTTCGGTCGTGAGGTCTTCCCGCGCGGAAAGGACATCCAGTTGGAAGTTCACCGCGCTGCGCGCCTTCTCGAGTTGCTCGCGAAACGCATCGGCGCCCTTCTTGGTGATGAGGCTGTCCGGGTCTTCTCCGACGGGGAGGGAGGCGACGTCCACGCTCAACTCCGCGCCGAGGAAAATTTCGGCGGAGCGCAGGGCGGAATTCTGTCCGGCCGTGTCCGCATCCATCACGAGCAGTACGCGGTCGGCGTGCCGTTTGATCAGTGCCGCGTGTTCATCTGTGAGCGCCGTGCCGAGAGCGGCAACGGTATTGGTGAAGCCGGCAAGGTGGCAGCGAATGACGTCTATCTGACCCTCGCACAGCATGCACGTTCGGGATTCAATGATCGGTTTGCGGGCGAGATCCATTGCGAACAGGGTGCGACTTTTTCGGAATAGCGGCGTTTCGGGGCTGTTGAGATATTTCGCGGCGCGCTCATCTTTTGCAAGGATGCGCCCGCTGAACGCGATGATGCGACCGGTGAGATCGCGAATGGGAAACATCAGGCGATCGCGAAAGCGGTCGTAGCGGCGGCCTTGTTCATTTTTCGCAATGAGCCCCGCGGTTTCGAGGAGATCGAGCGAGAAGTCCTTTGATTTCGCGAAGCGCTCCATGATGTCGAATCCGCCCGGCGCATAGCCCAGGCGGAATTGCTCGATCACATCGGGGCCGAGATTGCGATTGCTCAAATAGTCGCGCGCCGCGGCGGCTGAGGAGTGCTTGAGAAGTGTTTCGTGATAGAAGCGGGCGACCTCTTCGTGCACGCGATAGAGGATGTCTTTACGTGTTTCTTCATTGCGCTCGGCCTCTGTGAACTGGAGCTCCACGCCTGCACGCTGCGCGAGCAGGCGGACGGCGTCCATGAAATCCACACTCTCGTGCTGCATGACGAATTTGAAGATGTCGCCGCCCGCGCCGCAACCGAAGCAGTGGAATATCTGGCGCGCCTGATGCACGGTGAACGATGGGGTTTTTTCCCGATGAAACGGGCAGAGCCCCTTGTAGTTGGTGCCCGCGCGTTTGAGCTGAACGTAGGAGCCGACCAGGTCAACAATGTCAACCCGCGCGCGGATATCATCCAGAACCTGACGAGAGAGCGCCATGGTTCACTCTCCGCCGGCAGGCAAATCTTCCCAGAGGTCTGCCGCCTTTTCTGTGGCGTCTTCCTGCCACCGATCCGCCGCACCATCCAGACCGCCCAAGGCCGGAACTTTTTCGACCAGCTTGTCATACCACGGCTGTGCGCGCGCGGTGACAAAGCGGCCCGCAACCGAATCAGCCGTTGCGGCCCGGTGCAGCGAGTCGTTCGGGAGCAGGCTCAGCAGAATGAGCAGCAGCGCTGCGACGATGGCCGCGCGCGTCATGCCCAGGAGCGCGCCGCCGATGCGTTCGACACGGCCTTTGAATGCGAAGCTGAACACAGCGGTCAGCGCGAGACGGATCAGTGTCAGTCCGAAATAGGCTCCGATGATTAGAATGAGGACGCTGGTGAGCGTGCTTGCCGCAGTGCCGGCGCCGAACCAGTTTGAAAAACGGGAGTCAAGCCATCCGGCGAGGGGTTCTGTGTAAAACACGACTGCGGTGATGCATCCGATCGCGACCAGCACGCGCGCCAGTTCGCCCGAGAGGCCCCGCCGCACGCCGCCGATCAATCCCGCGAGCAGGATCACCAACACCACCGCGTCCACCCAATTGAATCCACTTCCTGACATGCGACCACCGTAGGTCCGCGCGCCCCTATGTTTCAAGATTCTTTGTACAGATGGCTAATTCCGGGGGTGGAAAAGGAGGGGGCTCAAAAAGAATTGGCTTGCAGACGCGCATAATTTGGCCGGACAAATCGCGCTCATGTCGGAAAATTTTGTAGAAGCGCCAGCCAAGGGCGGGGCGTGGGATGCTGTGAAGCGGCTCAGTTTGTTCCTGCTGGTGGCTGTGGCGGGGGTTGCGTTGAGTCACTATGCCAAGCTGGGCGACTATCTCAGCACAAATTCCATTTTGGAGTTGGCCGGAAAGATGGGTCCGCACGGAGTCGCGATCATTTTTCTGGCCGGCGCGATCACCCCGCTGTTGTTTCTGCCGCGCTGGCCCATCGCCTTCCTGGCAGGACTGCTGTACGGCGTGTTGTGGGGGACCCTGCTCGCATCGGTTGCGTCAACGCTCGGCGCATGGCTGCACTTCGTCCTCTCGCGCTCCCTGCTGGCACCGGCATCGGAGCGGATCAAGCGACGTTTCGGATGGAACCGTCTGAACGTTCCCCGCGAGAAGCAATTCATAATGGTTTTTTTGCTGCGCGCGTTTCCGCTCTCCAGTTTTGTCGCGACAAATATCCTTGCCGGCGCGCTGAAGTTGAGTCAGGGCCGTTATCTCGTAGCTTCGTTTCTGGGGATGCTTCCGACTTCTGTGATGTACGCCGTTTGGGGCAAACTGCTGAAAAAGCCGGACTCCCACTTCTACTGGGTCGCGATTGGCGCGGTCGTCTTGATCGTCATCGGGTCGGTGCTGGCCCGCCGCTATATCGGACCGCTCCTCCGCCCTTCGCCGGATCGTGCTACAGATTGACTTTCGCTGCGCGCGATTTTGGCGTAGAGTCGGGGAATGAACTGCTCATGCAAATTGCTGTCGGTCGTGGCGATTTCCACTGCTGCGCTGTTGAGGTTCACCCCGGTCTGCGCCGCAGTTGATGCGTCGGCGCCGCGCCAGGTGACACTTCAGATATATGACAACGATCTCACGCTAGCGAGTGAGTTGCGTTCCATCACTGCACAGGCGGGCGAGGCGGACATCTTTGTCCGGCAGCTCCCCGCGCGGCTGGACCCGGCCTCGGTCTCAGTTGCGCCGACTGCGGGCGGCGCTGCGCTCGATGTGTTGGAGCAACGCTTTGAATATGATCTCGGCGATGCGCGCCGACTCTTGAAGCGCTACCTCGGCCGCTCCCTGTCGGTCGGAACGGGCGCCAGCGTTCGCGATGGGCGACTCGTGGGCCTGCCCGATTGGCGCGAGACCCCGTTCCCATCCGATCCGCTCGTGATCGCCCAGCCCGATGGCGGACTCGTTTCCTTCTACAATCCGGCCGAAGCGGGTCGCATCGCATTTCCCGGCGCAGCCAAAGTGATCTATGACCAGCCCACGCTGGTTTGGCGTGCGCGCATTCCGGCGGAAGGTATGCAGAACATCCGCCTCGGCTATGTGATGGACGGGCTGTCCTGGCAGGCCGTGTATGATGTTGTGCTGGAGCCCGGCGCGCGCCAGGCGCGCTTGAGCGGGCGCATTGGCCTGCACAATGCCAGCGGCGGCAGTTTCAGCAACGCGACCGTGATGCTGCTGGAAACAGAGCGCGGCCGCGTGGGCGCCGCGCTGGAAGATACGTCCGAGAGCGTTCCTCACCGCTACGCCTACGGCGCGCCGCAGCCCCGCGATGAGCGCACAATTGCGAGCCTCATCGCCGTGCAGACGCACAATCTCAATCAAAAAGTTTCGCTCGCTGACGGAGATACGGTCTTCTTGCCGCTCGCCTCTGTCGCGCAACTGCCTGTGAGCCGCATCTATGTTTATGACGGCGTGCGTTTTGATCGCTTCCAGCGCAACCGGCGCAATGATTGGAACTATGGCGTGGAATATCACACCACAGTGGATACCTATCTGGAGTTTGAAAACACCGGAAACGTCGGGCTGGGGCTGAACCTGCCGCCCGGCCGGTTGCGCCTCTATCAGCGCGGCGAAGACGACTCGCTCGATCTGCTCGGCTCCGACACACTGGCCGCCGTCGAAAACGGAGCCAGCGGGCAGTTGCGCGTGGGACCCGCGCGCGGCCTGCGCGGCGAACGCGAGCGCACCGGCTATAGCGAAGTCCGCCCGCTGCATGAATATGAGGAATCGTTCGAAATCCGCCTGTCCAACACGTCCGACCAGGACGCCACGATTCGCGTTGTCGAACACCTATATCGCTGGTCCGAATTCGAAATCGTCAAAGCCGATGCCGAATACCAATCTACCGGCCCGCAGACCATCGAGTTCCAGGCCGACTTGAAACCCGGCGGCCGCAAAGCGATTCACTACACCGTCCGCTACCGCTGGTAGGAATTGCCCCGATGGATCGGCGCACGATATCGCACGCCTTGCCTGCTGCGCTGCTGATATGCATCGCCATCGGCCTGTTTGCTGCCGAAGACACCCGGGCGCCGCTCCGGCGCGATGTCTTGATCGGGCAGGGGAGCGCCGTCTTCAGTGAAGAATACCTCGTCAACTTCACGCGCCTGGAAGACACGCTATACCTCGATCTCCCGCTGGAAGCGGATCCCGGAAGCCTGTTTGTTGGCGACTCGCGCGGCACGATACAGTGGATCGAAACCCGCTGGACGGCAAGCCGTCCCCCAGCATTCGATGGCGTTCTGGAATTGAACGAATTCGGTATTCCCCGCGCCGAACTCGCCCCCCCGCGCGGCGCGCTGCAAGTGGAGTGCACCCTGCGCGCCGACTCCACCCGCCCGCGCACTCTGTACGCGATTTATCAGGCGAGCAACCTTTCGTGGCGCGCCCGCTACGACATGAGCATTCGCGGAGATATTTCCAATCAACTCGAACCGCTCTCCCTCGATCTCGAAGCGCGCTACTACCTCTCGAACGGACTTGCCCGCGCGATCTCCGCCACGCGCGTGTATCTGCGCGGCCCCGAGCGCTTGAACAGCGAAGCGGGTAGCGCCCCCGCCGGACCCGGCTTCCTCTTGCTCGACACCGAAAGTCCCCTCGCAGATCGCTGGCGGCCCGGGCGCCCCCCGCCGGAGGTTCCACAGCGCTATACCCTGTCCGATCCTGTCACCCTCGCCGCAGGCGAGGTCACCGCCGTTCGCTTTGCCTCCGCGCGGCGCATCCCCACAGACCGTGTGTATGTGATGAACAGTGAAGACATACCCATCGGATCCGCCCCCATCTGGAAACCGCTCACTCAGATTCTCTCCTTCCGCAACACTGCCCGCGTGGGGCTCGGCCTGCCGCTTCCCGCCGGTGTCGCATGGATTTCCACCGGCGGCAGCCGCACTGCATTCCGGGAAGAAGCCCTGCTGAACCACACCTCCGCTGGCGAGGCCATCCGCGTGAATCTCGGTCCCGCCACCGGCGTCCTGGGCGCGCGCCGCTCATACGGGCGCGTCGAAGCCGCGAGCGGATTCACAGAAGAAACCATCGAGTTGAAAATCCAGAATAATGCGAACAGCGCAATCCACGTAGAAATTGACGAGCGCCCCCCCGCGCCACTCGCATGGGACATGGTCCGCTCTTCACACACCTACGAAATGCAGGACCGCCTTCTGCACTACGAACTCGACATCAAACCGCGCAGCGAAAGCATCATCAGCTACACCATTCGGGTATCCGAACCGGCGAAATAGTTGTGTGTACTGAAAGGAGCCGCCTCGGCAACCCGGGCAGTCCGCATTATGGCGGCGGCGCAACCGTCTTGAGCTCAACGGCGTTTTGTCGCGCGTTGCGGGATGTGAGCAACTCCGCCTGACACTGATAAAGGAACACAAAAATCAGCAACAGCACCGCCACAAACGCTGCAAACTTGAGATTTTCCTTCAGCGAACGATCCCGACTCGGGAAATCAATCCGGAACTTGCCAAAATTAATGATGGGCGGCGTAGGCCGAGAGCGGGACCTTTTCATAAGCCATCCGCAAGTGTAGCGACCCGCCACACAATCGCAATTGCATTTTACTGCAACTCCACCAGAGCCGGACTGAGTACGATTTGCCTACCAGCGGCTTGCTGCGAAAGGGCAAAAAGGGAAAGAAAAACGAAAAAACAGGACAGTTATGCTCAATCCCTCCCGCCGTTTTTGAATTGTCCGTCTTGATTTAATCGAATAGAATAAAGGTAAGGGATGAGACGGTTGAGGGATCGGAAATGTTCGAGACAATCAATAGTCCGATGAAGAGCGCCATGAACAGGTACTTCGTTCTGATGATGGCGATTTGTTTCACCCTCTGGGGACCGTTCATCGAAGCCATTTGGAGAAAATGCAGACAAGCGCCGAACCCAGCGTTGTAGGTTGCAGTTTACATGTTCGTCGAACCTGGACGCTGACGTTCAGCAGAAAGGATAACGATGAAAACGTCAAGCGATGCGGCTGGCCGCGATGCGCCGCGTGTTCTTGTGTTATGCGCGACCGTACTGTTTGTCCTCTGCAGTTCTCATACCGTCAGAGCAGACAACCAAACGTATGACGCCACAGCAGATTTTGGCATCACGAACGGGAATCCAAACGGCGTGTGGTCGTATGGATGGATGGCGACGGACTTCACGGGTTTCACGCTCTTTACGAAGACATCTTTAGGTGATGGTGTGAATCCTAATTGGTTGAGGGGAGGGGGCTCAGACGGGACGCCCGCCATCTGGATGAATAGGACCGCTGGCTGGCTCTACGGCGTTCCGCCGAATCATATAACTCTTCATCCGGGGCCCGGCACGGAGCCCTCTGTGCTGCGCTGGACAGCGCCACAGACGGGCTATTACTCCGTTGTTGGCAAGTTCCTGGCAGGCGACTCGGGCACCATGCAGGTGGGGGTGCGAGCAAATGATGCATGGCTCTGGCAGGCAACAGACTCCGGATCGTTCAATATCCTTCATCGGGCGACGGTTGGAGGCAGTATTGATTTCGTTGTGTATGGCGGCTACTACAGTGGAAACACGCCCCTGGAACTGGCTATCACCGAGTTGCGTCCGCACCTCACTCAGATTGAGATGCAGGAGGGCGCGATTCGCGTCACCGCGACCGATTTGATTGAGGGAACCACCAACAGGCTTCAGAGCCGGAGTGATTTGCTGGATGGAGTTTGGACCAAAGCCGCGGAGTTTATTTCGACCACGGCGTACACCAATCTGCTGCATGAAGACGATGGAAGCGCGCAGCGCCGCTTCTACCGGCTCGTCACGGAATGACGCCATGAACAAGCTATTTCGCCTGGCTTGCGACTTCTGGAGGAAGAGTCTGGCTAATCCCTTCCCGGGGCCTATCTCGCAGAGACGGATGAAGAAAACTAAAGAAGGGATGACAGATCCCTCATTTGCTGGAAGGATGGACACATGAAACTTGGAATCGTGATCTATTCGGACGACGCCGAAAGCGTCTGGAACGCATTCAGGCTTGGCGTTTTCGCCCTCAAGAAGGGCGACACCGTCAGCGTGTTCCTTCTGGCAAAGGGAGTGGAATGTGAATCCCTGGACACCGACAAATTCAAGGTCACCGAACAGATGCAGGCATACGTGGATGCCGGCGGCACCATCCTCGCCTGCGGTAGTTGCCTCAAGATTCGTAACTCCGAAGGCTCCGAAATGTGCCCGCTCTCAACCATGCAAGACCTCTACAACCTGATCCACGAGTCAGACAAAATCATCAGCATCTGAACCTGCGCACCGAACCCCATCGCGGCGTAAGATAGATGACAGAGGAAAGTATTCGCCTAGAATGGAGTTTCAGCTCGCCACTTCTACCGCACCATTATCTGCTGTGAAGTCATCATGCTTGATACAAGCTTCAATATGTATAGCGATGCAAGGGGCGGGGATCCTGACGCAACTAGCCCTACACTGCGTGCCTACCACAAACTACTATGGAGCAAGCCCTTGCCCGGTGGTGAATCTTTCGATTTACGCAGCGATGAGCCGGGCCATTACCTTTACCACAGCTCTGCGCTAGGTACCTTCACACTGGGGAGTGACGCCATCACGCACTCCTACAAGAATCAGATCAAAAAAAAGTGGCTCATGGCACAAATGCCCGAAGCGGTACAGGAGCTTTTCGATTGCGGGTCAACCATTGGCGCATACATCGTCTTCCCGAATAACCAAGTGAATCGGAGACACACGATCAATCAGGCGAGAGGAGTGTCGCGATTCATAGATGACCGATTTGATCTAACCTTGGAGTGTATCAGGCGCTTCTATACCGGCGAACCCAGCCCCTTGGCAGACTGTCTCAAAAGATATGAGTCTTTTTTTCGGCTGTTCAAGACGTTCGCGAACTATGTGGAGTTTTTTCTCCTCGATGACCTGGTGGATGCGCACGGCAAGGTGAAGTTCTACCTCCCCTTCGATGGATTTCAATCACCACCAGAATTTAAGGGTGTAGAGGGCTACCTCATCTACAAAAGTAGAGTCGAATCGTTCGTTAAATCTCGCAATAAACGAATCGAAAATTATGCGGCCCGGATAGAGGCCTAGCAGCCAGGTACGCTAGTCGATCCGTTCAGCTTCCGCACATATTTCGTCGTGGTCCTAGCTGCGCAGGCGCGAAATATCAGAAAAGGGCCGTTTGCCAAACTTTAAACCAAACATTTTGGCCTTTTGGCTGTTTCGATCAGATTGCCGAAGGGGCGAAATTGCAGAGCTCGCGATTTATAAGGGCTTTTCGTTAAAAAACAGTGGCGTCCCCAACCGGATTGCTGCGGCACGTTCCCACGTGCCTTGCCCTTCGGGGTCTCGCGTTGCGAGACCTTTCCGAGCCGCTACCCTCGCGGCTCGTAATCGAACCGACCGGTTCTCATCCGGTTGGGATTCAATGCGGTAGTGTTAAATAAAAGTGGCGTCCCCAACCGGATTCGAACCGGTGTTACCAGGATGAAAACCTGGTGTCCTAGGCCTCTAGACGATGGGGACGCCTAAAGGGAGTGGAAGGTAGCACACTTGTGGTGTTGGGCAACTTCATTTTGCAGGAGGGGGTGCTGATTTTTGAGGCGAGTGGGGTGGCGGAACGGCGGTTGACGCGGTGGGGGGTGGTTCGTATATTGCGCGCCTTGCCAATTTCCAAGCGTTGGAAGTTGGAGGGCTGCGGTTTTCCAAGCGTTGGAAGTTTTGCCACGTATTTTTCCAAGGGTTGGAAGTCGGTGCGCAGCAGAGTTCCAATCGTTGGAAGTTGAGCCGTGTCGTGGCGTTGAATAGAGGGATGAGAATGAGCAAGTCGTACAATATTGGCGTGATCGGTGGCGATGGAACGGGTCCTGAGGTGGTGCAGGAGGCCGTGAAGGTGCTGGATGTGGCGCAGTCGAAGTTTGGCTTTAAGCTGAATTATCATCCGTATGATGTGGGTGGTGAGCGCTATTTGAAGACGGGGGAGACGCTGCCGGATTCTGTGATTGAGGATTTCCGCAAGCAGGATGCGCTGTTTCTGGGGGCGATCGGGCATCCGGATGTGAAGCCGGGTATTCTGGAGGTGGGGATTCTGCTGAAGGCGCGGTTCACGCTGGATCAGTATATCAATTTGCGTCCGGTGAAGTTGTATCGCACGGAGGATTGTCCGCTGAAGGACAAGGAGCCGAAGGATGTGGATTTCGTGGTGGTTCGCGAGAACACGGGCGGAATCTATACGGGGGTGGGCGGTGTGGTGCAGAAGGGCACGGCGCTGGAGATTGCGACGCAGGTGATGGTGTATAGCCGTCCGGTGGTGGAGCGCTGTGTGCGTTTTGCGTATGAGTATGCGCGTCGCCGCAACAAGAAGAAGATGCTGACGCTGGTGCACAAGTCGAATGTGCTGACGCACGCGGGTGATTTGTGGGTGCGCACGCACAAGGAGCTGGGCGATCGCGAGTTCACGGATATCAAGCAGGATTACAATCACGTGGATGCGGCGACGATGTGGTTTGTGAAGCAGCCGGAGTGGTATGACGTGATCGTGACGGAGAACCTGTTCGGCGACATTATCACGGATCTGGCGGCGATTATTCAGGGCGGATTGGGCGTTGCCGCGGGCGGCAACATCAATCCGGAGGGCGTGAGCATGTTCGAGCCGATGGGCGGCAGTGCGCCGAAGTACAAGGGGCAGAATGTGATCAATCCGCTCGCTGCGGTTGCGGCGGCGGGGATGATGCTGGATACGCTGGGCGAGCATGCGGCGGCGCAGGCAGTGGATCGCGCGATGACAGCGGCGCTGAACAGCGGAAAGATCAAGTCGCTTGCGGCGGGGCGGATGGGTCTCGGCACGAGAGAAGTGGGCGATTTGGTGGCGAGTTTGGTTTAAGTGTCAGATGGGCGGCCGGTGGGCCGTCGGAGAAGAAGTGAGTTGTCTATGAAGCAGTACAACGTGTGTGTGGTCGGGATTGGCGCGGTTGGAACCGAAATGGTGCGCTTGTTGAAGAAGCGCCAGTTTCCGATGAAGTCGCTGACGATTCTCGCGCGCAGCGAGCGCGTGGAGATGATTGACGGCGAGCCGGTTCAGGTGAAGGTTGCCGCGCCGGAGGCGTTCGACGGCATGGACTTTGCTTTTTTTGCCGGAACGGAAGGCGCGAAGGGCGCTTCGCAGACGTTGGGCTGGGAGGCGGCCAAGCGCGGCTGCGTGGTGATTGATAATGGCGATGATTTCCGGATGGATCCGCGGGTGCCGTTGGTGATTCCGGAGATCAATCCGGACGCGCTGAAGGAGCATCAGGGACTGATCGCGAATCCGAACTGCAGCACGATCATTGCGCTGATGCCGTTGGCGGCGCTGCACAAGGCGGCGAAGATTAAGCGTATCGTGGCGAGCACCTATCAGGCGGTGTCGGGCACGGGTGCCGCTGCGGTCAAGGAGCTTGAGGCGCAGGTGAAGGCGTGGGCTGCGGGTGAGCCGTTGCCGCGCGAGGTATATCCGCATCAGATTGCGTTCAACGTGTTGCCGTCTGTGGGATCGTTCAAGGATGACTCGGGCGAGAGCACAGAAGAGGTGAAGATGCGCAAGGAGGCGCACAAGATTCTCGGCGATTCTTCGATTCGCGTGGGGAACACGTGCGTGCGTGTGCCGGTGGTGAACGGGCACAGCATTTCGATGAACATCGAATTTGAGAAGCCGCTGACGGCGGAACAGGCGCGCGAGATTTTGAAGCATGCGCCGGGCGTCCGCGTGGTGGACGATCCGAAGCAGGCGCAGTATCCGATGCCGCTCGATGCGTCGGGGCACTACGAAGTCCTCGTGGGTCGCATCCGCAAGGATCAGAGCACGGACAACGGCATTGTGTTGTGGTGCTCGGGTGACAATATCTGGAAGGGCGCGGCGCAGAACGCGATCCAGATTGCCGAGACGCTGGTCGCGGCGGATAACGCGAAGAAGTAAGACCGCGCGAGGGAACCCGTCGCCTTATTTTTCGTAGGGCGGCGGGCCGACTTCGACATCGGTGACTTCGTGCTGCCGGGGAATGGGCGGCGGTTGCGTTCGGAAGATGGACAGTGGGTCCATGAATCCCTCAAACGGGTTGCGCGGGGGGCGTTCCTGCATTTGTACCACGCGATATTCTGCGGCTGCGGCCTGCCACACGACAAACGCGATTACGACGAGGAAGAGGTTGTAGCGCAGTCCGAGGATGACGAAGAGGATTGCGAAGAACTTTCCGAGTTTCACGGCGCGCCGTGTGGCTTCCAGACGCCCGTGTTTCTTTGCCTGCCACGCGCGGAATACGCGTCCGCCATCCATCGGGAAGCAGGGGAGCATGTTGAAGAGAACGAGTCCCATGTTGATGTAGCCGAGAAAATCAACCGTCATCGCAAGGTTGTATAGCGCCATTTTCCCGAGCGGCGCCGCGAGGAGCCAGCAGAGAATGGCGAGGGCGAGACTGACGATGGGGCCTGCGATGGCGATTACGAGCTCGTCGTTCGGGCGGCGCGGCGCAGCGGCGAGAAATGCCACGCCGCCGATGGGGGTGAGGACGATATCGCGCACCGGGTAGCCGCGTCCGCGCGCGACGAGGGAGTGGCCGAGTTCGTGCAGCGCGACGCTGGCGAAGAGGCCGAATGCCGCCGCCCAGCCCCAGAGGGATGATGCAATTCCCATTCCGGCTGCCATCCGCAGCGCGATGAACGGGAGAAAAATGATGAGCGTCCAGTGCAGTTTCAGCGGGATTCCGTACGGACGCGCGATGGTGATGCCGTTGAACATCCGCGTAGTATACAGCAAAGCTGCGGGGTGTGGATATTCAGGATTATTTCATAGAAACTCGATGGTGCGTCTCCGTTCTTGCGTGAAAATTTCAACACGCTACCATCTGCGAGGAGTTCAGGAGTATATCTATGAAAAAGACATTTATAGCGTGTGTTTCTGCAGGCGTGCTTGCGATTGCGGCGCCGTCGGCTCAGGCATTGTGGGGTGTTGGAACCAAGTCCGAATCGGCCAATGCCGATATGAAGCTGGGTGAGTACAAAGGTCTCAAGCAGGCCATTGGCGTCAAGGGGTTCAGCAATGAAGCCGGTTGGCGCGGCAGTTGGGAGCTGGGCGATAATCTTTCGAAGATGCTGGAATCTGCTCTGTTTGACTCCGGCCGCTTTGTGGTGGTGCAGCGCGAGCAGTTGAGCGATGTGATTGCGGAGCAGGACCTCGTGGCGAGCGGTCGCACGGCGGGCGCAAAGAAGGTTGCGCAGACGGGCAAGATTCGCCCGGCGAAGTATCTCGCATCCGGCGCGATCACGCAGGCGAATGAGGACACTGCGGGCAGCGATGCCGGGGTCAATATCAAGGGCTTCCGCATCGGCGGCAGCAAGAGCACGGCGCAGATCACCGCGATCATCACGCTGACGGACACGACCACGGGTGAAATCGTGGCCAAAGAGCGTGTAGTCGGCAAGGCGGGCGGCGCGGGTGTCCGGCTTGGATATTGGGGTGCGATCGGCGGTGAAATTGGTGGATTTGCGAAGACGCCGATGGGCGAGGCTGCGCAGGACGTGATTGATCAGGCCGTCAAATTCCTGGCGACAAAAATGGAAGTTTTTCCGTTCGAGGGCAGCGTGATTAAGGTCACGGATCGCGGGCAGATCATCATCAACCGCGGGTCGGAATTCGGCGTGGAAGTGGGGCAGAAGCTCGTCATGGTTTCTGAAGGCGAAGAGCTGATTGATCCCGACACGGGCGCATTGCTCGGATCGGAAGAGGGCGAAGAAATCGGTCGTGCGACAGTGTCGAAGGTGTCGGAGAAAGTCGCGTATGCCGACATCACCAGCGGCGATAAAAACCCGGACGTGGGAACCGTTGTCAAAGCTGCGCAATAGAGCGAGAGCTATTTGGTAGGAAAAGAGCCGGAGCGCAAACTCCGGCTCTTTTTTTGTGTAGATGCGGCATCCATGCCGTGTGATCCCGGAACGCCGATCTCCCGATCGGCATCTTCTCCACTGCCACTTTTCTGCTCTGGGATTGGAGTCAAACAGAAGGGCACAAAGAGCGCAAAGGGGAGGCAAAGTTGATGAGGGATGTGGTCGTTGTTTCGGATTATTGCCAGTATGCGCGTCCACGGAGTGGTCGCGCCACCATTACAGAACTCAGTGGAGGTGGCCCGCGCACTCCGCTGCGCGAGCAGACGCGCCCACGGAGTGGTCGCGGCACCTTTGCTCGGGATGGCGTGGATTTTCCAATGGAGTTTGAGTCGCGAATCGCGAGAGCGATAGCGATTGCGAAATGAGGGGAGGCGAGAGCTGATTTGTACCCTCTGCGCATCCACGGAGTGGCCGCGCCACCTTTGCTCAGGATGGCGCGGAGCTCTTGAAAAGAGATAAATTTCCGTCTGCAGAGTGACCCGCCTGCAAGGCTGCGCGTAGCGCGGCAGGCGAGATGCTCTGTTGCTGCGCTATTCGTCGGATTCGTCGTCGAAGTCGGGGTCGTAGTCGTCGAGAAGGGAGGGGGTGTCGAGGGTGGGGTGAATGGCGTCGCTGTCTTCATCGGCGCCGGGTTGGCTGAGCTGTTGTTGTGTGGCTGCGTCTTCGCGAAGGGGGGCGAGGTCTATGCCTTGTTTTTCGAGTTTCGCCGCGACTTTTTCGTTTGCGGGGTCGAGGAGGAATGATTTTTTCCACCAGTCCACGGCTTCTTCAATGACGCCGAGTTTTTCATACACATCGCCGAGGTGGTCGGTGAGGGTGGGGTCGTTGGGAAGGATGGAGATGGCGCGTTCGATGTCGTCGCGCGCTTCGGAATATTTTCCCTGCATGAAATAGATCCATCCGCGGGTGTCGAGGAAGGCGGCGTTGTCGGGGAGGGCGTCGAGCGCTTCGTTGATGAGGAGGAGGCCGCGGTCGAGGTCTTCGCCGCGTTCGGCGCGCATGTAGGCGATGTAGTTGAGGGAGTCTACATAGGCGCCGTATTCCTGCTGGTTATCGGCAGAGGGTTTGAGGGCGAGGCATTTTTCGAATTGTTCGATGGCGAGATCGAAGTGGCCTGCGCGTTCTGCGGTTGCGCCGTACCAGAAGTAGAAGGTGGGGGTGAGGGTTTCGTCCCGGGTGTCCTCTTCCTGCGCAATTTTTTGTGCCTGAGCGAAGGCGTCCATTGCGGCGGGGTAGTTTTTGGCGGAGCTTTGAATCAGGCCGATGTAGGTGAAGATAGTGGCGTTTGCGGGGTCGAGGGTGCTGAGTTCGGTCAGGGCTGCGATGCCTTGTTCAAGAGTTTCCGGTGTTTGTTCGCGCAGGAGGATGCGGACGAAGATGTCGAGAAGGGGTGTTTCGCTTGCGAGCGACGCCTTTAGCAGTGCGGCGGCCTCGGTGGGGTGTCCGGCTTGCAGGCAGGTGAGGAGGTAGCTGGCGGCAAAGCGCGGGGAGAGGGGTTGCGTGTCCGTCTTCTTCAGTGCGGCATCGGCTTGTGCGAAGTAGTTGAGTGCGTCCGCCGGTTTTTCTTTGGCGACGTTGAGGTAGGCCATGAATTCGAGGAGGCGCGCGTTGCCGGGGTGGCTGGCGAGGGCGGTGGTGAAGAGAGTCTCGGCTTCGTCAATGCGCTTTTCTGTGCTGAGGAGGAGGCCGAGTCGAAGGATGGGAGCGAGATCGTCCGGATCGGCGCGCATGGCCCGGCGAAATGCGTCTTCTGCTTTGTCGCGCGAGCGGGCTTGTTCTTCCAGATGTCCGAGGGTGAGGAGCAGGCGCGGGTTATCGGGGTCATTTTCTACGAGCTGGCGAATGGCGGGCAGTGCGGCTTCCGCATCGCCCTGGAACATGGCGGCGACGCGAATCTGGCGCCAGCGGTTATCGTCGGGTTGCAGGTCTTCAATTTGGGCCAGTCGCTCCAGGGAGGCGGTGTAGTTGCCTGCGAGTTTGGAAAGGAGCGCCATTTGGAGGAGGAGCACTTCATCGCGTGGTCCTTTTTGCGCGTAGGGCTCCAGGGCGAGGATAGCTTCGTTTGCCTTGTTGGTTGCGGCGGTAGTATCGCGTTCTTCGATGACCTGGCGGATATAGATTTGCCCGGCCATGCGGGTCATGTCTTCCGAGTCGCGCACGCGCTTCAAGCCGGATTTCAGGAGGTCAATGGCTTCGGCAGAGCGGCCGGTGCGCACGAGGACGGCTGCTTTTTCGAGATAGCCTGCTGCGGAGGTGGGCGCGGCTTTGATTGCCTGCTCATAATAAAAGAGGGCTTTTTCCGGATTTCCCGTGAGGCGTTCGATGAATGCGGCGGAGAGTTGCGCCTGTTCGGAATGCGGGCGACGTTCTGCGAGGCGCTGCGTGATGGCGCGCGCTTCTTCCTGTCGCTGTGCGCTGATCAACGCGAGCGCGACGCGGGACTGAAGCTCTTCATTGTCCGGATTCAGCTCAGCCGCGCGCAGGAAATTCGAGAATGCGGCTGCGTCCTGCCCACTCCAATCCTGTCCGACCGCAGTGCCGTAGTACGCCAAGCTGTTGGCGAAGGCTGCGCGTTCGGCGGATAGGGGGCGGATATCCGCATTGGAATCGGGCGATGACGTGCCTGCGTTGCGTGGACTGACGCAACCGCATACCACAGCGAGCAGGCACACTACCGACGTGTGCTGAACATGAAGTGTCCAGCGTTTCACGAATCCCCAATATATTGAGAGCGAGGGGTTAACCCCAGCTACGTTTTTTATGACGAGAGAGACGCAAACGTTTACGGCGTTTGTGTTTGGCCATCTTCGTGCGTCGCTTCTTCTTTACAGAACCCATATTTGCCTCTTTGGACCCTTAAATCTTCAAACGATTCAATCTAGGGGATAATTTTGTTCAAGGAAAGTTCAATAATGCCTTCTGCGCCCGCAGCTTTCAACTTCGGAATGAGTGTCCGGAGCGCGGGGGTGTCCACCACCGTTTCGACTGCATACCAGCCGCTGCCGCTGAGGGGCATGACGGTGGGCGATTGCAGGGCGGGAAGAAGGGCTGTGACGGCCTTGAGATTGCTCTCGCTGACGTTGAGCTTGAGCAGGACCTTGTTTTCAGCGGCGAGGACGCTGCGCAAAAGCAGCGCGAAATTTTCAATCTTTTCGCGCTTCCACGCATCCGCCCACGATTTCTTGTTGGCGATGAGGCGCGTGGTGGATTCCAGCACGGTGTCCACAATGCGCAGATTGTTTGCGCGCAGAGAAGAGCCGGTTTCGGTGATTTCTACAATTGCATCCACGAGTTCCGGGGCTTTGACTTCGGTCGCGCCCCACGAAAACTCGACTTCCGCCTGTACGCCGTGGCGGGCGAGGTATTGCTTTGTCAATCCGACCGCTTCCGTCGCGATGCGTTTGCCCTGCAGGTCCTTGGCGGACTGGATGGGCGACGCATTGGGGACGGCCAGCACCCAGCGGACGGGGCGGAGTTCCTGCTTGGAATAGACGAGGTTGGCGACTTCGTGCACGTCCGACTGATTTTCCGTGATCCAGTCGAAGCCGGTGAGTCCTGCGTCGAGCAGGCCCTGTTCGACATAGCGGCTGATTTCCTGTGCGCGGATCAGGCGCGCTTCGATTTCGGGGTCATCCACCGTGGGGATGTAGGAGCGCGATCCGACGGAGATGGAAAATCCCGCCTTCTTCATCATTGCGAATGTTGATTCCTGAAGGCTGCCCTTCGGAATGCCCAATACAATTTTGTTACCAGTCGCCATAGCTATTCCTTACCAAACAAGCGGGCTACGCTATCGCACCATGTCGCATCCGGCAACCGGAATGTTGTGATTTGGTGCGATTCCGTGTTTTCAGTCGTTGAGGCGGATCACGCGGCGCCCTTCAATGGTGAGTCGTCCGCGCGCGAGCAGGCGTAGGGCCTCGACATACGCGATGCGTTCCTGCGTCTGGATTCGTTTGTGCAGTGATTCGGGCGTGTCGCGGTCGTGAACGAGTACGGTGCGCTGCAGAATGATCGGGCCGGTATCCGTTCCCTCATCCACAAAATGTACGGTGCAGCCGGAATAGCGCACTCCATAGTTAAGCGCCTGCTCCCACGCGTTCAGGCCGGGGAACGACGGAAGGAGGGAGGGGTGGATGTTCAGCACGCGTTCGGGAAATGCGCGGAGGAGGCCTGGCTTCACGATTCGCATGAAGCCCGCCAGCACGACAGTATCGGCGTTGTGCTCGCGCAGAATGGAAAGCACCTTTTGTTCAGCTTCGCCTTCGAGTTTGGATTTGGATGGTCCACAGTCTACATGAAACGCGGGTATCTCGGCATTGCGCGCGCGCTCCAGAATGAACGCATCTGCCACATCTGAAATGACGCACACGACTTTGGCCGGCAGCGCGCGCGCTGTGACTGCATCGAGAATTGCCTGAAGGTTGCTGCCGTTGCCCGATCCGAGCACGGCGAGATTGAGAGTATCCATCGGGCGAGAGTAAGTGCGCGTTCGCTGGATGTTTCAAGTCTGATTGTTTGCGGAAGGAGCGATCCCGTGTGTAGCGGGTGCTTTTTCGGGCCGCGCGTTCCTGCTTTTAATCTGGTATAGTGGCGGAATGGATACGCTTTTTCACGGTGTGTTGGGTGCGGTGGCGTGCAGTCGGGCGGGATTGCCCGGCGCGTTGCGCGCGGGAATGGATGTGCAGGGGCGGCGCTGGTTTCGCGATTGGACGGTGTGGGCGGCGCTGTTTTTCGGCGTGTTTCCGGATATTGCATCGCTGGGGATTCATTTCGCGACGGATTTCTTCGCGGGGAACGGTGTGAAGTGGTCGGGGATTCCGGAGTTCGTCTTCATTCTCTATCGCGTGACGCACAGCCTGTTCGGCATTGCAGTTGGTTACAGCTTGCTCGTGTTGTGGAAGCGCGCGCTGTGGCTGCCTGCGTTGGCATGGCCGCTGCATGTATTTGTGGATTTGCCGACGCACGGCGACGGGGTGTTCCGGACGCCGATCTTCTGGCCCTTTTCCAATGCCGGATTTGTTGGGTGGAGCTGGTGGATGCACCCGTACCTATTTTTCGGTGCGTGGATCGGGCTGTTCTGCCTCTGGGTGTGGGCGATCGTGTTGCGTATGCGCCGCAAGCGAAAGAACGAACGTGCACAGACAGGTTGAAGCCTACCGACTTCGTGTTAAAGCGTTATGCGCCTGAGTCGAGGGTCCTTCCGACTCCGCGCCCGGGCTGAACGCCGGGCCTTGTCCTCGCTGGGGTCGTTTCACTTCGCGGCTTGGTACAAGGTTCACTTCGCGCGCAATCCGCCTCGCCAACAAGTTGGCATGGCGGATTGCTGGGCGCTCCGCTCACAATTTACTCAGGCGGACATTTTGCGTCCTGAAGTCCGGATTTTGCGGAGACTTCGGAACGAAAAATCTTCTTTCTCCATCGGGCTTTCACCGATGCGGCGCCATCCCATTGTCTTCTGGCGTTTGCCTGTTATGGCGCGGCATAATCTCAGCATTCAGTTCAAGCGTTAGCGCCTGAACTAAGTTCTTTACGAATCTATTTTGCGTTACGCAGTAGCGTTTCTTCCTAAAACCGCGAACTTTGGATCAGGGAACGACATTGACGGGAACGCGCCCAACCGGGCGCGGCTCCTCGTTTTGTGTTTGTCCCCTGAAAGGAGCTTCGCGGTTCCTAGGAAGAGGCGGGCACGGACTTGGATGTCCGCGCCTCTTGTGTTTTCAGGTGCCGAACAATGGATCAACAGCATTTTCTCTGCTGCGATTGCGGATGCCACGACACCGCCAACGCTTCCGGCGACAGCGTGGAGCGCCCGAAGTGCCGAAGCTGGAACGCCGGTGTTGCCGATTTGTGGGACCGCCACGAAACCATTCGACCCGACCGAGGAGAAGTAAATGTAGGAATCAAGGAGGAAGAACCATGAAACGCAATCTGTTGGCATTGGCCGTTGCGCTCGCGCTGCCGTTCAGCGCGCTGGCGCAGGAAAGTCCGCAGTTCCAATCCCTCAGCGCACTGGCCGAGCACTACCTGCAAGAGCGTGTGTGGATTGCACCCATCATCCCGCCGTTGTTGCCCTCATCGCTCGATGAACTGACGGCGATGATTCAGCAGGGCGATTTTAGCTTTCAGGATTTGAAGGGCTGGTATTTCCCGTGGGCGGACGGGCCGCACACAGTCGGCGGCGACCTTGCGGCTTATGATGGGCAGACGCTTGTTGCCTACGAAGACTTGGCGGCCGCATCCCTCAAAATCTGCACGACGGACGGTAAAGTTCTGGCCGCGTTCAAGAGCGAGCCGTTTCCCGATCTTTCCCACTTGAAGGGCGTGGATTACGACCGCGCCATCCTTGCGGAACTGAACAAGCGATCTGTCTCCTTGTGGGTTTCCTTCGAGAACGCGAACCAAGAGAAGCCCGCCGCCTTTAGCGCATCGCTTCCGGCGTTTGGGGGCGGTGCTGGTTACAGCATGATGAGCATGGGCGGGCAGTACGAGTTGGAGGCAACCGAATTCCAGTTGACCACGAATGCGGAAATAGCCGTCACATTTGCTTGGCCCGCCGACTTCACCAACCGCCTTGACATCTACAGTTACGACGGCGACGCCTACAACGGGCTTGGCTCGTGGAAATTGGCCGACATTGGATACAGCACAGTGGGGACGAATCAACTCCGTTGGATTGACCTTGGCCAACTTGGGCGAGGACTCCCGCAAGATGTTGGGGTCAGATTCTATGCCGCTGGAAAAGGCGGGGACGTGGATTCCGATGGTGACGGTTACGGCGATTCGTACGAGCATCTTGTTTTGAACACCGATCCGAACAATCCCGATACGGACGGCGACGGGGTGAGCGATGGGCCGTTTGACCCGGATAACACCGGTTCCATCGTCGCAGGCCCCGACGCGTTCCCGCTCGACGCGAGCGAGTGGCTGGACACCGATGGGGACGGCATTGGCGACAACGCGGATACTGATGACGACGGGGACGGCATCGCCGACGCGCAGGACCCCGCGCCCACGCAGCCGGTGACGGTGGCCCGGTTCAAGACTGTTTCGGTTGAAACCTCAAACCCGGTGGGCGATACCGGGACCGAAGTGTTTGACGTTTCATCTTCCGGGCGTCCGCTCCCGTACGCTTCCGGCAGTCAGGCCCGCGAAGGATTCGGGCGATTGCACGGCGGCATTTTCTTCAATAATGACGGAACAAACCTATACATCGGAATTGCCGGATTGGAAAACGTGTTCGATGTAGGCAACAACGGCAGGAATGCTTTCATGCTGTTTCTCGACACGGACGGAACCAACGGCGGCGCGGCTTCGCTGTCCGGCGTTTCGGGAACACCCAACGCCTTCGGCATCGCCAACAATCTTTCTTTCAGTTCCAACAGCTTCACGCCCAACGTGGGTATTTTGGTGGGCAGTCGGTACGGTGATGGCCAGAACTTTTCGAGTTTCAGCATCAAAGGTGAGGATTTCGGGCAAGGCGTGTATGCGTTGTCTTCATCCTCTGCAAGCGACTTGACCGGATTCAGCGGGACAGGCCGCCCGATTTCGCAATGGGGCGACCGGGGAGACTCCGCAAGTGCGGGCATCGAAATCGCAATTCCGTTGTCATCGCTTGGACTCTCCGCGGGCGACTATTTCAGAGCCGCCGCGATCTTTTGCAGCACGAACAACGGAACAAGCCGCTGGTTCTCGCGCGAAGCCTACGGCGAATCCGTGACCGGCACGACGGCCAACACGTCTTCCTTCGGCTACAACAACGTAACGCTGATCGGCTCGCTGGTGTATCTTTCCTCGCAAGATGCTACGCCGACGAATCCACCGCCTCCGGCAAATGACAATGACGTGATTTTACAGGGGTTTTACTGGAACGTGAGCAAGCCGCCGCAAAGTGTATTCAGCAGTATGAGCTTGGCGGGAACCTTCAACAACTGAAACCAAGCCGCCAACAACATGACGCTGGTTGGTGATGCCACGTGGGAGTGTATCCAAATCCTCACCAACGGGGCGGCGGTGCGCTTCAAGTTCGCCGCCAATGGAGCCTGGTCGGATCAATGGGGTATTACTGGCCAAACCAATTTCTTTTTGCCGTTCCCCGAACAGAGCGCCACCTACGGTTCGGGCGGCGACATCGTCATTTCCAACCCGCCCAGCGGGCCGGTTCGTTTTCGTATTACCACCAGCGGCGACAAGTTCGAGGTGACGGCCGTTACGACCGGAACGGTCACGACCTTCCTGCCCGGTTTCGCCGGAAAACGCTGGTATGCGCAACTGGCCGAAAAGGTGCAGTCCAATGAGTTCGACCGCTTCACGATGGTTTGGCTGCCCCCGCCATCAAAGGCGAATTCCGGCGGTGGTAGCGCGGGCTACGATCCCTACGATCAGTACGACCTGGGCAAGTACAACGCGAAAGGCACCACGGCAACGTTGTACGGGACGGAAGCAGAGCTTCAAAATCTCGCCAACACGCTCAACGCTCGCGGCATTGTGCCGATGGTGGACCTTGTCTTGAATCACATGGCGGGCGGCACAAATGCGGAAAGCGGAGTAGGCCGTTACAACTACCAGCCTGCTGCGCACGAGACGTTCGAGAAGCCGGATCCGGCGGGGAACAACAGCAACGGCTATTTCAACGTGACCACGATGGGCGAGTCGTTCAATTATGATTGGGGACATGGAGCCTCGAACGAAACGGCGGACCTGAATCAGGAAAACGCCTACATCCGGCAGGGGTTGAAGAACTGGGGCGCGTGGGCGTCGGCCAAGGTGGGCTATCGCGCGTATCGGTGGGACTTCACGCAAGGCATAGAGCCGTGGTTCATGCCCGAGTTCATGAATTACAGCCTGATGAAAGGCCGGTTCTCCGTCATGGAGTATTGGACGGACGCCCGCGAATCCACGGTGCGCGAACATGCCACATGGTTGGCGTTGACGGATTACGCGTCCAGTTCCTTTGACTTCCCGTTGCGGGAAAAATTGCGGCAAATGTGCAATTTTAGTGGAACCTTCAACATGTACGAACTTTCGCGGGGTGGTCTTGTTCATTCCTATCCGCAATGGGCTTGCACGTTTGCTGAAAGCCACGACACAGCGAGGGCTTATGGCGGCGATGACGGATCAAAACTCGGCATTGCGAAGAATAAAGAGATGGCCTACGCGTACATTCTGACCGCCGAAGGAACGCCATGTGTTTTCTACCACGACTATTTCGAGCAGCCATACGCATCGTTGATAAATGGCTGGGCAGGTACGCCGCTCAAACCCTTAATCGATCCGCTGCTTGATGCACGGCGCAAGTACGCGGGCGGGACGACCTCCTATCTCTCGACGATGAACACGAATGACCTGTATATTGCCAAGAGAAACGGGACGGATGCCAAGCCGGGCTGTATCATCGTGATTAACGACAACATGACGACGACGCTTTATGACACGGGTGTAAACACGGGCTGGGCCAGCACGAACCTTGTTGATGCCCTGCAAACAAACGTGATCGTTTCCACGGATGGGAGCGGCGTTGTTCAATCACCGGGATTGAACGCGCCGCCGCGTGGCTATCGCGTCTTTGTGAGACAAGGAGACCTATGAACAAGTCCGGGCAGATAGTTGTTCTTGGGCTCTGGCTGGCCACCGCGCCAGCCAGAGCCGACATCATCAGCTACCTTCGATTCGAGGAGGGCAGCGGTGTTTATGCGGCGGACGAAACGGGCTTGATGAACGGCGCATTGCTCGGCGGCTGGTCAACGTTCGACGCTGGTGGCGGTGATGCTGGTTACAACGGGTGGAGTACAAGCGTCTATAGTCCGACCGTTCCGCTCACCGGCGCAGCAAACTCAGGGTCTCTTCGCTTCGCGGGAGGTGGGGAATACGTGAACTTGAGCAATGCGAACAACCTCAATCTTGGCACGTCCTTCACCGTTGAATTCTTCTTTCGAGCGGAAGATCTGTCCGTGCCAAATGGAATGTTTGCATTTTCGGTTGGCAGCATTTTGGGCAGTGCGATTGACGATGCTGTCTTCGCCACATACTTACAGGGAACACTCAACATCGCACCCAACAACTTGGTTTTGCTCGATCACTGGCAACACTATGCGTTAGTCAAGCGACCGGGTGAATACAGCATCTACATTGACGGCATTTTGCAATTCAACGGCACGTTGCCCTCCGGCACGGACGGCCCCTATTTCTTCTTCGGCACAGATATTTCCGGTGATCGGGAAATAGGCGAGGGTTTTCGTGGGTACATTGATGAATTCCGCATCAGCGACACGGCGTTTACGCCGGATCAATTCTTGATCGCGCCTGAACCCTCCACCTTGGTTCTGGTCCTACTCGGATTTTCCGGAGTATGTGGACGACGGCTTTTGGAGACAAAAGCCGCCGGACGATAAGACTCATGCGCCCCCCCCCAAAAAAAAGAGGGAAGAAAAGACGAGCAGGCCGAATCGGGCGTAGTTCACAGCGCGCATGGGCATGGGGTCCGGCTTCGTCCTCGCGGACTCGAACTTCGCCGGGACAGGTCCGGCGTCGTCCCGCTATCGCGGAACTATGCCGTGACAAGTCCGGCTTCCGCCTTCGCCCGCAGACGCAGGGCTACGGCGGACAAGTCGTCCTTCGCTGCGCTGCGGTAATGGAATGGTTTGGTCTGGCTTGCCCGGGCGTAGTTCGCAGCGCACGTGGGCATGGGGTCCGGCTTCGTCCTCGCGGACTCGAACTTCGCCGAGACAGGTCCGGCGTCGTCCCGCTATCGCGGAACTATGCCGTGACAAGTCCGGCGTCGTCCCGCTATCGCGGAACTATGCCGTGACAAGTCCGGCTTCCGCCTTCGCCCGCAGACGCGGGGCTACGGCGGACAAGTCGTCCTCCGCTGCGCTGCGGTAATGGAATGGTTTGGTCTGGCTTGCCAGCCGGAGACTCGCAGCGGCTTCATTGGTCTGGCCCTCCTTCGCCCCGCGTGGCGCGGGGACTCCGGCGGGCAGCCTACGCTCTTCGCTGCGAGAAATCTCATCGAAGATAGGAAATTTGAAAGAGCGGGAAATATCCCGAAAGACGTTGAAAACAGGGATGTTACGTGCGGTTTTGGCGGAAACGGCAAAATAGTAAATTTGGGGGCCAAAACATGGAAAATATCATCAGTTTAGTAAAAATGACCTGGGTTTTTCTCGGACGTTGCAACGGGCTTGCAATCGGGTTGCCGGGGGGCGGCACGCATAGGCATGCGGCGGCCCTGCATGGTGCTGTCCCAGGGTAAAAGCGGGAGCCGATCAAGCTGCCTGACGTGGGTGTCGAGCGCCTGAAAAACTTTCCAAAGGAGGCGAGCTGGGGTGGTCTCGATGGTTTTGGGGAGACCCATTTGGGCATAGGTCGCGCGCGCGTAATCCCATGTGTGTTTGGTAAACGGGTCCAGCTCATCGAGGTCGCTCAGGCGTTTTTTAATGAGGTAGCGCATACGCCGTTCGTCGCCCTGAGAGAGGCGATCTATCCAATATTTATCGTCTGCTATGATGGCAAAATGCAGCATCACCTCATCAAAATCAGACACCTGATTGAGCTCTTTCGTGGTGTACGTCCCCACGCTCTCCATGAGGTTTTGCCTGTACCACGCATCACGCGCGGCGCGATCGAATCGGCGGCGGCCCGTGCGGTTGCAGTGGACATGCCAGGCGCGCTCTACGAGTGGCCTAAAATGAGCCTGTTGTGGACCTGAAAACCCCATGCGGCATCTCCTGAATCAAGGTTGGAAAAATCAACTGCCCGGAGTCTCTTTCAGCGATTGCTGGCGGCGATTTGAACGTGCGGCGCACTTCTGAGCGGCGGCGTTCCAGCGCGCGAACACGGCTCAATTCGGCGATGGCATGTTTTCGCAGAGAATGTTTGAACTCCAGCCATTCCGCAGTCGTCGCGTGTTCGATGTGCTTGAAGCCTTTTTGCGATGATGAAATCGCGCAGGTTGACACGAGGCCGCCCCGCCTATTTAAGGCCCTCAGCGAGCGCTCCCGAATGTCGAAATGCGCACACAACGCCTTGGCCCGTACCCAATCTTTGCGGGCGTACAAATAGGCCTCAATTTGTGCGGCATCGACAGTCATCTTAACGACATATTAAGAGGTGGTACATCCCGACGGAAAAGATCGACCAAAACAGCGCCAATAACCCGACGCCAGCCAGCAAAAAAAGGGTGTCTTTCATGCCCCGACATCTCCCTTTTTCGTCTCGAATTGCACGCGAGGCTGCGACTTGGTTTCGCACAGTCGAATGAGCGCGGCGGCGCCTTTCGGCATGACCGAACGCGCGAGCGC
Organism: Kiritimatiellia bacterium; assembly: GCA_039807095.1. Classification (GTDB taxonomy): domain Bacteria; phylum Verrucomicrobiota; class Kiritimatiellia; order CAIVKH01; family CAIVKH01; genus JAMLJG01. The sequence continues at coordinate 51,919 of JBDHQM010000005.1, forward strand.
TCGGAAATCCGGCTTGAGCTTCCAAGCCGGGGCGCTATCAAAAAGCGAGTTGAAATAAACGCCCGCTGCTTTGCGCACCTTCTCTGTTGTAGGCCCCGCACCCGGAATAGAATTTTTGAGCGCAGGCGCCGGGAACTGAACTCTAGCCACACAACCATCCGCACCTGACGCCTCCCACGAAGTGCCGTCGCCATCTGTTGGGACATGATCCTCCTGGCGCGTTTCCGCCTCAGCAATGAGGGCTCTTTTCAACTCCTTCAACTCTGTTTCCAACTCGCGAATCTCGCGATCCAAGGCGACGGCCCGCGTGACGAGTTCTCCAATTTTCTTGTCGTTCATATCTTAATCCTCGCCCATCATCTGCTTGCGCAGGGCAATGGCTTTGTGGACGTGAGACTCATCTAACTTCGCCTTTTCCTGATGGGCGATGCGCGACGCCACTTTGAGCGTTTCCGTGAGGATTCCCAACCGGCCCGGCGCGTTGGCGATGGCGAGCATATGTGCCATGAATTGTTCGCTTGGTCGGCGAATGTACTGAGCGAGAATCGGATCAATGTCTCGCGCCCGGATTTTTTTACGCAGCCGAATGGGCATTCCGATTCGACCGATGATTTGTTCGTACTGATATTCAGATTTCACCATCTGATCTTTGAACCGCTGCGTTGCGATCATCGCGAGGGCGCAGCCACGGCCATCGGCATAGAGATCGCGCAAAATTTCGAGCGCGACTGGCATTGAACGATAGTCCGACGGGACTAACCGGTGCGCCTCATCCACAATCAAAATTCGGTTCCGATTAAAGGCGCGCGCGATGGCTTCGTACATCTGAACCGTGTTCAGGTTCTTATTCACCCCCACGGCGTCTGCGATTCTGCGCATAAACATTTTCACGCCGCCAGTTGGCGGTGCGACTACGTACACACTGGTCCCGTGGTTGTTTGCGTCGCGCCAGCGCAGCGCACTCACGGTCTTCCCCATGCGCGACTCTCCGACGATCAGCGTTATAGAGTTGTTCGCAAGCGCATAGTCCAGCCCGGCGGAAATCATCTTTGTGATGGCGTTATCCACGATCTCGTTTGTTTGGATTGTGGCGCGTTTTTCGGCGATGCGGCGGTAACTGCGAATTGCTTTCGTAATGTTCTCCCACGATCCTTCATAGGTGCCCTTGAGCGCGCGGAAGATGGTGGACCTATCGTATCCAATGGCTTCGCAGGCATCTGCCCATTCCAAGCGCTGATCTAGGATATGCTGATGGAACCATAGGAGATCCTCCTGCACAGTTTCCGGCAGTGGTTTCCAGTTTTCCATGTTCAACGGCACATTGACGCGCGCGTGCGCGGATGCTGCGGTATTACTTTCGAGCTGCTCTTGTTTCGTCGTCATTCGTCCTCCTCGTCCTTCTTTGTGCTGAATAGTGTGGCTATTTCTTCGTCTGAGAATTGCGTCGGCGTCTCCTCGGCATCCCGCGACGTGATTGCGGCAAAGTCGTGCGCTGTGGTGCGCATTTCGGCGATTTCTGCGGCGCGGGCTTTTTCTCCCGGCGTGATGGGCGCGCCGCGCAAAACAGCGCTGTTGTGCTGTGCGGCGGCGATGCGCTGGCGCGTGAGATCGGCACCGCGCCGAGCGACGGGGCGCAACAATTCTTTCTCGATCTTTGCGGCGGCACCCATTTGGCGATGCAACGCGTCCACGTCGAGCTTCTCCACTGTTTCCCATCGCGGTGCAACGCCCAAGAATTGGATGCCGGCCGGTGTCTCTTGTGAGACGAACAATTGATCCACGGCGAATGGGTTGGCGTGTACCAAATAGGTTTGTTTCGGTGAAAGCAGAAGCTCTCGCCCGCGCGGTGAGACCACTTGTGCAAGATAGCGATGAATGCCGGGGCCAAGCTCGCGGTCCTCGAATTCGAACAGATGGTTGTCGCCCACGAGTCGGGCAACGGCAAGATCCCGCCCGAGGATAGCGGCGACATGCTGCGCACCGATTTTCACGAGTGCACCGGAACCGCGCTCCCACACCTCAGCCGGACTCATGCGGCGGCAATGCACATGCCCGGCTCGGCCAATCACCGAATCCACGAGAACGCGCTTCTCCGGGGGTAACTCGGAAATCATTTGCATCGGCAGCCACGGGCCATCCACCGTGAGCCGAAACTCATTAATGAGGAATCCGGCCGCCTCCCAGCCCTCCAGCTTGTGCTCCGTGCGGTGGTTGATGCGGTCATAGATTTCATCACAAAGCTGGTGAAATTGAACCCACGGAATGAACGGAAGTTCCAGCAGCGCCGCGCGCTCCGGTGGAAGCGCAGCGACGGCTTGAATCAGCGCGTTGTTGTGGCGGTCTCGACCGTGCAGCTCCTCCGGCGCGTGGTCGCGGTCTTTGCCCATCTGTCCAGGCAACGCTGCCAGCTCGTTGTGTACGAGATTATGATGTGATTCGAGCGCGGCCTTGAACCGGGAGTTGCCGCGTGAGCGCCCCTCGAACACGCCCGCAAAGGCCGCTGCGCCTTCGCGTCCGGAGCGCTCCACTCGCACCGCGCCATCAGTCGCGTCCAGAATGATTTGCTCCATATCCGGGCGGATCGCCGCCGTGCCGCGCTCCACCATCAGCACCGTGCCCTCAGGGCGATACCCGATGTTGTGCAACACATGCGCAACTAAAAAGCGCATGTCGCGTTCCTTGATTTTTTGCTTTGCGCTCTCATCGTCAAGCACCGTGGGCTTGAGGCCATATGCGACCTTGCAGCCGGAGAGCAGATCAATGCAGGACAGCTCCAACGGCCGCATTGCCTGGCGGTTCACCCCGAGGAAATTCACCTTGTGGTCGTGCTCCACGTCGTCGAACACATACACCTGCCCGCAGGCGAGACCCACGCGAGTTGTGAACACAAGCGGGCGGAATGGAGCGGCCGCGCTGCGCCCCTGCCGCGCCGCGCGAAGCTCGAACGAGGACGGCGCATAGCGCATCAGGTTGGGATAGGTGCAGCCTTTGGGCAGTTGAGATTGCGAGCGTTTCCCCGGAAGACCGGGGATAGCCTCGCCGCCGAAATAGGCGCGCTTGAAGATGCGAAATGCCGCCTTGCAACTGCGCTGATTGCGCTCGCACAGCCCGCGCCAATAGTCCACGAACTCCGGCGAAAGTTCCGACTCCATCGCCCGGACGCGTGTCTTGTTCACCAACACCCAGAAATCACGATCACTCTTGCGCCAGCGGGAATAGAGGTTTTTGAGATGGGACGCAGAACACGAGAACCGGTGTGCCGCATCTTCGAAAAAACCGCCCTTGCTCCCATGCAGGGCGGCATCCGCCGCCTGGAATAACGCCTCCAACCCCTCCGCCTCAATACGGACATCCTGCGGCAGTGAATAGCGATCAATCCGCGACTCTGCAACCGCCATTGCCCGCGCCCGCTGGAGTTGGTGCGCCGCCATGCTATGCCTCCTTCAAGAACTTTTTCATCGCCGCCAGCACATCGTCTAGCACCTCGGCAATCGTGACGATTTCGGCGCGGCTCAACTCCATCCAGAGCGGGTCTTTTATCCCGATAGCGTTGATGGATTTGTAGAGCTGCCCCCAATCCCGCTTCGCCGCCTCCCGCTTGATGCGCAGCCGCTCCTCCGGCGGAATGTCGCGCCGTCCGTTATACCCCCCCACCGCCTTCGGCTCTTTGATGATGCCCAGCTCGATGTACCATTCGCGCAACGACTGACCGTCCGTGGCTTTGGCGAGTGTTTCGATGAGGGCCGCGCGGTTTTTCTCAGGCAATTCAGAAGGCGCGACGGAGAAGAGGTTTTCCAAAAACGACACGTGTGTCGTTTTTGTGCAGAGTTTCTTAATCCCCTCTGCAAGGGCCATGTATCGCTGTGCCGTGCGCGTGGTAAACGGAATGGACGCTTCCACCCAACGCTCAAACTCGCCGTGTGGCAGTTCTGCCCGTGCCGCCTGCAATTCCAGCCCGGCTAAGGCGGCATGGACGGATGCCATGACGGCGTGCTGGCCTGCCGCCTCGTGGTGGCGGATGATTTCTTTTGTGCGGCCTTCAATGTCGCGCGCTGGCGTGAGGGCCAGCGCGCGGGTTTTGCGACCGCGCTGCATCTTGGACGGGGGCGGGATGAGGTCGGCTTTGCTCATGCCATCACCTCTTCCCGTGTGAGCATGGTGGCGGCGGCGCGGGCGGCGAGGGCGGCGCGGCGTTTTTCTGAAATGCGCCGGGTGAGGGTTAGCATCGTCAAGTTCTCATCCTCTCGGCGGATGCGCGCGCGCGTGTCTTTGGCGCGCTCGTTTGTGAAGTCGCGATTGGTTGCGATGGGCGTGGGTGTCTTCATTTCGTTCCTGCTCCTTGCTGTTGCTGTTGACGTTGGGCGTCGCGCTCGGCCTGTGCGCGCTCGGCGTGAATGGGGATCAAGTCACACAAAATGCGCGTGCAGCGCTGCTCGAATTGGGGATAGGCCGTGCGGATGGTTTCCACATCCGCAATCACGACCTCGATTTCTTCTGCCGTCATGTGTGCACCCCTTCCAGCCGATCCACCAAAAATTTCCGTATGGACGAGACCCACACGCGATATTCCGGCCGGGTTTCAGACGATCTCGCAATGTTGCTGGCGGCGAGGGTGCCATCCTGAATCAGGTTGTGGATGTGCTGGCGCGTGCAGCCGAGGATGGTTGCCGCCATCGAGACGGGGACCCGCTCACGCGAAACCGGAAGCGCATCCACTGCGCGCTGCAACTGTGCAGGTGTCGGGTTCCACTGCGCAAAAAAATCGAGTTGATGCGCGGGCATGGTGTTAGGCCTCCTTTTATCGCCCCTCGATCAGCAAGCCGCGAAGCTGACGCTCATACGTGCGACAAGCGGAATTGGCCTTGTGCAATAGATCGAGGCGCGTAGCTATCACGTGGCGCTGTGGAGTCTCGAGCGCCTGTATATGCGAGCGCACCTCGCGGAGTGCATCGGCCTGGTGGGCAATTGTCCCGTAGAGATAATCGAGCGCGTGCCCGAGTGTCGAAACGCCGCCCGCGCTCTCCTTCTTCGCCTCAATGAGCGGTTCGAGCAGAGGCCGTAGAATGCGACGAAGGTATCCGGTGGCTAAATCCCGCGCCCAATCAGCCCTACTGTATAGCGTCCGCACATCTTCGATTATTACGCGGTCAAACACGTCCTGCGCGTCGTGGAGTTTTCCTAACGTTTTCCAGATGATGCCCAGCGAGGAGACGATTTCATCGTGAAGACTGATGACCTCCCACAGCGCGAGCAGCGTTTCTTGCTTTGCGCGCTCCGGCGTGCCCGGTGCGGCGAGTTGTTGTTTCTTCGTCATGGTGTCTCCTCATTTATTTCGGTATCGCGAAAATTTGGGGATGTGCGCGCGGGCAGGGATGGTTGCAATTGCGCGCAGCAAGCGGTGGCTTTTTCTCTCGCCAGAAAGGACGCCCGCGAGGTGGCGATAATCCACCCCCAAAACTTCTGCCGCCGACCGGTACGAGTGCCTCTGCATTTTGAGCGTGTCTTTAGCTTGTTGGCGTGTCAACATGGCTAAACATCTACTTCACCGTAGATAAACAGTCAACAAAGAAAGTTTATTTTTTGTGAAGTCTTTATCAGAGAGACTCGATATGTTGCGGATTGAGCGGCGCGCAACATGGAAAAGCCTCGCCGAAGATTTGGGAATCGGAGAGGTAATGATTCACTATATACGCTCTGGGAAGAGGCAGCCGTCGCTGAAGCTCCTCGCCAAAATTGAAACTGCAGAGAGAGAAGCTGGACTTGCGCCGCAAGTAGCGATGCGGCTGTCGAGTCCAGTTGTGACTAAATCACAGAGAAGGATACTGTCAGCGATTACACATGTGCGTGAGGCACTTGACGAACTAGAACAGGCTGTCGGCGGACTCAACGAGGGAGGCTGATTATGGAGAATGCACCCGAAACCATTGCGGCCAAAACCCGCAGTTCGCTTACGACGACATATTTAGTGTTGGGGTTACTCACTGTTGGTTCGCTTGTTGTCTGCGCGATCGTTGGCTCCGCGACTGCGGCGCTTGTGGTTGTGGGGATCTTTGCTTCGGCGCTGTTGCTGTGCGTGGTTTTCGCGCGGCTCTATATTGCGCTGCACATTCTTGAGCAGCTTGAACGGCTTAGCCAGCGTCCAGTCAGAGAGCGAGAGACGCCGCCATCTCCGTCCGCGCCTGCTCCAACGTCGGATCGCAAGGTATATGTGATTGACGCTCCGGGCTGATTATGACCCAAGAAAAACAGACGAACCAATCGCCACTCACGGATTATTTATTGACTCTGCTCGTTGTGTGCGCCGTGATCATTTCGTTCCAGAATGCGGCGATCCTCCGCGATGGGAAGCGAACGATTGAATTCAAAATTGAAAAGATAGACTCGCTTTATTCGCTCGACAATACACCAGTAATGGCTGGGAGATCGTGCAGATGGTCCCGTATAGCGGTGAGAGATACTCTCAGCGGTCGTATGAGTTGCTGATGCGCCGACGCCTGACGCTTGCCGAAATGCAGCGAAAACGCGAAGTCGAAAAAATATTCGAGAGCTTGGACCGCCAGATAGAAGCGGAACGCAAAGCCGCCACACCCAAGACGAATTAGAAAATATTTTCGCCGTTCGGAACGCGACGCTCCGGGCTGAACGACGCCCCTGCTGGCGCGTGTGATGGGCTGGGTTCAAAACGGACACACTGTGTCCGATTTGGCTGTGTCTATGGAGCCAATGGATTTCTGACGTTTTTTCGGCGTTTGCTCATTCTGCGCAACGCTGAATGAGTGCTCTTCGTCATAGCGTCCTCGGCAACAACGCGCGCCTGCCCGTTTCGGCGGGAGGCGCGCGGTTCTTTCGCGCGGCGTGGGGGCGCGGTCATGGATTTTAGCGCGATGCCGATGCTGGTGTTGATGGGCGCGGTGGTCGTGACGCTGGCGGGCATTCTCTCGCTGGTGAGCAACGTTGTCGGGATTTGGGACCGCGTGCGCACAAAGCCGCCGCTGCATCGTCAGTTCGCCTCACACGACGACCTCTCGTCGGCCCGCGACGCGGTCCATAAACGTGTTGACGGGGTTGAGGGAGCTGTGGCGGAGCTCGTACAGCAGTTCCAACAAGACCGTCGCGACCAGGCGGCTGCGCGGCGCTACATCCACAAGCGCATCAACAAAATTCTTTACGGGCTGGCCCGCATATACGAACGCAGCGGATTGAATTCGGAGGAACTCACGCGCGATGAAGCTGAAGATTGAAATTCTCAACACGCTCTCGCAGATCGGCGACTATTTGATGCCGCAGCGGGCACTGCAAACGGAATTGCAAATCAGCCTGAGTCCGCCGCCGACTATGGCGGAGGTTGACCTGGCGGTGCGGCAGTTGGAGGGCGATGGCTACATCATCGGCGTCACCAATGCGCTCACGCAGCAGAAGCGTTGGAAAATTTCTGATCGGGGGCGCGCGGCGCTGGCGGAGGCGCAGGGATGAGCGCCGCCCCATTGCCAGCACTGGGGCAGGACCGCACGTTGGATTTTGTCGCAATGGCTTCGTGGTCGTTTCGCTTGTATGGGCTGCGCGCACTGATTGAGTGGGAGGACTATCGGCAAATGGCGCTGGCGAAGTTGTGGGAGGCCGACCAGCGCGCGGACAGCGCGCGGGATGCGGCATTCCGGAGCGGCTATCTCTTTCGCGCGGTGCGTGCGCTGGCAAGCAATGTGCGGCGCGAGGCGCGCGCGGCGAAGCGGCAGGGGCAAATGATTTCGCTCGATGCGGAAGACGCACCGGTGCTCGCGCTCCACAACTGTGAGTTGGAGTGCCGGTTGCGTGCAATGGATTTTGCGGATGTGTTTGCGCGGACGCGATTGAGCGAGCGGGAGCGATGTGTGGTGCGGCTGGCGATCAGCGGGTGCACGGATGTTGAGATTGGTCGGCACATGGGCGTCTCGCGCCAGCGGGCGTATGAAGTCCGGCAAGGGGCAATAAAAAAAATGCAACAGGCGGCCGCTGTATGACGGCGGGCGATGGCGAATGAGAAAACCGCGATCAGATTCCAAGTTGATGAGCCAGCTTTCCGAAGTGGCGCAGGCGCAGCTTTCCGAATGGATGCTCTCGGGGTTGCCCTATCACACCATCCTTCCGATGGTGCAAAAGGAATTCGGGATCACAACATCGCTCGCGGCGTTGTCGGGATTTTATTCGTCGTATTGTTCCGCTGCGCTCATCGCGCGGAGGCAGCGCGCGGTGTCCACGGCTGATGCGGTGGCGGAAGAAGCCGCTGCATCGCCTGGGCGTTGGGACGCGGCTACGATTGATGCGCTCAAACAGCAGGCGTTTGAGCTTGCGATTCAACCCGGTGTGAACCCGCGCGAAGTGAAGTCGCTTTTCTCGCTCGTGCTCAAAGCAAAGGATCAGGACTTGGCCGAGCGGCAGCTCGAACAGCGCATCCGCGAGTACGAGGAGAAGGCGGCGGCGGCGAAAGCAGTGCTCGACGGAGTCACGAGCAAGGGCGGACTCACGGCGGAGACGCTCCAGAAAATCGAAGAAGCGGCGAGGATGCTCTAATGGGCGCGGCGAAGGTCATACCGCCGGACACGATCCTCCTCCCGTACCAGGCGAAATGGGTGAAAGACCGCTCGCGTCTGAAGATTGCGGAAAAATCGCGACAGATCGGGTGGACGTGGGCGACGGCCTACGGACTTGTGCGCCGACAGGCGCAGGTGGATGCGCGGTTGGACAGTTGGATTTCGAGCCGCGATGAGATTCAGGCACGCCTCTTTCTGGAAGACTGCAAGAGCTTTGCAAACATCCTGAAAATCGGAGCGGAAGACCTCGGCGATCGGGTCATCGACGAAAAGGGCAACTCGGCCTTTGTGTTGCAGATGGCGAACGGCACGCGACTCCACTCGATGAGCTCAAACCCGGACGCGCAGGCAGGCAAACGCGGCTCGCGCGTCCTCGATGAGTTCGCGCTGCACAACGATCCGCGCAAACTTTACAGCATCGCTTATCCGGGTATCACGTGGGGCGGGCAGCTCGAAATTTTCTCGACGCATCGCGGCACTTACAACTTTTTCAACGAGCTGGTTGAAGAGGTTAAACACAAGGGGAATCCAAAAGGCTTCTCGCTACATCGGGTGACGCTGCAAGACGCGCTGGAACAGGGGTTCCTGTTCAAACTTCAGGAAAAGCTCCCCGCCGATGATCCACGGCAGGAAATGGATGAGGCGGCGTACTTCGATTTCATCCGCGCGGGAGCGCCTGATGAAGAAACGTTCCTCCAGGAATATATGTGCGTCCCGGCGAACGACGCGGCGGCGTTTCTGCCCTATGACATGATCGCCGCGTGCGAGTATCCGGCCACAGAAGTCTGGGAAATGGATTTCGATGTTTCGCAAGGTCCGCTCTTTCTTGGGGTGGACATCGGGCGCGATCACGATCTGACCGTCATCTGGGCGGTGGAAAAAATCGGCGGCATGTTTTTCACGCGCGTCGTTCGGGAGATGCAGGGCGCGGCGTTCTCCGAGCAGGAAGCGGTTCTATACGACATGCTGGATAACCCGCGCGTACGGCGCTGCGCGATAGACCGCACGGGAATCGGGCGGCAGTTTGCAGAACGCGCGACGGAGCGTTACGGCCAATATCGGATTGAAGAGGTAAATTTCAGCGGGCCGGTGAAAGAACAACTGGCCTATCCGGTGCGCGCGGCGTTTGAGGACAAGACCATTCGGATCCCGAATGCGCCGAAGGTTCGGGCGGATCTTCGCAGCATCCAGAAATCAACAACGGAGCACGGGAATATCCGTTTTACAGCGGACCGGGGCAAGAACGGCCACGCGGATCGGTTCTGGGCGCTGGCGCTCGCGCTGCACGCGGGCAAAGACGCGCCGGTTGTTTTTGCGCCGCAGCGGTTTAAGGAGTCGAAATTCAGCCGCGCGCGCGAGGCGCGGCGCAATCGTGAGGTGCTGGCATGATGTCGGTGAAGAAATGGGCGAAGCACAAGAGCCAATACAACCCGTTGCGTGGGCTGACGATTCCGCGAGCGGTGACACTCCTCGAACAGCACGAACGCGGAGAATATGCGGATGTCCAGTGGGCGTTTAGATTTTGTGAGCGGCGCTATCCCGTCTTGATGGCTCTGGTGAAGCGGCGCACCAGCGCCATTCTTGAAATGGAGATCAACATCAAGGCAATGCAGGTGAACCCGGGCGACGCCCGAACGCTGGCCCTCGCCGAACAGCAGGTGATTGTCCTGCGCGAGGCGTACGACCGCATAGACAATCTATACGAGGCGATTCACCACCTATGCCTTGCGAGCTTCCGCGAATTTGCGCACGTCGAAAAACACCGAAACGCCTACGGCGAGGTGACACACCTGGAGGTCTTGGATCAGTGGAACGTTGTTCGCTGCATGAGTTCCGGGCGCTGGAAATATAACCCGGACGCGCTGAACGTGAACTACGCAGCGCTGCCCGATACGTCCATATTGGACATGCGGAATTTCATCTATCGCGAGGAACCGCTCCCGATTGATCCGATTGCGCTGCTCGCGTTCATTCGCTCAAACATGTCCCAAAAAGATTGGGATTCGTTTGTGGAGACCTACGGCATCCCGCCGCTATTTGTGATTATGCCACCGGGAATCTCGGAGGATAAGCAAAAGGAATATCAAGCCATCGCCGAAGAGGTCGCGGGCGACGCGCGCGGCGCGCTCCCCGGAGGGAGCGATGTTAAAACCGTAGACATCGGCGCGCGGGCACATCCGTTCAAGGAGCATAAGGACGATCAGCGTGCGGAGGTGGTGTTAGCGGGGACGGGTGGCTTACTCACGATGCTGACTGAGTCAGGATCCGGCACGCTCGCCGGCAGTGCGCACGAAGAGACGTTTCGCAAAATCGCGGCCGGCGAGGCGAGGCTCATTTCGGAGGCATTTCAAAAACATTTTGATGCCGAAGTTTTGGAGCGTGCATTCCCGGGAGCACCGCGCCTCGCATATTTCGACCTCTCCGCCGGAGATGCAACCACTACGGATGATGTGATTGAGCAAGCCAAGATGTTGAAAGAAGCGGGCTACACGATCGAGAAGCAACAGCTCGAAGAGAAAACGGGCTATCGCTTAGAAATTTGCGCCATGCCCGACACGCCCGGGCGTGAACCGGACGGCGTCACGCGGAATCGCGCCACGCCGGCACCCTACAACCCGCGCCTTGTGGCGGATGGCATCAAGGAGATTGCCGAGGCCCAGCGCGCGGCGCTGCGCCCCGTTGCAGAGGCTTTGCAAGGGCTGTACCGAGCCGCCGAAAGCGATGAGGTAAGCGATGCCGTGCTGACGGAGGAACTCGAATCCTTCCGCGCGATGTTGCCGCATTACATTGACCCCTCCTCTGAAATCGTGACGGCGATTGAGGAGCTGTTTGTTGCAGCGTGGGCGAATGGGATTGAGGAGGCCGCTAATGAACGCGGTTGATCGCGAAGGCATCCATTTAGAGGATGTTGTTGCGGTGGAGCTGTTCTGGACCTCCGCGCCCGGCCTCTTCGCACGATTGATCCGGCGAGTGACGCGCGGGCAGTGGTCGCATTGCGGCATCATCTTCGCGCTGCGCGACGGGCGGCGCGTGTATTACGAATCGCTCTTTGAACATGGGGTTGCCGGGCCCCATCCGCTTGAGAAGCTGATTGTCTGGGCCGTGGAGCCAGAACACGACGTTGAGCTCTGGCCGATTCCGTGGCTGTCAGACGCGGAGGCGCGCAACATCGCGCGCCGCGCGACTGAAACCTATGGCGCGGCGGGATATGGCCGTTGGCAAATCATTTCGCATTGGTGGTTTGAGCGCGTCGGTCGGCGCTATGGGTTCCGGATGCGGAACACGCCGAGCCGGGTGACATGCGCCGAATACGTCGCGCGTGCGTGCTTCCCCGAATACGACCTCCGCGATTCCAGCCGCGATTATTTTGACGGCGTCACGCCTCAGTCAACGTATGAGCGGCATATTCGCATAATGCATTCCCTTCGTGGAGGAGACTCACAATGAAATCAATCGTCGCCAGCGGCTGTCTGCTGCTATTTGCCTGTGCCTGCACCTCATCGAAATCGAAACTCCGCATTGATGCGCCCGCAGCGCATCGCGCGGCCTTCGTTGATCTGCTTAACCGCGCGGCGGACTGCACCGGAAAGCCGCTGGTGAAGCAGACCTACACGCTGCGCACGCACAAGGGCGTCTCAAAAAAATACGGATTTTGGCAAGCGCCCCTTCCTCCCAACAATACGATGGCCTGGGCACTAACCTGGAACGGCGGGCGCAATGTCGAGGTGGCTGCGGACCCGAAAACGGGCGCGATTGATTACCCGACGCTGCAACACGAGTGCGTCCACGCGGTCTTGATGCCTCATGGAATTCTGGGGCACCCATCCGAGTTCAAAAAATGCGCCATCGAGTGGCATCTACTCTGCTTAGACGGTGTGACAATGGAGCCAACGGGAAAATGAAAAAATATGCGCGTTGTTTAGTCTGTGCCGCGTGGATTGCGGTGGCTGTGTCTGCTCCCGGATGTAAGAGCACAAAACCAACCTCGCCAGAAAGCGAGGATTACCGGCGCGATACGACGCCAGAGCACAACGGCGAATGGTGGATCGGCGGCGAATGAAAATTCTCGTGATAGATAGTCAGGGCGGCGAGGGTATGAGTGCGGCCTATCTCTCGCAAATGAAGCACGTTCGCGTGCGCGGCGTGGAAATGGATGCCACACTTGGGCAGCCATGCCATCCACACGGCCTGATGACCGGCTATCTCGCCGCCTCGCTCTTGCATCCCGTCCACGGCGTGAAGCCAGGTGATGCCGAGCTTGTCTTTGTTCGGATATTCGACCAGCGGGCAAATTCCGTCGCCGATGCATCCAAGTGGATGCTTGATGTGATTTCCAGAGAGAAGCCGGACTACGTTGGCCGCTCATGGGGTGGCGTCTATACCCAGCCGCGCATGGGATCGCTGATGTGGGGGCAGTGGGTGTTTGATTACCGTGCGCTTCAACGCGAGTTGGGCTTTTTGGACTTCGGTAGCGCTGGCAACTCCGGGAATTGGCTACCCGATTCCAGCATCTCCTTCCCACAAGTCCTCATGCCGGACATCTGCAACGTCATCGGCTCGTGCCGCCGCGATGGTTTGCCATCAGAATTCACGAGCTCCGGCCAGGGCGTCCAGTGCCTCGCATGGGGCGAAAAATTGTTCCTGAACAACAATGGCACGTTGGAAGTAGGGTCAGGAACTTCATTCAGCGCGCCGAAGGTGTTGAGCCTCTGCGCGGTACAAAGGATTACCGCGCTTCAGGACTGGCGCGACTACGTTCGACGGAATGCGACAAAGCCAGTCGGATTTGAGGCCGCAGAGTCCCCGGTTTGGGGCGCGGGCAACATAGAAGACGAGTATCAACGCAAGTTCAGCCTTATCCCAATCGGTGATCGGGTAGGAAATTTGTCGATGCGGCCCACATGGCTCAGGCGGCAGTGGTTTGACTTCGCGGAGGTGCCAGCATGAAACCGCCTATGATCCTCAGACCTCCTAAAATGCGCTATACGGCCCGATCGCAAAACCCAGCCCTCAACCCGTCTTTGGCGTCATCTCCAAAATGCACAGGGTTACAGCTAAAATGCACAGGCATTCCGAAAGAGCCTGTCTTTTTCACCCACAACCGCGCCCTCCAGGAGGGAAATTCGGGCGCCGCTGACGGTTTTTATCACATTGTCCCGCGCGGCGAGCATCCGGGCATCACCGCGAGCGGGAAAACGGTTGTTCAGGTTATCGATCAGGAAGCCGTGGACAAAATTATGGCCGCGTTTCGCGCCGTCCGGGCAAAGCCTAATTTTTCAGGGCTGCTCCTCGACTGGGAACACTTCAGCTATCAGGACGACAAGAAATCCGAGGCGGCGGGCTGGATTCTGGATGTCGTCGAGCGCCCGGATGGGATTTATGCGCGAATCGACTGGACGCCCGCCGGAGAGAAGGATGTCACGAGCCGCGCCTACCGCTTCCTCTCGCCGACGCTCGACATAGAGACGATCGAAGGGAATCGCGTGCGTCCGATCGCGATCACGGACGCCGGGCTCACAAACGTGCCCATGTTCAAAACCTTGAAGACTCTTAACCGCGCGGGAGCGGTTCTCCCCGCAGAAAAACAACACGGAGAAAAAGAAATGGAAAAAATCAAAGCGCTCCTCTTGCGTCTGCTCGGACTCCCCGACGACGCATCGGAAGCTGATATTGATGCGGCGGCGGAGAAAGCGCTGTCCGTAGCGGAGCAGGAAACGCTGCGTGAGGAAAACGAAGCGCTGCTCACGCAAAATCGCGACCTATGCAAGGCTCTCGCCGATCACGATCTGCGTGAGTATGAGGCGGTGATTGCCGATCCGGAGGCCATTCGGGAGGGCCTGACCCACAACCGCGAGGCCACGCTCAAAATTCTGCGAGGCCTGCGGAAAGAGTCGCCGCGCCTGCCGATTCACAACCGCACCACCGCCAGCCGCCCGGCGACGTCGCCAATCGCCGGGTCGAAGGCGACCGCGACACTCGCGCAGAAACAGCGCGCGGCGGTCGAGGAATATCGCACGAAAAACCGCTGCACGTTCCGTCAGGCGTGGGACGCGGTGCGGACAGCGCAGCCGGAATTGTTCCCGGCTCCGGACGATGGAAGTGATAACGCGCAAACCTAAAAACAAGAAAGGAAATCAACTATGAGCGCATTATTTGAACGCGCCGTGGCAATCGCGGCTGAAACCCCGGCAGAGGACCACACCCAGAAAAAGGGCTGCGTGGTGAAGTTCGCCGCTGACAAAGTCGCACTAATTACTGGGGACTCTGATCTCCCGTATGGCGTCATTTTGGATGGCGAAGACATCGGGGGCACGGATTCAATCGCCATTTTCGGTGGCAATTGCGGCCCGGTGCGGGTGAAAGCGGGAGGGACCTGCACCAAGGGTAGCTTTGGCATGGCTACTGGAGTGGGGTCGGGTGTGAAAGACGATACGGGGAGCGGTAGCCGTTACATCGTGTGTCGGTTTCTTGAGTCTGGAGTTCTCGGCGAATTGGTAACAGCCGTCCTCGTATCTCCTGACCCGCGCAGCTAATCGAAACAAAATAAAGGAATCAAAAAATGAGTATCAGACGACAAGGTTCTTTGAACCCCACGCTCACCAACTTCGCCGTTGGCGTCTCCCAAGACTTAAGTTCCGCGCTTGCGGAATTCATCGCGCCGACGGTGGATGCGCCCGATGTGATCGGGCAATACAAAGAGTTCAGCGAAAAGAACGCGTTTCAATTGCTGGACTCGCGCCGCCCTGTCGGCGGCCCGGCCACGCGCATTCAATTCGACGTGAACGACCCGACCTACAACTGCAAGCCTCACGCGCTGGAGGTTGCGGTGGATGATTCAGAGCGGCGTCCGGATGCGGAAAACCCGTTCGCTCCGGATGAGGCGAAGATCACCACGCTGATTCAGGCCGCTACGCTCTCGCACGAGGCTGAGGTTTTGGAGAAGATGCGCACGCAGCCTGCAGTTTCCGGTGTGGGCATCTGGTCGGATGCTTCCGTAGATCCAATCGCGGAGCTTGACGGGCAGATTGAGGCGTTAATCACCGCGACGGGACGAGTGCCGAACCGCATGGTTATCGGCGCGACCGCTTGGACGATTCTACGCAACCACCCGAAGGTCATTGCCCGCCAGCCCGGTGCAGCCATTGTGGGGATCACACTTGCGCAGCTTGCGCAGATGCTGCGCAGCCCGAGCATCGAGATTCGCGAGGGCGTCCTTTCCGGCGATGCAAACAAGTTCGGGAAAGGGAAGGCGGCGAGCAATCTTCTCGGCGCTGAACTGACGATCTTCTATGCCTCGCCGTTCCCGACGCTCTATGACCCGTCGTTCATGAAGACGATCTCGGTCGGCGGAAAGGGAGGCGTCACGTCCGTTTGGACGTATCGCGACAATTCGTGCCGCTCCGATATTCATGCCGTGGATTGGTCGAGCGACATCAAGCTCACCTCGGCGGTTTGCGGCCGGAGGATTGTGTTGAGTTAACGAAATGCCCCAAACAACGGGCGGCGGACCCGGCCGGACGCGGCCGGGTTGCGCCGCCGAATAAAGATCAAACTGAAAGGAACACCATGAAAAAGTTAATTGCTGGAATGACCGTCGTGACCTGTATCGCGTTCGCATCGTATGCCGCAACGCCGGTCTCACGGGACATCACCTATGTCGCAGGCGCGGGCTCATACACCTACACGCGGGATTATTATGCCGCGACCGTCTCGTCTCTGAACTTCTACGGAGCATCTGTGGCGGACACCGTCACCGTGCAGCGCGTGAGTGCAGCCGGGCGCACGAATGCATTTGCGACACTCACCGTCGTCGCCGGGCGCGGAACGGTGTACCCCACGAACGAAGTCTGGCTCTTTAAGGGCGACAAACTTCAGTTCAATGGAACAACGACCAACGCGGCCGTCGTTGAGGCTGTCATCAAAATCAACGACTAAACATGGCGTGGCGATCCATAACGGAAGCGGATGTGCTAACGCGGCTCTCGGGCCCGGAACTTGAAACCTTCCGAAGCGCGGCACTTGCGGACGATCAAGCTGATCCCGTAGCCGATGCCATCCGCTACGTTGTGGATTTTGCGCGCGGTCACATCGCCGCGTGCTCAAACAATCGTTTGGGCGCAAGCGGGACAGTTCCAGAAAAGCTCGTCGGCGCCTGTCTTGACCTCATTGCTATCGAAATAATGAAACGCGCAGGCGGCGTCGTGATTGATCCGCAAGATGCGCGATCGAGCGCCGCGCGCGAGGCGCGACGGGTTCTCGAACGCGTAGCTGACTGTAAGTTTGCGGTGGAGCTGCCAGACGAACGCAGCCAAGAAGAAATTCCGACCCCCGCCGCGACGCCCTACATCCGGGCGCGGCGACCCCAATTTCGCAGGGATCAACAGGAAGGAGCATGAGATGAGCGCAAAAGAGGCATTGGAGCGGAAATTCAAAGAGCTCGGCTATACCCACGTCGAAATCAGCGAGACGGATAAACCGGGCGTGTTCGACGCGAAGCTCGACCCAGCGCATCTGCGCACGGAACGCGGGGACTGGCCCGCGACGGAAGGACTCCAGGAATCGCAAATCGTGTTGAACAACGTTTATGAATTCGCGGGAATGCTCATTCTGCGCGGCATTCTCTATGCGGCCGGCGAGGCGCTCAAAAAACGCGAACCTAAAAAAACGCAGGAGGCCGGCGGGTAAATGGGCGACGTGCTCATAGAGCGCGGCGCGTTCGCGCAGCTCCAGGAGAGTGTGGCCAGCGCACTGCGGGAAGACCGCTATTTTTCGGACATCCGCGTCATCACGGAGCGCACCCACGACCTCGAAAACGAAATCCAGCGCGGATTGAGCGGTCTCGCGAAGTTTGGCGATGCGGCGGGCATTGTCGCCATCGTCGTGACGCCGCGCGGCAAGGTCGGCAAACCTAATCTGAGCGGCCCGCATTTTGACGATGTAACGGTGAT
Organism: Kiritimatiellia bacterium; assembly: GCA_039807095.1. Lineage (GTDB taxonomy): Bacteria > Verrucomicrobiota > Kiritimatiellia > CAIVKH01 > CAIVKH01 > JAMLJG01. The sequence continues at coordinate 69,434 of JBDHQM010000005.1, forward strand.
TGTCCGCGTGCTCGAAAACGTCAACGTTAATATGGGAAAAATCGGAACGAAGAAACCCGCCTCGGAATGCGCGGAGGTAATCGCCTCCATCCTGCACCACCTGATGATCCCCGGTTTCCACGCCTCGCTCAACATCGAGGACGTGGGCATCGTCTCGGTTCCTCAACAACACCTGCTCGCCTACGACGTGCGCGGCAGTACGCAAGTAACGATTAAACGAAGGGAATAAGATATGGCTACCATTGATCGCACAACAATTCTGAAAGGCCCGGCTGTCGTGATATTTAACTCCGTGAATTATTACACGGAAGACGACATCACGCTGACGCCGCGCATCGAAACCTTCGATGTGCCCAGCTCCATTAACGGGACGGAATCACAACGCTACTCCAACATCGTGATGGAGGTCTCGTTCAAGCCTAAGGGCGAATGGAGCCACGCCAAAGCGCTCTGGGCGGCGTTCGCCAACCCCGTGATCGGCTCCTCGATCTATGGCGGCTCGGACAAGGACATCGTGATCCATTCGCTGGATGGCCGAAAGATGACACTGAAATGTGCGGCGTGCGTCTCGCCGCCTGAACTGCATTTCTCCACCGTCAACACAATGGTCGGAAGCGTAACATTCCGTGCACTCGGAGAGAATAATGTAGACTGGACAGACGCCTCGAAGCGCATCGTCGAATCGGCGCAGGCGTTTGCCGTGGCTGCGCAAAATCCCGACTCGGTGATTACTCAGCCCTACAAGGTGAGCTGGGGCAGTTCGCCCTTTGCGAATATGGAAACAGAAGACGGCATTCGCCTGTCGCTCGATGTGTCGCTCAACCCGACCACCGTGGACAGTTATGGGATTGTGGATGAAACGATTGAAAACGTCGTGGTCTCCGCGCGCTTCATTCCCGTGGGCCTCACCCAGACACAATACCTCACACTGCTCAAGATTCAGGGTGCGGGGGTCACGCGCGGCGCAAGCCTCGGCGCGGTGAACTCCAACACGCTCGAAGTGGTCGGCACCGGGGTCTATGCCGGAGTCAATGGCGCGGCTCCCACGCAAGGTGTTTTCCGATACGGCCGCAACGTTCTTCGCCTCGGGGAAGTCGCGATGCAGGCGCAGCGAAAATTCAGCGCAGGCGTCGCGCAGCCGCTCTTTGTTTTGGCCGACGCAAAGCCATAACGCTGGAGATGCCGCGTGAGGATTTGGATAGACACCTATCAACTCGCCGATGAACACACCGAGGGCGTGAGTAACTTCTACTCGCGCCCCCGACGCAATCTCGAAATCCGCGAAGGTGTTCGCCGCGCTCACATCGGGCTTGTGGATCGCGCCAATCAACGGATGCAGCATTCGTTCAACATCAAAAGAACCCACGCCGACGCGGCGAGCGCGGAAATCTATATGTTGGATCACCCCGCCGATGTTCCGGCGCAGGGGGTGCTTAAGTTCGAATTCACATTCCCGGACGGCACGAAGGCGTACCGCTGGATTGTGGCCGCAGCGATAGAAGCAATGACCGTTTCCTACTCCGGCTGCCTGACGCATCACTCATACACGATTATCGGCAGCGAACTTCTCAAGGTGGATCCCGGCCATGCAAATTAAGCGCGTCAAAATTCGCTGCGCTGTGGATGTCGGCGCGCGCACGGTGAGCGATGTTTCAACCGGGTCGTATCCGCAATTTCCAGCCGGGTCCGATGTGCAATTTGAATTCGCCTTTTTCTATCGCGGCGCCCTCCTGGACATCACCCCGTGGGACGCGCTCACCGTGAGCGTAATCGATGCGTCGGACATACTGGGGCCGCGCCTAATGGATAAGCCCATCTCCAAATCTCCCGGCGTTGTGCCGGAAGAGAAGCTGGACACATCGCTCGATAAAACGAGCTGGGCCGATGGCTCCAAACAACACGCGCTCATCACGTTCGACGCGACTCAAACGATGTACTGCAATCCAGGCGTTGGCCTCTACGCCCTACCGCTGTGGCTTCTCTTGCGCGTCACCACGAGCGGCTCCGAACAATTTACGGTGGTAGGCGCTAAGGCAGTCGCGACAAAAGACGGTCATTCGGGCGGCGGCGCCCCGGAGCCCGGCGATCCGCAGTATTACACCAAGGCCGAAATTGATGCCTTATTTCTCAAAAAGAGCGGCCTCGAGCTCTCGTTTCAAGCCGTCAAAATTTGGAACCCAGATCAGGGCAAATATCAATTTCTCACGCTGCGCGGCCTTGCGGGCCACGAGGAGGTTTCCGTTGCAAACGAAGTTTAGAGTATTTCTTTTATTGTCCGCCCTGGGCGCATCCTCAGCATTCGGCCAGTTGGCAGTGGATCACGCGGGCGGTGCGACAGCCGTCGGCGCATTTGGAGCCACGCTCAACGCGCGCGTTTCGGGCAGCGGCGGCGATGACCCGCAGCTCGTTATTTTTTGGGGCGCAACGGATGGCGGCACGTCTGCCGCTTCGTGGGCAGCGGCCGAGATATTCGGCGCCGTGGGCGATGGCGAATATTTTGTTCCCGTCGTCGGCCTTGCCCAAGGCACGCCATACTACTATCGCGCGTGGGTTTCCAACGCGGCCGGTCAGGCGTGGGCCAGCGCATCGTCAAGTTTCACCACACGCACCTCCGTTGTTTCTGCGCGCAGCCTGATGATTGGCCCAACAAATGGCGCGATTGTGAATGCGCCGGATTTTGCCGCTGCAAACCGGTTGCACGATTACGACACAGGCGATTCAACCTTTCTGCGGCGCGATGGGAAACATCCGGCGTCGTCGTTACAGGTCCGCTCACTGAGCGGGGTTTCCAATGTGATTGTCAACGGCGCATTTTATGGTGATGGAGGCTGGCTATTTGTCGGAAACGGCCAATACAACAACGGGCTTTCTCGCGGGCAATTCTTACCCGGCAATTTCGGGCGAATCGCCCAAGTGCTTCCGATTCCGGTCGGCACCTATGAGCTACGCATCAAAACTATCGCGTCAAACACAAACACCATCCTCATTTCAACGGGATTTGCGACATACCAAATGCACGTCCCCAGTGGCACCCACACCACAACCAACATCATCATCGTGGGCGGTTCCCTCGCGTTCGAGGCCACGCCACCATCGGACATAATCGGGATTGATGACGTTGCCCTTCTCACGCTCCCCGGTGGCCCAATCTCGGGCGGCCCGGCGGCGTTTGAATCGCTCGTTGTGCGCGCGCGGCCGCGCGTGATGGAAACTGATGTTGCGCTGCTATCTGATTTGGATGAACTGGCAGAGGAGAGCGCCGCAGGTTTCGTCGTGAAAGTCGGAAGCGTTGTGCTCTACGATCAGGATTTGTCCGGGCCGTGGACCCCCGTTTTGGGCGGGGCATGGACCAACGCAGAAGGCTGGTGGACCACCGCAACGCCCACGACCAACGGGCTCCTTGCGGCCGATAATGCCGTTGTCGTGAGCCCACTCCTCACCAACGGTTATATCTATGGGACGTACGCAGGCGCAACGCCGCGCTCGCTCGTTGAGTTTCCAGAGATTGTTGCAGAAAACTCGACTAATCTGCTGGACTGGTCGGAAGCTATGCGCACTGCGGACGCGTCATATTTTCGCCTGAACTTCCGCAGCAAACTGGCCTTACCGACAGATGAAGTGTTTGATGGGGTGCTCAGCAAGATCACGATCTACGGGTGGGAGTTCCCGCAATATGCGCTTAAGACGCAAGACGTGAGCGGAACGTCTATTCGCGTGGCTCCAGCGGTGGCGCCCGACGAGCCAGTGCAAAAATCGCAACTCGACGCACCCGTCGCCGCGCTCAATGTTCGGGTGGATAACTGGAGTCAAAACCGCGCGGTGTCGGTGATCCGAGACGGCGGGCATGGTGTGGCCGTTGGGGATTATTGGTTTGTACGCGCAGACGAAATCTACCGCGTGGAATTCGGTGGCAATTCGGTCTTTGAGTTGTATTATGGCAGCGCGGCCTCGCCGCAGATCCTCGGGTTTTCGATGGCGCCCACTAGTCTCTCACTGGTAGTGCGCGGCACCGCTAACTATGCGGTCACCCCGTTTTGGAGCACCAACGGAAACGATTGGGTCGCATTCTCAACCAATGAATTTCACTCCACATTTCCGGTTCTTTCGAACAACACGTACACGCTGACTGTCCCGTTTGTGGCCAGCAATCGTTACATCTGGTATCGCGCAGAGTCGGCGTCAGGCTCCTCGAATGACTCGGGAGCGCGATTCCGCGTGCCGGTGAGCGCGCCGAACCTTTGGTATTTCTCGACGGCAATCCCCAGCAACTCTCTCGCAGCGGCGAAACCGCGAACGATCGTGGCCGCCGCAACAAATGTATGGCTCTGCGTGGATGAAAATTTCCTCGGCCCCGGAACCAATTGGTTGAAACTCACAGGAACGGTGGTGACGCCATGAACTGGAAATCGCTTGCGCTGTGTCTGGTGCTTGTGCTCGCTGTCGGCGCACACGCTGACAATTGGGTTCCGGTCTATACCTCCCGATGGGATGTGGCAGATAGCTTCCGTATCTCGCAGCGTGTGGAATGGTTTCAAGCCTCCACCGTCCGCCGCGAATATCAATTTCACGTGCGCGGCGCGCCGTATGCGTTTCCAAGCAATGCGCTCGTGACGTGGGATGTCGTAGCCGAAAAAGACAATGAGGCGGTGTACGTTGTTCAGCACGGCACGCTGGGCACCCAGCCTGGCACCGTACGCTTTGAACTCTCGCCGGATGAGTCAAATCTCCCCGAGGGTTACTATCTCGGCTTTATTAATGTCTGGGAGGAGGAGAACGGCGAAGTGCGCCAGGTGGACCGCCTGGCGCGACAACGCATCGAAGTTAAGTTCTCCACCGATTCGCGCGCTCACGACATGGTCGGACCGCTCACATGGTTCTATGGCGAAGTCCTAGCGGGTGGACGTTTGGTGTATGCGGGCACAAACCGCTACGCGCTCATGGTGCGGCACATGGGGAGCGAAGCACCGGTCAATGGGCTCCTCGTAACGACGCCCGGCATCGGGCACGCCGGCGGCATTTTGATGCATCTCCTATCCAAGCGCAAAGCGCCCGACGATGACGAGGAGGGCGTGGAGATCGATGGCGATGAAGAGGATGGCGGGGAAGGCGAAGGCGGCGGGGAAGAAAGACCGCGCTCTAATTTGGTCTCTCGCTTTATAGTCCGCGCAGATGGGCTCGTTGGGATCAATGTCGTGAATCCGCAGTACCCGCTTCACGTGGCCGGGGATACGCGCATAAGCGGCGATTTGCTGATGCGAGGCACGGCTATTAAAGACCCGTCTTTTGATCCTGATTCATGGGGTGATGTCGGATTTTCCAACTGGGGACCAGATGCATGGCTTCGGAATGCGAGTGTCAAAAAATTGAGGGTTTCAAAAAATGTGGAGCTGCGCGGATCCGTCGGGATAGGCACCACAAACTACTACGCGATTTTGAATGTGGTTGATCCCGCCCCGTATGCGAGCAAATACGCCGTGAGAGTGGTCAGCGAGGGCGGAAACGATATGGCGTTAGGCATGCTCGTTAACTTACCGAACGCCACGCACCCCGATGCAATCATTGCGCACTTTGCGTCTGGCCCAGGAGGCAGCAACGCGCCGCACTCCCGCCTCATTATACGCGGCAATGGATACGTTGGAATTGGCACCGCTCACCCGGAATCAGAGCTGGATGTTGCAGGCACTCTCGATGCTGATGCCATCGGCGCTCGGTTGCTGCAATTTTTGGATGATCGCTACGGGGGGCCGTGAGCCATGCCCCAAATTCGCCGCCCCATTTCCTTCCCCGAGGCCGTCAAACGATTGCAGCGGCGCGGCCTCCTGCCAGCCGACTTGTCCGCAAGCCAACTCGCCAAAATTTCGGCGGATATACGCCGCGTGGCGGAGTTCTCCGCCCGCGTAACCAACGAGCACTTTCTCAACCTCGCGCATGAGGTGATTTCAAAAATCGTGGATCCCGCCCTCACCGGACGCGCTCCGGGTTCCTACATGGACAAGGCGACGGCGCGGCTGGAGCTGCGGAAATATCTCCAAGCGATCGGTTATGTTCCGGACACGGGCGCCGAGGGTTCCATCAAAGACCTCGCAAGCGACGCCCGTTTGAATCTCATTATCGAGACGCGAACCCAGATGATGCAGGGCGCATCCCGCTACGAGCAATCGCGCGATGCGGCCGTGCTACGGACGTTCCCCTGTGAGGAACTCTATCGCCTCGAACTCCGAAAAGAGCCGCGAGACTGGAAGCGCCGGTGGTCCGAAAATGGGGGGAAGTTTTATGGCCCGAAAGACCGGATGATTGCCCGCAAAGACGATTCGATCTGGGAAAAGATTTCCGCGTTCGGCAATCCATATCCGCCGTTCGATTACAATTCCGGCATGTGGACGATCGGTGTATCGCGCCGCGAAGCCATCGCGCTGGGCGTGATCGAGCCGGGCGCGGTGATCGCACCGAAGCTGGTCAAAGAGCGCGTCGATCTGACGGCCGCCGTCGGAGACCACAACCCCGCGCTCATCAACGCGGCGCTTGAGTCGCTCAAAAAAGCGGGCATTGATGCCATCGTTCGCGACGGCCACATTGAGGAGCGCCAATGACCCGCCCCGTTTACAGTCTGACAATCACCGATCCAGCACTAGATTATCTCGATCGCCTCACGCTGGGAATCGAAACGATGGCCTACGGAAAAGCGGTAGGTGAGGCGGGGGTCGTAGCGGTACAGCGTCGCCTGTCGGAAAAAAACGTAGACCGCGAAAGCCACTCCACGGCGCGCCGGTTGGGTGCGACGCCGAGCGGTCTGTTTGCGGACATGGCGCGCAGCATCGGCTACGGATTTATGACCTCGCGCGATGGCGTAGTCATCTCGATCAATCATGTCGCCGCCTCCCAGCGTTTCCACGGCGGCCGCATCGAACCATCCGCCGGGAAAACCTATCTCACCATCCCCGCCATCGCGGAAGCGTACGGCGTCCGCGCTCCGGATGCGCCGGTGGGACTCACGCCCATGATTCGCCGGGATCCCGCAACAGGCACGGCGCGTGCAGTGGCGCTGCAAGAGGATAACACAGGGCCGTCACGCGGGAAAAAGAAGGCCCAACCGGGCCGCGTCTGGTACTGGCTGGTCGAATCCGTGGAACAGCGCGGCGATCCCAAAATGCTGCCGGACGACGACGTGCTCGCCGCCGCCGTTTCCGACGCCATCGCGACGTGGTTTGAGGAGGTGTAGCAGTGGCTGACAAACGAGTAGATATTGAGATCGGCGTCCGCAAAGAAGGGCGAGGCGATGAAGAGGCGCGCGAAGGCTTGCGCGACCTCAGCGCAGCAGCAGGGGAAGCGCAAGAACAGCTCGACAACCTCCAAATCCCGTCTCTTGATGGCCTCGGTGAGGCGGCAAAAGCAGAGGCGGGAAAAGTTGCAGACGCAGCGGCCGCAATTGCGGCTTCCGGTGAAGACGCAAACAAGGCTGGCGTGAATTTCGGCGCGCTCTCCAGAACTCTATCCGGCCTCAATCAGATCAAATCCGATGATGTCATTACCCAATTCAAGGGCCTCGGCTCAACCCTGCAAAGCGTCGCTTCTCTTGGCGTCGGCGTACTGGGGCCTGGCAGCGCCTTCGTCGGCGTGATCGCCGCCGCTGCTGGCGCAATCGGCATCATCGCGTCCGCATGGGAAAAAGAATCGCCCGAAGTCCTTGCCGAAATGGACCGCCTCCGCACCGGCGCCGAAGCGGTGAAAAAAGACCTCACCGACCTCTCGAATGTGAAGCCCAATTTCGAGAGCGTCATTGCCTCGATTCAAGAGGTTTACGACGAATATAAAAAAATGGGCGAAGCCGCAGATCGTTCCTTTGAATTGCAGAAAAAAACAACGGACGCGAAAGGCCAATTAGATAAAGCCAATCTTTTTCTGTCACAAGAACGTTCCGTTGCGGCAGTTCCCGATGAAGCAAAGCCTTTCGTCCGCGAGGCGTTCGCGGAGCGGGAGAGGCAACTCAATATCGAACAGTCTATTACTCGGCTCACGCAAGATCGCGAAAACAACGCGCGGAAATTAGCACAAGAAATTGAGAAGCGCGCTTTGATACAAGAGAGGTTGACCGTCATCGATAAAGAGATCGAGCGCATCGAGACAGAGAATGCGCGCCGTCGCGTACAAGATGCCGAGTGGGCGCGTGCTCCCATTTCCCCAATCGCGGGTGCGATGTTTCCATCCGATGTTCCGCAGCTTCCGATTTCAACTCTCCCACTTGAGAAGAAACGCGCAGAAATATCACTTAAATTAAATGAAGACGGCGAGAATCTGGAGACTATTGAAACAAAGATCGCGGAGCTAAAACAAGAAATCGAAAACCTCGATACACAAATCCAAGCAGTTGAAGTTTCCGCGCAGGCCATGGACATTACGGCGCTTCCAAAGGCGGAGGCGGCCATTTCGGCGCTCGCTCCATTTTTGCAGTCAGCCCAAGAGGCAGTATCCGCCGCCGCCGCGTCCGGTGAAAACATTCCTCTCCAAGACGCGCTCAAACAACTGCGAGACCTGCAAGCCGTCATGAGTGATCTGCGTGGAGCCGTCCCGCAAACCGGGGAAATCGGCGATGTGTTGAAACGCGCGGCCGAGTCCATCGAGAATGGCGCGGAAGCGTTGCAGAATGCAGCCCCGCCGCTCGATGAGGCTGCGAATGGCGTGGAATCCGGCGCGCAAGCCCTCACAGACGCCGCAGCCGCTGCCGCAGCCGCACTTGCGCCCGCGCTCGATCCCATGGCCGTAGCCATCCGCGAAGGCGCAGCCAATCTTGAACAAAATCTCGCCGGTTCGCTCGAAGCCCCTGCCGCCGCCCTGGAGTCCGGAGCCCAAGCCCTCACAGACGCCGCAGCCGCTGCCGCAGCCGCACTTGCGCCCGCGCTCGATCCCGTGGCCGGAGCCCTCCGCGAAGGCGCAGCCAATCTTGAACAAAATCTCTCCGGCTCGCTCGAAGCCCCTGCCGCCGCCCTGGAGTCCGGCGTACAAGCAATCACAGACGCCGCAGCCAATGCCGGAGCCTCCGTTAGCACAGAGGGCGCGGCAGCGGCCAACGCTCTCAGAACGGCAGGGTCCGAAATTGGCGCGTCGGTCGGCGCACTCGGCGCGGAGGCGAAAAAGGGGGCCAATGATGCGGTCGCAAAAATAGAGGAAATTGGCGCCCGTCTCGCAGCCGATTTGCAGACAGGCGCACAAAGGATTGATGGCGATGCCGCCGCGTTTCAAGATCGCGTCGGTCAGTCCATTCAGGGCATGACAACCTCTGTAGATTCGATGGGCCGCGAGGTCGTGCGCGCGTTCGATGAAATCACCGCACGCATTAATATTATCGCCGCCCAGAGCCGCAATGCTATGCAACTCGCAGACCTAGCCCTTCAACAGGTGCTCAACTCGTGAGCACGACCATCAACGGGTTGTCGCTTGCAGCCCTAAACGTCGCCGACGTTACGGTTATCACAATTAACCAAGATGTGGATTTCTGTAACATTGAGATGAACGTTGACACATTCGCCGAAATCCCTTCTGCCCTTTTGCCAGGGACAACGTTTGATGTCGAAGTGGACTCTCGGCGCATTTTTCGCGGCGTCGTCCTCAATCCGGAGGTTAATCAATCAAGTATCACCGAGAACATCGTTTTGCGCGCGGAATCGGTGGACGGCCGCGCACTCCGCGAAACGATGCGGACATCGAGTATTTCCGTTCAATCCGGGAACTCGACGACGACGATGGCCGTTGAGTTCATCCGGTTGCAAGGCACCCTCGCGTCAATCGTTTCGGGGGCCGCCAGCCAAGTAATGCCCGTCGGTTTAATAGATCTGCCCAACATCAGTTTTCCAGCGGAAGAGCAATACAACCTCTCGTGTTTGGATGTGATTCGTCGCGCGCTGTCTTATGCCCCCGGTGCCGTGATGTGGATTAACTATTCAGCGGATCCCCCAACCTTCAATGCAGCAAAATACGACTCCTCCGTCTTCACCTCCGTGACACTTCAGGGCTGGTCCGCTTTGCGGCTGCGGAAGCTGTCAGACAGCAAAACGCGGCGGGTTCGTCTCCAGTATTTGCGCCAAGCAAGTCTCACAACGGCCTACCAAGATTTGGCGAGTTGGGGATCGCGCACAACTACCGATACTATCGAAACCATTGGAACAGATTCTTCGCCCATCAATCCCGCCTTCTCCGAAGAATTTCGCCGCACATTTATCCTGCCCGGCCGCGCAGATATTTTTGATGAAAAAATATGGTGGTATGGCCGTTCATTCGCAGCCCTATTCCCGGATGGTGTAACGTGGAAAGAGATGGCAACTCATAATGATTCTACGTGGTGGGATATTCGGCATTTCTGCGCCAACACGATTCAGCGGTTAGTTGAAAAAACCGGCTGGATTCGCGCATCCACAGATTGGGATCAAATGCGCTGGTTATCAGCGCCATACGGCTCCGGTGTTAACTGGGGCACCATGTTCTGGAACTCGTATTATACAGGTACCTCCACCAACAAAACGTTTTACGATGGGTGCATGCCATCGCCAGAGCTTCGTTACCACCCAACAGACTACCCACAGGGCGTCATCATGTTCTCTGTGCCTGTGATGATTGAGCGGTGGTTTGGGGCGGACCACCCAAACAACTATTCAGCGGTTGGAACGGCCGTTTTTATCGTCCCTCACTCCGGATGGTCGCGCGGCCAGCGCCTGATCCGCACAATCGTCTCTAGCGGAGCCTCAATGCCGAGTGGCGTTGCGAGCTCGCTACAAGCCGACTTCAACCGGCCCCTTGCAGACGGATTCCTTGTTGTGGATCGCGCCGATCACGTACAGTCACTTCTGAGCCCAACCTGCGATACGATCCAGATAGACGGCGAGACGGTTCGCGGCATCCGGCGTCGTACCTATACGGCATCCGCCGAGACCCTTCGCGTTGAATTTGGCCCACCGATCCACCTATCCCCCGATCAAATAGTCCGTTCAAAAATGTTTCGGTAGTGCCAGCCCATTGCACGCCCCGTGCAACGCCTATGAAATCTCCATCCAGTTCACCCCAAAATCCTGGCGGGCCGCCCGTTTTTACTAAACTGACGATATTATTTCCTAAATTGCCCGCGACAATACAGCTGCGCTGCGAGCGTAGGCTGGTGGAGGGTAAGGGAGTCGAACCCTCGACCTCCTGAATGCCATTCAGGCGCTCTACCAACTGAGCTAACCCCCCAAAAATGAGGAGCCGCGAACGTATCGGAGTCGGCGGGGTGTGTCAATCTTTGAGGAAGGTTTGTCGAGGAGATGGATGGAGGACACGCGTTGTCGTGGCCGTTCGGTGCGCGGGGGCGCGCACCGCAGCACGCGGGGGCGCGTGCGTTCCCCAGAGGGAGAGGAATTGCAAAGAGGGGTGAAAAAATTTCACCTGTGCGGGTTGTGGGGGGGCGGAACGCGTTTTGCCGGGTGCAGAAAATTGGTGGGATGGCTGCGTTCGTTGCTGATTATTTTGGTGTGTGAGGGCATGATTGCGACGTCTTTGCATCCCGCAGTTGACGGGAGGGGCAGAGCGTGTTAAGGGGAATTATGCGTTTGCGTTTCCGATTCTTTTTTTCTGTTTTGCTGGCGGGTGTGGCGCTCGTCGCGTTTAGCGGGTGCGGTATGAGCGCGTTGCGCGATAAACGCGAGGATCGCGACCCGATGCTTCGTCGCGCGCGCGAGCTGCGGAATGCGGGGAATATGGAGGGCGCGGCGGATGCGTATCAGCGCGCTCTGGACCGGCGTCCGCAGTTGGCTCGGGCGCATCTGGAGCTGGCGCTGGTGTACGATCGCGATCTCAACGACTATGTCCGCGCGGTCTATCATTATGAGCGCTATCTGGAGTTGCGTCCGAACGCGGAGAATCGCGATATGATTGAGGCCGTGCTTGCGCAAGCGCGGCTCTCGTATGCGACGACGCTGCCGGAGATGCCGAACGGGGCGGTTAAAGAAATTGATCGCTTGCGCCGTGAGAATGCGGCGCTGCGCGAGGCGGTGAACCGGTCAAGCGGTGTTGCTGTGCCGCCTCCTGCGCCTGCGCCGCCGATTTCTGCGTCGGCCGCTCCCGCTGCTGCGACGCCTGTGGCCGCATCTGCACCCGCGCCTGCGCCTGCATCGGCGGCGCCGTCGGCTGTGCCCGCTAGGGCGACGACCTATGTGGTGAAACCGGGTGACACGCTGGCGCGGATTGCAGGCAAGGTGTATGGCGATTCGAAAGCCTGGAAGCAGATTTATGAAGCGAATAGCGCTTTATTGCGGGGCGGTCCGCAAACCCTCAAGGTGGGGCAGGTGTTGACGATTCCATGACAATTGAAGATTGATGCGAGGATGTCGCATCGGGAGCAAGACTATGGCCGGGACAGATTTTTTTGACGACGATCTCGTGCGCCAGCGCGACAGTGCGCAGCGCATCAAAATGGGGCCGGGCGATGAGCCGGCGGAGAGTGCGAGCTCGATGTTGGACAGCGAGCTGCCCGCGCGCGCGGTGTCGGATTTCAATCTGACACGCATGGCCCGTCACCGCAAGGAAGTGGACACGCAATCGGCGCTGGCGGCTCAGGAGTTGGAGCGGCTGCGCAAGCGACAGGAGCAGCTCGAAGCTGAAAAACGCGAGCTCGAAGATTTGCGCAAGCGACAGGATGACTATGAGCGCGGCAAGCGCGAAATGACGGATCATTTGAAGCGAAGCCTGGTGACGCTGGAGCGCAAAGAGGTGGATGCGCAGCGGATGGTGGAGTTGTTGAGTGCGACGCGGCTGCGTTTTCGCGAGCAGTTGGAAGTCATTGAGTCGCTGCAGGACGAGGGTTGGCGCGAGGGCGAGATCCGCGATGAGTTGGGCAAGAGCTTGAGTGTGCTGGAGCAGGCGCGGATGGAGTATAACAAGGCGATGGCGAAGATTGATGCCGCCAAGCCGGAGGCGCCGCCGGTGGCTGCAGCGGGTCCGCGCGCGGTGGTGTTTGATGATCACGCGGCGAACGCGGATGAGGAGAAGAGCTTCTTTTATTGGGTCAAGATTGGCCTGGCGGTCAGCCTGCCGCTCTCGATTGTAATTCTGGTGGTTGCGCTCGCGTTCTTCATTGCGGGGATCTATTGATCCATGACTGCATCCAGTCGAGAGGGACTGCTCGCTCGCCGCATTCGCGAGTTGGAGGAGGAGGAGCGCCGGTTGCGCCAGTCCATGAAGGACGTGAACCGGCATCTGCGCAAATTGGAGCGCGGGGCGCCGGATTCGTACGACGGGCGCACTGCGGCCTGGCCGCCGGGGCCATCGCCCGTTGCGCCGGAAGTCGCGATTGAGGAGGGGGCCACGCGTCCGACGGGTGCGGTGCGGCCATCGGCGGAGCCTGCCGGCGCCCGTCCGGAGCCCCGGGCGGACAAGAAATTTGCCAGTTATTTTTCGAGCGGAAGTTTCGCCGAAACGCGGCCGTTGGGTCGCGAGCGAAAACAGCAGCGCAGCCGCGCGATTCTGATGGTCATTTTTGTTTTGCTGGTGGGGTTTCTTGTTTACCACTTGATCTTTTGACGGCATGAAAGAATTGAACGCGAGTCAGTTGGTGTTGCACACCACGTGGGGTCCGATTGTGGTGGTGGCGAAAAATGGGCGCATCGCGACGTGCGATCTTCCCTATCACGACCATGCGCCGGGGCCGGACCCGAAGATTACGCGCGAAGAACTTCATGCGGAGAATCGCGCGGATGCTGCGGTCTTGAAGGAGGCCTCCCGGTTTGTGCGCGCGGCGCTGGATGGACGCGCGGTGCAGGTTCCGCCGGTGGTGGAAGAGGGGGCTCCGTTTTTTCTGAAGTGCCGCCGCGCGATGCAGCGAATTCCGCCGGGCCAGAGTGTGACCTATCAGGAGTTGGCGAAGAATGCGGGGAGTCCTGCGGCGAGTCGCGCGGCGGGTCAGGCGTGCGCGCGCAATCCGGTGTGTTTGTTCGTGCCGTGCCACCGCGTGTTGGCAACGAGCGGTGGACTGGGTGGGTTTTCATCGGGCTTGGCGTGGAAAGAATATCTGCTGCGAGTTGAGGCGCGCCGATGAGGATTGCTGTCGCGTGCGGAGGCACTGGCGGCCATATTTTTCCGGGCTTGGCGACGGCCAATGAATTGGTTCGGCGCGGGCACGAAGTGACGCTATGGCTAGCGGGTAAGAATATCGAATCGGCCGCGGCTGCGGGGTGGACGGGTCCGGTGGTTACGCTGCAGTCATCGGGTTTTGATGCGCGGATTACGCTGCGTTCGCTGGGTACGATGTGGGGCCTGTTGAAGGCGGGTCGGGCGGGGCGCCGCAAAATGCGTGAAGCGCCGCCGGATGTTCTGCTGGGGATGGGAAGTTTTGCGTCGGTGGGGCCGATTCTCGCGGCGTTGCGTTTGAAGATTCCCGTGGTGCTGCACGAGGCGAACGTGGTGCCGGGTCGCGCAACGCGCTTGTTTTCGCGCTTTGCAAAGGCGGTTGGAATTTCTTTCGACGGCACATCGTTTTATCTCAAGCGTGCGCGCCTAGTGCAGACGGGTTTGCCGCTCCGTTGTGAAATTGAAGAGGCGGCTGCGGCGCTGCCGCCGCGCACATTTCGCGCGGAGGGTTGTTCGGTGCTGGTGATGGGCGGGAGCGGAGGGGCGCAACGCCTCAATCAGGAGGTGCCGCCCGCCCTGGTTGCCGTTGCGCGGGAAATGCCGGGGCTTCGGATCATCCATTTGACGGGGCGTTCCGGTGAGGAGGCTGTGCGCGCGCTCTATACGCAGGCGGGGGTTGCGGCGGATGTTCGCGGGTTCACGCACGAGATGGCGGCGCTCTATGGGCAGGCGGATTTTGCGATCAGCCGGTCGGGTGCGGCGTCGTGCGCGGAGCTTTCTGCGTTTGGATTGCCCGCGCTGCTGGTTCCCTATCCGTTTGCCATTGCCGATCATCAACAGGAAAATGCGCGCGCGATGGAGAAGACTGGCGCGGCGGATGTCGTGGCCGATGCGGATATATCGGCTGCATGGCTGACGGAATATCTACTGGCGCGCCTTCGCGATCCGGCGAAGCGCGAGCAGATGAGTCGCGCTGCGCGCGCTCGCGCGCAGCGCAGTGGTGCCGCGGCCCTGGCCGATTTGGTGGAGCGATCTGCAACGTGAATCCACCGGGCTGGACGGAATTGGAGTCCGCCTATCAGCGAGCGTGCCGGATTCTGGACTCGCCTCCCGGCGCTGTTCACTTGCTGGGGATCGGCGGGGTCGGTGTCGCAGCGCTGGCGGTTCAGTTACACGGCATCGGGTATCGCGTGAGCGGTTGCGATACGCAGACAAACCGTATCACGGCGCACTTGCAATCGCTCGGTATTCCCGTGGCGACGGGGCATTCGCCGGAGCACATAACCGGGCGCGAGCAATTTGTGGTGCGGAGTCCTGCCGTGCGCGATCTGGAGCCTGAGTTGCAGGCCGCGCGCGATGCGGGAGTTCCGGTGTTTTCGCGCGGTGTGATGTTGCCCGCTATTTTGCGCGGCCGCGATTCAGTTGCGGTTGCGGGGAGCCACGGAAAGACGACGACGACTGCGATGCTGTCGCACATTCTGCGGGTATGTGCGCACCCGTCCGGCTTTGCCGTGGGTGGCGAGGTGGACGCGAAGGGGACGGTTGCGGAATTTAGCGCCGTCGGGCCGTTGATTGTGGAAGCAGACGAGAGCGATGGCACGCTGGCGCTGTATGAGGCGGAGCGGGCGATCATCACCAATGTGGAGCTGGATCACGTAGATTATTTCCGAACAGAAACGGAATTGGACGCGTGTTTCGAGCGCTTTGTTTCGCGCACGCGGGGCAGCGTCTGGTTCTGTGCAGACGATCCTGGAGCCGCGCGTGTGGCGCGGCGCCATCCGCGCGCGCGTTCGTTTGGACTGGGCGCGGACGCTGAATTGCGAGCGGATAGGATTGAAGAACAGGGGTTCGACATTTCTGCACACATTGCGCTCGGCGGGGTTGCATTGGGACGTCTGACACTCGGTGTGCCGGGTCGCACGAACCTTATTGATGCGCTGGGCGCGCTGGGCGTGGCAACAGAGTTGGGCATTTCGTTTGATGCGGCCGCCGGGGCTCTACGCTCGTTTCGGGGTGTGCGCCGGCGCTTCGAAAAGATGGCCGAACGGAGGGGGCGGTTGCTCATCTCCGACTATGCGCATCATCCCACAGAAATTCGCGCGTTGCTCCATCAGGTGCGCACCGTGGGCGCGCGCCGCGTGTTGGCGGTGTATCAGCCGCATCGCTATTCGCGCACCGCTGCGCTGGCGGAGCAATTCCCGCCCGCGTTTGTGGGAGTGGACGAGCTGGTTCTCGCGCCGGTGTACGGGGCGTTTGAGGGGCCGGTGGCGGGTGGGACGAGTGCGGATTTGCTCCGGCACTTTCAGAATCCGCGTCAATCTGTTGCGCTTGCGCACTCCTTGCTTGAAGCGTGGGAGCTGATTCGCGACAAATGGCGTGACGGGGATGTGTTGCTGGTGATCGGCGCGGGCGATGTGGAGAAGGTTGCCGCGTGGGCCGCGGATTATCTTGCGACGCTGCCATAGCGAACAGGGCATGAATACACGATTCAAAAATGTTGCGGTGCTGAAGGGCGGTCCATCTGCCGAGCGCGAGGTGTCGCTGGCGTCCGGCGCGGCGATTGCGAATGCGCTGCGCGAGTTGGGCTATGCGGTGGCGGAAGTGGATGTGACGGGCACAGATGTGAATCTGCCTGCGAAGTGCGACGCGGTGTTCATTGCGCTGCACGGCACCTTTGGTGAGGACGGTGCGCTGCAGGCAATGCTGGAACAGCGCGGGATTCCGTTCACGGGGGCGGGCTCCGCCGCAAGCCGTGCGGCGTTTGATAAAGCGGAGAGCAAGCGCATCTTCGAGCGCAATGCGATTTCGACGGCGCGCTATGAGATCCTGAAGCCGGGTGCGCCGCGCACGCTGGAGCTTCCGGTGGTGGTCAAGCCGCTCTGCCAGGGGTCCAGCGTCGGATTGTCGCGCGTATTTGAAGAAGAGCAGTGGCAGCCCGCGCTGGATGCCGCATTTGCATTTGGTCCCGATGTGATGGTGGAGGCGTTCATCGCCGGCGCTGAATTGACGGTGGGAATTGTCGGCGAACTGGTGTTGCCGGTCATTGAAATTCGTGCGCCGGGCGGTTATTACGATTATCATGCCAAATACACGAAGGGTGTGACGGAGTATCTGGTTCCCGCGCCGTTGGATCCGGAGCAGACGCGCGCGTGTCAGCAGCTCGCGTGGAATACCTTTGTGGCGCTCGGGTGTCGGGGGATGGGGCGCGTGGACATCCGGATGACGCCGGAAGGGCGCGCGTATGTGTTGGAGTTGAACACGATTCCGGGCTTTACGGAGACGAGTCTGCTTCCGAAAGCGGCGCGTGCGGCGGGGCTTGAGTTCGCCGCGTTGTGTGAGAAGATTTTGAACCTTGCTGAGTGTTGAGACGACTGATGGGACTTTTCAAAAAGAAGCCAAAGAAAACGAATTATCGCCGCCGCGGAAATCGCTCTTCGATTCTCGAAGTGAGCGCGCGCGGGCGTGGCAAAGGCAGCGATCGCCTGCACAGGATCGGCGCGATTGTGCTCGTATTGATTTTGCTGGGAGCCGTGGTGTGGGCGGGCGTGTTCGGCGTGTCGCTTGCGGGGACGCATCTCTTTGCCGAGAACGCGCGCTTCACGATTCAGCGCATTGACGCAGCGTCCACGGGAATCCTGACGCCCACGCATCTGCGGCAATATGCCAAGGTCAGCGATGGAATGAATCTGTTTGCGATCAAGCTTCAGCAGGTGTGCCGGAATCTGGAAAGCACGCCGCGCGTGAAGAAGGCGGAAGTTCGCCGCGAGCTGCCCGATACACTGGTGATCCGCGTTCAGGAACGATTCGCCGTGGCGCGTATGATGGAGGGTGCGGGAGGGTTGCCGGTGGAGATTGATAGCGACGGCTACATCCTCGGTTTGAGTTCGAAGTCCGCCCTTCCGCTCATTGTGGGTTCGCCGGAGCGCGGCCTTGCGCCGGGCAGCGTCGTGCGCGAGGAGAAGACGCTGGACGCGCTGCGCGTGCTGGATATTGTCGGGCGCATGCGGCGTGGCGATCTGCTGCGCATTGCATCCATCAACGTGAGCCAACCTGCGTATTTGGAGCTGACACTCGCCTCGGGCGGACGCGTTCACTTGGGGCGCGATCAACTCAAATGGCGCATCGGGCGTCTTGTGGATTTGTTGGAAACACACCGTGCGATGAATCAGGAAATCGAGTTCGCGAATTTGACCGTGGACAAAAACTTTTCGACGACGACTCGCGCGATTACGGAGGCGGGCGCGCGCTGAATATGGCACTACGTGATCAACCCCCGGTTGTGGCGCTGGAATTGGGAACCACCAAGGTCCGGGCCGTTGTCGGCATGGTGCGCGAGGACGATCATCTGGTTGTGCTTGGCGTGGGCGAATGCACCTCGCGTGGCGTGCGCAAGAGCGAGATTGTAGATTTTGATTCCGCGTTGAGTTGCGCCCGGATAGCGCTGGAGCAGGCGGAAGCCAACTCGGACGTTGGAATCAAACAGGTCTGCCTGCTGGTTTCCGGCGCAAATCTGAAGGTGCTCTCCAATCGCGGCAATATCCCGCTGACAGGTGGCGGTGAGATTACGCAGGACGACATTGAGCACGTGTTGGAGACGGCGCGCAGCGTAAATCTGCAGGGCGACTACGAGATACTGCACTCCATTGCACAACATTTCACCGTGGACGAGCAGCGCGGCATCATCAATCCGGAAGGGTTGGAGGGCAGCAAGCTGGCGGTTGAAATGATGATTATGTATGCGCCGAGCATGTGGCTGCGGAATCTGATTCGCGTTGCTAAGAGTGCGTCGGTGGATGTGGAGTGCGTCGCGGCATCGGGTTTGTGTGCGGCGCTGGCCGTGCTTTCGGCTGATGATAAGCGGCAGGGCTCGCTGGTCATTGATCTCGGAGGAGGCAGCACGAACTATGTTGCGTACGCGCGGGAATCCATTGCCGCTGCGGGCTCCTTCGCCGTGGGCGGCGATCATCTGACGAACGACCTCGCGCGTGGACTGAATGTGCCTGTCCTGCGCGCGGGACGGCTCAAGGAAGAATTTGGAAGCGCCATGATTGATCTTAAGAACCGCACGCAGCACGTGGAGGTTGCGAGCGAGAGCGCGGGGCGCGGGCGCTATGTGCGTCTCGGCGATCTGCAGACCATCACGCATTTGCGAATGGAAGAGACCCTGCGTCTGGTGCGCGACGAGATGGAGCGCTTGGGCTTGCTCCATCATTTTGGACGCGGCGTTGTGCTCACCGGTGGCGGTGCATATTTGAAGAATCTTCCGGAGCTCGCGGAGCGTGTTTTCAATCTGCCGTGTCAATTAGGGCGTCCGAAAGATGTGAGCGGTTTTGCTCTCGCGACTGACGGGCCGCAGTATGCCAGTACGATTGGGCTGCTTCGCTACGCGTTGCGGCGCAGTGGCGGGAGTGGGCGTTCGAGACTGCCGGCATGGTTGCGCACCATTCTGGGGGGACGCTGATGCCAAAGCTGGGTACCAATCAGTTGTTTCCGCCACCGGGCATCAAACCGCGCGATCAGATTCTTGTGATGGGCGTGGGCGGTGCTGGCTGCAACAGCGTTGCTAGAATCGCCGCTCAATGGACGGAGGGCCCCTCCGTGGTTGCCGTCAACTCCGACGCGCAGGCGCTGTCCTCGTGCGGAGTAGATCGCACATTATTGATCGGCGAAAAAGCCACGCGAAATCTGGGTGCGGCGGGCGATGCGAATGTCGGGCGCCTCGCCGCTGAAGAAAGCATCGCGGCGCTGCAAGACATGGTGGCCGGTACGGACCTCCTGATCCTTGTCGGCGGGATGGGGCGGGGTACTGCGACCGGCGCGATGCCAGTTATTGCGAAAATTGCGCGCGAACTGGGTGTCTTGACGTTGGCCTTTGTGAGCGCGCCCTTTGCATTGGAGGGCGACCGGATTCGCCGCCAGGCCGATGAGGGGATTCATCAGTTGCGCCGACACGCGGGTGCGGTGATCGTGCAGCCCAATGATCGGCTGTTGAAACTGGCCGCGGCAGATGTGTCTCTCGAAGAGGCGTTTTCCGTTTCCGATAAAATGGTGGCAGAGGGTATCTATTCGCTCTGGTATCTGCTTTCGCGACCCGGCGTCATCAACATCACATTCGCCGACATTCAAGAGCTGGCGGAGCGTTGTGGCGGGATGCTTTCGTATGTCTATGCCGAAGCGCGTGGACCCGCACGGGTGGCGAGCGTGTTGCGAAACCTTATGGATAGCCCTCTGCTCGAACACGGGCAACTGCTGTCTGAAGCGCAGGGCGTGCTGGTGAATATTGCAGGCGGCCCCGAGCTGACGATCGCCGATATGCAGGGAATTATGAGCACTATTCGCTCCAGTGTACGCGAAAACGCGCACATCAGCATGGGCGCTCTCATTGATCCCGCACACCGCGAACGCATCGCCATCACGCTCTTCGCATCGGAGACCTGGCGCGAGGATCAGAAGGAATCGGCGATTGCTCCGCCGTCATCAACGGATTCGCAAGCGGACGACGCTATGCAGACAGAGTTGGCGCTCGGCGACCTCAAACCGCAGGATCGCGGACTGTTCGGCGACTCTTCCGCAACGTTTATCAATGGCGAAGACCTCGATATTCCGACGTATATCCGCCGCGGCGTGAAGCTATCGTTCGAGCGCTAATCGCAACGCGCAGAAGATCAGTCGGCCCACGAAAAATCGCGCAAGAAGGGATTGCGCACGCGTTCCTCGCCGATGCTGGTCTCAGGCCCGTGTCCGGAGAATACCCGCGTGGTGTCGGGGAGGGTCAGCAATTGCTTCAGCGAATGCGCCAGAATGCGCGGGTTGCCGCCCGGTAAATCGGATCGTCCAATAGAGCCGGCAAAGAGGACATCGCCGGAAAACAGAAGCGCCTGCTCCCGGAAATAGAAACTCACGCTGCCGGGCGAGTGACCGGGTGTTTCAATAATTTCATAGGTGAGCCCGAGATCGGTCCACGTCTGGCCCGCCTTCAAATCGCGGTCAATCGGAACCGAGCGCGGTGGCTCGTTGAAATAGGGCGGCATCGTGTTTTTGATTCCGAACGCCCACTCCGCATCGAGGCGGTGCATGGCGACAGGAGCAGGGAGCTGTTCCGCAATGTCGGCTAGCGCACCCACGTGGTCCATGTGACCATGGGTGATGAGATAGAGCGCCACCGTCCAGTCGTGCAGGCGAATGAATTCTGCGATGGACTCCGCGTCACCCCCGGGATCCACCACAAGGATTGAGTCGGAACCTGCCGGGTGTACGAAGTGGCAGTTGGAGGCGAATGCGCTCACCTCCAGACTGAAGACCTCGACTGGATGCACCTCGCTCAAAAGAGCGTATAGATGAACGGTGCCACACTGGAGCCGGTGATGATGAACACCGTCAGCAGCAAAAGAACGAGGACGATCGGAATGATCCACCAGGCTTTGTTCTGCCAGGCGAATTCGAAAAATTCACCCAGCAACCGGCCGATATATTTGAGTGTGCGCATGAGGTCCTCTGTAAAGGGCGCACTTTAGGGAAGAGAACATAGGTTTTTCAAGGATAACCGGCCGTCTTTTTTCTCCCTCCTCCGGTGCGTGCCGGCCGGAGGGGAAATGCCCACTTGTGCTTGCAAGTTTTCATCATCGCGGTTTAGGTAGGGCTCATGGAATCGTGGTCCAAAATTAACAGCGTACTCGTTGCCGGAAATGAACCGTGGCGGATATTGGCCCTATTCGGTTCGATATTGGTCGGCGCCGTCGTGGGGCTGATGTTGCAAGTCGCGATGACACGCAGTGCAGATCGAATGGCGAAATGGAATCGGGTGGCCTCCAGCACCGCCCTACGCGCTCTGGCAAAAGTAATGCTGCTGGTCGGCGTGATTGTGGGATTGGAGGTCGGCTCGGCTTTTCTCACGCTCGCCGAGAACACCGGCGCAATGTTTTCGGTTGTCACCAGCGTGTTGATCGCCCTCACCGCCGGCTATGCGTTCTACAGTCTTGTAGATGTCGTTGATCAATGGCTTATCCGTATCCTGCGAGGCGATCCGGCAGCGGGCAATGGCGTTGTTCGTCCCGTGGTCCGCGCGACGCTGCGCATCACCATTGTCATGCTGGTGCTGCTGCAGATTGCCCAGATTCTGACCGATAAACCACTGACATCCATCGTGGCGGGACTCGGCATCGGTGGTTTAGCCATTGCACTTGCCGCGCAGGAAACGATCAAAAACTTCTTCGGTTCCCTCGTCATCTTTGCAGACAAGCCCTTCCAAATCGGGGAGCGCATCGTCGTGGATACCTCCGATGGCGTCGTGGAGGAAGTGGGGCTCCGCTCGACGCGGATCCGCACGCTCGACGGGCACTTAGTCACCATCCCCAACGGCGAACTGGCGAACAAAGCGATCCAGAATATCGGACGCCGCCCGTACATTCGCCGCGTCTTCAATATCGCGCTCCCGCTCAATACGCCGCCGGACCGCGTCCGGCGCGCAGTTGAAATTGTCACTGAACTCCTCAAAGATCACGACGGAATGCGCGATGCCCATCCGCCGCGCGTAGTCTTCAACGACATTACCACCGTCGCGTTGAACATCCTCGTGATCTATTGGTTTTATCCCGGTGATTTCTGGCTCTTCCAGGCCTTCAATCAGCGTTTCAATCTCGCGCTCCTCGAGCGCTTCGAGGCCGAAGGCATCCGCTTCGCCCTCCCGGCTCAGACAATCCATCTCGCGGACAAGACGAGCGTATAGACCGCAGCGCGCGCCGCGCTTTGCAATTCTTTCAAGGGACGGAACGCCGATCTCCCGATCGGCATCTTCTCCTCTGCGCCATCTTTCGGCTCTGGGATCGGAATCAAACAGAAGAGCGCAAAGAGGAAGCAAAGTTGATGAAGGTTGCGGCCGTCGTTTCGGATGTTCCGAATGCGCGTCCACGGAGTGGTCGTGCCCTGGGAACGCCGATCTCCCGATCGGCATCTTCGCCTCTGCACCATCTTTCGGCTCTGAGATCGGAATCAAACAGAAGGGCACAAAGAGCGCAAAGGGGAAGCAGAGTTGATGAGGATTGCGGCCGTCGTTTCGGATGTTCCGAATGCGCGTCCACGGAGTGGTCGCGCCCTGGGAACGCCGATCTCCCGATCGGCATCTTCTCCTCTGCGCCCTCTTTCGGCTCTGAGATCGGAATCAAACAGAAGAGCGCAAAGAGGAAGCAAAGTTGATGAAGGTTGCGGCCGTCGTTTCGGATGTTCCGAGTTACTTCCGGCCTGCGCGTCCACGGAGTGGTCGCGCCACCATTGCAGAACTCAGCGGAGGTGGCCCGCGCACTCCGCTGCGCGGGCATACACGTCCACGGAGTGGCCGTGCCACCCTTGATCGGCATGGCGGGACTTTTTGAGAGAGGATCAATTTCCGTCAGCAGAGTGGCCTGCCTCTCCAGCACGACGCGATTTTCATTAATTGTTTTTCAGGGGCTGTCTCTCATGCAAAGCCTTCATGCGTATCATCCGAACTCAAGTCCGGTCGCTTGAGCAGGAAAGCGGAATTGTTCCAGATAGCGGAGCGGAATTTTTGAAGACTTCATCCGGTCGAGGCGCAAGATAAAGAGCGAGTCGGGCCAATGCGGCTCGCCGCCCAGTCCAATGGCGATATAAACCGGAACCTTCTCGCGCTCCTCATACGCGCGGTAATTCCGGAGTTGCCGGGGTTCGGCCCATTGAAGTTCCGGCCCGGATGTTTTCGAGCGAAATTTGCACTCGATCGCAAAGCGATCGCCGCTGGCGGTATGCTCCATAACGAGATCCGGCCACTGGCTGGAAACGGGCCCGCCCCAGTCGTCAATATACTTGTCGCTGCGCCATTCGATCAGGCGATACGCCTTTTTATCAAACCGTGTAATGACGTACTTCTCAAACGCCTCGCCTTTTTCGGCGGGGGAGAGTGCGCCGGCGATCCCCTTGAGAAATGCGAGCAGCGCTTTTCGCTCCGCAGATGTCACAACACCGTCTGCACAAATCGCATCAATCAAATTCCGCAGATCGCGCAACGGTCCGGCAGCCGGAATCTCCTGCCGCTGCAGCCATTGATGGAGCATGATGATCTCGTCATTGCTTGCAGTCTGTCCGTACGCAACACTGCGCGCCATTTCTCTCAACTCTTCATTCATTTTGCTCATGCACCGCTGTAGAACATTGCTATCCGACCCTGATTATGTGTGCCGCTTGAGCACATCACGCCGAGCCCTAAGCGGCCTTGTGGAATCATTCTATTTTGATTCGATTGAGGCCGTTGATTTCGAACTCATCGGCGTACGAGTCCTCTACTTTGCCATAGAGTGTAACTCTTTCTTTTCCGGTCATCTGAGCCAGCTCCTCTTCCGAATGCCTTCGGAGTATATCGCGGGCTGCGAGCTTCGATATGAGTTCATTCCAGAAGGTCGCTTCGTCATAGTCCTCAATGCAGCCTCGAAGTGTATCGGCCTCATCAAATGCCGTGGTAAGCACATATTCATCGAGCTCCTCAACGTATTCGACCCAATCTTCACACCCGAATTCGCCGGCTGAGCTCATTATCTTCTGTTCAAGATCGCGATAGGAATCCTTCGTGCGGTCTGCCTTGTGTGCGTGGAGCATCCAGTCGGCAAGGAATATAATCTCAAGAAGAATGCGATATTCCCGCTTGGTGAAATTGATTTTCATAGTTGATCTCCTAGGCCCAACATTGTGCCACGCCAGACGCGAATTCGCTACAGGTGAGCGATGCCGTGGAGACGAAGCCAGAATTGTTGTTCAAGGGTTGCCCTTTGTGGTTCTCGCTTTTATTTTCCCGCCATCCATTCCCCCGCAATAATGGTCAAGAGATGAATCAGTGCGGTATTCCCGGCATTCTCTCCCTTTTCAAAATCATTCTCTGCTACGGCCATGCGGTTGGTGACGTGGGCAAAGCAAATCACGTCTTTGTCCCGTGCCTCTGCGAATGCGTATAGCGCCGCCGCTTCCATTTCCACAGCGAGAAGGTTCAGGGTTTTCGCATACGCAATAGCTTCCACAGTCTCGCGATAGGGCGCATCGGTGGTCCATGTGGCACCTCGAATAACTCCCGTTTGAGCTGAAATGCGGTCGGTCAGTGCGTCAAGTTTGGAACGCCTGAACGCGTACGCGGACGGCGGCAGATAGTGATAACTCGTTCCTTCATCGCGCAGGGACTTGTCTATCAGAACGAAATAAGGTGGCTCCTTCGCTTCAATAAGCTGTCCGGACGAAGTCACGCTAATGAGAAGCTCGCAGCCCGACACAAAAAGCTGTTCCGCGATAAGAACCGCGAAGGATGCCCCGACCGCGCAACCAATGACACCAATCGTCGCGGTTGGAAGATCGAGTTCATACATCTCCGTGTGATAACAGGCCCACCCATCATGCTTTCTTGCGCCTGTGCGCTGCAAATGGCGCGATAAGTCGCCATCCGGGTCCAGCAGGCAAATAGGCGGAACATTACGGGCAGGCAGCGATTTTTGCCGCCGGGCTTCCCGGATCAATGCTGACGGTTCAAATAGCGACGGCGATCCATAATGCTTGTGCGATAATAGTGGGGCATCGTCTGGCATGTGTTTCTCGCCTCTGGCTGAATGTTCATCTTGAACGTTAGTGAACACGGCGGGGTGGATAATGTGTTCCGAGTCGCATCAGTCCAAATTCAACTAATCCGATAATTCAACGAAACCTTCCCGCCAAGCACATACTTGTGCCTGAAGGGAAATCGGACAGATCTGTCGGATCGGACGGATCAGGATGTGGGCTGGGGGAGGGCAATTTCGGGTCGTTATGTTCGTGGAATGGATTCGCCGGGCGTTTTGCAGCGGATTATCGCGGGAGGCCGGTGATGAGGCGGGATTGGGTAGGCCAGCCTTTGAGGGGGAGGGTGAGGTCTATGCGGAAGTAGCCGCGGCCCTGATGATAGGCCCAGTCTTCGCTGCGGACGGAGTACGATTTGGAGCCGAAGAGGACGAAGGCGTTGGGGGCGCTGCCGATGAAGGGGGCGTCGGGGGTGCCGCGGAGTAGGTCGGGGTTGGGTACGGGTTTCCATTCCGTCTTGTCGCCTTCGAGGGCGTTCCACGCGCCTGCGGTGCGGCGCGCGCGTTTCGTGCCGAGGCCGGAGCCCGCGAAGCCGGTGTGGGTGCGCAGTCCAATCTGAACCCACGGTTCCTGGCGGATCATCGTGGCGTCGGAGGCGAGGACGAGTGGGCCGTCGCTTAGTTCCGCGCCGACGACTTTCCAGGCGAGCGGGTGGTCCGTGCCCGCCACAAACTGACCGTTGAGGAAGAGTTGCGCCTGCGCGTTGGCGTTCAGGCCGACGAGGGCGCGATTGGGTTGCGCGTAAAACCAGTCGAGGAGGCGCGCCTGCTCTGCAGCTTCGGGTCCGTGTTCGCCGTCGAGGAAGGGTTTCATTTCCGCTTCGCCAATGGCTTCGCCGAGGAGTCGGCGATATTCAAGCGCGCGGAGTTTATAGACGCCGAGATCGGGGGCCTCGGGGAAGCGTTCACCGTATTCGGCGATGAGATCAATCGCGCGCTGGAAGTTGTTCATACGCTCGAGTTCGGTGAGTTGCAGCATCAAGTCCTGCCAGTCGAAGCGATTTTCGACGGCGCGCCGGTCGTCGCGATTGGCGGGGACGGGCTGAACAGTCGTCGGCGCGTCGAGGTAGGCAAAGGCAGTGCTTTGGAACCAGGCGTGGCTTACGTTGCGGTCGCCGCGTTCAATCGCGATTCGCAACGAGCGGTTGAATGCAACGGGGTCCACGAGTTGCAGACGATATTGTGCGGTGCGGAAGGGGACGCGGTCGAAGATGCCGTGCAGGGCGGAGAATGCGGCGCTGCGGTAGTACCAGCCGCCGTTGAAATAGTCCTCCAGTCCGGTACCGCGCCAGGAGGATTGCGTTTCGTCGTCCACCCAGATTTGTTCGTCGCCTTCGAGGAGCCACCACGAGTTGTCCTGTTGGGTGACGCCTTTGCCGGTCACGCCGAGAAAGGCGCCGGCGAAGAGGCCGCGTCCGGTGAAGCTGGCGATGATGTGCGGCGTGCCTGCGTCGGGTCCGCTGCGCCGCCATTCGGCGTGGAAATAGCGCGGTTTCTCTATGGTGAGCGGTTGCGGTGCGCCGTAGAAGATTGCGCTGATCGGGCGGTCGCTTCCGTTTAAGAGGCTGATGGTGGCGGATTTTGCAAAGGCGAGCGGGAAGCCGCTTCGAAATGCGGTGGGCCCTGCGCCGAGGAGCAGGGAGCTGTAATCGCGATGCCGCCACGCGTTGCCGAAGAAGTCGCCGAGCGGCACTTCGACGCTGGGCTGCTCGCGGCCGTCGTAGCGGATGCGAATGACGACGTCCTGTAGCATCCATTCTTTTTCGATGCGCGACCACGCGGCAGGATCAGCGGGCTGCACGTCGAGAAACCACTCGGGCAGGATTCCGGGCTCTGCGGATTGCCAGACCGGTGTTTCTGCGCCCGCCGCGATTTCCGTTGCGTGGGTGGGCGCGGCAGGCATTTGCGGCCACTCCACAGCGGCGGTCCACGCGTCGCCGACAACGGCGAGTTTTGCTTCGTCCTCCGAACTCAGCGTGGCAGGGAAGGTCTGGACGCGCGTTCCTTCGGGTAGTTTCTCGTCGTTGATTTGGAAAAAGAAGCGGCGCGGACCCCAGTACGGATGGGTCGGCGGCGCTTTGGCTTCGATGCGGAGCGAGCGTTGGTAGGTGAGCGGGACATAGCTGAACCAGCAGAGGTTCATGTAGCGCGCGAGCGGCGGCGTGAACGGGTCGCGTTCGCCGAAGAGTTCGTCAATGGTGCCTTCTACGCGCGGTTTCTTTTCGCCGTCGAAATAGAAGCGGAACGGATGCCCGGGATCTACGCCCGTTGTCCAGAAGCGACGCACCACGCCCGGCCCTTTCAGGTCGGCGAGAGTCACCCAACCCGCTTCGCTGCCGGGACCTTTGAATTGATTGAAGTCATCGTTGCCGCCGGTGGGGTCTGCGGTGGAGATCAGTGTTGTGCCGCCGGTGTTTTGTTCGACGAGGCGCAGGGTGTTTGTCAGGTCGGAGAGAAAATCGCGCCAGGGGCGTTCGGGGCCCTTCGACTGCGGGGCGCAGGCGGAGAGCAGAATGGCGAGGAGAAGGCTTGGGATATGTTTTCCAGGCATTGGAAGCTCCTTCATCACAAAGTTACAGACGTTGGAAAAAATCGGGATGTTCGTTTAACCAGCGGGTCATATTTTCGATGCCCTCCGGTGTGCCCATATCGAGAAGGGGCTGCGGAGTTTGATGCGCGCGCAGCGCGCCGGTTTTTGCGAGTGCGGGAAATACTTCGGTTTCGAGTGAGACGGCCGTGTCGGCGGGCCAGGGGGCGAGGGCGCTTCGGCGGAGGCGATAGACGCCGCCGTTAACCCATCCGGCGGGGCGGTCGGCTTTTTCGAGGAAGGCGGTGATGGTGTGTTGTGCGTCGAACTCCACTGTGCCGTAGCGGCCCGGTGCCTCGATACGCGTGATGGCGAGCTCGCCTGCGACATCCGGTGCGAGCGGTTGCGCGAGCCAGTCGCAGAGATCGAGATTCGGCAGAAAACTGTCGCCGTTGAGGACGAGGAGTTCAGCGTCGGCCACGTGTTGCAGCGCGTAGAGGAGTCCGCCGCCGGTGCCGAGCGGTTTCGGCTCCTGCGAGGCGGTGAGGAGCGGATTGTTTTGTTCGTTGATCCAATTCACGATCATCCCCGCTAGGTGCCCGGCAGCGAGATGCGCGCGCGCGATTCCGTGCGCGCGGAGCCAATCGAGCATCCACGCCATGAACGGGCGTCCGCTGACCGGTACGAGCGCTTTGGGGCGGTCGGGATAGAGCGCGCGCAGACGGGTACCGAGTCCGCCGACGAGGATGATGGCTGTCGGCGAATTCGTCATGCGAGCAGCTCCATGAGCGCCGAGACGGTTTGCTCAACAACGGCGTCCATCGCGAAGGAGCGGAGGGCCTGCGCGTGCGCGGCCTCGCCCATACGCTTACGCGCGGCGGGATCGTTTGCCATCTCAATAAGTCGTTGTGTGAAGAGCGCCATGTCGTCCGGTGGGAAAAGATAGCCCTGTACGCCGTCTTCGACGACTTCGGAAACGCCCGCGAGTTTTGCGCCGAGAATTGGCAGGCCCGCCGCCATGTTGTGGACGAGCGCGCCGGTCATGTGGAAGTCGTCGGATGCGTGGCCGACGCGCATCACGAGGCCGATATCGCCCGCATTCAGTGCGACGTTCACATCTTCGGGTTTTGGGAGCCAGCCGGTCATACGCACGATGTCCCGAACCTTCAGTTCATCGCAGAGCGCCTGAAGATGATCGAATTCGGGGCCGTGCCCGACGAGGAGAAAGCGAAGGTTGGGGAGCTGCGTGCGCGCGGCGGCGATGGCGCGGATGATTCGCTCGTTGCCCTTGTTCGGGTGCAGGATGCCGTGGTGGACGAGAACGACCTCATCGTCAGAATAGTTGAATTGCTTGCGCGCAGCGGCGCGATCCATGGGGTGATAGAGCGCGGTGTCGCACGGATCGTAGATCGGGCGAACTCGGGCGGGGTCCACGCCGTGCTGCGCGAGGAAATCGCGTGTATTCTTTGCGCGGGTGATAATGAGCGGAAGTTTGCGCCACGCGCGCCAGTCAACGGCGCGGATTGCCGAGCCGAACACGCGGGAGAGGGAATTGCCGGAGAGGTAAATGTCGGTGAAGAAATCTGCGATGGACATTGCCACGCGCGGGCCGAAGAAGAGGCGCGCCAACGGCGCAGCGAGCGGGACGGTTTCGTCAATATAGATCGCGCGGATACCGAGCTTCCGGCAGCGCAGGCCGATCCACGGAAGGCAGAGCAGCCAGAGGATATACTTGATGATCTTGTCCGCGTGGCGCGTGCGATCCACGCGGAACGGGAGGATGTGGACGGTGGCGTGTTTCGCGATGGAGTCCGGCGTGGGGCGGCGCCCTTCAAACCCGAAATAGTGGACCTCCGCGCGCGTGGAGAGGGCTTCGATGAGGTTGGGCAGAGCGTGATAGAGCTCGGTGTGTTCGGCCGGCCCGTAGCGGAACCAGAATGCGATGCGCGGTCGCGCGGTCATGATTCAGGAGAGCGGAAAATGATACGGCTGCCTTCGTCGCTGAACTCGAACGGAATTTCGGTCAGCCCCTTCATCGCCTCGCGCAGCTTCGCCTGATCCGACGGGCGCGCGTAAAGGAGGAGAAATCCGCGCCCGCCTGCGCCGAGGAGTTTGCCGCCGATCGCGCCCGCGCGCATTGCGGCGTCATAGGCATCGTCAATGGCGGTGTTCGAAATGCCGGAGGAGAGCGAGCGTTTGTGCATCCACGACGCGTGGAGGAGGCGTCCGAAGGAATCGAGGTCTTCGTTGCCGACGAGCAGCTTTTCAGCGTGATCCACCATCGCGCGCATTTCGCGGAGCGAGGCGAGGTTCCGCGCGGTGTTTTTCTGTTGCTCCTGCAAAATGGTCTCTGCCGAACTTTCGACGCCGGTGAAGAAGAGGAGGAGCCGGTCGCTCAGCGCCGCCTTGCGCTTTGGGTCAATCGCGACCGGCGTCGCGGTGATTCCGTCCGCAGAAAATGTGTAGCGGTGCAGGCCGCCGAATGCGGCAGCGTATTGATCCTGATGTCCGCCAGCGTCGCCTACGCGCTCGCGCTCGACAGTGATCGCTTCCTGCGCGAGGCGCGCGGCATCGGCATTTTCGTTGCGAAACGCGTGAAGCGCGTTCAGCAGCCCGACGGTGAACGAGGAAGAGGAGCCGAGGCCGGTGCGGCCGGGGAGGTCGGCGACGTGATTGATCTCCATACCCGCATCGAGGTTGAGGAGGGTGAGGCATTCGCGGACGAGCGGGTGTTTGATTTCGCGCGGATTCGCGACGGTTTCGGTCTGCGCGTAGCTGACGCGCAGGCGATGTTTGAAGAACGGGCCGAGCGAGTGGACGGAGAGGTAGCAGTATTTGTTGATCGCGGTGGAGAGTACGGCGCCGCCGTGTTCGCGGTAGTAGTCGGGGAAGTCGGTGCCGCCGCCGAAGAAGCTTACGCGAAAGGGTGTGCGTGAAATGATCATGAAAGGGTTTCTCGTCCTTCGAGCACATTCTGCACAAATTGGCGTACGGTGTCGCGCGTTTCCGCGACGGGTCGCGCGCGGCGCAATTTCTCGATGTTGATTTCGTAGTGTTCCGGCGTGCCCAGCGGTTCCGGAAGCGTGGCGTTGGGGATCCACTCCGCGATTTCGCGGATGCTGATGGTGCCCGATCCGGCGACGTTCCAGACCTCGCGGCTGACGCCGTGCGCGAGGAGGTCGAGGACCGTCTGCGCCAGGGCGCGTGTGTGCTGGAACTGATAACGCGAATCCGGGTGAACGCGGAGCGGGTGGCCTTTGAGCAGGTCGTAGATCGAATTTTTGCGAAGGCCCGGACCGA
This sequence comes from Kiritimatiellia bacterium, assembly GCA_039807095.1. Taxonomy (GTDB): domain Bacteria; phylum Verrucomicrobiota; class Kiritimatiellia; order CAIVKH01; family CAIVKH01; genus JAMLJG01. Next base: position 100,949 of record JBDHQM010000005.1, read on the forward strand.
CGAATCCGCCCATGCGCAGGATCAGCCATTGCGGCGCGTAGTGGCGGACGAGGTCTTCCGCGATGAGTTTATGCAGGCCGTAGGGCGAGAGGTGTTCGCGCCGGATTGCCGCGGTTTCGGCGTTTTGCGCCGGGTCGCGGACGTTGTCATAGACGTCAATGGTGGAGAGAAACGCGTAGTGCTCGAAATGGAAGTCGTGCAGCGACTGCATCACGCTGCGGACGGAGAGATCGAACTCGCGCGCGGGCTCTTCGCGCGCGAGGAATTTTTTCGAGTTCCCGTTTGCGTTGATGACCCAGCGCGCGGAGAGGCCCGCGGTGTAATTCATGCGGCCGATTTCGAGGACAGAGAGTCCGCGGGCTTTTGCTTCCGCGACAATGGCGGAGCCGACAAAGCCCGCACTGCCGAGGACCAGCAGATCGGCCGCATGACTCACAGGCGTACCTCGCCGGTTTTGCGCGCCGCGCGGAACCAGTCGGTTGTGCGACGCAGGCCTTCTTCCAGCGTGGTGCTGCAGGCGAGGCCGAGTTGGTGCAGCCGAGTGACGTCAAAGATTTTGTCCATCTGCCCGTCGGGCTTCGACGTGTCCCATACGATTTCGCCAGTGAAGCCGGTGACCTTTTTCACCGTTTCCGCCAGCTCGCGGATGGAGATCCGGCGGCCTGCGGAAATATTGATGGGTTCGCTCGAATTGTAGTTGGCGAGGAACCACGGAATTGTTGCGGCGACATCGCCTGCATACACGAAATCGCGTGTGGGTTTGCCGCTGCCGAAGGCGGTCATGGTGGGGCGGCCCGCGTCCTGCGCTTCGACGTATTTCCGGATCATTGCCGGAATGACGTGGGATTGCTCGAGATTGAAGTTGTCCCATTCGCCATAGACGTTGCCGGGGATGAGGACGAGCGAGTTGAAGTCGTGTTGCTTGCGATAGGCCCACGATTGGATGAGCAGCATCTTCTTTGCCGTGGAATAACCGACGCTCTCGATCTGCGGAAGACCGTTCCACATCTGATCTTCTCCGATGGGCGAGGTGGCGGTTGCCGGATAGGAGCAACCGCCCATCAGCGTCAAAAATTTCTTCACGCCCGCCTTGAACGACGCGTCGAAGACGGCGGTGTTCATTGCGAGGTTGTCGTAGAAGTAGTCTGCGGGGCGGTTCTTGTTGTCAATGATGCCGCCGGATTTCGCCGCGAGATGGACAACGCAGTCGGGCTGGATGTCCGCCAGCATCCGCGCGGGGACGCCGGGATCGAGCAATTCGTAATCCGCGCGCGTGGGGCATACGAATTCCGCGTCGAACGCCTTTTGCAGCTCCGGCACGATGTGGTGCCCGAGAAATCCGTGTGCGCCGGTGACGAGGATGCGTTTGAAGTCCGAATTTTTCTTCATGGGGTCAGACGTTGGAGTATTGATTCCGGCGAATGGCCTGATAGCCCTTGATCAGTTCTGTGATGCCCCACGGGAGCATGTGCGCGGGCTGATAGCCGGTGCGTTCGATTTTGTCGTTGCTGACGATGTAGTTGCGCTGGTCGGGGTCTTTCCCGATGGGCGCTTCCATGATAGTGAAATCGGGGACCTGCTTCTTGATTTCGAGACAGAGTTCCATCTTGGACAGGTTGGCGGAGCTGAGGCCGAGGTTGTATGCCTCGCCCTTCATCGTGTCCCAGTTGTCAATTGCGTGAAGGAACGCGCGCGCGACGTCGCGGACGTGGATGTAGTTTCGCTTGAAGTGCGCTTCGAACAGAATGACGAAGCGATCTGTTACCGCGCGATAGGTGAAATCGTTGACGAGCAGATCAATGCGCATGCGCGGGCTGACGCCGAATACGGTTGCGAGCCGGAAGGTCAGGCCGCGCCCGCTGGCGAGGACGTATTTCTCCGCCTCGACTTTAGTCGAGCCATAGACCGAGATCGGGTTGAGCGGCGATTCCTCGGTGCAGAACTCGCCCTCTTTGCCAATGCCGTAGCCGCTATTGGTGTTGGGGTAGAGGATGCGCTGGTCGGGGCGCGAGAGGTCCACAATCATCTTCACCGCATCGCAGTTGATCGCCTGCGCCTCCTGCGGGCGCTGCGCGCAAATCGGCGCGCCCACGAGACACGCGAGCGGAATGGCGTAGTCGGCGGCATCGAGGTGTTTCTTGATCAGCGCCTTGTCGCGCACGTCGCCGCGGACGATCTGAAGTCCTTCATAGTGGCAGCAGTCGAGCAACGACGGCTGGTTGAACGAGAAGTTGTCCACCACGGTCACGCCGAAGCCGCGCTGGAGGAGCATGGGAACCAGAACGGAGCCGATATAGCCGGCGCCGCCCGTGATCAATACGCGAGGAGATTTTTGAGACATAGCGGGAAAACGGTACCCGCGCGGAGGCCCCGCTGTCAATTAAACAGGGGGGGCGTTGCGCGGTGCGACGGCGATCGCGCTGCCGGGGCGGAAAAATTATTTCGAGGGGCCAGAAATGTGCTATCGTCTTTCGTTTTTGAAGGAAGGAACTACGTCATGACGCGATTGAATGAACGGGCGGAATGGAAGAAGCTGATTTCCCATAGCAAGAGCATGAAAAAGAAGACCCTGCGCGAGCTGTTCGCGGAGGATCCGAAGCGGGCGAAGAAATTTTCGCTGCAGGCGGGCGACCTGTTCCTCGACTATTCGAAGAACCGGATTGTGGGCCGGACGATGATTTATCTGCAGGCGCTGGCGGAATCCGCGAATCTTTCCGCCGCAATCGCTGCGATGTTTAGCGGGCAGAAGATCAATGAGACGGAAAACCGCGCGGTGCTGCACATCGCGCTGCGCAACCGCTCGAATACGCCGATCCTTGTGGACGGCAAGGACGTGATGCCGGAGGTGAACGAGGTGCTGGAGCGGATGCGCGCCTTCTCGCGGCGTATTCGTTCGGGTGAGTGGACGGGCTTCACCGGCAAGCGAATCCGAAATATTGTCAACATCGGGATCGGCGGCTCGGATTTGGGTCCGGTGATGGCATATGAGGCGCTCAAGCCGTATTCCGATCGCAACCTGACCGTGCGCTTTGTCTCGAATGTGGACGCGACGCATTTTGCTGAATCCACCCGCGACCTTGATCCGGAAGAGACCCTCTTCATAATCGCGTCGAAGACCTTCACGACGCAGGAAACCATGACGAATGCGGAGACTGCGAAGGAGTGGAGCCTTGCGAAGCTCAAGGATCCGGCGTCGGTCGCGAAGCACTTTGTCGCCGTCTCGACCAATGCGGCGAAGGTGTCGGAGTTTGGCATTGATACTGCCAATATGTTTGGGTTCTGGGACTGGGTCGGCGGGCGCTATTCGCTGACCTCTGCCATCGGGCTGCCGGTGATGGTCGCGATTGGGCCGGACAACTTTGATGCGATGCTGGACGGCTTCCACGCGATGGATCGCCACTTCGCCGAAACGCCTGCGGCGAAAAATATGCCGGTCATCCTCGGTTTGCTCGGCATCTGGTACAATAATTTCTTCGACGCGCAGACTCACGCGATTCTGCCGTACGATCAGTACATGCACCGTTTCGCCGCCTATTTCCAGCAGGGCGATATGGAGAGCAACGGCAAGTATGTCGGCAAGGACGGACAGCGCGTGGACTGGCAGACGGGGCCGATTCTCTGGGGCGAGCCGGGCACCAACGGGCAGCACGCGTTCTATCAATTGATTCATCAGGGGACGAAACTGATCCCGTGCGACTTCATCGGATTCTGCCGTTCACACAATCCGCTGGGCGACCACCACGTGAAGCTGATGGCGAACTTCTTTGCGCAGACCGAAGCGCTGGCATTCGGCAAGACGGCCGATGAGTGCCGCGCCGAGGGTGTTGCAGAAGCGCTGGTTCCGCACAAGACGTTTGAGGGGAACCGCCCGACGAATTCCATTCTCGCGCAGAAACTGACGCCGCACGTACTGGGTCAATTGATTGCGCTCTATGAACACAAGATTTTTGTGCAGGGCGTGATCTGGAACATCTTCTCGTTCGATCAGTGGGGCGTGGAGTTGGGCAAGGTGCTCGCGAACCGGATTCTGCCGGAGCTGACCGCTTCGGAAGAACCGGAACTGAAGCACGACTCCTCGACCAACGCGCTGATCGCGCGATTCCGCAAGTTGCGATAAGCGAAGGAGCGGCGGCGGGGTGCCGCGCGGGTATGCGTACGATCCTGCATATTGATATGGACGCGTTTTATGCGTCGGTCGAGGTGCTGGATAATCCATCGCTCCGCGGCAAGCCTGTGATTGTAGGATCGCCGCCGAACAGGCGCGGCGTGGTTTCGACCGCGTCGTATGAAGCGCGGAGATACGGCGTGCATTCTGCAATGCCGTCCCAAACCGCCGGGCGACTGTGCCCGCACGGGATTTTTCTGCCTGTGCGGATGTCGCGCTATCACGAAGTGTCGGAGCAGGTGATGGCGATCATTGCGTCGTTCACGGGCGTATATGAACAGATTTCGGTGGATGAAGCGTTCATGGATGTGTCGGGCGTGCTGGACCAGTGGAAAACAGGTGAAGCCGTTGCCGTGGCGCTGAAGCGGCGGATCCGGAAAGATTTGCGGCTGACCGCGTCGGTTGGGGTTGCGCCGAACAAGTTTTTGGCGAAGCTGGCGAGCGATTTTCGCAAACCGGACGGACTGTTTGTGATGCCGAACGAGCCGGACGCGATCGCGGAGTTGCTCGCGCCGCTGCCCGCGAGTCGCCTGTGGGGTGTCGGCAAAGTGCGCGAAGCGCGTTTGCGCGAATGCGGATTGCGTACCATCGGCGACGTACAGCGAATTCGGCTGGAGACGCTGACCGCATTTGTGGGTGCGAATTTTGCGGAGCACCTTCACGAGCTGGCGTGGGGGCGCGACGAGCGCGAGGTTGTGACGGAGCGTCAGGCGAAGAGTATTTCATCCGAAACCACCTTTGATGAAGACTGCGCTGATCCCGAAGTGTTGCGGCAGACGTTGATCGGCGAAGTGGAGCACGTGGGGCGACGCCTGCGGAGCGATGGCCGCAAGGCGCGGATCGGGCATATCCGGATCCGGTTTGAGGATTTTACGACCATCACGCGTCAGAAGCCGTTTGCGAAACCGACTCATTCTGATCGCGATCTGGTGAAATGCGCGGTGGAGCTGTTTGCGCGGGAGAAACTGCGCAGCCCGATTCGATTGATCGGATTCGGCGTCAGTGGATTCGATGACGAAGACGGCGGGATGCTTCAGGGCGAACTGCCATTCGGCCCATTCGAGCAGGAAATTGACCAGCGAAAAGTTGAGCGTCTCGATCAGGCGGTGGACGATCTGCGCGAGCGCTTCGGCCGCAGCGCCGTACGTCGCGGTTCGACGCTTTCTGCGGAGTGAAAAACGTTCTCAACGAGGGCGAAAACACTCCAAGGGGGTAGGGCGAGCTTTCCAAGCGAGCCGAGAGTTTTGTTTGACTTGTGGCTCCCTCGGAGAGATCGCCCTACCTGATCCGGTCGCGCAACTGTGGCGGGCGGTATGTTTTTCAGCGCTGGGTTTGTTTGGGGCGGGGGCGGGACAGGTGTTCGCTTGTCCAGATGGCGATGAAGGCGAGGATGACGGAGACGAGGAGGAGGCGATAAGCGGAGGCGTCGCGGCCCATCTGGACGTGTTGATAGATCGCGAGGGAGAGGGTTGTGGTTTTCCCGGGGATGTTGCCTGCGATCATGATTGTCGCGCCGAATTCGCCGAGGGCGCGAGCGTAGGCCTGAATGAGTCCGGCGGCGAGTGAGCGGCGGGAGAGGGGGAGGGTGACGTGCCAGAAAAGCTGGCGCGTGCCCGCGCCTTCGACGCGCGCGGCGTCTTCATATTCTTTGCTGACTTCTTCAAAGCCCGTGCGCAGCGCGCGGACGAGCAGCGGGAAGGACATGCTGGCGGTGGCGATGAGTACGGCGCGCCAGGTGAATGCGATGTCGAGATCGAAGGCGCGATGGAGCCAGCCGCCGATCCAGCCGCGTCTGCCGAAGAGGTCGAGCAGGATGAGGCCGGTTGCGACGGGCGGCATGACGAGTGGGAGGGCGAGGAGGGTTTCGAGGATGGATTTGCCGCGCCAATCGTATTTGGCGAGCCACCACGCAACGAGGAAGCCGATCGGAAGAATGCAGAGGGTGCTCAGGGCGGCGATGCCGGCTGTGAACAGAGTGATCTGCAGTTCTTCAATCGTCATGGTTCTTGCGTCGGCAAGACCGTGAATCCGTATCGCTCGAAGACGACGCTTGCCGCGCGTGAGGAAAGATACGCGAGAAAGCGTTGCGCTGCATCAATGTTCGGCGCGTCTTTGAGAATTGCGACAGGATAGGTGATGGACGGGGCGTCTGCGGGAGGCACTTCGTATGCGATGCGAACGCGGTCTGACGTGGCGGCGTCGGTACGGTACACGAATCCCGCTTCCGCATTGCCCGCTGTGACGGCGGCGAGCGCCGCGCGCACATTTTCGGTCGGGATGATTTTGGGCTGAAGCGCAGCCCACAGGTTGAGGCGTTCAAGATGGTGCTTTGCGTAAATTCCGGCGGGAACGGAATCGGGTTGCGCGAGGGCGATGCGGGTGACGCGATCGCTTTTCAGATCGGCGGGAGTGTTGATCGCCGAATTATCGGGCGAGGTCACAATGACAAGGGTGTTCGAGAGCAGGCTCGTGCGCGACGCGTTGACGATCAGACTCTTTGCTTGGAGTTGATCCATCTTTTCCTCATCGGCGGAGAAGAAGAGATCGGCGGGCGCGCCCGCTTCGATCTGGCGGGCGAGAGCGCTGGAGCCTTGGAAGTTGTACTGCACAGCGATCGAGGTTTCGCGTTGGAAGTTTGCGCTGATTTCGCCAAGCGCGTCGGAAAGGCTGACGGCAGCAAAGACGAGGATTTCGCCGTCAGCGCGCGATGTAGGAGCGAATGTCGGGCTGAGTAGAAGCAAAAAAACGGCCGCTTGCGCGAGAAGGCGAAGCGGCCATTTTTGTGGAAGAGCCATGGGCATCTATCCGGACGGGGTTTATTCGCCGCCGTCGAGGAAGCCCTCGAGTTTCCGGATACGCGTGGGGTGCCGCATTTTGCGCAGCGCCTTGGCTTCGATCTGGCGGATGCGCTCGCGGGTGACCTGGAACTTGCGACCCACTTCTTCAAGGGTGCGCGAGTAGCCGTCCGCGAGGCCGAAGCGGAGAGTGAGCACTTCCTGTTCGCGATCGGTGAGGGTTTTGAGGACGTCCTGGAGGCGGTCCTTCAAGAGGCTATAGGCCGTCATTTCTGACGGGTTCTCCGCGCTCTTGTCTTCGATGAAGTCGCCGATCTGTGTGTCGTCGCTGTCGCCGACCGGATTTTGGAGAGAGATGGGCTGTTGCGCCATTTTCATGACCGCGCGAACACGGTCCACCGGGAGGTTCATTTCGCCGGCGATTTCCTCGGGGAGCGCTTCGCGGCCGAGTTCCTGGATCAACGCTTTCTGCACGCGCAGCAATTTGTTGATGGTTTCGATCATGTGCACGGGAATACGAATCGTGCGGGCCTGATCGGCGATGGAGCGGGTGATGGCCTGGCGAATCCACCAGGTTGCATACGTGGAGAACTTATACCCGCGGCGATACTCGAATTTCTCGACCGCTTTCATCAGACCCATGTTGCCTTCCTGAATGAGGTCGAGGAAGGAGAGTCCGCGATTGGTATATTTCTTGGCGATAGAGATCACCAAACGTAGGTTGGCTTCGACCATTTCAGTCTTGGCGCGGAGTCCCTTGCGGAGCCACGTTTTGAGTTCTTTATAGTTCGTCTCGAACTCTTCCGTCGTCATCCGCTCTTCCTGCTCGAACTGATGAATCCTCTTGCGGATTTCCTTGATCGCGTCCGTGGCATTCTTTGCGCGTGAGCTGCTGGAGCGCTTGAGTTCTTCGAGCATTGCCTTGAGCAGGAGGTGGCGCTCATCGGCGACGGTGACGAAGTCTTCGATAGCCTTCTGCTTGAAGTAGAGGCGGTCGAGGAAGCGGGAGAGTTTGTCGCGCGCGCTTTCGAATGCGCGGCCCGTACGCGCGCGTTCCTGTTTGGTGCCGCCGGATTTGTGCGCCTCGATAAACTTTTTACCGACGAGATCGTGTTGGCGCAGCGTTTCCTTGCGGAGCTTGACCAGCACCTTCATGTAGTCTTCGCGGCTTTCGACATGTTTGTCGCTGATGATACGGTCGAAGCGCTCGCGTCCGTCCTCAAGGCGCTGGACAACGGTCAGGTAGGCGTTTGTTGCAAAACCGAAGATGCCGAAAAGTTTGCGGGCGTTGATTTCCGCCTCTTCGATGCGCATCGAAATTTCGACTTCCTGTTCGCGGGAGAGCAGGGCGACCTGGCCCATCTGCTTGAGGTACATGCGGACAGGGTCGTCCAGGACGTCCATGCGCTGAGATGCGCGCGCTTTTTCCTCGAGTTCGGCGCGTCGGCGGATCGCGTCTTCTTCAGACTCCACGACCTCGATTTCCATGCTCTTGAGGAGAAGGAGGGTGCGTTCCAGCTCGTCCGGCGCGATGGCGGTTTCCGGGATGAGTTCGTTGATGTCGTCGTGGGTGACAAAGCCCTGTTCGTGCGCGAGTTTGGCCAGCTCGCGAATCTTGGCCTGCCGCTCCTCACGATTGATCATGAGCTTCACATCGGTGCCATCGGATGAGAGCATCGTTGTGGGGGGTGGCGCGGCGGCCGGGGTTTTGCTGGCGGACTTCTTTTTAGCAGATGTCTTTTTCTTTGAAGCGGCTGATTTGGACATGCGATTTCCGAATTTGAGCAGAATAAACCTAATGATACCCGAAAAAGGTGAGCGAATATGGCCCATCCCCCCCGCAGAGTCAAGGCGCGTGCTGGTTTTTATTATTCGGGTTCAGGGACGGGGTGGGGTGTGCTAGGATGGGCTGCGGTGGAGACAGGCGAGAGGAGCGTGGCAAATGAAGAATCTGCTTTCTGTGGCGCGCAAATTGGCGCGTAGATATCGCGTGGAGGATGGGGAAAGGTTCCGGCTGAAGGACTTTGATCCTGCGGATACGGGCGATTTGCAGAAGGAAGACAAGCCGCGGGCGCAGGAGGCGTTGAAGGCGGGCATCGGGTTTCTGGCTGAACTTCAGGACAAGCTGTATGCGCAGGATAAGTGGTCGCTGCTGCTGGTGTTTCAGGCGATGGATGCGGCGGGGAAGGATGGCGCGATCAAGCACGTGATGTCGGGAGTGAACCCGCAGGGCTGCCAGGTGTTCTCGTTCAAGGCCCCGTCGGCGGAAGAACTGGACCACGATTTTCTGTGGCGCTGCCACCGGCATCTCCCCGAGCGGGGGCGGATCGGGATATTCAATCGGTCGTACTATGAGGAAACGCTCGTCGTCCGCGTGCATCCTGAACTGCTGACGCGGCAGCAGCTCCCGCCGGAATTGATCGGAAAGGATATTTGGAAGCACCGCTTTAAGGACATTCGCGCGTTCGAGCGCTACCTGAACCGCAACGGCACGCTGGTGCTCAAATTCTTTCTGAATGTGTCGAAGGAGGAGCAGAAGAAGCGTTTTCTGGAGCGGATTGATCTGCCGGAAAAGAACTGGAAGTTTTCAACGGCGGATGTGCGGGAACGCGCATTCTGGGATGACTACATGGCGGCGTATGAAGAGACCATCCGCAACACGGCTACACCCGATTCACCTTGGTACGTGGTGCCCGCCGACAATAAATGGTACACGCGCGTGGTTGTGGCATCCGCCATTATTGATGCGTTGGTCGGGTTGGATCTGAAATATCCTGAGGTGGGCGCCGCCAAGCTCAAAGAATTGGCCGAGGCGCGGCGCGTGCTGATGGCGGAAGATAGCAACGGCGCTGCGGGAAAAAGAAAATCAGGAAAGAAAGGCTAGCGGTTCTCTTCCTTCCAGAGATCGTCCGGGCCGAACTCGGGGCAACAGGACGAGCGCGCTGAAAAGCAGTCGGCGCAGAACCAGCGCCCTTCAATGTTCAGCGCATTTGGGTTGCCGCACCGCTCGCAGGCTTGCGCATGCTCATCCTGTTTTTCTTCAGTTGCCATGCGGTTACTATCCGCCGGCCTGCGTGAATTTCAAGCGGCGTTGCCTGCCGTGATATGGCGCGGGCGTAGGCCAGCGGGCGCTGGCGGTGAATAGGGTGTGATTTTGCTGTAAGGAATGGCGATACTTGCGCGACCCAACTTAACGTGTGCCCGCAGTGCTGCGGGGCAGTTTTATTCAGGAGCGAAAAAGAAATGCAGTCGTACAAATATTTGATCGTGGGCGGTGGAATGACAGCGGATGCCGCGGTGCGCGGGATTCGCGAATTGGATGCGCAGGGCTCGATCGGGCTGATCAGCGCGGAGGCGGATGCGCCGTATAGTCGTCCGCCGCTCTCCAAAAAGCTGTGGACGGGGCGTCCGCTGGAAAAGATTTGGCTGAAAACGGCGGAGCAAAATGTGGCGATGCATCTCGGTCGCACCGTGGTTTCGCTGGATCCGAAGGCCAAGCGCGTGCGCGATGATCAGGGCAATGAGTACGCGTATGAAAAACTCCTCCTCGCGACGGGCGGCACCCCGAACCGCCTGCCATTCGGCGGCGACGACATTATTTATCTGCGCACGGTGCAGGACTACAAACGCCTGCGCGCGTTGACGGACTCGAAGGAGCGCTTCCTTGTGATTGGCGCGGGTTTCATCGGTGCAGAGATCGCAGCGGCGATCAATATGCAGGGCAAGAAGGTGACGATGGTGTTCCCCGGCAGTGCGATCGGTGAGAACATTTACCCCGCAGACGTTTCGCAGTTCTTCAACGAAGTATATCGCCAGAAAGGTGTAGAGCTGGTTCCGAACGACACGGTTGTTTCACTGGAGAAAACCGCGAGTGGCTTGAAAGTACAGACGAAAGCCGGCAAGACGTTTGAGGTGGGCGGCGTTGTCGCGGGCATCGGCATTCGCGTGAATACGGATTTGGCGAAGAGCGCTGGTTTGACGGTGGAGAACGGAATTGTGGTGGACAGTCACCTTCGCACGTCGGCTGCAGATATATATGCCGCGGGCGATGTGGCGATGTTCCCACATCCGACGCTCGGCAAGAGCATGCGCGTTGAACACGAAGATAATGCGCTGCAGATGGGCAAGCAGGCGGGTCGCATCATGGCGGGCGCGAATGAAGCCTACACGCATACGCCGTATTTCTACTCCGATTTGTTTGAATACGGATTTGAGGCTGTCGGGCAGCTCAGCAGCAAGGCTGAGATCGTTGCGGACTGGCAGGAGAAATTCAAAACTGGTGTGCTATATTACCTCGATGCGGGCCGCGTGCGCGGCGCGTTGCTGTGGAATGTCTGGGGTCAGACGGCTGCGGCGACGGAGCTCATGGCGCAGCCGGGCCCGTTCAAAGCGCAGGACTTGATCGGGAAGATCAAACCCGAATAAGGGGTGCGGCGATAGAAAGGCACGACGATGAAAACGCGGCTCGATTACGCAAAGCATTCGCCGAAAGGCGTCGAAATTCTGGTGGAGCTGGAAAAATATGTCCATTCCGTCGGGATCGAACACGGATTGATTCATCTGGTAAAGCTACGCGCGTCGCAGATCAACGGGTGCGCGTTCTGCATTGACATGCACACGAAGGAGGCGTTGAGCGACGGGGAAAGCGCGCAGCGGCTGTTCGGACTGGATGCGTGGCGTGAAACGGATTTCTACACCGATCGTGAGCGCGCGGCGCTAGCGTGGACGGAAGCGGTGACGATGGTTCGCCGCGGCCACGTGCCAGACGATGTCTATGAGGAGGCGCTGAAGCAGTTCACCGAAAAAGAGTTGTCCGACCTCACGTTTGTGATCATCGGCATCAATGCATGGAACCGGCTTGCGATTCCGTTTCGCGCGAAGGCCGGAAGCTATCAGCCCGATCATCCGGCGGCGATAAAAGGCGCCCTCAAGAAGTAGAACTGCATCGGCAGATGAGGCATTCGCGTGAAACCGTTTTCACTGAGCTTAGAGCCGGTGGCGCCGTTTCGGCTCGATTTGACGGTGTGGACCCTGCGTCGGCGCGCGGAAAATCAGATTGATCGCTGGGATGGCGAGACCTATCGCCGGGTGGTGATCGGGCGCGATGGCGTGCCATTCGAGATCGCCGTTCGACAGGACGGTCCGCCGTCGCGCCCGAAGTTGTGTGTCTCCATTTTTTCCGCAAAGGTGACAGAGGCCGTCAAGCGCGAGGCGCGCGATGCGGTCGAGCGTTTGCTGGGCACTGCGATTGATCTTGCGCCGTTTTACCGGATGGCGAAGCGCGACAAGGTGTTGTGGCCTGTTGCGGAACAGTTTCGCGGATTCAAACCGCCGCGTTTGCTCACGCGCTTTGAAGCGCTGGTGAACGCCATCGGCTGCCAGCAGCTCACGCTGACCATGGGAATTCGCCTCGTTCAGAGCCTTTCTGAGCAATACGGCTTGCCCTTTGAAGGCGAGCAGGGGCGGGCCTACGCATTTCCGCGTCCGGCCGAGCTGGTGAATGCGAATCCCGACGTGATGCGTGCGATGAAGTACAGCTACCGCAAGGCGGAGTACATCATCGGTGTCGCGCGGGCGATTGAGAGCGGCGAGCTCGATCTCGATGCGATTGATGCGATGGACGATCAGGCGGCCATCGCTCGCCTGTGCGAACTGAAGGGCATTGGACGCTGGACCGCAGAATATGCGTTGTTGCGCGGGTGCGGCCGGACGAACATTTTTCCCGGCGACGATGTCGGTGCGCGAAAGAATATCGAGATTTGGCTGGGACTGCCTGAGAAGCTCAACTACGAGACGACGCAGGAATTGCTGACGCCGTGGAAGGGCTATGGCGGGCTGTTGTATTTCCACATGCTGCTGCGGAATCTGGCTGGCCGGTCGGTGATTTCGGTTTGAAAGAGGTGCGCCATGATCAAAATTAAACGAGTCTATGAAAAGGCGGAGGCGGGCGACGGCACGCGGTTGCTGGTCGAGCGGCTCTGGCCGCGCGGTGTGAAAAAAGAGGCGCTCAAAATGGAGGTGTGGCTAAAGGACGTCGCGCCCACGACGGAACTGCGCAAGTGGTTCAGTCACGATCCGGCGAAGTGGCCGGAATTTCAAAAACGCTATCGCGCGGAGTTGGCTAAAAACACGGCGGCGCTGAAGCCGATTCTCGATGCGGCGAAGAAGGGCGACGTGACCTTGCTCTTCAGTTCGCACGATGAAGAACACAACAACGCCGTTGTGCTGCAGGAATACGTGCAGAAACGGGTCGGAAAGTAGGGCGATTCGCCCTGCGGAATGGTTCGCATACCGTGTGGCGCGGTTGAGCGGCGCGAAAAAATTGCGCGCAGCGGGTTGCAGTTTCGCAGAGATGATGGATGTTTCTGGACTGGCGTGTGCCAATTCGGATACTTTTAGCACATTATTACGGAGAAGTTATGACTCAACAGCACCTGCACCTCTCACCGGACAACATTTATCCTTTCGACGCGCGCGGGATTGCAAAGCGTTTCCGCCATGCGGCGATCTTCGGTGCGTTGGATGCGCTCAAGCCGGGTGAGACGATGCGTTTTTGCAACGACCACGATCCGCTTCCGCTTTTGGCTCAGTTGCAGGCGCGCTATCTGGATCGCATCTCAATCAAGTATCAGCGGCGCGACCCGGGTGAGATCATTATTGATTTCATCGTGATTAAATAATCGCCCGGAGCCGGTGGAGCCATGAGCGCGATGCGCGAGGAGTTCCCGTCGTTTTTCAACGATGCACCCGTGATTTGGATGCGGGATCCGCTCGCCCTGTTTCTCGGCGCTGCTGCGGATGGTGTGCTGCGCTATACCTACACGGATGTGGTGCGGTTGGCCGGGCATTCCTGTCCAACTGTTGCCTGTGCGTTTTTGATGACGCGGGCTGCGCTGCGAGAACTGTACGGGAAGGAAATGCCGGAACGCGGTGGAATTCATGTGGACGTGTCGGGCCCGGCGCAGGCGGGGGTGACCGGCGTCATTGCGAGCGTCGTGACACTGATCACGGGTGCGACAGTGGACACCGGTTTCAAGGGAATCGCGGGAAATTTTGTGCGTCGCCACTTGATGGAGTTCGATGCAGAAATTGACGGCGAACTGCGCTTCACAAATGTGAAGACGGGCGACACCGTCGTTGTCTCTGCCCATCCGCAACATGTGCCGGCCGATCCGCGGATGATGGAGCTGTTTCCCCTGCACATTCAGGGGCGCGCAACGCGGGAACAGGCGACGCTCTTCGGCAGGCTGTGGCAGGATCGCGTTCGCAAAATCCTGCTCGAACACGCCGACGATCCGTCGGTGATAGAGTGTCGTCGCGTCGGATGATTGCCAACGCCTCTGCTTGCGGATGTTGCGAGCGCTGACAGATTATGGGTATTTCACTGAACAGCCGTAGGGCTTGGTCAGTGGGGTTTGGATAGGGCGCCCTGCTGCGATATCGCCCAGTGCGGCGCGAACATAATTCTTCGCCGTTGGGATGTCCTGAGGACGCGTTGACGGCGTGTCGTCTATCGCCCCTTGATAGAGCAGGGTTCCGTCCTGCTGAATGATGTACATGTGAGGCGTGGTTTTTGCGCCGTAGAGGCGGCCCACTGTGCCGTCGGGATCGATTAGAATTGCGTCGGCAGAGCCGCCTTTTTCCTGCGCTGTGGTCTGCCACTGAGCGGGCGTCAGGTAGTCCGGTTTTTCGGGCGCCGTGGAGCAGATGGAGAGCCAGACGATTCCGTTGTCGCGCGCTTCCTTTTGGAGCGCCTGCATCGTGCCGGTGCCGTATTGGTTGGCGACGAACGGGCAGCCGTGATTGATCCATTCGAGGATGACCATCTTGCCCTGGTAGCTGGCGAGCGTATGGGTCTGTCCGTTGATATCGGTGAGTGTAAAGTCGGGGGCGGATTCGCCATTGATTACATCGGCGCGCGCGAGTGGGATTGCAATGGCGAGTGCGGCTGCGAGGACGAGTTGCTTCCAGGTCATAACGGCAATCGTGAGGGACGGTTTAGCGAAGATTGTCTAGTTCTTCCAGCAGCAGGCCCGGCGTCAGTAGCTCTGGCAGAATCTTCGGGTCTTCTGCGGGGCTGCGTCCGTACAGGACGTAAAAAGGTACGGCTGCGCGGCCGAATTCTGCGAGGCCTACGGTCACCTCTGCGTTTTGATCGGTCCAGTCAGCGACGAGAAGGGTGACACCTTTCTCTTTGAGTTTTGCGATCACATCGGGATTTTGCAGGGCAACGCGTTTGTTGACCTGGCAGATGGCGCACCACTCTGCGGTGAAGTCCACGAGGATGGGCTGGTTTGTTTTGCGAAGTTCCGCAACTTTGGCCGCGGACCATTTCTCTATGACGAGGTCGGATTTTTTGAGCGCAATCTTGATTGCAAAGGCGAGGACGGCGATGGCGGCGATGCGCGCGATCCAGCGGATATCCACGCGGCGGTGGAGCGCGGTCCATTTGCCGAATATCCAGGCGGCTGCGCCGACGAGAACAAATGCGATCATGATGCGGAGGATCACGTCGGCACCGCCGTGCAGTTTTGCGTAGATGCTCGCGAACCAGCCTGCGGTGGCGAGCATGGGGAAGGCCATGAACTGCTTCATGGTTTCCATCCATGGGCCCGGCTTGGGGAGCGCTTTGAGCAGTTTGGGATTGGTTGAAAGCAAGGCGTAGGGGGCTGCTGTGCCGACGCCCATGGCGGTGAAGGCGAGAAGGGCCATGCCTGTGGGTTGTGAGAGGGCGTAGCCGATGACGCCGCCGAGGAACGGGCCTGCGCACGGCGCGCCTGCGATGGTGGTTAGCAGGCCGCTGAAGAAGCTGCCTGCGAGGCCTTTCCGATCCTGTGCGGCGCTGCCTGCGCGTGTGAGGGCGACGCCGATTTCAAAGACGCCGAACATGTTCAGCGCGATGAGCAGGAAGAGGATGGTGAGTGCGAGTACGAAGGCGGGATTTGAAAGTTGGAAGGCCCAGCCGACGGTGGCGCCGCTTTTGCGAAGGACGAGGAGAATGGCAGCCAGCGCCCACATGGAGACTAGGACGCCAGCGGTAAAAACGAAGGCGTGCTTCGTGGCGGATTGTTGAGTTTCGCGCGCCTGCTCGACGAGGTGCACAATTTTGAGCGAGAGGACGGGAAAGACGCAGGGCATCAGATTCAAAATGAGCCCGCCGAGAAAGGCGAAGAGCAGCGCGACGGGGACGGTCATCGCCGCTTTGCCCGGTGTGGTGGATGCGGTGGGAACGCTTGCCGTGCGAGCGGAGAGTGGGGCATCAATGAAGACGGCCATCGCTTCGCGCTGGGAAGACCAGCTTGATTCCGCGACGAGAACGCCGGTCAGCCGCGCGGGAAGTTCCTCTGCGGTTGCGGCGCGGGTCAAGGCGATGCGGAGCGTGTCGTTGTTCCATTCGGACTGCTGTGCGGCGGATGGCTCAATGATATTTTCGACGTCGGCGAAGAAGTAGACGTTGGTCTGTCCGGTGCGCCAGCCTTCGGGAAGTGTGACGCGAAGTTCAATGTTCTGTCCGGATGGCGTCGCAGTGGTGTCCCATCCCGTGCTGTCTACGGGGAGTGCGGCAAATGCCGATTCGAACGTCGCACTGTGCACGGGATCTACGACAGGCGTAGAGGCGCTCACGGGCAGCGAGAGGGAGAGGGCCGCCTTGCCCGGAATGCAGAGTTCGTCGCACATCAGCCAATCCACTTTTGCGCGCAGGGCGATCTTCTCATCCGCGAGGGAGGGTGGGGGTGTGATCTGTGTTAGCAGCAGAACTTCGCTCTCATAGCCGTAGTTGACCAAAGGCGGAATGGGGATGGCATGTGGGTAGGGCCACTCAATCGGGCCCGCGGTGAAGCCCTCGGGCAGGTCCCATGTGATCGCGGTGCCGAGTCCGGAGTCGCCCGGATTGATCCAATAGGTGTGCCAGTTCCCATCCATTGTGAGTTTCACGCCGACCCAGAAAGATTCCCCGGGTTGGATGGATGTGTTTTGTGCGATCAGCTCGGCTTCCACGTACTGGTCGCGCACGGAAGCCGCGCGCGCCGTGGAGAGGGCAAATATCAGAAGAAAGGACAGTACGTATCTCATGCGAATCTCGATAGACAACCGTAGGGCAATGTTGCGGGTCTGTCCATACTCCACACGCGATTTAGAGTGAGCGGCGGTCCACGCCGCGCTCGTATTCGCCCGCCATTCGCAGCTCGCGCTTCAGTATTTTGCCGGCGGCATTTTTGGGGAGTTGCGGGACAAAATTGAATTTGCGCGGGACTTCGTGCCGCCCGAGATTGTCGAGGCAATACACGCGCAATTCGGGTGCGGTGGCAGTTGCCTCTTCTTTCAGCGCGACATAGGCAACGGGGATTTCCCCGTGCAGATCGTCCGGCTCTCCGATCACCGCGACTTCGCGGATGGCGGGGTGTTTGTAGAGTACCTCCTCGATTACGCGCGGATAGACGTTCATTCCGTTGACGATCAGCATGTCCTTCTTGCGGTCCACAATGTAGAAGTAGCCCTCGTCATCTTCCGTGCCGAGATCGCCGGTGCGAAACCATTCGCCGAAGAACGAGGCGGCTGTTTCTTCCGGGTGATTCCAGTAGCCCTTCATCACATTCGGTCCCCGCACCACGATCTCGCCGACTGTGCCGCGCGGAAGTTCGTTGCCGTGATCGTCCACAATCTTCATTTCGACGCGTGGAACGGGCAGTCCCACTGAAGCGGGTTTGCGTGTGCCGCCGATGGGGTTCACGCAGGTGACCGGCGAACACTCCGTCGGTCCGTCTCCTTCATAAATGAGCTTGTCGAATTTCGCCTCGAATTGGCGCATCACTTCCACCGGCATCGCTGCGCCGCCGGAGACGGCGAAGTGCAGTGTGCGGAATTTCGGTACCTCGCTATCGGGCAGGCGCAGGAGGACATTGAACATGCTGGGCACCGCCGCCATTACCGTGACGCGCTGGGAGGCGATCGTGTCGGCGACAAGTTGCGGATCGAATTTGGGCAGCGGCACGAACGTGCATCCATGCGTGAGCGGGAAGATCATGCAGACTGTTGCGGCAAAGGCGTGAAACATGGGCAGGACGCAGAGGAGCACGTCTTTGCCCGGTTCGAGGTGGAGCGCCTCGCGGATGCTCTCGATGTTGGCTGCGAGGTTGCAGTGCATCAACATCGCGCCCTTCGGGTGCCCAGTGGTGCCGGATGTGTAGAGAATGGCGGCGAGATCGGTGTCGACAATTGTCGGGTTCGGGACGGGAGGCGCGGGGTCGAGCAGGGCGGTCCATGTGTCGTCGCCCAGCGGATTGTTCGACCCGATGCAGATGCGCGAGCGCGGCGGGTCCGGCAGAAAAGCGGAGGCCATACGCGTTTGTTCGGCGAACAGTTCGTGGTAGATGATGGCGTTTGCGCCCGCGTCTTTGAGGATATAGGCGATTTCCTTTGGATTGAGGAGGAGGTTGAGCGGAAGAACCGTTGCGCCTGCCTTGAGGATGCCGAAATAGGCGATGGCAAACGCGTCGCTATTTGGACAATAGAGCGCGATGCGGTCGCCCTGTTCAACACCGCGCGCAACGAGGCCGGCGGCTACGCGGTCGGTGAGGTGATCGAACGCCGCATGGGTGGTCGTTCGGCCTTGGAATTGAATTGCGGGGTGTTCGCCGTATGCGCGCGCGCTGGCGCGGAGGAGGTCAACTAGATTTGCCATCCCGCCAGTCTAGCGGCTCCGATTTTATTTTTGAATCACGAACAGCCTGAGAGGGGGCGCGGGGCGCGGCGGGCCGCGCCCGTACGTTGCTTCGACGGCATCAATGAAGCGATCCAAAAGCTCATCGCGTTCAAGCCCGAGGTGCGCGGCAATATCAACGATGTCTTCGGATGCTTGAGGGGAGCGGATAACGTCTATCATTTTGCGGCCTGCAAGGTCCGCAATCGAGCGCGAGCGCGTTTCCGAATATCTTCTACATCGGCTTTGGTGAATGGTGTCATGCCTGCTTCCAAACCCTTGAGGAGCAGTTTCTCCAGCTTTTCAGTTTCCTTCTTTTCCTGATATGCGCGAATCAGCGCGCGGACAAACTCGCTCGCGCTGCTGTATCCACCCTGCTTGATCTCGGTGGAGACGAACTCTTTCCTGAGTTCCGAGTGCGTCCAAAATAGCGTTGTAAGTTGTTGATTTGCAACGAGGCGATTGCGCGATTGGGTGTCCCGGGCCTAAATGAAGGCATGTTTGTCCGTAAGAAGCGCAATCAATCGGGTGCCACCAGTGTTCAAGT
>JBDHQM010000029.1:0-31178 GCA_039807095.1 Kiritimatiellia bacterium
GAGACTTTCGGGGGTCGCTGAGCGGATTTCCCCGATAATCCGCATTTTTCATCGCGTAACTGTCGAACTTGGGTTAGATTCGAGTCGGACAGGATGAAGCGAGAACTCCAAGGTAGATACGTGACCATAGCGACGCTGGACGAGAAGGCTCAAGCCTTTGTGCCGGCGCCGCTGCCGCCGCGTCCACCCATCGACTGGACGCCGGAGTTGCACAACAAGTTCGACCAAGCACTGCTGACGCTTGGTCGTCTGGACAGCGTGTCGAAGTTATTGCCGGACACCTCGCTGTTCCTCTACATGTATGTCCGTAAGGAAGCGGTGCTCTCTTCCATGATCGAGGGAACGCAGTCGTCGCTGTCCGACCTGCTGCTGTTCGAATTGGATCAGGAGCCCGGCGTACCGCTGGATGACGCGCGAGAGGTCAGCAATTATGTTGCCGCCCTCGCCCACGGTCTGCGCCTGCTGAAAAAAGGGTTGCCGATATCGCTACGGCTGTTCCGCGAGGTACACGGCGTACTGCTGGCCAAGGGACGGGGCAGCAACCAAACCCCGGGTGAGTTTCGGCGCAGCCAGAACTGGATCGGCGGCACTCGTCCAGGCAATGCAGCTTTCGTTCCACCTCCAGCCGAAGAGGTTTTAGAGTGCATGAGCAAGCTGGAGCTCTTCCTCCATGATAAGCCGGAGCCGACCCCGGTACTGCTCAAGGCGGCACTGGCCCACGTGCAATTCGAGACAATCCATCCTTTCCTCGACGGCAACGGCCGTCTCGGTCGCCTGCTGATCGCGCTACTGTTGTGCGAACAGAAGGTACTTCGGGAGCCAATGCTCTACCTCAGCCTCTATTTCAAAACGCATCGTCAATATTACTACGAGTTGCTCAACAACGTGCGCATAACTGGCGATTGGGAAGCCTGGCTCAACTTCTTTGCCGAGGCCGTGATCGTTACCGCCACCCAGGCTGTGGAAACAGCGCAGCAGCTTCTAGACCTATCGAACAGAGACCGCGACAAGATCAGCAGCCTCGGCCGGGCGACGGCATCCGCCCTGCGGGTCCACCGGGCGCTCATGGAGCACCCCATCGCCACCTCGGGCTCGCTGGTGATGAAGACCGGTATCACCCCAGCTACGGTCAACAAGTCGCTCCGCCACTTGGAGCAGCTCGGTATCGTCAAGGAACTGACCGCCCAGAAACGCAACCGCCTATTCAGCTACGCGGGCTATATCGAGATCATGAATCGCGGCACGGAACTGTCGGACAGATAGGTCAATTCGATTCCGGCCTTCGGAATCGGATCAGAGTCATTGTGAGGCGTTCTTGGTGTTCGCTCGCGTTGTAAACCCAATATCCTCGTCCGCAGCGCAGCGGAGGACTCTACCCGCCGCTCCATAGCTCCAAACATCTTCGAGTCGGGACAATACAGGAACTGGCCACACCATCTGCGCACAACACATCGGAGGTGGCCCGCGCACTCCGCTGCGCGGGTATGCGCGCCGTAGAACTTTGTGAAGGCGGGCTTGCCCGCCGTAGGCCCCGCATCCGCGGGCGAAGGCGGAGGCCGGACTTGTCACGGCGAAGTTCGAGTCCGCGAGGACGAAGCCGGATTTGCGCCTATTTACTGCCCGGATGAGTGGGCACTCCGCCTTGTTTGCAGAGGGGGCACTCTTCCGGTTTCCATGCGACGGGCTCCCATTGCAACAGGCTGATCACGGGCACATCGAGTGAAGCTTTGCCGCCGCTGCGATCCACGAGGACGCAGACAGAATCCACAATGCCGCCGTGCGCGCGAACGATGTCAATCGTCTCGACAATGCGCCCTCCACGGGTCATCACGTCTTCCGCCACAAGGAATCGCTCGTCGGGGCGAATGTCAAAGCGGCGCAAGGCCAACTTGTTGTCCTGTTTCTCTACAAAGATGAAGCGCGTGTCCAATGCACGCGCCAGTTCCTGACCAATCACCAGGCCGCCCATCGCGGGCGCAATCACGGTATCCACCGAGGCACCGCTTTTCTTCCACTTCGCCGCAAGCTCGGCGCATAGCGTCTCCACCACACGCGGCCACTGACACACCAGCGCACATTGAAAATACTGATCGCTGTGCAGGCCGGAGCGCAGTTCAAAATGGCCGGACAGGAGCGCGTCGGTTTTGCGAAACAACTGAAAGACGTCTTCGGAATTCATGCGGCGCATTTTTCCAACGCTTGGAAAAACTGCCAGAGGAAACTTCCAACGCTTGGAAGTTTTTTTGCCAACTGCCTACGGACAGCGCTGCAGGCAGGCAGAGCAATAGCCTCCCAATCGCGATTCCTCTTTTTCTTCTTCAAATCCGAAATTCGCCATCCGGAATTCGAAATTCGTTCCCGCCTCACGCTCCCCAACGCAGCAGCGCAATTCCGCCTACAATCAGCGCTACGCCGAGGAATTTCACAGGCCCTGCCGCGTCGCCAAACAGGAAAATCCCCAACAGAAACGTCCCTGTCGCCCCGATTCCAGTCCAGACCGCATACGCCAGTCCGATCGGAATTGCCCGCTGTGCCTGATAGAGCAGACACATGCTCACAATGAGGCACCCCGCCGCCAGGCCAATGCCTAGCGCGGGGTGCCGTCCACCACTCTGTGCAAGTTTCAGTCCAATCGCCCACCCCATCTCAAAGAGACCGGCGGCCAGCAGGACGATCCATGCAACACCATACGACATAACGACGGTTTAGTAGCGGTAGTGCGCGGCCTTGTACGGCCCTTCCACCGGAACGCCGAGGTACGCGGCCTGCTTCTTCGTGAGTCTGTCGAGCTTCACACCCAGCTTGGCGAGGTGCAGACTCGCGACGCGCTCATCGAGGTGCTTCGGCAGCGTATACACGCCCACCGGATATTTCGCAGTGTTCGCATACAGCTCGATCTGCGCGAGTGTCTGATTGGTGAAGCTGTTCGACATCACGAAACTCGGATGGCCGGTGGCGCAACCCAGGTTCACAAGACGCCCTTCCGCGAGCATGATGATGCTCTTCTTGCCGGGCAGATCAATCTGGTGCACCTGCGGTTTGATCTCCGTCCACCGGTATTTCTTCATCGCCTCGATCTGAATCTCGCTGTCGAAGTGGCCGATGTTGCAGACGATCGCCATGTGCTTCATCTGGCGCATGTGCTTCTCGGTAATCACGTCGCAGCAACCGGTCGTGGTGACAAAGATGTCGCCGATCTTGCAGGCTTCATCCATCGTCATCACTTCATAGCCTTCCATCGCCGCCTGCAGCGCGCAGATCGGATCAATTTCTGTGATGATCACGCGCGCATGCTGACCGCGCAGGGATGCGGCCGACCCCTTGCCCACGTCGCCGAAGCCCGCCACAACAGCCACTTTGCCGGACAACATTACGTCAGTCGCGCGCATAATCGCGTCCACCAACGAGTGGCGGCAGCCATAGACGTTGTCGAATTTGGACTTCGTGACGGAGTCGTTGACGTTGAACGCCGGGAACAGCAATTCACCGCGTTCCATCATCTGATAAAGGCGATGCACACCCGTGGTGGTCTCTTCGCTCACGCCGCGAATCTCGGGAACCATGCGGTGAAAGCGGCGGGGATCGCGCTTGATGGACTTGCGCACCTGCGCCAGCAAGACACCTTCTTCAACGCTGCCCGGCGTGCGGTCGAGCACCTTGATGTCTTCTTCCGCGCGGTAGCCGAGGTGCACAAAGAGTGTCGCATCGCCACCGTCGTCGAGGATCATGTTCGGGCCCGTACCATTGCCCCAATCGAGGATGCGGTCCGTGAAATCCCAATACTCCTCAAGCGTCTCCCCCTTGAACGCAAACACCGGCGTGCCGCGCGCAGCGATCGCTGCTGCCGCGTGATCCTGCGTGGAGAAAATATTGCACGACGCCCAGCGCACCTGCGCACCGAGATGCTGCAATGTCTCAATCAACACCGCCGTCTGAATCGTCATGTGCAGCGAACCGGCAATACGCGCGCCTTTGAGCGGCTTCTGCTTGCCGTATTCCGCGCGGAGCGCCATCAGGCCCGGCATTTCATATTCGGCCAGCTCAATTTCTTTCCGGCCAAAATCTGCGAGCTTCATGTCCCGCACCACGTAGTCTTGTTTTGTTTTCTTCGCCATGCTTCTTCTCCCTATTCGATCCGTTTCAATGTATATCCGTTTTCTTTCGCCCAACCGCAAACAGCACCACCACATCCGACGGATGCGCCGCATCCACCGGACTCAGTCGTTCAATCTGCAAAATCTCTAATCCCGCCGCGCGCATCCACGCGTCAATCTCCTGCTCTTCAAATCCCAACCACTGGTCGCCCCACTCCGTGCGCACCCAGTCCTGCTCGTGCCGCGCCAGGTCCAGCAAAATCAGCACACCCGAGGGACGCAACATTCGCGCCGCCTCGCAAATCGCATGGGCCGGGCGCGCCGCGTGATGAAGCGACTGGCTGAGAAAAACCGCGTCAAACGATTCCTTCTGCAGCGGAATCCGCTCGAAATCACTTTCGACAGCCTCCACCCGATCCGCCACGCCTAATTCCGCCGCCCGCGTGCGCACGTGGTGAAGCATCGCAGCGGATTGATCCACCGCCACGACTTTCTCCGCAAATCGCGCAACGAGCAGCGCCAGCGCGCCCTCGCCGCATCCCAGATCCATCACGCGTTTGCCGATGAACCCCGCAGCAAGTCCCGTCGCCAGGGCTGACCATCCACCGCCCGGTTGCGTCAATTCGCCATACCGGCCGGCCACTTTTTCAAAGAACTCTCGACTCCGTTTGCGGCGCGCATCCAACACCTTCCGCACCGCTGTCGCATCGCGCTTTGCAGAGGTCAGATCACCCAGCCTCCGCTCCAGCATCGCTGCCAATTCGCGATCTTCCAACGCGTTCCCGCGCCGGTAATACACCGATGTCCCCTCGCGCCGGGTCTCCACCAATCCGGCCTCGCGCAGCGGCTTGAGATGGCGACTCACCGTGGACTGCGGCAACCGCAACACGTCCACCAACTCCGCGACGGACAACTCCGCCATCAAAACGGCGTTCAGCAAACGCAGCCGCACATCGTCGGCCAACGCGCGAAAGAGGTCGAGCGGTGCAGGCATATATTTGTTATTCCGGATAAAAGAATATATGCTTCAGCCGCAGATGGAAAGCGGAAAGGCGCGATTCTTGACGGGGCAAAAAGGCAATCTGCCAGCCGCGCAACGACCAATCAAAAATCGCTCTTCGACTTGCGCACCATCGCCAGAGCAGCGTCGCCATCCCCCGCCTCACGCGCCACTGCGAGGAGCAGGCCAATCATAATCAGCGAGGTGAATAGACTCGTTCCGCCATAGCTGATGAACGGCAGCGCCAAACCCTTCGTCGGAAGGACGCCGGTCACCACGCCCATATTGAACGCCGCCTGCATCGCCAGCATGCAAGACAATCCGAGCGCCATGAGGCGGCCAAATGTGTCCGGCGAACGCGAAGAAATGCGCAACCCACACACAAAAATCACCACGAAGAGCGCCAACACCCCCAGTGAAGCAGCCATGCCCAGCTCCTCGGCCACGATGGCAAAAATGAAGTCGGTATGAGCCTCCGGCAGATAGTATCGCTTCTGCAAACTCGCACCCAACCCCGAACCCTGCCCTCCGCCCATCACAAAAGCATACAGCGCATTCAGCAGCTGAAATGCCTCGCTATCCGCATACAGTTCCGGATTCAAGAATGCCAGAATGCGACGGCTTCGCACCGGGTTGTGCATCACCATCACGGCCATCCCGCACGCGCCCGTCACCCCCGTGATGAACAGTGCGCCAGGCGGCCCCCCCCCGGCAAACAGCATGCTGAATGCAACCAGCGACATCAGCGTCGTAGTACCATAATCCGGCTCGGCCAATACCAATACGAACATCACGCCCGCGAGGCCCAACGGAAAAACCAAGCCCCTCATCAACTCCGGCATCCGGCGCTGGTTGCGACTCACCCACCACGCGAGGAAAAAAATCATCGCAATCTTCGCCAGCTCAGACGGCTGAAGCGTCGTGATTCCCAACGAGAGCCAGCGCTTACTCCCCTTCACCGCAACGCCAATCCCCGGAATCAACACCGCCACTAACAACAATGTGGCGAGAATCGCCAACGAAGGCGCAAGGCGACGCCACACGCTATAGTTGATCCGCGAGACCACCACCGCACCGATCAGCCCGACAATGAGCGCCGCCGCCTGCCGCTTCACGAAATAGTGCGGGTCCTTGAACATGGACAAGCCCTGCACCGCACTCGTACTGGCCAGCATCACCATCCCCAACGCCGTGAGGATCAGCACCGCCAAAATCAGAATACCTGTTGTTCGCCGCATCGGACTAAAAGCCTCGCCTCAAAACAGTAAGGGGCCTTCTGCACGGCTGTGCACAAGACCCCTCGCTGAACATCGCCAGTTGATTACGGAGACATCGGAAGCTTGAGGCGCTGCCCACTCGACAGCGTCGCATCTTCCGACAAATTGTTGAGCTTCAAAATATCTTCCTTCAGCAAGGAAAACGAACGTGCGACGTCGTCCAGCGTATCGCCCGGCTTAACGATGTACGCGAAGGTATTATCTTCAGAAACCGAAGAGCTCGAAACATCCGAAGAGAGCGGAGCCGACGGAACCGGATCAATAATCTCCGGAGCCGGCGTCACAGCCTCCGGCGCAGCCGATTCAACCGCAGGAACAGGAGCAGGCGCAGGCGCCGCTTCCTTCGGCTTCTCTGCCGACGCAGCAGGCTTCGTTGCCGACGTGCTGGATTTCGCCGCTGTACCCTCAGGCAGCTTCAATTTCTGACCAATTCGAATCACATCGCTCTGAAGCTTGTTCACTTCCTTGAGCGCCTTCACTGTCGTGCCGTGCTTCACGGCAATCTTGGAAAGGCTGTCGCCCGATTGAACCGTGTACTCGCCCGAGCCCGCCACTGCAGGTGTCGAAGCTTTCTTCGCCACCTTCGGCTGAGCGGTCGCTTTCGGCGCATGCACCGCTGCGCCCTCGCTCGCACTCGCATAGCTCGGCAGCTTCAATGACTGCCCGACACGGATCTTGTTCGGATCCTTGATGCCGTTGAGCTGCGCAATCTCGCGCGGAGTCACACCGAACCGATTTGCGATCTTCGAGAGCGAATCACCGCTCGCCACTGTGTAGGTCTGCACCGAAGTCGCATCGAGCGAAGACGGAGCCTGCTCAACTGCCACAGGCGGCTGGAACGCCGGACGCGGAACCGCTGTCACAGCCGGCACGTCAACGTCCGCACGCGGCGGCATCAACGGCGCAGGCGGCGGCTCCACCATCGGCTGCTTTGTTCCGCAACCTTGAATCACCAAAAACCCCAAAATGGCCAACGCGTGAATGCCGGCAATAATGCCAAACAGCACGGGGCCCCGCACAGAGCTCCGACCCACATCCGACGATTGCATATCCATGCTCCAGTTATTCTTTTTTTTCATCCTACACTCTCCCCGGCCAAGGCTCTCGCCATCCGCCGAAAATGCTCACCGCGTTCTTCGTAATTGCGAAATTGATCGAAACTCGCGCACCCTGGCGATAACAAAATTGCGTCGCCCGGCCGCGCATTTTGCCACGCCTCGCGCATCGCCCTCTCCAGCGTTTCGCTCACGCGACAGGAAACTGTATCCGACCATGCTTTCGCCATTTTTTCAGCGGCTTTCCCGATAAGATAGACCTCGCGCGCGCGCAACGCCAGCATTTCTTTAACACCATTCAGATCGCTCTCTTTCAGCAATCCGCCAGCGATCAAATGCGTAGGCCGCCCCGCCATCTCCAGCGCCGCAGCAACAGCCGCAAGAGTCGTTCCTTTCGAATCATTGATGAACCGAACGCCGCACGACTCCAGCACCAACTCCATCCGGTTCGGAAGCGTCGCAAACGAACGCGCGACGCGATCAGCACCGTCGAGCGAAATTCCAGATGCGTGCAGGCCGCCGACGACGGCTGCTGCGTTCACTCCCGTGATTCGGTTATCGAACGGGCTTCCTCTCAAATCCACCAACTCAGTTTCACCGTAAAACACCGCACCCGCGCGCCACGAGTAGTCAGCGCCCGGCTCAAGGCCGAAACAACGCCACGCGCCGCGCCCGCCACTCGCCGCGCGCATGCGTCCCTGCCACGCGCGCGGAGTCAGACAAACATCGCGCTCGCCCACCTGCGCAAACAGATGCGACTTTGCGTTCGCATACGCATCGAACGAACTGTGGCGATCCAGATGGTTCGGCGAGAGATTCAGAAGAATGTTCACGTCCGCGCGAAAGCGCTGCGCCGCCTCCAGTTGAAATGAACTCAGCTCCATCACCATCCAATCCAAATCCACCCGCTCCTGCACCGCGCGGCACACGGGCACGCCATAGTTTCCGACAGGCGCCGCGCGAAAGCCCGCATTCTCCAGCAATTCCGCCATCCACTTCACTGCCGTGCTCTTGCCGTTGCTCCCCGTAACCGCTGCAACACGCCCGCGAAACCGGCTCCAACCCAACTCAAATTCCGGAACCGGCGCCAGCCCGCGCGCGCGCGCCGCAGCCACCCATCGGTGCTCCAGCGAAACGCCCGGACTGATCACACACAAATCAATATCCGCAGGAATCACCTGCGCACTCGCATCGCCCACCAGCACCGCGCCGATCTCTTCCAATCCGCGCACCCGCGTCGCGTCCGGCTTCTCATCAAAAACCGTCACGCGCGCGCCCTCACTTCGCAGCAAGCGCGCCGCGCTCTCTCCGCTCGATCCGAGACCGAGCACTAATGCATGACGGCTCGAGTACATCAACGCAGCTTCAATGTCGCCACACCGATCAACGCAAAAAGAATTGCAAGAATCCAAAGCCGGGTCGTCACCATCGTCTCCACCACTCCCGAAGGACGCCCCTCCGCATCCAGTTGCGCTTTGGCAACCTGTTCAAAATGATGGTGAATCGGCGCACACTTGAACACGCGCTTACCCGTCAGCTTGAACGACGCCACCTGGATCATCACGCTCAGCGCCTCCATCACAAAAACGCCGCCCACAATCACCAGCAAAAGCTCCTGCTTGATCGCCACCGCCACCATTGCAATCGAGCCCCCCAGCGCAAGACTTCCCGTGTCGCCCATAAACACCCGCGCCGGATGGCAGTTGTACCAGAGGAACCCCAATCCGGCCCCCAACAGGCACCCCGCAAACACCGCCAGCTCACCGCTCCCCGGCACATACGGGACAAACAAATAATTCGCAGCGAGGCTGTTCCCCGCCACATACGCCAGCGCCAGATACGCAGCCGATGCCGAACTCGTACACCCGATTGCCAACCCGTCGAGTCCATCCGTCAAATTCACTGCATTCGCGGCCCCCACCAACACCAGCACAATGAAAATCGAAGTACCCGCCACACCCAAATCCGCAATCACCGGATCCTTCAAAAACGGCACCATCAATTTCGACACATGCGCGCGCGACGGCTCCCACGCATACAGCGCCGCAACCACGATCAGCGCCCACCCGATCTCCAGCGCCAGCTTGAAGCGACCCGGCAACCCGCGCGCATTCCGCTTCGACACCTTCAAATAATCATCCCAAAACCCGACTCCGCCCATCGCGAGCATTGTCCCCACGGCCAGCCAGACATAGAGATTCGTCAGATCTGCCCACAGCAGCATCGCCACCAGCACCGCCGCAATAATCAACACCCCGCCCATCGTCGGCGTGCCCGTCTTCCGTTTCGCGTGATCCTGCAGCACCGCGTCGTCGCGAACGTACTGCCCAAACTTCAACCAGCGCAGCCACCGGATGATCGCGGGCCCCAGCATAAGCGAAATCAAGAACGACGTCGCCGCCCCCATCAACGCGCGAAACGTAATGTAGCGAAACAGGCGCAGCGGCGCCCACCAATCACTGTACTCGTGCAATAAATATAACATCTGAAAACTTCCAAACCTCTACACGCACCCGTCGTGCGCCCGCCTCCGCGGAAAAACTTCCAACGCTTGGAAATCCCTTGCTCGAGGACTTCCAACGCTTGGAAAAACTAAAACCCGTTCAACAGCAACTCCAACTGAACCCCGCGCGACGCCTTGAGCAATACGGCATCGCCCGGTTTAATCAATCCCTTCAACACCCGCGCGGCATCCGCCGGAGTCTCGGCTTCATACACGCGCTCAAACCCGCGCGACTGCGCCCCGCGCGCAATCCAATTCCCC
Organism: Kiritimatiellia bacterium; assembly: GCA_039807095.1. Taxonomy (GTDB): domain Bacteria; phylum Verrucomicrobiota; class Kiritimatiellia; order CAIVKH01; family CAIVKH01; genus JAMLJG01. Next base: position 10,191 of record JBDHQM010000029.1, read on the forward strand.
TCCTCACCGACCGAAACCAACCCCGCCCACGGCCCCTCCGCCACCGCGCCGCCCAGCTTCACATGCTCCGGTTCCGCTCGCGCCCCCAATTCTCGCATCGCACCCAACACCAACCAGCGCCGACCCGACACCGGCGTCGCCGCAAATCCATCCAGCGCCGCGAGCATACTCATCGGATTCGCATTATACGCATCGTTGACGAACAACACCTCGCCAAGCGTCTGCTTCTGCCACCGCATCCCCGGCGGTTGAAACGCGCGCAACCGCGCCGCAATCGCGTCCCACGCAATTCCATAATGCCGCGCAACCGCAATCGCCAGTCCCGCATTCGTCAGGATATGCGCGCCCGGCAGCGGCGCATCCAGCGCCACACTCTCACCGCTCGCCCATTCCGACACCACAAACAGCGAACCCGCGCCCGCTTCAATTCGGTAGTCCGCATCGCGACGAAGCGACACCGTCTTCAGCTCCGACTTCACGTCCGCCCGCAGTTTCGCAAACCACGGATCGTCCGACGGCAACACCGCCAGCCCGTCTTCACCCAATGCGCGCAACACCGTTGCCTTCTCCTGCGCAATCGCCTCCTCGGACTCGAAAAATTCGATATGCACCGGCCCCACATTTGTCACCACCGAAACATGCGGACGCAGCAGCGCGCACAACGGCTCCAGCTCGCCCGGATGATTCATCCCCACCTCAAACACGCCAAACCGGTCATCCGGCTTCATCGTCAACAGGCTTAGCGGCAACCCGAGATCGTTGTTCCAATTCCCGCGCGTCCGCGCGGTCGGTCCGGCGATGGATAGCAAATCCGCCGTCATTTCCTTGACGCTCGTCTTGCCGCTACTCCCCGTGATCGCAATAAATTGCCCCGTCAGCCGCTCGCGATGCCCGCGCGCAAGCGCCGTCAACGCAGCCTTCGGATCCTCCACCTCCAGTAGCGGAAGCGCATCGAATTTCGTCCCGCGCCGCACCACCGCGCCCGCAGCGCCGCGCGAAGCCGCAACATCCAGAAAGGAATGTCCATCCGCGCGCTCGCCCGGCAGTGCAATAAATACCTCACCCGGCTGCAATGAGCGCGAATCAATCCCGAAACCAGTGACCGGCGACGCAGGTTCCCGCGTCCAACGGCCACCCGTCCAACGCGCAAGCTCCTGCGAAGTGAAATGAAATTCGCTCATATCTCGATCTGCCGCTTTTTTCAGCGACATCCCTCAATTCCCTACATCCACTCGATCAGAAATAGCGTTGCACCACTTCGCGGTCGTCAAACGGAACCACTTTGTTCGCAAATTCCTGCATGTTCTCGTGCCCCTTTCCGGCCACGAGTACGATGTCGCCTTCCTGCGCCATCCCGATTGCGCCTGCAATCGCCTCTTCGCGATCCGCAATCACCTCATAGCGACCCGCGCCGGGAATCCCCTTCACGATATCCGCAAAAATATCCTCCGGCTTCTCGCGGCGCGGATTGTCATTGGTGAGGATGGAAAAATCTGCCAGACGATGCGCCACCGCCCCCATCAGCGGACGTTTGCCTTTGTCGCGATCGCCGCCGCAGCCGAACACGGCGATGAGGCGGTTCGGACGCAATTCGCGCAGCGTTTCAAGCGCGCGCCGCAGTGCATCCTCCGTGTGCGCATAATCAACAAACACCTTGAATCCGCGCGGCGAAGAAAAGCTCTCCAACCGACCCGGCGCACCGCGCAACTGGCCGATGAATCGGATCGCATTCTCAAACGGAATCTGCAGCGTTGCACCCGTCGCAAGCGCAGCGAGCGCGTTGCTCACATTGTAGCGACCCAGCAACTGCAAGAAGACCGGCGCCGATCCCCACGGCGAACGCAAATTGAAATGCGTGCCTTCGTGTGTGACGCGGATATTCTCCGCCCGCACATCGGCGCCCGCCTGCTGCCCGTACGTCAGCATCTCCGCATTGATGCCCTCCATCGCCGCGAGCCGTGCGCCCCACGGATCATCCAGATTCACAACCGCCGTCGCGCGTTTGTGGCTCCGGCCCAACCCGCGAAACAGTTCCACCTTCGCCGCAAAATATTCTTCCATCGTTCCGTGATAATCGAGGTGATCGCGCGTCAGATTTGTGAACACCCCCACATCAAAATCAGTCCCCCACGCGCGATCCTGTTTCAGCGCGTGCGATGACACCTCCATCACTGCGCTGCGGCAGCCGATTCGCACCATCTGATCCATCAAATACTGCAAATCCGGCGATTCCGGCGTCGTGCGCGTAGCGGGAATGAAGCGCGAGCCAATCTGATAATGCACCGTGCCAATCAGCCCCGGCGTCATGCCCTCCATCTCCAACAGATCGCGCACCAGAAACGACGTCGTCGTCTTTCCGTTCGTGCCGGTGACACCCACAACCTTGAACTTGTGCGACGGGTGGTCATAAAACGCGCACGACATCTCCGCCATCGCGCGGCGCGCATTCTGCACCCGGATATTCGCAACCGTCCGGCGGGGCCACATATCCTCCTCCGACACAATTGCCGCTGCACCGCGACGAATCGCGTCCTCAACATACGCCGCCCCATCCTCGTTCCGGCCGCGCAGCGCGACGAAAATGTAATTCTTCTTCACCTGTCGCGAGTCGTACGCAATGCCCTCAATATCCACAGCCAGAGGCCCGCGCACGGTGATCGGTTTGACGAGCTGTGCGATGGATTCTAAGCGCATGGTTTCCATACAGTGTTTACCAAAAATCATACGGCGATTCTTTCTTCACAGAAGTTCTTCTTCGTCGTTGGGATCCACGTCGAGGCGAATCACGCGTGCCTCGTCCACCTGCGGAATATCGAGGTAGCGCACGGCATGCTCCGCAATCTCACGGAAAACAGGCGCGGCGACCTGGCCGCCCTGCGTCAACGTCTGGGGTTCATCAAAGCTCACTAGAATGCTCAGCTCCGGCTGCTCGGCCGGCAAAAAGCCGATGAAAGAGGCAATGTTCCGCTTGTGGTCATAGCCGCCCGGCCCCGACTTTTCAGCCGTACCAGTTTTGCCCGCCACAGTGTAGCCATCCAGACGCGCCCGCTTGCCCGTGCCCTCCTGCGTTACGCGCACTAGCATCTCCGTCAACGTGCGCGCAGCCTCCGGGCGAATCGGATGCCCGATCACCTCCGGTTCCGTCTGCCGGATCGTCTGTCCCTGCGCCGTCGTCACGCGTTGCACAACGTGCGGGCGCATCAACGTTCCGCCATTCGCCATTGCGTTCAACGCATTGAGCATCTGCAGCGCGGTGACAGCCACTTCATGGCCCATCGGAATGCGCGTGATGCTGAGTTTGCTCCAGCGCTGACGGGGATGGAGAATGCCCACCTCCTCGCCCGGCAGCTCAACACCGGTCACCTGGCCGATGCCGAACGCGCGCAGATACTTGTAGAGCCGGTCTTCGCCCAATCGTAGCGCAACCTTCGCCGCCGCGATATTGCTCGACTTCTTCAACGCATCCGTCGCCGTCAGCCGCCCGTAGGGATGGAAATCGCGAAGCCCCTTGCCCGCATGCACCCAATAACCGTTCTCGCAATCAATGATCTCATCCGGTCGAAGCAGCCCCTCGTTCAACGCTGCGGCATACACCATGATCTTAAAAATTGAGCCGGGCTCATACACATACCCGATCGCGCGATTCAGCCGGTCGTCGGGCGCCACCTTGTTGAACGCATTGAGGTCATATCCCGGACGCGACGCCATCGCCAGAATCTCGCCCGTGCGAACGCGCTGAACAACCGCCCACGCGCCCTTCGCCCCGTTCGATGCGATTGCCGTATCCAGCGCGCGCTCGACGAAATACTGAAGATTCTGGTCCAGCGTGAGGTACACATCCCCACCCTGCTGCGGCAGGATGTCCAACTTGCGGCGGCTCCGGACTTCGCGCCGACGCCCATCCACCTCCGTCTCCCGAATACCCGGCACACCGCGCAAATAGCGATCGTTCCGCAACTCAATGCCCGCGCTCCCCACGCCCTCCATATTCGCGAAACCCACCACGTGGCACATCAATTCCGCATGCGGGTACACACGCGCCATCACCTCATCGCACCGCACCCCCGGCATGCCCATCCGCTGAATCTGCTGCGCAATCTCCTCGGGCACGCGACGCTTCAGCAATTCGTATTCGCTCTTCGGCTTCTCCACTCGCGCAAACACCATCGCCGGGTCCAACTCAAGCAGACGCGCAAGTTGCTGTGCCGTGAAACGCGGATAGCCGTGATTCCGCATAAAGGAGGGATCCACCGCAACGTCGCGCGTGGAAACGTCAGCTGCCAATACCGAACCGTTGCGATCCAAAATACGGCCGCGCCCGACCAGCATCTTGATCTCTACATCGCGCGTGCGGTCAATGCTCGCCTGAAGGCGCGGATGATTCCCAATGTGCAGGCTGGAAATACGCACCCCCAGGCCTACCCAGATGCACGACATAACCAGGATGATCAGAGTCACCCGCCAACGATGAATCTTCCCGCCCATGATAACTCATTAATTGCGAACGTATCCGGTATTCTCAACGCGATCAGCAGGCGCCCGCTGAATACGCACAATCTGCCGCTCCCGCGGCCAATCCATCTCCAACTGATGGCGCTTGAGCAGCTTCGTCATGTTTTCGTACCCGATCTGATTGGACCACTTGAACTCTTCATTAACCACCCGCTGATGCACAGCGAGCTTCTCCTGCTCAAGGTCCTTGATCCGCGCGCTCAGGGCGTCGCAGGCATTGCTCAACCAAAGCCAGCCCAACGCCAATCCGGCCACGATCACAACGCTCAACACCAACGAGCCGCGAACCGGCGAAGTGCGTGCATGTTTGCGATAATTCCGTTTCCGACGTCGCGCCATTTCAATCAATCCTTTCCACCACCCGCAAACGCGCCGAACGCGCCCGCGGATTTCGCTTCACTTCTGCTTCGCCCGCCATTGCAGGCGATTTGACAATCCACTTCATGCGCGGCGATTCCACAATCCACCGCTCGCCCCCCGCCTCCAGCGATTCCCGACGCCCCACGTGCGCCGCCATCCGCTGTTTCACAATCCGATCCTCCAGACTATGAAACGCAATAACCGCCAGGCGCCCACCCGTCTTCAAGAGATCAAAAGCCGACTCCAACCCGCGCTCCAGCGAACCGAGTTCATCGTTCACCGCAATGCGCAGCGCCTGAAATGTCTGTGTCGCCGGATGAATGCGCCCGCGCGGACCGCCCTTCGCACGTGCCACCAAATCCGCCAGCTCCCCCGTGGTTCGAATCGGCGCGCGCTGACGCGCCTCAACAATGAAACGCGCAATCCGTCGTGACGCCCGCTCCTCGCCGTAGTGCCACAACAAATCCGCCAATTCCCCCTCCGGCGTGTCGTTCACCCAATCCGCCGCGCTGCGAGGCAAATCGGGATCCATCCGCATATCCAGCGCCGCATCGGCCTGAAAACTGAATCCGCGCTCCGGCTGATCCAACTGCATGGAGGAAACTCCGATATCCAAAACGATACCGTCCGCACCACTGAATCCGCTGCTCTGTGCCAGCCGCTTCATCTCGGCAAAGTTTCCTCTCTCAAAGCGCACATTCGGAAAGCGAGCGAGCCGCGCGCGGGCCAGCTCAAGTGCCTGTGGATCGCGATCAATGCCGAGCAAACGCCCGTCCGATCCCACACGCTCCAAAATCCGCTCCGCATGTCCACCGCCTCCGAGTGTCCCGTCTATGTAATGGCCCCCCGGCTTCACAGCCAGATGGACCAACACCTCCTCCAACAGGACTGACTCATGCACAATGTTTCCATTCGTTCCGAAACTGCTTCTCTAGTTCCCCAGCACGAACGGCATCCCGATCGGCCGGCCTTTCCACAAATCAACACGGGCGACAAAGCTCGAACGCGGCATCAACACCGCCTCCGGAACCCGCACCCCGTTCAAACCCTCGTTCACCTCCAGCAGACGCACAATCTCTTCGCGCTGCACCGAACGACGGCGCTCCGCATAACCCGGAGCCGTCACCGCAACGCGCAACTTCCGCACACCCTGCGCTGGCGCCACCTTCGTCAACTGCTCAACGCGCGATGATGCGGCCGCAACGTTCGGCGCACGACCCTTCGCCGCCGCGCGGCGCGACGGAACATCCGTCGTCAACCAACCAAACAAATCTGTCTGCTCCAACGCCGACGCATGCACCCGCCCCGCTGCCGCAGGAGTGCGCCCGCGCCCATCCCAAAATGCGTCTGCCCATGACCCCGGCTTCGCACGACCCGCACCCTCGCCCTCTTCTGAACCGCCCCGCGCCAACGGCAGCGAGACTCGACTCAGAAGCCAACGTAGCGGGCTGCTTCGCCCAAACTCGTGGAGGTGACGGAAGATTCCTGTTGTTGTTTCCATTTTTCTGGACTCCATAGTTCGAAGCATTCGAATGCACCGGCAAGGACCACATCGGACTTCAAGCCCGCGTAGTCCAACAACTCATCCTTCACCCGGATACGCCCCTGCGCGTCCCAAGGAACCAGGTCGGAGCGCGAGGCGAGCGTGCGAAGAAAATTGCGTCCCGTATCGTCCGCGATAGAAAGACTGCGAATTCTTTCAAGGCGTCGCGCCATTTCGCGGGCGGGGAAAACGCACAGGCAAGGAACGTTCACACCGGGCAGAACAAACAATTGCTCCGGCACCCCCACTTGCTCGCGCCATCCGGCTGGAATAGTCAGTCGCTTCTTGGGATCCAAAAGATGCTGGTATTGACCAACGAAAACGCCTTGCAGCATCTCCGCCATCTTCCCAGCTTTCTGTGTGGCTCCCATTCTGTGACTTCCCTATGCCCCACTTTGTCCCACTTTACCCCACCATGGGTCAACACGAAACTTGCACATTTTTCTGAAAAAGTTGTTTCAGGCCAATTTCCGCGCCTTTTGACGCATTGCACGTCAGCGCCTAAAACAAAACACACTCGGCAGCGCCCCACCTCGCCCCACCGCTGTTTTAGAACATTTGAATAAACCGCGCAGCCGGGAGCTCGCTGCAAATCCAACCCAAGCGCAGAAGAGAAAACAGGAAAAACAGCGCTATTTCAATGCAGACTGACAAAAGCGAACTGCGCTCAGCAATTCCATCCCGGTCAATAAGGTCGTTCCGGTCAACAAGGTCAAACCACTGTCCGAATAGGTCGAGTAGTTCGAGTTTTCCCCAACCTTCAGGTTTCAGGTTTTATCCTTCCACCTTCGCTGTGGATACATTCCGCGATTTACAGGCTCTCACTCAACCACGCGCGCGCTTTCTCCATCGCTGCGGCCGGGAAATCGTGCCCCACGGCGTCCATCGGCAACGCCTTAACGTTCACTCCCGCTTCCGCCATTGCAGTCGCACTCTCTTTCGCATCTGCAATCCACGGAATGCGATCTTCGGGCATCACCTGATCGCCGTACAGCAACAGCACGCGCTTGCCATCCAGCCCCGCAAAATTTGCGCGCTGAAATTTAATTCCACTCTCGCGATCCTCAGCACGCCCCAACCAGAAACCGCCCTCCACCATCACAAAGGCGGAAAATGTATCGAGTAGCTCGCGCTCGCCAATCCACAACAGCAACGCAACGCTATTTGCACCGCTTGAAAAACCCGCGAGCACACTGCGCGACGAATCAATGTTCGGAACAAGGCGACGCAACTCGGCAAACAATATCTGATACGCAGCCAACGCGTAGGGCCCGTCTGCCGGAGTGATGGACCATTTCACTTCATCCTTGTCCGTCTCAACCACCCGCTTGAAAAGGGGCATATTGCAGAGAATGTAGTCCTGCGATCCGAGAAAAGGCTCCGCCATATTCAGCTCGCCGCCCATTCCACCGTCACCGCCGTTCAAGAATACCAGCACGGGATACGACTTCTCCGCAGAATATCCAGCAGGCAGTTTAATCGTCATCCGGACGGACTCACTCGAATGACGCATCTGAATGGCCATGGATGGCGGCGCGCTGGATACGTCAAATTCCGCAGGCACGCCGGGTGTCAACTTCACATCTTGCGCACACACCGTCGTCACACCAACCCACGCGCACATCAGCGCGATGGCCCCACCTGCACGCATCCCAAACTTTTTCATACAACCCCCTCTCGCCCGCCCGCGAGCATCGGCTTTTCTATGGACTCGTTGCCGGCTCCGGCGAGGGCACTGCTTCCTGCTCTGCATCGGACGATTTCTGCTCTGCGGATGGCGGGCGCTTGATGAAGAAACGATCCACATCGCGCCACGTCAGGAAAAGAAATAGCGCGAGTAGCAGTGCCGCGGACACATTCCAGACAACACTCACCACGCGCGGACTCGCCGGGCGCCGCGCAATCATCTCGCCGAGCGAAAGGAGAATATGCCCGCCGTCTAACACGGGAATCGGCAACAGGTTTAGCACCGCAAGGTTGACGTTGAGCAAACAGGTGAACCAGAGTGCCATGATGAAACTGCCCTGCACATAAAACCAGAACATCGTCAGGATAGCGACAGGACCGCCAACCGCACCGGCCGCAGCTTTCGCTTCGCGCGGCGTGGTGAGCGCTTTGAGCAGGCGAACGATCAGCATCGCGTGCGATTTGATCTGCGTCCACGGGGGCTTCACATCCAGCGTATTAAACTCAATGCCGATCAACGCGCGGCCCAGTTGCGCATCAAATGCAGGAGTCACAAAAAGCGTCAGTTTTTCACCCTTCCGGTCTATCACAACGGGAACCGCTTTGCCCGGCCGCTCGTTCACCAGATCAATCAGATGCTCCCGACTGAACAGTTCTTCTCCGTCAAAGGTCAGCAACCGGTCACCGTTCTGCAGTCCCGCAGCTTCCGCACTCGATCCCGGACGCGCGCGCAAGACGTACACATAATTCTGCGGACCCAATCCCGGAATGAACGAAGTTCCCAACACCTCTGTCCGCGGCAGAGTGGCATCAATCGCGGTTCCGTCAGGATGCAAAACGTGCAACTCCGGCGCATCGCCCAACGCTGTCGCGAGTAAAAATTCTTCCCAGTTCCCCACCGACTTTCCGCTCACAGACTCAATCTGATCACCGATCCGCAGACCCGAAGCATACGCCGCGCTGTTGGTTTCCACATACCCCAACACCACCCTGCCCTCGGGCGGCGCATACGATTGGCCACCCCAAAACACGATGTACGCAATGATGATGGCGAGGATCATGTTTCCGATCACCCCTGCTACGCCGACGAGAATTTTTTTACCCGGCGTCACCGGCGGCAAATTGCGCTCCTTCGCCTCGCTGCCTTCGCGCCCAATAGCCGGATCCATTTGCGGCAACGCAACATAACCGCCGAACGGCAGCAGGCAGATTTTATACTCCACCCCATTGACCGTTCGCTTCCAAATCGCGGGACCGAATCCAATCGCAAAGGCATCCACCTGCAGCCCGCACCAGCGCGCGACAAGAAAGTGGCCGAGTTCGTGAATGAAGATCGTCACGCCGAATAACAGCAGGACGACGATCAAGGTATATGCGTGAAGCAATAGGGTAGTGAGCATGAAAAACAATTCCTCGATTCAGAACAGAGTCAAGACGTGCAGCGCAATATACAACACCGGTGCCGCGAAAAGGAGGCTATCGAGCACATCGAGCAACCCGCCCATCCCTCTGATGATACGGCCGGAATCCTTCACACCCGCCGCGCGCTTCAAGAGAGACTCAATCAAATCGCCAATTATGCCGAACACGGACAGCAGAATACCGATCCCCAAAACCACCGGCATCGAAAACGCGTGGTCGCCGCTCCAACGCGCCACAATCAACCAATAGCCCCACCCCGCGACGGTCCCCACAACCAGACCGCCGATCACACCTTCCCACGTCTTGGCCGGCGAGACGCGCGGCAGCAACTTGTGCTTCCCGATCGCGCATCCGATTGAATAGGCGCCAATATCCGTGAACTTCACGACGACAATCAGAAACAGCACAAACAGCCGCCCCGAATCGTGTCCCCACCCGGTCAGCAGCTTCACGATAAAGGCGAAAAGAAACGGCACATACAAAATGCCCAACAGCGTTCCGCCAAGTGAATCCAGCGGCCGCTCTGTCTTCGTCTCTGCCAATTGCCGGAGCAAGACCGCTGCCACAATGACAAAGAGTCCAACAACCTCCACTTCGCCGCGATGAGGCCACTCCAAATAATTTACGAGCCAAACCGCCGCCACATAGGCAACACCACACACAAGACCCAATCCCTTGAAGTGCGGAATACCCCGCGCCTGCAGAAATCCATAAAACTCGTGCAGCGCCAACAGCGTCACCAGAAGCAAGATCGGCAGAACACCCCACGCCGGCAAAAGGAAAACCGCGGCGAGCAGCGCGCCCCCCATCAAAAATCCACTGCATAGACGATGTGCCAACATGACGTTACTTGATATCTCCAAATCGGCGATGGCGGCACTGATACGCCTCAATCGCCTCGAGAAACTGCGGTTCGCGAAAATCCGGCCACATGACCGGCGTCACATACAACTCGGCATAGGATAACTGCCAGAGCAGAAAATTGCTGATCCGCATTTCGCCACTGGTCCGGATCATAAAGTCGGGGTCCGGCACGTCCGGCAAATAGAGATGCTGCGTGATCGTTTCTTCCGTGATGCGCTTCGGTTCCAATGCCCCTGCCTTCACCTTCGTAGCAATCGCGCGCACTGCATCCGCAAGCTCCTGGCGCCCGCCATAGCTCAGCGCCAAAATCAAATCGCCATCGCGATAGTGCGCCGTCTCATCAATCACGCGATTCAGCTCACGGCGCACCGGCAGCGGCAAATCCTGCATATGCCCGATCACGCGCAATCGAACGCGATGCTCATGCAGCTCAACCGCCTGCTCGCGCAGAAATTTCCGCAGTAGGCTCATCAGCCCCGTCACTTCAGGGCGCGGGCGAACCCAGTTTTCCGAACTGAATGCATAGAGCGTCAGATACTTCACACCAATCTTCCGGCACGCCAGCAGAATCGCGCGCACCGACTCCGCCCCCACGCGGTGCCCCTGAAGACGAGGCAGCCCGCGCGCCTTGGCCCAGCGCCCGTTGCCATCCATGATGATGGCAACGTGCTGCGGAATGACTGGTGGCGCTTCGCTCATGCAGAAATGGTTGCGCCGGTCGCGCTCAGGATCATGGTGCTTTCGCGACGCGGCCCATTGGAAAGAATGCTGATCCGGGTTTCGGTCAAACGCGCCAACGCGCGCAAATATTCGCGACACGCCATCGGCAATTCATCAAATGTACGGGCCTCCTTCGTCGAGGCCATCCAGCCGGGGAATGACTGATAGACAGGCTTGCACCGCTCCAACACACGGACACTGGCAGGCATGCTTTCGTAGCGCTTCCCATCGCACTCATACGCCACGCACACCTTGATTTCGGCGACATCATCCAGCACATCCAGCTTGGTCACCGCCCAATCCGTCACACCGTTCACCATCACAGCATAGCGTGCCACCACCAGATCAAACCATCCGCAGCGACGCGGGCGCCCCGTCGTCGCGCCAAACTCATGACCGACCTTGCGAATATGCTCGCCCATCGCATCGTGCAATTCCGTCGGAAACGGCCCCTCCCCCACACGTGTCGAATACGCCTTGATCACGCCGATCACGCGGTCCACCCGATTCGGCGGCACACCACTGCCAGTGCACGCACCGCCCGCCGTGGCGTTGGAGGATGTCACGAACGGGTATGTCCCATAATCAATGTCGAGCAGCGTGCCCTGCGCACCTTCCAGCAAAATTTGCTCACCACGCCCGTTCGCCTCGTGCAGCATCGGAATCGTGTCGGCCACATACGGGGCCAAACGCTGCGCCGCCGCGCGATACGTTTCCAGTGTCTCTGCGACGTCGAGCTGCGGTGCATCGAACGATGCCAGAATTTTGTTATTCGTCTCAATACGCTGTTTCAGGCGGTCCAGAAAATCAGGTTCCAGCAAATCGCCTGCACGCAAGCCGACGCGCGCCGCTTTATCGCCGTACGTCGGACCGATCCCACGTTTCGTCGTGCCGATCTTGTCTCCCGTCTTCGAGCGCTGCTCGCGACTCTCGTCAATCATCTTGTGATACGGAAACACGAGGTGCGCCCGATCGCTCACAAACAGTCGTCCCTTCGTCTCAATCCCCCGCGCCTCAACTCCGTCAATTTCAGCGAGGAGCGCCAGCGGATCCACCACCACGCCGTTCCCGATAATGCACTTCTTGCCCGGATGGAGTATCCCGGACGGGATCAGATGGAGAACATAACGCTCTGCACCGATCTCCACCGTGTGCCCCGCGTTATTTCCGCCCTGAAACCGGACGACCCAATCGGCTTCCTCTGCCAGCACGTCAATAATTTTGCCCTTCCCCTCGTCGCCCCACTGGGCACCAACCAAAACTGTATTCGCCATTAAAAGACTACCTTAACGTTAAGCGTGAAAAATCGTACAGAAACGCCAGCGCGCAAACGACGGCAGGCTAGGAAATGGCACTGAGCCGGTCAATCCGAAACCAGTTAATCCCGAGAAGGCTTTGATACATTTCACAAAGTCGCTATGCTCTTCCGCGTTGCGTTGAGGGATATGTCAGTTGCAATCGTCACAGGAGCCGCAGGGCTGATCGGATCCGAAAGCGTGCGCGCTTTCGATGCGCTCGGGTTCGACGTAGTCGGAATTGACAACGACCTGCGGAGCTATTTTTTCGGCCCCGAAGCCTCCACCCGCCCCGTCGCAGACGCGCTTCGCCGCGAGCTGCCGCGCTTCCGCCTCGAATCGGTTGACATACGCGATGTGGAGGCCATTTCGCGCATTTTCGCCCGCTACGGAAAGGACATCGCGCTCATTATTCACACCGCAGCACAGCCCTCGCACGACTGGGCCGCGCAGGAACCTCTGACCGACTTCAGCGTCAACGCAACGGGAACCATCAATCTGCTGGAAGCCACGCGTCAACACGCTCCCGACGCCGTATTCATTCTCACCTCAACCAACAAGGTGTATGGCGACACCCCCAACCGCCTTCCCTTCGTCGAACACGACACGCGGTGGGAAGTCAGCGAAGAGCATCGCTTCGCTGCGCATGGCATTGACGAATCCATGAGCATAGACCAGAGCGAACATTCGCCCTACGGAGCGTCGAAAGCGGCTGCCGACATCGTAGCGCAGGAATACGGCCGCTACTTCGGACTCAAGACCGGCATTTTTCGCGGCGGCTGCTTGACCGGACCCCAGCAGGCAGGAGCCGAACTACACGGCTTCCTAGCCTATCTTACGAAATGCGCCGCCCTGGGGCGCGAATACAAAATCTTCGGCTATCGCGGCAAGCAAGTACGCGACAACATTCACTCTGCGGACCTGGTAAGCGCATTCGTCCACTTCTTCCGCGATCCACGCCCCGCATCTGTGTATAATATCGGCGGCGGACGCCACAGCAACTGCTCCATCCTCGAGGCCATTGCCTACGCAGAAACAATCACCGGCCGACCGATGAAAACGACCTACGTAGAGACCAACCGCATCGGCGACCATCTCTGGTGGATCAGCGACGCCCGCAAATTTAAATCCCACTACCCGCAGTGGAACCTCACCCGAAAAATCCCAGACATCCTGGCCGAAATGGTTGCGCAGTATAATTGAATTCCGACAGAATTCTCCACCTATGAAACACTTCACCCTGCTTTCTTTTTCCCTCTTTCTAACGGCTACACTACTCGCGGTGATAGATCGCACAGTCCTGCGAAATATCGCAAACCAGCACGAAATCCCACGCTTTGAGCGCCAAGTCACCACCACCCCGGAATTCCATTACACCGCAGACATAAATTCGAACGGATATCGCAATGACGAGTTTGGCAATTCCCTTCCCACTGGAGAGGTCCGGATTGTTACGATTGGCGACTCTTTCACCTATGGCTGGGGTGTAGAGGAAGCTGATAGTTGGCCGCGAATTTTGGAGGAAAATCTACGAGCGACCGGCCATCGCGTCCGAGTGCTGAACCTGGGAAAACCCGGCGACACCCCTTTATCTTATGCGCGAACCGCCGCTCGCATGCTTCCCAAGCTCACCCCTCATCTAGTCATTGTGGCGATTCTGCAGGGCGACGATGTCGCGCAACTCAACACGACGACACCCGCCGATGTCGAGGCACTATCAACACACATGCAGGCAGCCAATGACGAGGCAGCCACCCCATCCTCGCACAAAGCAAAAGTTCTGCGCCTTTTCAAAGCACTCTATCCCAACGCAGCTCGCCTGCGCACCCTTCGATCTCGCACCCAAACAGTCTCCATCGCAACGATCTGGCAGAAGCAAGTGCGCGGAATCCTTAATTCTGCGACATCAGAAGAGCTCGATCGCTACAACACACTGCCCGGCGAAGTGCAGGCACTGTACGAAACTGGTGGACTCAACCCCTCTCTGTTGCGCCTGGCAATTAATCGGCCCGATTACTTTTCTGGAACGTGGGATATTTCAACGCCGTATACGCACAGCGCAATAGACACGCTTTCCGCTTGTATCGCTAGCATCGGCAAAACATGCCGTCAACTCGGGGCGATGCCGTACATCATTTCAATTCCCTATGGGATGTACAGCTCCTCAAACGATTGGACCAAGTGGAAGAATGTGGGCTTCGAGTTGTCTCCAGAAATGCTGACGCAAGATAACGCCGACACACTTATTGCCGGCGCGACGCAAAGGGCTGGACTTGCGTTCCATAGCGTCCTGCACGCCTTCCGCACACAGGCGCAAAGCGCCGATCTCTTCTACACATTCGACGGGCATTTTAATCCGGCGGGACACCGGATTTTCGCTCGTCTCCTCACCGAACAAATTGTGCCGCACGTCAAGACGCTCGAACAACAGCTCAACACTCCACAGTGACTCCGCACCCCATCACGAAGAGCCATCAGGCAGGCGCCAGCGCTGCCGCAAAAAATGTAAAAAGCGTCGTATTCACTTCATCGCCCAGGCCGATATCAAGCGCCATCAGCACAATCAGCAGTGCATCGGCGCCCTACGAAGTGCAAATCCCGTGGCGGCGCTGCGAATATTTCGCAACATCGCGCTCCGACCCTTCTACCTCAGGCCCCAGAATGAAATGCTGCGACTCCACCACACTCATCATCGCCGCATCTAACTCCTCGCGGAGCGAAAGATACTGCGCCTTCAAATCAAGCAACGGGACACTGATTTTAACCCTTATTGCGCGGAATTCTCGACTTCGATCAATCGCTCCGGCTCCAAATTCACACTATCGGAAATTACAAACAGAGGACGCCGCTTCACCTCGGTGTACACGTGCCCCATATACTCGCCAAGCAGGCCGATCCCCAGAGAAACCACGCCAAGATTGATCAACAACAAAATCAGAACAGAGGGGATCCCGCGCGGCGGGTCGTCAATATTGAAGATTCGTGTTGCCGCATAGTACAATGCGAGCAGCAGCGATGAGAACAGAGCCATTGATCCAAAGATCATGAATAACTTTAACGGCCTCGTTGAGAAGCTGGTGATTGCATTCAACGCAAACTGAAAACACCACCAAAACGGCGCCTTGCTCCGGCCCCATTGGCGCGGGCGACGATCATACGGAAGCTCACACTTGCTATATCCAACCCAGTGCATCAATCCGCGGACGTAGCGCTGACGTTCATTGAGCCGATTGAACGCATCCACCACACGGCGACTCACCAAGCGAAAATCGGTGGCGTTTTCCGGGATATCAATATCTGAACTCGCGCGAATCAAACGGTACGCCATTCGCGCAGCAACGCCGCGCAGTCGGCTGTTGTCTTGGCGATCCTGCAGAATACCCGACACCACATCAAAACCTTCCTCCCATTTCGCGATGAAGTCGGGGATGCGTTCGGTTGGATCCTGCAAATCAGAAAACAAATTGATGACGGCATCGCCCCTCGCTACACGCAGGCCGACGGTCAGCGAGGTCTCGCCGCCGAAATTGCGGCTGAAACGCAGATATTTCCAGCGCGAATCTTTTGCGCAAAATTCGCGGGCAATCTCCGGGGTGCGATCCGTGCTGGCGTTATCAATAACGATGACCTCGTAGTCATACTGCGGAATTCGCGCCATGACCGCAGTCACTTCGTCATACGCGCGCGGGAGGTTCCCCTCCTCATTGCGCGCAGGCATCGTGATAGAAATGAGCCGGCGTCGTTTCTCTGGTGCAGCTTCTGTCATGTATCAATCTGGATCATCCGGCTTCGTTGTTCTGCTTCTCTGCACACATGCGGTGAGAATTGGCCACGAATGCTCGCACTTTTAAGCCGGCTCGTGAATTCAGAAAATGCAGAGAACGCACCGCCATTGCGTTGATGATCTTCCACGAGCAGTATATCGCAGTAACGCTCCGCCAACTCGCGAAGGGCATCTTCGGGCAAAGGATTAACCCGGCACCAGGCAAAGAGATCGGCTTTTCGCTCTTCAGCGAGTGCCAACGTGGCTTTGGCAATCTGCCCGACCGAAATCACGGCCCGCTCCCGTCCCGGGATCACAGCTACAGGCGTAATGCCATTGCCTCCTGTGGGCTCAATCTCCACGTCTGCACGGCCCAGCCGCAAATAAGCGGGTTGGTCCTCCGCCAGAACCTCATCTACCGCAAGGCGAGTCGAGGTTTTCCCGAACGGAACAAAAACACGCATACCCGGCAACACCCGCATTGCGGCGATATCTTCCGTCGCATGATGAGTCGGGCCAAGCGGTCCATACATATAGCCGCCGCCAACGGCGACCACGCATACCGGCAGCTTGTGATAGCAGACATCGTTCCGAATCTGCTCCAGACAGCGAAGCGTCGAAAAGTTTCCGATGCTGTACGTGAACGGACGATAGCCTTCACGTGCGAGTCCAGCAGCAACCGAGGTCATGTTCTGCTCTGCTACGCCCGCATTCAAAAAACGATCCGGAAAACGCTCAATAAATGGCTCCACCACCGAAAAACCCAAATCGCCAACGACAAGAAAAACTCGTTCGTCAGATTCGGCCTTGTGAATTAGATGTTCAACAAAAGTGTTACGCACGGCGCGCCTCTTCCGGATAAGCCGTCGCCAGTTGATCCAGCGCCAAATCGAGCAAATCTTTCGTCTTGGGTGCGCGATAGTGCCACTCGAGCTTATGCTCCATATAGGCGACGCCCTTCCCCTTCAGCGTGTGCGCCACAAGGCAACGCGGGCGGTCGCCCCAGGAGCGATCAAATGCGGCGACTAACGATGGAATATCGTGCCCGTCCACATCCACAGACTCCCAGCCAAAGGCCTCAAACTTTGCACGAATCGAGTTGAGGTCGAGTACATCCTTTGTATCGCCAAGCGATTGTATCTTGTTCGCGTCCACCACCGCCCAAAGATTAGAGAGCTTGTGATGCCCGGCAAATAAAATGGCTTCCCAGTTGGAGCCTTCATTCAATTCGCCATCACTCAAGACGCAGAACACTCGCCACGGCTGTTTTTTTCGCCGCGCAGCAAGTGCCTGCCCACACGCAAGTCCCAACCCATGCCCGAGCGATCCGGTGGACCACTCCACGCCGGGAACCATGTGGCTGACGTGGTTCATCAGCCGCGAATCGGAGTCTCCATATGTATCTAACTCTTCGAGTGGGATGAAGCCCTTGAGCGCAAGCGCAGCATACAGACCCGAGCAGCAGTGACCCTTGCTCAAAACAAAGCGATCTCGATCCGGCCACTGCGGGTCAGCGGGACGAACATGCAAAACATGATGATACAAAACGGCAAGCGCATCCGCCATCGAGAGTACGCCTCCCACATGCGAGGCATTTGCGCGCCCAACCATCTGTAGCACATGCCGCCGAATCGCATACGCATACGCAGCAATATCCCGATTCAATTGTGACCTCTCTCCACTCATTCTCAAGGAGCCTCATAGCTCAAAACCGTGCGGCGGAACCCTTCCTCAACACCCACCTTCGGCGACCAACCCAGTCCGCGCAGCCGCGATGTGTCGGGACATGCACGATCCACAGTTGTACGCAAATAGCCATCGGGATGCGATTCCCCTACTCGCTCCACGCGCAAACCGCGCTCGGGAAACAAATTCACCATTATCCCGGCCAATTCCGCAACACTGACTTCCGCATCGCTATTCCCCATGTTGTACGCAGCGCCGCGTTCGCCCTTGAGCATAATCAACAGCAACGCAGCGGCTGCATCGGAAAGATAGCAAAATGTGCGACGATGGGCACCATCGCTCATCATCTGGATATTTTTTCGCTCCAGAATGTCTCGTGTAAAGTCTGCAAACACCCGTCCATCATCCAACGCCATACCGGGACCGTAGGTATGAAAAATTCGCGCCATTGTGGTCGGCACGCCAAATTGTTTGTGCCAAGCCACGCACATTGTTTCTCCCATCCGCTTGCTCTCCGCATAGCACGAACGAACATCTGTCGGCTGAACGCGCCCTTCATACGTTTCCGGTGTGGGAATCATCGATGGATCTACGCGCCCATAAATTTCCGCACTGCTGAAAAAGAGGAATCCACGCGCTGAAGTGCGACGCGAAAATTCCAATAACCGATGTGTTCCAATCACATTGGGCAGAAGTGATCCAACGGGTTGAGATCCATAGAACTTGGGGCTGGCCCAGCTTGCCCCGTGAATTACAAAGTCAGCGCGGACGTCCGCCGGCACCGGCTCGCACACGTCCTGAAAAACGAAATTGAGATCGGTACGATCCTTGTATGCGGCAAAGCGTTTTGCGGCCTTCTCTCGATTCCGAACTAGCCCCGTCACCTGTGCGCCCAAATTCAAGCGCTCATTCGCATACAGCAGCGCTTCAACGAGATACGCAACGACAAATCCATAAGCGCCACTGACCAATATCCGCGCATCGCGAAAAGATTCCCACGGAACAGGCGATTCAAATATGCGCGCGAGGTCTTCTTCAATAATGGGATGGCGCACGGTCAGTCTCCCATATATGCCGCGATATCACGCCGGCAAAGCAAAGCAGCATCTTGACCAGTATGAAACGCCTTAAACCAGCCCACAACACGTCGCGTCGTTTCTTCAAAATCCCAGCGCGGGTGCCAATTCAATTCGCGAGCGGCCTTCTCACACGACAGGGTAAGCAGCTTCGCTTCGTGTACAGCGCCCGGTTCCGGCGTGTGTTCCCACGAACCGCTCCCCCAGAATGCGACAAGACTCTTCACCAAATCGCCCACCTGCTTCACGTTGTCATCCGGCGGACCAAAATTCCACGAGCCCAACGCGTGCAAATTGCCCGCCAGCAAGTCCGACGCTAACGTCAAATATCCTGAAAGCGCTTCCAGAACATGCTGCCACGGACGAGTAGAAGTAGGATTTCGGACAGGAACAGGTTTCCCTTCTGAAAGCGCGCGGACTGCATCCGGAACAATCCGATCTTTCGCCCAATCTCCGCCGCCAATGACATTCCCAGCGCGTCCCGACGCGGCAAGCGGTCGCCCCTTCACATTGAAGAAGCTGCGCTGATAGGACTGAAACACGATCTCAGCCGCTGCCTTGGATGCACTGTATGGATCGTGCCCGCCCAACGAGTCGCTTTCTTTATACCCGCGCTCCTGCTCAATATTTTCGTATACCTTGTCAGTGCCGACGTGAACAAGTGCGCGGACAGACTCTGTATCACGAGCGGCTTCCATCACATTCACGGTGCCCATGACATTGATGTCAAATGTCTCTCGCGATTGCGTGTAGGAAGCGCGAACAAGCGGCTGTGCCGCCAGATGCAGCACAACCTCCGGCTTCACACTCGCAAAAATGCGCGCAACCGCGGCGGCATCGCGAATGTCCTGCCGGTAGTCGGCAATTCCGTCCGCACAGCGCGCCGCATCAAAGAGAGAAGGTGTCGTATGCGGATCCAGCGCAATACCCGATACCTCTGCGCCCAACTCCCGCAGCCAGATCGTCAGCCATGATCCCTTGAAACCGGTATGCCCGGTCACAAGCACCCGGCAACCTCGCAACGGTGCAAATCGTTCAGCAATGCGCGTGACACTCATTCGCCGACTACCACACTTTCCACGGAGCCTCATTTCGTGCCCACAACTCATTCAACAGATTGAATTCTCGCAGTGTGTCCATGCATTGCCAGAAACCATCGTGCTGATAAACCCCAAGCTGCGCGTCTGCGACCATGGCTGGAAGCACTTCCTGCTCAAGATTGAGATCTGCACCCGGGCGGAAATAGCGCAATGCCTCGGCCGTTTTGAACACCATGAAGCCACCATTGATGATACCACCGGTCGCATTCGGCTTCTCGTGAAAATTCCGGATGACTCCTCCATCGCAATCAATTTCTCCAAAGCGACCCGCCGGACGAACACCACTCAACACGCCAACAATCCCGGATATCTCGTGCGCATCCAGTAACGCCTTGATATCAAGGTTTGCAACACCATCCCCATACGTCAGACAAAACCGATCGGTATCCTCCAAGTAATCACGCACATTCCAAATGCGCGCACCGGTCTGTGAAGCTTCCCCCGTCTCCGCCAGTGTAATCTTCCATCCTTCTTCCGGGCTCGCACCCTGATAACGCACATCCCCGGCTCCACCCAATTCGATGGTGATATCGGATGTCATTGCGCGATAGTTCAGAAAAAACTCTTTGATCGACCATCCTTTATAGCCTAGGCAAAGAACGAAATCTTTGATCCCGTGATGCGCATATAGCTTCATGATGTGCCAGAGAATCGGCTTGCCGCCGATCGGCAACATCGGCTTGGGAACGGCTTCCGAAACATCGCGAATTCGCGTGCCTTGTCCACCACACAAGATAACAGCCTTAATCATATCTGATCCTTTGAAACGATGAGACTATAGCGAAACGTCACCTTCCCCACCAGAAGAACTAGCACGGGAGGGCGCAAAGGGGTGTAGGACAGATTCTTTGATCCGGCGGGCTCATGCGGCTTTTGAGAGGTTTTTGCAGTAGGCATCGAAGAGATTGCTTTTGATGAGACAGCGGAAGGCAAGGACATTTTCAGCACCGGAACAGAGCCA
>JBDHQM010000069.1:0-5423 GCA_039807095.1 Kiritimatiellia bacterium
CCCCTATAAACAAAGGGCCAAACGACTCTCGCCCCCTCAAAAATAGTCGTTTTTGACCGCGAATAGCGAAGAGCGGGTTAGTATCGAGGGTGTGAAGATTGATAGAACCAAGCTGACTGTCGTCGCTCTTTCAGACCGTTCTTCGGACAAAGAGTTTTGGGCTAAAAAGTCGCCGATTGAACGACTTCAGGCTGTGCGCATCCACCGCGAGGCCGCTTATGGACGGACAAACTCTTCCGCACGACTTCAAAGAGTTCTTGAAGTTGTTAAAGTAACCGCGAAGAGAGACGAATAAACGCGAATGAGGAAGGAGAAAAAAGAGCAAGTCTCGAACTACTCGATTTTCTCGATTCGCTCGATCTATTCGACAAAATCGAGAAGAGCAGTGCGCGGGGGCGCGCACTGCAGCACGCGAGGGCGCGTGCGCTCCCCGGAGGCAGGCGGGCATCGCGTGATGAAATGATGGGCGCTTGTTGCCGAAAAAGCTTTGTCCGTACAGTTAGCGAATCGCACCCTCGCGGAGGAGGGGGAGGGTTTCCTGGCGGAGGGTTTGGCTGAGTTTGTAGAGGGCGAAGCCGTTGGCGCCGAGGCGGCGGGCGATGGCGATTTGTTCGACGACTTGATCGGGGCGCAACTGGCTTTCGGCGGCGGTGACGCCGATACCGGGCAGGATGCGACCGCTGGCGTTGGGCAGGTCCAGTTGTTTTTGGGTGAGGGCGGAGAATTTGTAGGTGTCTTCGGAATAGTTCATGGGGGCGACGAAGTCGAGATAACCCTGGCGCAACCAGAGGCCCCAGTCCTGTCCGATTGAGGGGATCGTGTCGGGGAAGCCGCCCCAGACGGCGGCGGAAAGTTTCATTTGCGGGTTGGCGGAACGAACTGTTTTGCGGACGTCGCGGACAAAATCGGTGATGATGCCGGCGCGCCAGCGTTGAAATTCAGCTTGCGGGGCTCCGCTTTGGACGCTGGCGGGCCAGGTGATGATTTTGCGGCCGTACCACTCTTCGAAGAGGCGGCGACTGGCAGGTGAGAAATCGGCGTTGGCGGAGGGATAGCGAACGTAGTCGAGGTGTATGCCGTCCACGGGATAGGTCCGGGCGAGCTCTTCGATTGCGCTGAGCATGTAGCGACGGTTTTCAGCGAGTGCGGGATTGAGCCAAAGCTCTTCGCCGCCGCTTCCGTTTTGTTGAAGGCGCCCCTCCCTGCGCAACTTGGCCTGAAGCTCCGGCGGTGCGTTGCCGACGTACCAGAGGACGACCCAGGCGTGGATGGCGATTCCGTTCGCGCGCGCGGCGTCGAGCGCGGCCTGCATTTGATCGCCGTAGCGTTTGAATGTGAAGGAGCCGGGGATGGTCTTGCTGGGATAGTGGGCGAGTCCGGCCCAGAGGGTGTTGACAAAAATGGTGTTGATGCCTGCGGCTTTGAGTTCGCGCATGGTGCGGTTCCAGTCGCCGGGATACCAGCCGACGGCGTCGTGGTCCCAAACGGCGCGCATCTCTTTTTCGGGCGGGCGCTGTGCGCGGCTATAGGCGCGGGTGAGAAGGGTGCGAACGTAGCGCGCCTGCTCGGTTGCGGCGACGAAGTTGCCCGCGGAGAGCTGGCGGTTGAGTTGTTCGTGCTCCTTTACCGCCTGATCGAGCAGGGCGTTGATTCCGACGCGGTCGGGGTGGCCGTGGGCGAGTTTTGCGATGCCGGTTCGCGCTTCGCTGAAACTGCCGAATCCATCAATCTTCCCGCACTCCGCTGCGGCCTCGCGCGCGATGGAGGACCAGAGGGAGGGGTCGAGTGAGGCGACGAGGCCGGCGAGGAGCTGCTCCTTTCCGGCGCGATCGTCGTCGAGGAGGATATGCGTCATCCAGAATCCGGTATCGCTCGAAATCCACGCAGCTTCGGGCTGGCGGTCGCCGTTTGCATTGATCCAGTTTGCGATTGTGCGGCTGCGCCCCTTCTGCGGTTGCGCGATGCGGAGGCCCCAGGATTGCTGATAGACCGTTTGCGGAGCGTGCAGGCTGGCGGGATTGTCAAAGCGGAATCCCGCGAGGCGGCCGGGTTCGCGATGCGAGACAGCTTCGCCGAGTGTGACGCCCATTAGCTTCGCCATTTCCGGGCTTTCGCTATAGCAGACGATCAGCTTGCCGCCGTTTGCGACGTGTTTTCGATAGAGCGCGAGTTGCGGCGCGGTCGGGCGCGCGTTGTAGGGCAGAATGAGGAGTTTGCTGCCCGCGATTTTTTCGGCAGTGAGCTGATCTTCGCGCAGAATGGCGTGCCGGATTCCGGCGCCGCTGAGCCATCGGCTCACGCGCTCCGTTGCGCGCGCGGCGACGGAGCGCTCGGTCGCGTTTGGCGCGGACGTGGTGGATTGAATGATGAAGAGTTGATCCGCACGTCCTTCGAGACTGTGCAAGACGAGGCGCGCGCGTTTGGGCGACCCGCGCCAGGGCGAGATTCGAATGGCCTCGATCTTGCTCCAGCCCGCCGGGCTGCCCTCGGCGGTGAACGACGGTTTGGAAAACGCGAGCCGCTGTCGCCCGCCGCCTTTCATCGGCTGGCCTGCAACGAACCAGCCGTTGCCGCTCTTGAAATAAATCATCAGCGATCGCAGCGCGTCGGGTTGATCGCACGAAAGCTCCAGCTCAAATGCGGTGTGCGCCGAGAGATCGAGATTCACCGCGCGATCCCAATAGACGCGATCGCGATCTCCGTCGAACGGAAGCGAAAGCGCAACGCCTTCCGGCACGCGCTGCGCCTCCGGCGCGCCGCTCATGGCGCGCCACGCCGCGACAAGCTGTTTGTCGTTCGCATATTGGAACGACTCGATCGTCGCCCCGCGCCCGGTCAGCGTGCAGCAAAGCGCGAGGAACATCGGAAATAGCCAGCGGTAAATCACGCGCGAACTGTAGCAGCAACGACTCAAACGCCAAGCGCTGAAGAGGTGCGCGCGACGAGGATAAACAGCTCTGCCGCCAATTCATTCTTTTGTTTCGCTCCACGCCGTGACGCGCGTATTTGTGCGCGATGGCAACATCGCAAAAATGCGATTTGCACCGAAACCCTTTGACAAGACCGCCTGACTTGAACCAGAATCAGAAAACGGTGCGGGTAATTTTCCGCCTGGTGATTAGGTTTAGCACTGCGAAACTATGTTTTCGGATACCTTCAGCATTGAGGTTCGGGTAGCGTGTTGTGCGCACTCATCTCCCGACACAGCCTCATTCCCCGCCACACCGCACCGTTCTTTTTCGATTTTCCGTTCCTGCGCCGCAGCGACTGTTTCGGGCAGCGCCCCATTCTTAGTGAAGGAGACCCAACGTGGCTGAATCAACTGCGTCGCACATCGCGCCCTCGGGCAAACCGTACTATCCCAAAGGCTTTCGCTCCACGCGCGGACTGAACTGGGGCTATCTAGGACTGCTCTACACGTCCTTCTATCTCTGCCGCTACAACTTCTCGATTGCCAACAAGAGCATCGCGGACGAGTTCGGGTTTTCCTACTCCGAAATATCGCGCATTCTCAGCCTGTGGGCGCTCGCCTATGCGGCCGGCCAGATCATCAACGGGCTCATCACCGACCGGATTGGCGGCAAGAGGGCGATGCTGATCGGCGCATTCGGCACGATCGTTATGAACGTCCTCTTCGGCGCCGCCAGCATTTGGGGCATTCTCGGTCTCTTTGTAGCGCTTCGCGCGATTGACGGGTACTGCCAATCATTTGGTGCGCCCGGCATGACAAAAATTAAGGCCGCATGGTTTCCCAAGATGGAGCGAGGCGGATTTGCCGGCATCTTTGGCTTCATGATCAACCTCGGCCGGTTCGGCATCTTCACCTTCGGCCCGGCGCTGCTCGCAGGCTTTACCATTCTCGGCATGATCAATGTGGATCCCCTCCACTGGAAATGGCTGTTTTGGGGCCCGTCTATCATCTGCGCGATTGTTGCCACTTTCATGGCCCTGGAAGTGCGTGAGATACCGGAAGAACACGGCTATCACCCCGTCGAAGACTATGCCGGCCCGGCGCCGGAAGACCGGTGGAAGGGCCGCGCACTGCTCACTACGCTCATTATGCTGGGCGCTGCCACCGCCGTAGGATGGGTCTATCACAACCAGTGGATTAGCAAGATGGACCTCGGGCTGGTCTTTGTGCTCGCGGTGGTCATTATTTTCGTGCTTCTGCACTACTGGTCGAAAAAATATCACCCGGCCAAGAGCGATATTAAGTTTACGAAAGCGGACCTCGACGCCGCAACGCGAGCCGATGTTGCCGTTGCGCTTAAGGCGATTCTCCGCAATCCCGCCGTTTGGCTTGTCGCGCTCGCCTACGCCTGCACCGGAGCCGTGCGTCAGCCGGTGGACCAGTGGTTCCCCCGCTACATGCAGGAAGTCTTCAGTACGGACCTCAAATCGGTACAGTTCCAGTTCCTCGCCTTCCTCATTCCCCTTGTTGCATCTGCCGGATCCTGGATATCGGGCTACGTCTCCGACAAGCTTTTTGCCGGCGGCCGCGCCCCGGTCGCTGCAATTCTCTACCTCGTAGAAACCGCCGTGGTCTTTGCCGCGTTCCTCCTCGTTCACAGCGCCAATATGGCCGTCCTCTTCTTCGTGCTGATCAGCTTCACCGCGAACTCGACGCACTCGATTCTCGGCACGGCAGCGGCGATGGACATCGGCGGGCGCAAGCTGACCGGATTTGCGTCCGGCCTCATTGACTCCTTCCAGTACATCGGCGCAACCGTCGGCCTGTGGATTCTCGGCCACGTGCTTGATAAATGGGGCTTTGACTACTACTTCCTCTACATGGTTCCGTTCGGCCTCATCGGCTTCGGGCTCATGATGTTCGGCCGGAAAGTTATCGAGCGCAACTCCACCGGCTGATCCCACCCTGCGGAGGAAAATCCACGCGATAGGGCGAGCTTTTACGGCTTCGTTCGTGAGTGCGGAAGTACTGCGGGCAAACCAATGCGCTGTAGCTCTGCCTGCCCGCCATATTGCGCGTAGCGCTGTAGGCAGGCGGAACTACAGCGAGCGGAACAATATGCTGTAGCTCCGGCGCTCTGTCGCCGGAGATTGATCGGTTTCTCATTCCGCCACCGGAGTTTCTTTTATGGAGGGCCACGCGTCGTCGTGGCCGAAAATAATTCAGAGTGCCTAGAGCGACGGCCGCGTATTACGACCGCCTTCAACGAAGGCGGCTACAGAGGTAGGGCTGCCCGTCCGCCTCAGGCGGAACCTCTTCCGGCTTCGTCCTCGAAGACTCGACTTCGCCGTGACGCGTCCGCCTTCGCCCCGACTCGAAGACGATCGGGGCTACGGCGGACAAGCCGAGGGAGCCGAACAACCGGACCGGCTCGCTAGCCCAAGTTCGACAGTTACGCGATGAAAAATGCGGATTATCGGGGAAATCCGCTCAGCGACCCCCGAAAGTCTCC
>JBDHQM010000030.1:0-30235 GCA_039807095.1 Kiritimatiellia bacterium
ATGCAGAAATCATTAACGGGCAGGTCGCGGCGAGCATCGCACAGATTGCTGCGGAAACGGGTATACCGGTTGTGGATGGGGTGATTGGCGCACAGACGACTGAACAGGCGATGGAGCGTTCCGGAGGCAAGCAGGGAAATCGCGGAGCGAGTGTTGCAGAGACGGCCATCGAAGTGGCGAATGTGCTAAAGAAACTTGGCGGGAAGAAACAATGAGTGTCCGGCGTGAGGGGCGCACATTGGCGGTGCAGTTCTTGTTTCAGCGCGACTTCAACGCAGGAGAGCTGGATGCGGCACTTGAGCAATTCTGGGCGGATCAACGCCCGAGCACAAAGGTGCGAGAATTTGCCGAATCTCTGATTCGCGGCGTGGAGGGAGAGCGAGCGGAGTTGGATCGCCAGTTGCAGGGGTTTGCGGATCATTGGGATATTGAGAGAATGGGCGGTGTGGATCGGAATGTGATGCGCGTTTCGCTTTTTGAGATGCTGCATCGGCCGGATATTCCGCCCGTGGTTTCAATCAACGAAGCCGTCGAGTTGGCCAAAGAGTTGAGTTCCGATGAGTCTGGTCGTTTCGTGAATGGGATTTTGGATCGAGCGCTTCGCGATGTGCAGCGTGCTGCGCGAACTTCGGACGCGTCTCAGAAACCACCCGCAGCATCTGCGAGTTGAGTTATGGTGTCCTGGATCAACGCACTGTCGCGCACGCGACGCCAGGTTGCAGGGGCCCTGGCCAATATTTTCAGCCGGGGCGACAAGGGCGAGAAGCTCGACTCCGAAGCGCTGGAGGAGCTTGAAGCAACCTTGTTGCTGGCAGATATCCCGGCGCGTCTGGCTGCTGAGCTGACGGGAGAGATTGAAAAGGCGTACAAAGGGTTGCGCGTGGACGGGCGCGATATGCTGCGTCAGTTTTTGGTGCGTGCACTGGGCGAAGTTCAGCCCTATTCGTGGCCCTCGATGGATCCATTGTTGAGCATCTTGGTGGTGGGAATCAATGGATCGGGCAAGACGACAACGTGTGCGAAGCTGGCAGGACTTGCAGCGCGTGCGGGGCGGCGACCGCTTTTAGGTGCAGCCGACACATTTCGCGCAGCGGGGTCGGATCAGTTGCGTATTTGGGCGGAACGTGTCGGTTGCGAGGCGGTCGTTGGACAGACCGGTGCAGATGCGGCAGCCGTCGCATTTGACGCGCTTGCGGCTGCACGGGCACGTGGATGTGACGTGGCGATTATTGACACTGCCGGGCGGATGCACACAAAGCAGCCGTTGATGGAGGAGTTGAGCAAAGTTCGCCGCTCGATGACGAAATGCATTGAGGGAGCGCCACATGAAATCTGGTTGGTGCTTGATGCATCGCTCGGTCAGAACGCGCTGGTGCAGGCGCGGATGTTCAACGAGGCTGCACCGCTGACGGGTGTGGTGGTGGCCAAACTGGACGGCTCGGCGAAAGCCGGTTTTATTTTTTCGATCACGCGGGAGTTGAAACTTCCGATTCGTTTCGTCGGGTTAGGGGAGGGGATGGACGATCTCGCTCCTTTTGAGCCGACTGCTTTTGTGAATGCGTTGTTGGGTTATGAATCACCGTACAAAGAAGGACAACAAGGTTCGTCTCACTGATCGCGACGAGTTCTGGATGGCGCACGCGCTGGCGCTGGCCCGGAAGGGCGAGGGGCTGACGCGCCCGAATCCGCCGGTTGGCGCCGTTGTGGTGAAAGGCGGACGCTTGCTGGCGGAAGGCTATCACCGGAAGGCAGGCGGGCCGCATGCCGAAATCTACGCGCTGCGCAAAGCGGCGGGACGGGCACGAGGTGCGACGCTTTATGTGACGTTGGAGCCATGTTGCACGTGGGGCCGCACGCCGCCGTGTACGGATGCCATTCTGAAAGCAGGTATCCGTCGCGTTGTCGTGGGATGCATGGATCCGAACCTGCGGCACGCGGGGCGCGGGATAGAGATTTTGCAGCGTGCAGGTATTGCGGTGTCGTCGGGTATTTGTGAGGAGCCCAGCCGGGCTTTGATCGAGCCGTTCACCCTTTTTATGCAAGAGGGGCGCCCCTTTGTTACACTCAAACTGGGGATGACGCTTGATGGGCGAATTGCTGATGAAAGCGGCACATCGCGTTGGATCACGGGAGCCTCCGCACGACGCGAAGTGCACGCGCTGCGCAGGCGGGTAGACGCGATTCTCGTGGGATGCCATACGGCTAAAGAGGATGATCCGTCTCTTCTCCCTGTGCCGACGCACGGGCGCAAGCCCTTGCGTGTGGTACTTGATGCCGCAGGACGCCTCTCGCTACGGAGTCGCTTGTTTGCTGATGGTTTGGGTCGCCAAACCCTGGTGTTCACCAGCGTGCGCAGTCCTCTTCGTTATAGAGCGGCACTGCGCGCACGGGGTGTTGAGGTAGAGGTGCTGCCGGCAAGGCGAGGCCAGTTTTCGATGCGAAGTGTGTTCCAGGCGCTGGGGCGGCGTGGGGTATTGCATGTTTTGTGCGAGGGCGGCGGGATCCTGGCTGGAGCCTTGATCCGCGAAGATTTGGTGGATGAGGGATGGTTCTTTTATGCACCTCGCTTGCTGGGGGAGAATGCAATCCCCGCAATCGGTGGAACGAATTGGAAATTGGCACGCGCACCGGTGTGGAAAGTTGTGGATGTTGCACGGATTGCCGGCGATGTCTTGGTGCGCGCGCGGCCGGAGCGATAATTATGTTTACAGGCATTATTCAAAGGGTCGGAGTTGTTGAAGAGGTGCTCCATCGCGGTACTCATGGGCAGCTACGCATCGCGGGAGGTGTATGGGAGCCTCCGCTCGTTCCGGGTGAAAGTATTGCTGTGGAAGGAGTTTGTCTGACGGTGACGGAAGACTGCGATGGCGTGATGGTTTTCGACCTTTTAAAGGAAACGTTTGATCGCACGAATCTCGGGGGAAAGTCCGCAGGCGATCGGGTGAATCTAGAGCGGGCGCTTCGTGTAGGTGACGCGCTGGGTGGCCACTTTGTCACCGGCCATGTGGATGGGACCGGACAGATACGCCGCGTTACTCCGGTTGGAAGGGACTGGATTGTCGAGGTGGAGTGCGCCACTGATCTGGTGGCACAAATGGTGACGAAGGGTTCCGTTGCGCTCTGCGGGGTGAGTCTGACTTTGGTGGACATATTGACCGACGGGTTCACTGTTCATTTGATCCCGCACACATGGGAGAACACATCGCTCTCCGAGGCCTCGCCGGGTTCCGCGGTGAATATTGAAACCGATATGCTAGGAAAATATGTGCAGCGGATGCTCTCGCCGCGGCACTGACGGGCACCTTGGGCGCTAAATTGGCAAAAAATGAAACTGCGCCGTCGTTGACAAGCGCTGAGCGCGCTCGTAAGGTCAGTTTTTTGCCGCAGGAGCCCATCACGTGACGACTATTGAAAAATTACTGGTGTTGCAGGAACGCGATCGGCGGATTCGGGATCTGACCCGTGACACGGAGCAGATTCCAGCCCGAAAGAAATTGAGCGAAGCAACGTTGCAGCAGTATCGGGCAACTGTCGAGGCTTCGCAAAACCTTCTCAAACACAATGCGACTGCAATCAAGAGCATTGAACTTGAAATCGAGACGCAGCGGCAGCGGATTGGAAAGTTGCGTGTGCAGCAGAACACGGTTCGAACAAACGACGAATATCGCGCGATTGAGAAAGAAATTGCGGGTGTCGAAAAACTGATTCGCGACGAAGAAGACAAAGCGATTACGCTGATGGAAGAAACGGAAGGCCTTCGCGCAAACCTTGCGATGCAGGAGCAGCGCTTGAAGGAAGAGCAAAAGACAGTTGATGCCGACTCTCAGGCGCTCGAACAACGCCTAGCGGCAATACGCGACGAGATTGCGCGCCTCCAGGTCGAACGTTCAGCGCTGGAAAAAGAAATTGATGAAGATTGGCTCAATCGTTACACGCGAATTTTTAGACACCTCGGCGACTACGCTTTGGTTCCGGTGGAAAGCGGATCATGCGGTGGTTGCCACATGAAAATCCCGCCGCACCTTATTCAGGACGCCAAGCGCAGCGGAACAATGACGACCTGTTCGTATTGCGGTCGCCTCTTGTACTGGCGCAGCTAAGCGGGTACCTTTAGTTCCGAGCTGCAAGGGTGCCCGGTCGCTGCTTCGCCTTTCGGGGCGTAGGAGAGGAAAGTCCGGACTCCATAGGGCAGGGTGTCCCGGCTGGTAACGGTCGGGAGCTGTGCGGGTGAACCGCATGGACGGAAAGTGCCACAGAAAATATACCGCCATCCGGTTTCCGGAAGGTAAGGGTGAAAAGGTGGTGTAAGAGACCACCGTTCTGTATCGCAAGGTGCAGAGCAAGGCAAACCCCGCCCGGAGCAAGATCGAATAGGAGGTCTGAAGCGGCCCGTTTCCTCCCGCGATTGTGGGGGACCGCGAGCGTTGCTTGCGGGAGACCTCGGGTTGATCGCATAGATAAATGACTGGCCTGCCAATGGCGGGGACAGAATCCGGCTTACTGCACCTTGCAGCTCACTGTTGTTGTATTGATGAGAACAATGTCGTCCAGTTTGTTGCCGCTAGCTGCTGCATTGCTAGTTGCAGTTGCGGTGGGGGAGGCTATTTATTTTGCCCGCCACTTCTCGCATCTCTCGCGCGAGCCGGGGACGCTCTCACTGGCGCCGGTTCCCACTGTGACTTCAGCGCGATCCGCTCCACCTCCGGAGGCTTGGCAACAGATTCGGACGACCGCTCGCGCTGCGCCGAATGAAAGTCCGTTGGCTGAACGCTTCCGCCTCGCGGGAACTTTTTTTCTCTATGATGATTCAGGCACCGGCGGCATTCCGGAAGAGCGTCGTCGCGCCATCGTGGATGACCTCGTGGCAAAGAGCCAAGTCCTTGTGCAGGAAAATCAAGAGGTAGACGGTTACCTTGTGACTCGAATCGAAGCAGATCGTGTGCGGCTACTGCGCGATGGAACAGAGTATGAACTAGCGTTGAGCTTTAGCCCGGTTAGCGCGGCGTTGGCAGGCCGGCAATCGGAGACTCAGAACGCCGGGGATGTTTCGATGGAAGATATGCCGGCACTGGAGACGAGCCGCTTTGGAAAACGCGTTGGCGAGAATCGCTGGGTGATGAAGCGCGAAGAGCTGCTGCGCTATTATGCCGAACTACTGGAAGATCCTGAGCGGATAGCCAACGCCTATGCCTCACTCAAGCCCGAATATAAAGACAATGAAATTCAGGGCTACTACCTCGACACGGAGGGAGAGGGGGAACTCTTTCGCGCGATCGGTCTGCAAGAAGGCGATGTGATTCGCCGCGTCAACTCAATGCGGATGGTCAGCCAGCGCAGGGCGGAATACTTCATCACAGAGTTCATGAAGAACCGCGTGAGCGCCCTCGTTTTTGATGTGGAGCGCGGTGGAACCGAGCAGAAGATGATCTATCTGATCCGCTGACATCCCGGCTCTTACCTTTGCGCAAACTACCGGCATGTGAGACGAGTCTGAAATCAATTCGTCTATGCGGCAGATCAATGCGCATCAGCTCGACCTCCACCACTTCTCCTATTCGCAACTGCCGCTTTGAAGTGCGGCTTCGGACGATGCCCTGATCCGGAAACGCTTCGAAATAATCGGATCCCAAAGCATGAAGGGGAATCAAGCCGCGGGTCAGTGATTCCGTCAGATCAATCAGGAGTCCCCGGGCGAGGACGCCGACAATCAACGCCGGGTATGGCCCGGTTTCTCCGGCTTTCATTTTCGCAGCGTAATACTCCAGACACTTCAATTTCAGGCTTTCCGATTCTGCCTCGTCTGCATTTCGCTCCGTTTCGGAACAGTGTGCAGCCAACTGCTGGATATCCTCGTACCGGTATGGAGGACGCGCATTGGCTTCGCTTGCCTTCAGGATGCGATGGATGAGCAGGTCGGGATATCGCCGGATGGGAGAGGTGAAGTGAGTATAGGCCGAAAATCCTAAGCCGAAATGGCCTGCACGCTTGCTGGAGTAAATCGCTCGCTTCAGATTGCGGAGGATCGCGAGATTTGCCAGATAAGAAGAAGGCGTCTTTGCCATACGACGGCAAATCGTATTGATGTCTGCCGGAGATTGGACCGGTTCATTGATACCGAGAATGTGAAGAGCCAGATTCATCGCTTCCCATTGTTCCGGCTCGGGCGCTTCATGGATGCGGTATAGCGTGGGGATACGGCGCGTGGAAAGGCGCTCTGCGACGGCTACGTTTGCCAACAGCATGAACTCTTCTATGAGTTGATACGCTTCCGGTGCACCGCGCAGCGTGATCGCTGTGGCATTCCCGTGCGCGTCGAGCTCACACTTCACCTCGGGCATTTCTAGATTCAACGCCCCTGACTTTATCCGCCGCTGGCGTATCTGTTGTGCCAACGCACGCATGGTGTCAAGGCTGCCTCGCACGTGCGCAGGAACATCGCTCGACTCCGGATGATCAAAATGATTCTGCACCTGTTCATAGGTCAGGCGACTTTGCGAACGTATCACAGTGGATGATACCCGGTGTTGTAGCACAGCGCCACGTTCATCAAGCGTGAGCCACACAGTATAGGCAAGGCGATCCACACTCGGCCGCAAGCTGCAAACATCGGATGTCAAATAGTGCGGCAGCATAGGCACAAAATCGCCGGTGAGATAGACGCTGTTCCCGCGATGTGCAGCTTCGCGATCAATCGGCGATCCGATGGGGACAAAATGGGAAACATCTGCAATGTGCACGCCAAGCAACCAGCCCTCTGGAGCGGGGACAAGCGAGATCGCATCATCGAAGTCGCGAGCATCGGTCGGATCAATCGTCATAGTCAGCATGTCGCGACAATCTTCGCGACCGCGAATGTCTGCCTCTGTCAGTTCGGGTGCGCGCTCTCTTGCGGCCGCATTCACAGTGGAGTCAAAGGCTTTCGAAAGCTGATGGTTGATCAAAAGAATGCGCGAGGAGAGGCCCGCCTGGCTTTCATCGCCGATGTCCTCAACAACCGTACCGCGCAGCGGACTGCCGCGCTCCACCCAGTCATCCAGCTCCACAATAACGTAGTGATGTTCATGTAGCTCAACGGACGCCGTGCCGGGCGAAATATAAATATTCTCGTGAATGTG
Source organism: Kiritimatiellia bacterium (assembly GCA_039807095.1). Taxonomy (GTDB): domain Bacteria; phylum Verrucomicrobiota; class Kiritimatiellia; order CAIVKH01; family CAIVKH01; genus JAMLJG01. The sequence continues at coordinate 7,116 of JBDHQM010000030.1, forward strand.
GGGATGATCCGGGATGACGTACCATTGAAAGCGATTGCGGAGCAGTCGTCCGGCAATGCGGCTCTGGCTGCGCTCGACGACGCGAACAATCTGGGCTTCTTTGCGTGTGGAGGAGTCGGTGCGGCTGCGCCTGAAGACAGATTCCAACAACACAATATCGCCATGAATCGCACCGGCCAGCGCGTGACGACCGATAAAGTACTCCTGACGAGCCCCTTCGGGTTCGATCGCCGTAGCAATCGCGCCGCCGCTCGGAAGGGCGCTAAGTCGCGCTTTGATGAGCTGCCCCTTTGCGGAGAGCGCCCAACGGTTTTTACGAAGGCAGACTAGCCGTCCCTCTACCAATCCCTTGCGCAATAGATTGCGCAAGGCGGCGCGCTCGCGGGTTTTGACGTGCAACTCGCGCGCCAACTCGTGTTGCTTCATCGGGCGGTAGGCGGGCTGAGCCAAAATATCGTAGAGGCGAGTTTCGAGACTGGACCCGGATGTCATAGAACTAGACTATACGCATGAGCACGGGTAATCATAGAGGAAAGGCCCACGGCTGCATGAAGTTGGCGTATATATCGAGCGAAATCACCCCGTACGCATCAACGGGAGGTCTTGCTGAAGTGGCAGGTTCCTTGCCTCGCGTGTTGAGGGCTGCTGGCCACGAGGTGGTCTGCTTCATGCCATGCTACCGCCGTGTCATGGAAGGCCCGCATCGCCTTGAATCGCTGGATATCAGGATATCGGTTCCGGTCGGAATGCGCAGCTACACGGCTGATGTCGCGCGAATTCAAGAGGGTGGGGTGACCACCTACTTTATCCGGCGCGATGAATTCTTTGATCGCTCTCAACTCTACAATCTTCCCGATCGCGATTATGAGGACAATTTCGAGCGATTTGTATTCTTTCAAAAAGCTGTGGTCGCACTGCTGGACCGGCTCGAAATCGAAGTTGATATCGTCCATTGCAACGACTGGCAGACCGGATTAATGCCCTACTTCCTGGAACACGGTGTGCACGGGCGGCGCCGTGGCCGCAGAGAGAAAGTCGTCTTCACGCTGCACAACATTGCGTATCAGGGATTGTTTCCCGACAGTGATTATGCACTGACAAATCTTCCGTTCAGCGCCTTCTCGGTGGATACCTTCGAATACTATGGAAAGATAGGGTGCCTAAAGGCCGGAATCACCGGATCCGATGCTGTGACAACGGTCAGCCCGACCTATGCGCGCGAAATTCTGACACCGGAAGGCGGGTTCGGCTTGGATGGCGTGTTGCTTGGGATACAGAAACCTCTGTCCGGGATTTTGAATGGAATAGATACCGACGCGTGGAATCCGGCAACGGACGCGAATATTGCAGCGACGTACGACTCTCGCAATTTGGACGGCAAGCGTCTTTGTCGGGAGCGACTCGTAGCTCGGATGAATCTTCGCGTGAACAGCGATACCCTAATTCTGGCAATGGTCTCTCGTCTTATCGAAGAGAAGGGAATTGGGCTGCTCGCCGAAATCATGCCTGAGGTTATGAAGCGCAATATGGCATTCGTTCTTCTTGGCTCCGGGCAGAAAGCGTATGAAAGCCTCGTGCTACAATGGGTTGACAAATGGCCGGGCAGGGTGGGGGTACGATTGGAATACAATGCTCCCCTTGCCCATGAAATTCAGGCCGGAGCTGACATGATGCTGCTCCCGTCCAAGACCGAGCCTTGTGGATTGACCCAATTCTGCAGTCAGCGCTATGGCACGCTACCCGTCGTTCACGCAGTAGGCGGACTTCGGGATTCCGTTCTCGATCCCAGCGAGAGCGCTAGGCCGACGGGGATAAAATTTGCGCAGTATACGAGCAGTGCATTTCTTGCGGGTATTGATCGAGGAGCCCAGCTACTGCGTACGAAAGAACATCGCGCTGCAATCATCAGCGAGATGATGAATCTCGATGTATCCTGGCAGAAACCGGCCCGGCAGTACGAACAGCTCTACGGCACTCTTCTTTCGCCCTCGTAGCCGTTAGGCCGAAGTTATGATAGTGCCGGGTTCACCGGCTTTTTCCAATTCACCGCAATACATAGCGCAGTCGCACACCCATTTGTGGACATAATATGTATTATGCGACGTTGTCTGTATGGCGAGAAACTCGCTCGAATAATGCTGTTTCAGTGGCTTGTCAGGTTTGCCCGAGTTCTCTGGGCCGACAGAGCTTCTATTTGCCCAGCGAGGATTTGCGGTGCTCGAGGTCTTGTTGTGTGCGGACTCGTTGGGCGTTGAAGGATCGTCTCCCTCGCAAAGTCCTTCAGAGTTGTTGGGCCGCTTGTGATGCGAATCGAACCTCGACGCAAAGCGTGCCGCGAATCCGAACGCGCCCGCGTTTCGACATCACAAGCCGGAGATACCAACCAGCACAGGCGCAGAGCCGTTCGCCTTGGCGTGAATCCTCTGTACAAGCCGGCAGTCAGAGCAGCACTGTGGCAGGCGGCTCTTTATCGGCCCAGAAGTTGATTAAGGTATCCTACTGGACGAAGCCCCAGCGCTTTCCGAGTGGCCAATAGACCATGAAGGCCGGGCCCACAATATTCTCGCGCTTCACGGCTCCGAAATATCGGCCGTCGAGACTGGATCGCGTGTTGTCGCCAAGGGGCAGGTATTCATCTTCACCGAGGTGCAGCTCTTGCCCGAGATAGCCGAGGGCTACGCGATAGGATTGATCCGCGTGCGGCAGTTGATACCCGTAGTACCCCTGCTCTCTTTCTGTAATCAGGCGATGAAACGGATACGGCTCTGTAACGGGCACGCCGTCAGCAATCAAATACGGAGGCTCGAGGCGGAGCGTTTCGCCTGGCATTCCAGCCATGCGCTTTATGTAAAACGAGTCAGGCCGAATTCGGTCATAGTGAATACCTGCCGTGCTAAATACAAATATGTCGCCGCGTTGTGGCTTTGAAAAGTTATAGCGCACCTTGTTCACAAATATGTGATCGCCCTTGCGCATGCGGCCACTTCCAATCACCTGGCCTTTCTCAACATACGTCAATCCGGGTTGCACATATCGCGTCATGCGGCGCGGCAATTCGTGCGGTACGCCATCAATGTAAAGCCTAATGGTATCATCGGTCTCTTCATAGCGCGCGTCAACGAGTCCGCTGACTTTGGCGCGGATTTCCTGATAGCTCTCCCCGAATAGCGCTAAAGGAACGAGCTTGGCAGGCCACGAATCATACCACTGCTTGCGCATTTGTGGCTCCGCCGAGATGCCGTAAAGCGTGGGCTGCATGGAGCCGGTGGGAATTTTGAACGGTTGAATAAAATAGGTCCGAAAACCCATCGCGACGACGATGGCCACCACAAATATTTCAACATTTTCTCGAATCCGCCCATGTGGACGGGCGGGCGAGAGAATCTCCATCGCATCATTGAGGCGATTTAGGGCGCCTTCAATGTGGTCGAGCGCCCCACCCTTCTGCGCATCACGCACTGCTTTTTCGGCGTCGCTGACAGCAGCGAGCAGAGCCGGATCGGCAATGTCTTCGTGCATGTTTCGCAGGCGACGGGCCTCGTGGCATAGCTGCCGCGCTACTTTACGCAGACGTCTCCGCTTGAGCCAGGTCTTCACCGGATTAATCCACTCCGCCTTTAAGGACTTTGACAAAGGCTTCTTGCGGAATGCTCACATTGCCGACCTGCTTCATCCGCTTTTTGCCTTCCTTCTGCTTTTCGAGCAACTTGCGCTTTCGCGATACGTCACCGCCATAGCACTTCGCAGTCACGTCTTTGCGCAAAGCGCGGATAGTTTCGCGCGCAACAATCTTTTTATTCACTGCGGCCTGGAGCGCAATTGGAAACATCGCCGGCGGGATCAGCTCCTTGAGAGCCGCGCACAACTGGCGGCCACGACCTTCCGCTTTGGTTCGATGTATGATGCAAGAAAATGCCTCCACGGGTTCGCCGTGAACAAGGATGTCCATGCGTACCAGGTCCGACTCTTGGTATCCGGCATATTCGTAGTCCATGGACGCATAGCCGCGGCTGATGCTCTTCAGTTTGTCCTGGAAATCTATGAGGATTTCGTTGAGCGGAAGCGTGCAGGTCAGCATCACGCGGCGCGTATCGAGCGATTCTGTTTTCTGGATGGATCCCCGGCGATCCATGATCAACTGCATTATATCCCCGATGTGTTCATTCTGGCAGATGATGAACGCGTTTATCATCGGTTCTTCCATTTTGGAGATGCGCGACGGATCAGGAAGCTTTGTCGGGTTCTCAATCTCTTCCGACGTGCCGTCCGTCATGTACACGCGATAAATGACGTTCGGATATGTCGAAATGATGTCTACATCGTACTCGCGGCGAAGTCGCTCCTGAACGATCTCCATATGCAAAAGACCCAGAAAGCCGCAACGGAATCCGAGGCCCAGCGCGATCGAACTTTCCGGCATATAACTGAAAGAACTGTCATTCAGCTTATATTTTTCCAGGCTGACTTTGAGTTTTTCAAAGTCGGCAGTATTAATCGGATAGATTCCACTGAAGACCATGGGCTGGACTTCTTTGAATCCCGGCAACGGATCCTGCGTGGGGAAACGCGCGAGCGTAACTGTGTCGCCAATTTTGATTTCGGATGGATCTTTAATGTTGCCGATGAAGTAGCCGACATCACCCGGACCGAGCTGCTCCACTTTTTCGGGGTCAGGAGTAAAAATGCCGACTTCTTTGACTTCGTAGTCCTGCCCCGTGCTGAACATTCGAATTCGATCGCCCGCCTTAAACGCGCCGTCAATCACGCGCACATAGGTAACTACACCCCGAAAAATGTCGTAGGTGGAATCGAATACGAGTGCGCGCAGCTTATCGCCCCCTGTCGTCGGCGGCGGGATGCGCTCGACAATGCCCTCGAGCAGCGCATCAACACCAATCCCGGTCTTCGCACTGACCTTGAATGAGTCCTTGGCCGGGATGGCGAGGATTTCTTCAAGTTGGTGCTCCGCCTCTTCGACGTGTGCGCTCTGCATATCCACTTTATTCAGAACGGGAACAAGCGTGAGGTTCTGCCCCATCGCCATGTAGGTGTTCGCAACGGTCTGCGCCTCGACCCCCTGTGTGGCGTCCACAATCAAGAGCGCACCTTCACATGCCGAGAGGCTCCGCTGCACTTCGTAGGAAAAGTCCACGTGGCCGGGTGTATCAATAAGGTTGAAGGTGTACCGGCGACCATTCTTGGCCGTGTAGTACATCGTCACGGGGTGGGCTTTAATCGTGATGCCGCGCTCGCGTTCCAAATCCATGGAGTCGAGGAGCTGCGCCTGCATGTCCCGTTTTTCGACCGTCGCTGTCAGTTCCAAAAGGCGGTCTGCAAGTGTTGACTTGCCGTGATCAATGTGCGCGATGATGCAGAAATTGCGTATGTGAGATAGGTCTTGCATGGAGTTCAATTCGATTGTTCGACACGGCCTTTTTCGCAACGCGCACGCATCGCTGCAACTTCAGCCTTCATGTCGGCTGCACGATAGAGCGAGGTGCCGGCAATGAATGCATTGGCGCCTGCGCGTGCGCACGCCTCTGCAGAATCCAGCGTAATGCCGCCATCCACCGAAATATCAAGGTGTGCAGCCCGCTTACGTATTTCAGAAATCTTGCTTAGCACGTGCTCCAGAAATGCCTGCCCGCCAAAGCCCGGATGAACCGTCATCAACAGGACTTCGTCCACATGCGGCAGATATTCCCGCGCCGCATGAGCGGGAGTCTCAGGATTGAGAACAATACCCGCGCGCCGGCCTGCTCCATGAATGTGCTTCAGCATTGGCATCGGGTCATCGTGCGCTTCAACGTGCAGAAGAATTAAGTCGGAGCCTGCGCCAAGAAATGCGTCCAGAAGGACCGCCGGGTGTGTGCACATTAGATGCACACTCAGCGGAATCTTTACCGTCCGACGCGCTACGCGAACGACATCCGGGCCCATCGTGAGATTGGGCACAAAATGCCCATCCATCACGTCGAGATGAAGAGCGTCAGCGCCAGCTTCTTCTGCAGCACGGCATCCGTCGGCCAGATGGCCGAAGTCCGAGGCGAGCAGCGATGGCAGTATTTGTATCTCAGGCATTTGCATAGAATTGGTAGAGCACGCGACGCTATCCCACCCCACCCCACCCGTCAAGGCAGCGAGCCGGGGACTCTACCATAAAAAACGCGCCACAGGAATAGGCCCTGCGGCTGGGCTGAAGGCACTCGTGCCGTGCGCGTCTTTGAAGCCAGAATCGCATCGGTCCCGCTTACGGGCAACTCTCCCGTTCCCACGCGAATTAAATACCCCGCCAGGCTACGCACCATCTTGTAAAGAAACCCTTCCCCACGGGCGACAATCACCACCTGATTGCCGCGTTTAATCGCACGCAATGCATACAAACTCCGCACGGTGCCATCGCGTTCATAGCCAGGATTCGCACAGAAAGCGGCGAAGTCATGCCGACCTACCAACCGCGCAGCAGCCTCATTCATGTCGCGAATATTCAATTTCTGGCGAATGTGAGTGGCGTAGCGGCGGGTATCCGGCGTAGGTACAGGATTGTTCCAGATGAAATAGCGATATTCTTTCCCCGTCGCATCAAAGCGGGCATCAAAATCAGCGCGAGTGGCAGAGATGCGTTCGACGCGAATATCTTCGGGCAGGCGCGCGTTGAAACCCAGAAAGAGGCGTTTGGCTGGACGGTATTCCGGAAGATCAAAATGCACCACCTGCCCGCGCGCGTGAACGCCGCGATCAGTTCGTCCGCTACAAAAGACGGACACCTTCTCACAGACGACGGAAGCGATTGCCTCTTCTAAAACTCCCTGAACCGTCCGCAGGCCGCTCTGCACCTGCCAGCCGGAAAAGTCCGTTCCGTCGTAGGAAATAACGGCCCGATAGCGGCGGCTCATAGCGGCGGCATTGCGCTGTGCGCGTCGAGAAAACCCTGAAGCATCAATTGCGCGGCGAGTTTGTCCACCGTGACCCGCCGCTTCTCGCGCCGTGCGCCTCCCTGAATCATTACGTCGTGCGCAGTCTTCGTGGTGAGTCGTTCATCCCACAACTTCACGGGGACATTGAGCTTCTTGCGCAGCTCTTCGGCAAATTGCTCTGCCTTTTGTGCCGCAGGCCCGCGGGAGCCGTCCATATTGAGCGGCAACCCGACGACGACACCGCCTGCGTCCGACGCGCGAAAAATATCGAGCACGCGTGCGAGCGCCTCGCCCGGATGTTTCAACTCGCACACTTCGCGCGCACTGGCGAGGAATCCATCCGGATCGCTGATGGCAATTCCAACGCGCTTTTCGCCGAGATCAATTCCGAGCCAACGCGGCATTTACAAAACCTCGGTGCGCCCGGCTGCCCGCAATTTCGCGAGCAATTCTTTGATGTTCTGCGCCTGATCGCGATGGCAAACCAGAGTTGCATCCTCTGCCTGCACCACAATCAAATCTTTCACACCCACCACCCCCGTGAGGCGGCCTTGCGAATAGACGATATTGTGGGCTGAACTCACGCCGGTGACATCGCCGATAAACACGTTGTTGTCCACGTCCGCCGGAAAGTGGCGCTCAAGCGCGGGCCATGCGCCGACGTCGTCCCATGCGAAAGTTCCCGCAGCAACGACGATGTTGTCCGCCTTTTCCATCACGGCATAATCAATGGATATCTTGCGGACTACGCCAAACGATTCAGCAAGCTGCTTTTCAAAATCGGGCTGCTTTGACATCTGCGCCCACGCGTCAATTTGAGCGCCGAGTTCCGGATGATGTTTCTGTAGGGCAGATTGAATCGAGGGAACCGACCAAACGAACATACCGGAGTTCCACGCGAATCTACCACTCGCGAGATAGGATTCCGCCGTCGCGCGATCTGGCTTTTCGACAAAGCGGCGGACCCGCTTGAACGGGATGCCGCGCACCGTTTTGAAATCATCGCCTTGTTCGATGTACCCAAACCCTGTGCTGGGTTCATTCGGTTTGATCCCAATCGTCACGAGGTAGTCGCCGCTCTCCGCGATGTCCATACCCGCCGCCAGCGTCTCGCGGAACTGTGGCAAATCGCCCATCACGTGATCGGCGGTGAGGATCGCGAAGATGCCGTTGGGATCGCGCGCTTTGACCAATGCTGTGGCGAGTGCCACTGCGGGCGCAGTATCCCGCCCCACCGGCTCGCCAATAATGTTATTTGCGGGTAACTCAGGGGCGGCTTCGCGCGAAGCTTTCACGAGATCGGCATTTGTGAGGACGAGCACGCGCTCGGGCGGCACAAGTCCATCCAACCGTTCGACAGCTTGCGCCAAAAGCGGGCGATTGCCCACCAGTGCCAAGAGCTGTTTCGGGCGCGCTGCCCGGCTCAAAGGCCAGAAGCGCTCCCCTCGCCCGCCCGCCAGAATGACCGCATACCGATTATTCGCCATTACGAAACTCCTTTGACTGCCTCAACCAATGTGCCCACCCACTTGGCCACTGCGCGACGTCCCGCCGGTGTATGCGGTGCCTCATAGTGGCGGCGAACAATTGCGCTGCCCACCACAACTGCATCCGCCACCGACGCGGCTGTGTGCGCGTGCTCAGGGGTGCCGATTCCAAATCCCAACGCGACCGGCAATTTTGTGCGAGCTTGCGTCCGACGGACCAGATCAAGCGCCGCCGGGCTCAGTGCATCCTGTGCGCCCGTCACGCCTTCGCGCGAAACGCAATAGATGAAGCCGCTCGCGTTTTTTACGATCGCCGAAATGCGCGCATCCGGTGTTGTTGGCGTCACCAACGCGATATAGTTTAGACTTCGTTTCGCGAGCGATTTCGCATACGGCCCCGCATCTTCCGCCGGCAAATCCAAAAGAAGCAGCCCATCGAGGCCCGCAATAGCTGCATCGCGAATGAAACGCTCCGTGCCGCGCGCATTTACCATATTCATGTAGGTATAGCCCATCAGCGGGATCTGACTGCGCTCGCGAATACGCGCAACCATTTCCAAAATACCGCTGGGCGTCGTACCGACAGCAAGGGCGCGCGCGGCGGATTCCTGATTCACGCGCCCATCGGCGAGCGGGTCAGAAAATGGAATCCCCAGCTCCACCACATCCACGCCCGCATCTTCCAGGCGCAGAACAAAATCTTCCGTCGCCTCCAATGAAGGATCGCCCGCCGTAATGTAGGTAATGAAGCCCTTTTGCTTTATCGCTCTCAATGCGCCGAAGCGCTCTTCAATTCGCGTCGTCATTCCATAGTCCCGTGGTTCAATTCGAAAATCAGGCCGATACCATACAAGGTCAGCGTCGAATCTACCACCGCCGACTTACCCAACGAAGGGGCTATTGTGCTCGCATGTCCACCCGTCAAAATCACGCGTGCACGCCGCAACGCAGGATGCTGTTTCAGATTGCGCAAGATCGCGAGAATCAGCCCCGGATACCCCCATCGCGCGCCGAGCTGCATCGCCTGTTCGGTTGAGCGCCCCCACGCCCCCCGTGCAGGGAGTGCCCGGAGACGTGGCAGCTTCGCCGTCTTCTCCGCAAGGTATTCAAAAACCAGCGGAAGGCCCGGCGCGATAATACCCCCCTCATAACCGCGCCTGGTAATTACATCGAACGTCACCGCCGTCCCGAAGTCCACGACAATCAACGGCGCGCCATACAGGTGAACGCCCGCAGCGGCATTCGCGAGGCGATCTGCCCCGATTTTTTCGGGTTGCGGATACCGAATCTCGACACCCAACTGCGATGTATGCCGCACAAAATCAATCGGCCCGTCCACTCGTGTGCGCAAAGCGTTTTCCCACAACCGATCCACGCTCGGCACAACCGACGCAATCATCGCGCCCGTCACACTCATTTGCCCCGCAACGGCGCGCGCAATTTTGCCGATACTGGCGATAGTCGTGTTGCGCGTATCCAGCCGCTGAATGCGCGACACGCGTCCGCAGCGAAATAGCCCGACTGTTGTACTCGTATTCCCTACGTCAATTACCAATACCGACACAGCGATCCTTTCGGAAAATTCAAATCGTGTTCGTGAAGAACAGTCGAGTCAAGCGTCAGTCCAGGATCGGCATCTGATCCGTGCCGCCCCAGCGCGACCAGTCGTCCATCAACGCCTGACGTTCACCCTTGAGCAGGTGTGAATACCAGCGATCCACCCAGAGCAACGCTGCGCGAATCACGTCATCACACCCCGTCGCCACGCCCTCCATTGCGCACGATGTCGCGATGGATCGAAGCTCTTCAGGCCACGCCTCTTGCGCTTGCTGCACATTAATGCCCATTCCGAGAACGGCAAATGCCAGCGCCCCCTCCCCCAGCCGGGGCTCCACCAGAATCCCGCCGATTTTACGCCTGTTCACTAAAACATCGTTTGGCCATTTAATGCGAAGATTTCTCACGCCCAAATCCTGCAATGCATTGGCTGCCGCCAGACCACCGAGTATTCCGAGCCAGCTCGCCTCACCCGGCGGCCATGCCGGCGGACGGAGTAATACCGATAGATAAACGGCCTGATTCGGAAAAGAGGCCCACACACGCCCGCGGCGTCCGCGTCCGCCTGTCTGATTGTGCGCAACGACCACTGTGCCATCCGGTGCGTTTTGCAGGGCCATCTGCTTGGCAACATCATTGGTCGAACCGACTTCTTCAAAAGCCAAAATGGGCTGCCCGATAACCTCCGTCTCCAACCCTTCGCGAAGTGAAAATGCCCAATTCGGCCGCCGCTGTTTATCGAGTTCGGGGTCCATGACGTGTGAGGATCCTTATTTGTTCCGAGCGCTCTTTTTCCGACCGCCACCCCGATCATAGCGAATCGGCTGCTTCTCCGCCACTCCCCCATCCACATTATTCGACCGCCGCAGCTCCCTCATCTGGTCGCGCAGCAACGCCGCGCGCTCAAATTCCAGCGCATTAGCCGCCTCCATCATTTCGCGCTCCATCTGCGCGAGCACCTCCTGCACATCCACGTCCACCCCGACCTCGCGCACAACCATGGATTCGGTTTCTTCCGCCTGCTTCAGCACAGCGAGGCTGTCTTGAATAGCTTTCTGAATCCCGCGCGGCGTGATGTTGTGCTCCGTATTATATGCCATCTGCTTCTCGCGCCGTGCCCGCGTGACATCCATCATCCTCTGCATAGATTCCGTAATCTTGTCGGCATACATGATCACGTGTCCGCTCACATGCCGGGCTGCGCGCCCCGCTGTCTGCACCAGCGATGTTTCGGAGCGAAGGAATCCCTCCTTGTCCGCATCGAGCACCGCAACCAGCGAAACTTCCGGCAAATCCAGACCTTCGCGCAACAGATTGATCCCCACAAGGCAGTCGAAGTCCGCCTTGCGCAAACCGCGCAAAATCTCCACCCGCTCAATCGCATCAATCTCGGAGTGGATGTATTTGACCCGCACATCGAGCTTCCGCAGATAGTCAGTCAAATCTTCCGCCGTCTTCTTCGTCAGCGTCGTGACCAGCACGCGCTCCTTGCGCTCTGCGCGGACGCGGATTTCTTCAATCACATCGTCAATTTGCCCCTTCAGCGGGCGCACTTCTACCTCGGGATCCAGTAGTCCGGTAGGCCGGATCACCTGATGCGCACACACCGCACTCACCTCGCGCTCGTATGCCGCAGGCGTGGCGGAAACAAACAGCATCGGCCCCGTCACATCCATAAATTCACTGAATTGCAGCGGGCGATTGTCCAATGCGCTGGGCAGTCGGAATCCGTGTTCCACCAAGACCAGCTTCCGCGCGCGATCGCCGTTATACATCCCGCGCAACTGCGGCGCTGTCGCGTGCGATTCATCAATGATGGTGAGAAAGCCTTCGGGGAAATAGTCAATCAGAGTGAACGGACGATCCCCCTCCCCGCGCCCTGTTAGATGTCGCGAATAGTTCTCAATGCCGGAGCAATACCCAAGCTCCTTCATCATATCGAGATCGTACATGGTGCGCTGGCGAATCCGCTGCGCCTCCAGCAGCTTCTGCCGCTCCTCAAACCAAGCCACACGCTGATCCAGCTCTGTCTTGATCGTCTGCAGTGCGCGCTCCACCTTCACATACGGCGTCACGAAATGCTTTGCAGGCGAAATCATCACACCGTCCAACTCTGCCTCCGCATTCGCCGTCAGTGCATCAATCCGTTGAATCCGCTCCAACGTGTCCCCGAAAAATTCGAGGCGCAGTCCGTGTCGCGCATACGATGGGAAAACATCAATCGTGTCGCCGCGCACGCGAAACGTACCGGGTTTGTTTTCGATATCATTCCGGTTGTACTGAATCTCCACCAACCGCTGCAAAAACTCACTGCGATCGAAGCTGTCCCCCACCTTCGCCTCAACCACCATCGCCATATAATCTTCCGGCGAACCCAAGCCGTAGATGCACGAGACGGACGCAACGATGATCACGTCCTTCCGGTTCAACATTGAATCCGTCGCCGCGAGACGCAGGCGCTCAATCTCCTCATTGATCGCCGAATCCTTCTCAATGAACGTGTCCGTCTGCGGGATATACGCCTCCGGCTGATAATAATCGAAATAGCTGACGAAATACTCCACCGCGTTGTTCGGGAAAAATGCCTTCAGCTCCGCATACAGTTGCGCTGCCAGCGTTTTGTTATGCGAAATCAGAAGCGTCGGCCTGCCATACCGCGCAATCACATTCGCCATCGTGAACGTCTTGCCCGACCCCGTTACACCCTCCAGCAACTGAAAGCGGTTCCCCGCCTGCAGGCTCGTCACCAACTGATCAATCGCCTCCGGCTGGTCGCCCATCGGCGCATATTCCGCAACCAGATTGAATGGACTCTTCGAAGACATCGGTCGTTTATACATCCCCGATCAACGCCACTCCAGCCGCATTCCGGCTGGCCGCGCAGGAATTGGAGGAGCAACACGCGTTAGATTCGCGACAGAACGGCTTGGAGCTTATCGGTCACCTGCCGCGCAATTTCGTCGAGCGCGGGATTGCCAATCATCCGCATATTTGAGAGCGGATTGATGGCGGAAACTTCAGTCTTTCCGTCTTCGCGCTCCCTCACGATCACATTGCAGGGCAGCATGGTCCCGATTCGCGGCTCCGCCAGAAGCGCCTTGTGCGCAAACGGCGGATTGCACGCGCCGAGGATTTTGTACTTTCGGAAATCAACGTTGAGCTTCTTTTTCAGCGTAGCCGCAATATCAATCTCCGTCAGGACGCCAAAGCCCTCCTTCTTCAACTCTTCCGTTGCCTTGGCAATCGCGTCTTCGTATCCGAGCGCTGTTTCTTTCGAGATGCAGTATTCCATAATTCCTCGCAATAAATTTCACACACAAAGATAGCCCAGTTTCCCCGCCAAAACAAACCAAGCCCCCACTGAAAATAGAAGGTGATGGCGCGCGCCTTGCTCAGGGCGAATCGAGCCACACGCGCAGGCGATAACGCCGCGACGATGCAGCGTTCGTATCGGTCAGTATCTGAGCGCCACCTACGCCCAGCACATTCGAGAGACCCGGCACCGCCTCCCACGTGTCGCCCATGAAATCATCGCTGTACTCAAGCCGATACACCCGCCCTGTCGCCGAAGCGAACGAAACGGACACCAGCGGGCTGAGCGAAATGCCCTCTGCACGAAAATACGAATTGCTGTCCTGCGGTGCTGTGTCGGCAATGTATTCCTCCAGCAGTGTAAACCCGTCTCCGTCGCCATCCCACGCGGGCGCATGCCTGATCGTGCCATAGCGGCCAAGTTCCCACGCATCGGGAATTCCATCCTCGTCCACGTCATCGCGCGAGAGCAGATCCTCGATCGCCGTACGCACGTCGGGGAAGGGTCCGATATGATCCGTTCCCTCCTGCGGCGTGCCCGTGCGTTCGAGAATCGTCAGCATCTGCGCGGGTGTCGCCGATACGCCGTACCGCTCGCGATAAAACTGCTGCACCAGTGCCGCCGCACCCGCGACTATTGGCGATGCGCTCGATGTGCCGGAAAAAGACAGAGTGTAGTGTGCATTTGTCCCCTCGGCGCTGTAGAGATCGCCGAAACCGGCAGTGACAACTGACCCGCCCGTTCCTTGAAGCAAGACGGCGCTGCCATAATTCGAGAACGACGCCCGTTTGCGCGGATTTGCATCCTGCGGCGCATTTCCCGCACCGACAATAATCGCGCCGGACCGATTCTCCGGTAGAAACGGATGATGCCCGCCATTCCCCGTCGAATACGCTGCGCTGTCGAGATTCTGCCCGCCATTCGCCCCCGCTTCAACGACGATGATTCCGTTGCTCACCGCCGCGCGAATCGCGTCATACCACGGCTCATACCATTCGACCGGCACAAACTCATTCGTCGGCCCCGGGATTTGCTGCTCGATAAGAAGGATATCCCCATTTGTCAGTACACTGAAAGACGCCAGAATCGCAGCCCCCACGTTATATCCCCAATAACTCCAGGTATACGGGCTGGTGAAATACGGAGCGGCATCGTACGCAATTCCCTTCACACCCGTCCCATTGTCTTTGCCGAACATAACGCCCAACACGGCGGTGCCGTGATTAGATTTATCATAAGGAATCGCAACTGGACCGAAATACGTAACAGTCGGCAGGTCCACATGCGTCTTGTTCCATTCGTATTCGATATCGCAAATCTTCACCCCCGCCCCTGTGACTCCATTCGACCACGCGTACCGTGCATCCACGCCGGACGGTGCAGCATCGAGGTAGCGCGCCCAATACCCGGAGCCGTTTGCAGGATTCGAATAATCCGGCGCTGCAGGAGGCGGCGCCGGTTTCGGCACGCGGAATACCTTGTCCACTTCGGGCAGCGACTCCAGATCGGCAATCGTCGCCTCGATCTGATCGCTCGGCACTTTCAGGCGAAAATACTGATTCAAATTTCGCGGCCCGCGCAGATTGTCGAGATATTCCTCGCTCGCCAATTCATACGAACGCCGCCACTGAACACCGCGATTTCGCAACCTCTGCATCGTCGCGCGCGATCGCACACTCTGCAACGCTGGGCCCGATCCGACGTTCTTCGGTTCATAATCGCGGAGACGAATCTGCTGGTCGTCAACAAATCGCACCTCGAGCAAATCCGGCTCGACAGAATCCGCGCGCGCCATACAACAAGACGCGAAAAGCACGAAGACCATATATCGCCACGCGCGCACTCTCACCGACCTCCTCCTCCCCCACCCCTCAGACACTGAAAACGTAGCGATCTCCCCCCTAACGTGTCAAACCCGCGAGTCCTCTCCTACTCCACCTCCCCTCACTGCTTGACTAGAAAACCCCTCGTTCACGTTCACGTACCCGTCCACGTTCACGTACTCGTACCCGTACCCGTGCACGCCGCCCCTCCACGAACCGTCCCACCGAATTGCTTCAACCCTCACTCCCAACTCCTGAAACCACGGATGCCACCAATTTCCACGGATGGATGAGAAAGAAAAATCAAACCTGAAGAGTGAAAACTCGAACCACTCGATAACGTCGCCCTCCTCGATTTACTCGAACAGCAGCTTACCCGACTGACCGGGAGTGAAATTGGCGAGGAAGTGAGAGAGTTGAAGTCTCCCCTATCGTCAGGCACAAGCGACCACGAGCAGCCTGCGTCCGTTGACTAACCAGATAGCTCTTCGTACTCGTACACGTACACGTTTCTTTTCACGCCCCGTCCCCGTACACGATTCCCCCCTCCACGAATCGGTCGTCCGTGTAGGCCCCGGCCGAATATCACGACTGAACGGACGCGAATCCGCCGTGGGTGAGAAATACGGTGGAGGCGATTGTTGGCTATCTACTTAGTGCACTGGGTCAATACTTCGGTATCCACTTTTCCATCCGCATTCTGGAATCGGCATTCGATGGAGGTCCCATCCTGAGAGAGTGTCCCGATCATGAAGGGATCGGGTGCGCCGTTTGCCAAGGCAAACGGCAAGTGGACCTGGAGCGTGTTATCTTCCAGACACCATAGAATGGGGAAGGTTGCGGTGCTCCCTTGAAATGTGTCCTGTCCGTTCGTCGTCAACACAAGGACCTTCTGTTTGAAGTTGTCCTTCCCATTGGACCACCGCCCAAGATAATCACTCCCGCTTTGGTGGACAAAGCGCTGCAAGAACGAATCATAACGGTGGAGTGTATCCACAATTCGGAGCACCTCCAAATCGAGATTCGACGCGGCAATGTCGCTTGCGGTCCTGCCATCGTGTTCCGCTTCCAGGTTGAACCCCAGCGCCACCAGCCTTTTCACAATGGCTACCCGATCTCTGCGAACTTGCGGGCCGTTCGGCGTCATCCTGACTTGAATTGATCTGGCAACATACGGTTTTCCGCTAGCCTTGAGAAGCTGTACCGCCCGAGGGTCGTCAAGAATGGTCTGCCAAACTGTCGATTCCTGATCTTCAGGTGCGATGGAAAGTTCAAAGGCGCGTTCAACACTGTCGCTGGAGGGATCCTTGGAAAGCCACCAAGAAATGACTTGGCTCTTTCCCATCCGTACTGCCTCGTCTATCGGGGTTCTGTGTCCCCACATGGTGGTCATCGTCAGGTCGGCCCCTCGCTGGACCAGTAGATTGAGGGTGTTGGTGTTTCCTTTCTCCACGGCTATGAACACTGCGGTTGGATGAAATTGGTCGCCGGTTGGTGCGTTGACACTCTCTGGTTCGTCGGTCAGGATTTTCTCGATTGCTGCCAGATCGTCACTCCAGACAGCGTTCGCCAAGGTAGAGACTGTTGCTGCTGGGCATGACCGCGCTTGGGAAAAGCACATGGCAATCGTGCAGAGTAGAATCGTTGATCTCATATTCCGTTCAGCCAACGTCAAGGGTCAGGCACCGGGCTTCGCACGGTTGCCTGTACCCGCTTGTTCGCCTTTGGTTATATGGTTCATGCTGTTCACGGTGATAGTATATCAAGAAGTCCAGAATCTCCACCAAGGTTTTTTCTGTGAAGCGGACTGCAACGGTGACACTCCAGTCTGAAAGCCTGCGGCAATCTGTCCAGTCAATATCTCCTCTATCGGTCGAGGCTTACGTCCGTCGGTGGTGTCATAGGCAATACCAATAGCCGAGTAATAGCACTTTTGAAGGTCTAGAACCGCATCAGTAAGCACGCTGTCATCAAGGACGAAAGCAATCCCCACTGGCAAGTGCTCAATGCCCGGCTGAATTCGTGTTCCCTGCCAACGAGCGGCTAAGATCAGGTGTGTAATAGTCTTCTGGTGGTTGTCGTGCATCCAATAAATAGGTCGCTCTGATCTTGCGAGCCAGTAATCTGGCCGGTCTGGACCTGCCAATTCACGTAAAAGCTCTACATCAATGGGTTCCTGCGGATATAGGTCTTCCGGTGCATAGTCTAGGCTTTTGATTGTCAGACGCATAACTGGCGGCGCTTAGTTTGGCGAACGTTACGGGTGAGCGGTCGGTGAACCCGCTTCGGGTGAACCGTACGCTCCACCCGCTGGTTGGCGACCTCTTGATGTTTTCTCAATTGGCTTGTGTTGTTTATAGAGGATCATGCGGGTTCCATCTATCGGCAAGAATATCGTATCAAGGACCACCGAAAATGGCAGGTCAACAGCGGCGAGTGGAGCATAGGCGACGAAGAAGTCTTTCCCGATGCTGTCTTGATAGGAGGTATCGATTGCATATCGAATGATTCCGAAATCGATTCTGGCTCCGGGATATAATTGTGGTGGGTGCTGTATCTGGATCGTATGAGTGCCGATTGAAGCACAGCTCGTACAGAATAGTCCGCCAAAGATAACATATGCTTTGTTTAGCATGGTTTATAATCGCCAACGTTAGCGGTGAGGGGCGGCGAACCCGCCACGGGTGAGCCGTACCCTCGACCGCCTGGTTCGCTGCAGATTTCAGCAGGGCAAATGGTTTTTGGCAACAGCCGATTCTCCGAAGTTCCTATTCGAGAAAACTTCCGCTTCTCTCCCCTTCCCCGTTTGAATCCGGAAATTGTGATCCGAGCTTTCGTTTCCTCATTCACATTCAGGATGGGAGCACCCCTCTCCCATCATCCGATTCTTTCTTCAGCGAACGTTACGGGTGAGCGGGCGGTGAACCCGCTTCGGGTGAACCGTACGCTCCACCCGCTGGTTGGGGGACTTCCTTTCTGATACGGAACCTAACCACATCAAAAGAGACCCACTGTCCCGGCCAAACACGTATCTGGGTTGTTGTATTTTTTGAGTCAAATATGGGCTGCTTCACCTTGTGTCCCTTCACGTCATAAGTATTTAACCCTAAAAATTCGGCTTTTTCAAATGAGACCGCAATCTCAATGTCCCGATCATCTGGTGTCGCCGTGACCTCAATGAATGTACCAATGCCGCGCTCTCCCCATTTCGTTGCGCGTGCAGTGTCATCGACTTCAAATTCGGTTGCATACTTCACAAAAGCATCATATTCCCGTTTAGCGTGTCCTGATGAGTCCAAGCGTAACGAATAGGTTTCGCCTGTATCGGGAAGCTCAACATCAAAGATATAATTGGTGATTGCTAAAGCACTGTATGCACCAAATAGCCCGATCATCAGTGTGAACACGAGATGCTTCATATTATATATTTCCCCCAACGTCACGCCTCACCGGACGCGAACCCGCCGCGGGTGAGCGGTACGGTGGAGGCGGTGGTTCGCCGGTTATTCATGGGAACGTCACCCTAAGTTGTTCATCTAACAGAAGAGAATCCTCTTGTATTGCTATCCTGTCGTAAAGGTTGGTGTTATTGGGGTCGAGAGTGTATGTCACTATGTATGACATCGCAGTATAGCTGGGAGCTGCTGAGTCCCACGGTATGGTGAGGATATTACGATAGGAGGTAAGGGAAGTAGGCAGGATCGGAATTTGCTGTCCTTTGCCGAAAGCGACAACGCTCACAGACTGTCGCAAGAAAGCCTGTTCGAGGCGAAGCACCGTAACGTGAGCGCCGTCTTTCTTTTCAACATACCACAGCCTGTTCGACTCGCCGGGCCGCACTGTTTCGGTGCGAGTACGGTCATACAATCCTGTGATCATCTCGCGTATGTCAGCAACTTCTTTCTTGACCTCTGTTACCAAGTTTACCGTCTGCACAATCTGTTGCGTCAATACCATTGATTGTACCATTCGCACATTTAGCCCGGCAACATCGTTGCTCAATGTCGACATTTGTTGCTTGATCTCGTACTTGAACGCGTCGTCAACCGAGACAAGATTATGAATATTGATGCTTGCCCCGGCAAAAACGGCCAAAGAGACGCATGTAAGCCAAGCCCCAATCTTCCATTTCTTGAGGAGGAACATGAGACACATGCCGCTGCAAAACCCAACTGTCGCGATCCCGTATGCCCAGAATGTCATCGCGAATGTCTCCTTCTTCTAGTGGCGAACGTTACGCCTCACCGGACGCGAACCCGCTGCGGGTGAGCGGTACGGTGGAGGCAGTGGTTCGCAGAACTATTTCTGAAAAGCGTCGATGAACTCGTCAACACTGATGCCGGCTTGTCGGATGGCACTCCGCAGAGTGCCAACAGCCAATGAGTTGTGGAGGGGAATGACGCACCCTCGTGCGCCTTTTCGGAGAACAACGTGACTGCCCTTTTGGCGGACTTGCCGGAACCCCAACCGTTCGAAAACCCGAATTGCTTCTTTCCCTGAAATCCGCGGCAGTTCAGGCATGAGCCGGAATCTCAAAGGTAGCTAGAATGGGACGGGATGGCGAATGCTGAGGGAATTCTTCAAGATAAACACCGGTGGCCTCTCGGAGATTGGCGATGGCTTCTTCAACTGTTTTGCCTTGGCTCGCTGTCCCGACTTCCGGACATTCCGCCACAAACCAATCATCTTCTTGACGAATTATAGCCGTTAGCAACATGTTCCATCTCCCTATCCGAGGATACATTACACAGAAGAGAGTCTTTTTTCCATCTCTTTCCTGCGAACGTCATGGGTCAGCGGATTTGCGAGCCGTCCGCGGGGAGCAAATACGCTGGACCCTCTGGTTCGGCATCGTCATTCAATCTGGTATTTGTTCTTGAAATACTCATACGCGAGATTGATCTCCTTCATCTCTGAATTGGCTACGGCCTTCAATTTGGCACCAAGATGCTCGACCTTGTCTGGATGGTACTGGACGACGAGTTCGCGATACTGGCGCTTGACCGTCGCCCGATCAACTTCACCCCGCAAACCTAGGACTCGACCGAAGTAGCGTTCGTCCTTCACGGGTGCTCTTGCGTCAGGAGATGCGGCAGAGTTCCGGGCCTCACGTTCATCTTCGCGCTTCTTGTCTCGGGCGAGCCTGTCAATCTCCGCAAGGGCCTTCGCTCTGTGGGGAGGTTTCTCGGCAGCACGAGACAGCCACTGAATAGCCTTGTCATAATCGCGGATGACGCCAGTACCATTCGAATACATGCTCGCGAGTGCATAGATGGCATCAATGAATCCTTGGTTGGCAGCAAGCGTATACAACTCAAGCGCACGACTGTAACTCTGTCGAGAATCACGGCAGGAATAGTACCACTGCCCAAGATGGTACTGTGCATCTGGGAATCCTTGCGCAGCCGACTTCGCGAACCATTCTCGCGCAGCTTCAATGTCCTGTGGGAGTCCTTCTCCGGCGTAGCACATCCAGCCAAGATTGTACTGTGCCATCGCATTACCATTTTCGGCTGCTCGTCTAAACCACGCCAGCGCGTCGCCAAATGACTTCGCAACACCGTGGCCGTCGTAGTACCGGATGGCCAAGCGGAGCTGAGCTTCGGGATCGTTGCGTTTTGCTCGATCCAGTAGGGCGATGATATCGGATGGCAGCGCAGTCTTCATGGGGATGGACGCACTA
This sequence comes from Kiritimatiellia bacterium, assembly GCA_039807095.1. Taxonomy (GTDB): domain Bacteria; phylum Verrucomicrobiota; class Kiritimatiellia; order CAIVKH01; family CAIVKH01; genus JAMLJG01. The sequence continues at coordinate 27,896 of JBDHQM010000030.1, forward strand.
CACATGGTGTCGGAGTTTCTACCTGTTGACCTTCTGGCTGGCCCTCTTGTTTGTCGCTCATTGCCTTTAGAACCCTTTGGAAATGGCCATGTACCCATTCCACTCGCCATCTTCGCTCTACGCACGTCGTCTTCGGTTACATGGACATCTGTCATCCGCTTGGGATGTGTTATCGCGTTCCGCTTCTCAATTGTACGAAGCAACGCGTCCCATCCCTTGTTCTTGTCGAGCGAGAACTCAACACCGCCGGCCTTGGCAGCGGCGCGAAACGAGAATTGTAGGCTATCTCTTAACCGCACGAACCTGGGTCGCTCATGGAGTCGGCCGTGATCGTCAATAGTCACGTCTGTATCGGTCAATGCCATCATCAAGGGGACGTCAACATGAAGCGACCGCGTCTTCAGCCATGAATGTGCCATGTGCAACCACGACAATGTGTACGCCGCGCGCTTCAGGTAAGAGACAATCGCTTCAATTTGGGCCTGCACAGCGCGGATGAGCATCCTTCTGGCGCACTGAGTGTCAGACTTCTGCAGAGTCTCGATACAGATGAGAACATCGCCATCAAGTTCCTCGATGTACTGGTAATCATCGTTTTCGTTCATATATGTGTGCTCGAACGTCACGGCGCACCGGCGTGAGGCCCGCCGCGGGCCTCGCGTACGTGTGACGCCGCTTGTTGGGTTTTCTTCATCCGTGTTTCAGTTTGTCCAAGATAGCTTGGTTTGATGATGCTTGTTGTGGCGGCGTCGTAACCTGCCCAGCGGTGGGATGTGGTTGCGGCGGCAAAGACTGCGGCCTCGCTCTGTTAAGATATTTGATGAAGTAGAGACCCGTGCCGGGGATACCTGCGCTGATATACGGTTTGCCTTGAGGATTCACGCCCACGCGACAGATGCCAAGATTCAGGCTCCATCCAACACCACTCTTGGACCAGTTGGTTTGAATTGGTCCCGTCCTGATTGTTCGTCTGAATCTCCATCCCATAGCATCTACTTCTTAATCTTCTTGCCCACGAAGAACCCGGCTATTCCGCCGACGATTAAACCAACGGGGCCACCAATTGCCAAACCAATCAGCCCCGCTGTTACGGCGCCAGCGCCGGCATGATTTGACTCTGGTGGTGAAGACGTTGTGGGCGAGGCGATGTGCGGAGTGGTCGTTTGTTGTACTTGCTGCGGCACCGGTGGCTTCGACCGGCTCGCTGGCGCAGCCGGCGTCTTTATTGTCTTCAAAATATCCGCGTTCCGCGTGGCCGCCCGTGGTTGGACAACGGGTTGCGGTTTGGGCCTGTTGATGAGCGGAGTGGTCGTTTGTTGTACTTGCTGCGGCACCGGTGGCTTCGACCGGCTCGCTGGCGCGGTCGGCGTCTTTATTGTCTTCAAAATATCCGCGTTCCGCGTGGCCGCCCGTGGTTGGACAACGGGTTGCGGTTTGGGCCTGTTGATGAAACGAAGCTGGTTCTCTTCCTGAATCGTAATTCCGAGTCGCGGATATGAACGGCCTCTGTTTGTGTACTGGTACTCCGGATCAACAAGGCCGCTAACGCTAACATATTTTCCTACCCAACTATCGTCAGGTCGCCGTTGCATTTGGGACAGAACAAGATTCCATATTGCTATCCTAAACTGTGGACCCTGCCAGTAATTCGTAAACGAAATGAGTACATATTCTCTCTGAGTATTTCGACTACGACCGTAATGAACCTCAGTAATTTCGCCCCTGACTTCAATCCGCTCACCGACGTGCCTGCGAATGTCATCGTATGCGAGGGCATCGAGAACGGGAGCAAGCGCAGGTGCGACGGTAGGTGCGATGACAACTTTGCCTGCGATAGGCTTCGCCACGTCAATAAAATCACAAAGCGGCGGCAAATCATCCGGTGCTATTTCGCAAAGTCGCCCAAGTCGCGCAACGTGGGGCGACAGTTCCTTGACGGCAAGGAGCTCTCGCACGACTTCGGCGCTACTCCACTGGACATAGTCCGTTGCCGAGAAAATGATGTTGTCGCTGGTCCCGTATTTGTCATAGAGATCGGGTCTGCGGGAAATGCTTTCGAGACTAAGCCAGATAACCGCGAAGGCAAACCGGTCCATTCGTGGGCCAAATAACTTCTCCGTCCTTGATGGATGCTGAAAATGCGCGATACCTATTTCGTCGCCGTCGCCCTGCTGCATGCCCGGTACATAAAGACCGTCGTAATCAATGAGAATGAGTGAGCCGTTGGTGCCAACAAGCACGTTGCCATTCTGCAAGTCACCGTGTGCGCAGCCCATGCGCTCAAAGTCCGACGCGAGCTTTACGAACTGATCTCGCAGAGCCCGCATCTTGGGCGCGTCG
>JBDHQM010000070.1:0-5221 GCA_039807095.1 Kiritimatiellia bacterium
ACAACAGCAGGTCTTCGACCTGATCTATCCGTCATCAGCTCAAAAATAATTTTGGGTGTCCCATTTCGGAAGTCAGGATCGAAAGGCGAGAGGGTCCGTCTTTTTTTATCGCGCGCAGGCGGGATTCGATCTAGAGTGTGACTATGAAAGTCACATTTGCGGCAGCCCTTTTGGGCGCGATGTTGATGGGAGCGGCGGTTGCTCCCATTGCGGGGCATGCGGCGGAAGCCGCCAGTTCCGCCAGTGCGGACAGCTCGTTTGTTGGAACGTGGAAAGTGCAAGACAGCAAAGAGCGCGTGTTCTTCATTGAAGTCAAAGCGAGCGGTGAAGCCTCCTCGCGCTGGGAAGATCCCGGCGAAGCGCGCCGCGGGAGAACGGGCACCTGGCAGGCACTTCCCAACGGCATTGTCATCACGTGGGATAACGGATGGCGTGAAACCATCGGCCCATCGCAGGATGGTTCGGGCTTTGTCAAAAAAGCGTTTGCCCCGAAGTTGAAGATCGAAGGCAAGCCGACCAATCAGATGGTAGCCGAGAAGGTGACCGCGCCCTGATTCTTCAGGCCGGCACAGCGATTCTATTCGTCGCGCGGATTGACAAATTCGCGCGCCTCTCCTAGTGTCTATCGCCTTTCAGGGGCGGCGTAGCTCAGCCCGGTAGAGCAGGGGACTCATAAGCCCTTGGTCGGGGGTTCAAATCCCTCCGCCGCCACCAGGCTTCGTCCGCAGCGCAGCGAAGGACGAAGCCTGTCCCGGCGAAGTTCGAGTCCGCGAGGACGGAGCCGGACGTACTGCCAACGTGCGCTGCGAACTACGCCCGGGCAAGCCATGCCGTCATTTTCGTACGTCTACATTCTGCAGAGCGAGTCAGATTCCAGCCACCACTATACGGGTATCACCGACGACTTGAAGGATCGCCTTCGCCGTCACAACTCCGGTGAAGTTCCGCACACGGCAAAGCATGTTCCGTGGAAGCTTCGGGTCGCCATTGCCTTTCCCGACCGCGTTCGCGCCTCAGAATTTGAAAAATATCTGAAATCGCATTCCGGGCGCGTTTTTGCATCGTGCCATTTTTGAGATTTTCGTCCGCAGCGCAGCGAAGGACGAAGCCTGTCCCGGCGAAGTTTCCGCCTCTTTTCCAATGAGACCCATGAGACTCATGGGACTTATGTGTGCTGGTGTTCCCATTTCTCATTTCCTGCCAGCGGGAAAAGATGTCGCGTGATTGGGGTGGATACGGTAAAGGTTCTTTCAGGGTGGCGTGTGGCGCTTGTCGTTCGCTGCCGAGTGATGCGATATGGCGAGGCCGGTGTTCATCCTATTGCTGACGGATCGCGAGGGTTTTTGGGCGCGGGTGCGGGCGCGCGAGGTGCCGTGGGTCAGCGTGTTGGGGTTGATCGCGTTTATCGTTGTGGCGTGTGCGTTGTATGGTGCGGCGCTTGCGGGGTGGCGGTCTCCGCGCCTGGCGCTGTATGTGGCGCTCAAGTTGCCGTTGCTCTTTCTGGGAACGACGACAATTGTTTCGGTTTTCAATTGGATGATGGCGGCGCTCCTGGGGTCGGGTCTTTCATTTCGGGATACGGTGACGGTTGTTTTCGCTTCGATGACGCTGACGGCGTGGATTTTGTTGAGTCTGCTTCCGGCCGCGATCTTTTTCACAGTGACGGGGGTTGCGGATGAGGGGACGGCCAACGAGTTGCAGTTTGCGCACAACTCGATTTTGGTGACGCATGTGGCAATTCTCGGACTTGCGGGGATGGGCGGGAATGTCGCGCTGTTCCGGGGGCTTCGCCAGATTGTGCGGCCCGGTTGTTCGCCGGTCTCGCTGCTTCTTTTGTGGGTGGCCGCGTTCGGTTTTGTGGGGTGTCAGTTGTCGTGGATATTCAGGCCGTTTGTGGGGAGCCCGTTCTTTCCAGTGGCGTTTATGCGCGCGGATGCGCTGGACCGAAATTTTTACGAGTTTGTCTTTATGGAAGTGATCCCGTTTCTGTTAACGGGTGGGAAATAGGAGGAGTGATCATGAATGACACAGCGAGTACACCCCCGCCGATTCACGATGGGACTGTCGGAGTTTTGTTGAAGGCGCCGGAACGGGTGGCGGGCCTTATTGCGGAGCGTGAGAAGGGCGTCTCCACGAGTATCAAATTGCTCTGCGCGGCGATTTTGTTCCACGCCATTTTCGGGTTCGCAATGGGGCTGTTTGGCGGATGGAATGTGGCGGGGATGGCGACGGTGAAGGCGCCGCTCGTTGCGCTGTGCTCGTTGCTTGTGTGTTATCCGAGTCTCTTTGTTTTTGGGAATGTCGGCGGGGCGCCGCTTTCGCCGATGCAGTCGTTTCTGTTGGGCGCCTCGTGTCTGGCGATGCAGGGATTGCTGCTGGTGGGACTGGCTCCTGTTGCGTGGCTGTTTGCGGTTTCGACGGAGAGCCTGCCGTTTGTCACGCTGCTGGTTTTCTTTATTTGGGGCGTAACGGCGCTTTTCGTGATGCGATTTGTAGGAAAGTTGCGGGTGCACGCGCTCTTCAAGAAGTCGGGCGGCATCATCTTTTGGTTTTTGATCTTCATGCTCGTGACGCTTCAAATGACGACGTGCCTGCGGCCGATGCTGACGACGCCCAAGGACGGCTGGTGGACGGCGAAGAAGATGTTTTTCTTACAGCATTACGGGACAACGTTTGAAAAAGGGAGCGCGCGATGAGCGAAGTTTCCAATCGTTGGAAGTCCGCGCGCGCGGTTTTTCCAAGCGTTGGAAGTTTGTAGAAGGGCGGGCGCGATTGGAGAGCGATTGAGCGCGTGGGGGATCAGTTTTTTTTCAGTGCGCGCTGGACTTCGCGGATGAGTGTTTCTGTTGAGAAGGGTTTTAGGAGGAGCGCGCCTTTGCTGGTGGCGGGGGTGCCTTCAGGGAAGATGTTTTCGGCGAAGCCGGAGATGTAGAGGACGGGAAGCGCGGCGTTTTCTTTACGCACGAGGTTGGCGAGTTCAATTCCGCCCATGCCGGGCATGAGTACGTCGGTGAGGAGAAGTGCGATTGAGTCGCGGTTCTCTTTGAATTTCTGGAGCGCTTCGTTGCCGTCTGCGGTTTCAAGGATGCGGTAGCCGAGGGGCGTGAGCGTGCGCGTGATGAGGTGCCGAATGGCGTCTTCGTCTTCTGCGAGCAAAATGGTTGCGTTGCGTTGTGTGGATGTGTCGGGTGCGCCGGGTGCAGGGAGTTCCGGCGCGGGTTCTGCGATTCCTTCATCCTTTGCCTGCGGAAAATACAGCCGAAATTCTGTTCCCGTGCCGAGGGCTGTTTCGAAATCAATGAAGCCGTGGCAGCGCTTGACGATGCTGTACACGGTGGAGAGGCCGAGTCCTACGCCGTGCCCCGCTTCTTTTGTGGTGAAGAAGGGTTCGAAGATTTGCGTCGCGATGTCTTCGCTGATTCCGGTGCCGGTGTCGCGTACGCTGAGCACTGCGTAGGTGCCGGGCGGGATAGAGCGCTGTGTTCTGAGCGGGTGGGGTTCGGCGAGGTGAGCGGTGGCGGTGCCGATGGTGAGCTTGCCGCCGTTGGGCATGGCGTCGCGCGCGTTGATGGTGAGGTTGAGAACGATCTGCTCAATCATGCCGCCATCCGCGATGATGAGCGGGATGTCGGGGGCGAGCTGCTTGATCACTTCGTAGCGGCGGCCGAGGCTGTGGTTGAGGAGTTGGTCAATTTCGAGGATGGCGGCGTTCAGGTCGAGCGGCTCCATGCGGATGACCTGCTTGCGACCGAACGCGAGAAGTTGTCGCGTGATGCTGGCGGCGCGTTCACCGGATTGGATGATTTCGTCCAGATCGGCTTGCGAGACGTGGCCAGGCTCGAGTGTACCCTTGATGAGGCGGGCGAAGCCGAGGATGCCGGTGAAGAGGTTGTTGAAGTCGTGCGCGATGCCGCCGGCGAGTCGCCCGATGCTCTCCATTTTTTGCGACTGCTGGAGCGCGTGCTCCATCGCGGTTTCGCGCGTGACGTCTTGTGCGATGGAGAGGTAGGCCGTGATGTCGCCGTTGGGTCCCTTGATGGCGGAGATGACTTGTTTGGCGTTGTAGAGTCGCCCGTCTTTGCGGCGATTGGTGACGACCGATGTCCATGCTTCGCCGCGTATAAGCGAGTTCCACATGTTGGTGTAATGCGATGCGGGCATTTGGCCGCTCTTGAGGATGCGCGGGTTTTGGCCGATGGCCTCTGCGCGGGTGTAGCCGGTGACGCGCTCGAAGGCGGGGTTGACGTAGGTGATGGTGCCGTTGAGGTCGGTGATGATGACGTATTCGGCAGATTGTTCGACCGCGGTGGCGAGTAGGAGAATTTCGGACTCTGCGGCTTTGCGCTCGATGATATTTGCGAGGAGCGAACTGTAGACCGCTACGATTTCCTGCTTCACCGGGTCGAAGGGTGCGCGGGTTATGGCGGAATCGTTGCAGAATACGCCGACGGCTTTGCTGGCGGTTTGGATGGGGGTGACGGAAACCCAGCCGGGCGCGTGTGCGGTCATCTGGTTGCCGGCCCAATCGCGAATGGGCTCGAAGGAAAGTGTCCAGCGCGCTTCTGCGGGGCCGCGTAGGCGGAAGCGTTCGCGCCACATGTCTGTTATCGGGAAGGCGTGGCTGCGTTCGTCGGTGATGTTGCCGTGCAGATCGGTTCCGAACGTGCCGCGAACGGTGTGTCCGTCTGAAAGAAATATCGAGGCGCGTTCAAGGCCCAGGTGCGTGCGCGCCATTTCGACGGCGTGCCGGTAGAGCGTGTCGAGGTCGGGGCAGGCGATGAGGTCGTCGGCGATCTCGACGATTGCGCGGAGGCCCCGCGTCATTGCCGCGCGGCGGTCGTCTTCATAGGGGCGCTCGGTGGTGTCGCGAACGGTCAAGAGGATCGCGGTGCGGCCTTTGTATTCGATTCGGCTGGCCTTCACCTCTACGGGGATGATGCGGCCGTCGTGTGTGAAGCTATAGCCTTCGTAAAATGTGATTTCTCCGGAAAACCATTTCGGGAAGTCCCGGCGCACGATATCGCGATGGGCGGGGGGCACCAGCTCGCTCACGTGTTTTCCGATGATGGCGGATGGCTCTACACCGTGCAGATGACCGGCGGCGCGATTGGCATCGAGCACGGTGCCGTCTTCTGCTTCGACGAAGATGGGGTCGGGCGATTGCTCGAAGAGCGTGCGGAAGAGCGCCTCGCTCGCGCGCAGGTCGCTGGTGCGGCGGGGG
>JBDHQM010000031.1:0-29808 GCA_039807095.1 Kiritimatiellia bacterium
TCATCATTCAAATCAATGCCATCATGAAAACTCACAACCTCGCATTCTCATGAAAAGACCGTTGCTCCGGCACATCATAACGACTATAAGTTGATTCAAGATGCGTTAACCGCGAATCGCCCGTGATCCGTAATGCAACCGCGCCTGAAAAGGCGCGGCAGGATCTGGGTTTCGGATCAGCTCTTTTTCGCCGCGTGCGGGCTGACGTAGTCGCCGACTTTGGTGCGGAAGGCCACGTTCATCCGGTTCCAGCCATTGATGGCAATGATGGCAAGAGTCAAGTCAACCAGCTCTTTTTCGCTGAAGTGTTTGCGCGCCTCAGCAAAAACGTCATCCGGCACACCATTGGCAATAAGCGTCACCGCTTCCGTCCATGCCAACGCCGCGCGCTCGCGCGGCGTGTAGCACGGCGCCTCACGCCAGACAGGAATGAGGTAGAGACGCTGTTCAGTTTCGCCCAGTGCCCGCGCGTCTTTCGTATGCATATCGAGGCACCACGCGCAACCGTTGATTTGAGAAGCGCGGTTCTTGACCAATTCAAGAAGAGAGCTTTCCAGCCCGCATTTATGAACTTCCATCTCCGTATGCAGCAGCGCTTTGAATGCCGCCTGCGAAGCTTTTTGATAATCGAGTCGTTGTTCCATGGCGATCCTCCAGATGGCCTAACCTACGCTACTTCTCCTCTCCGATCAAACGCATCGCCATCATTCTGACCTCCTTCACATCGAGCTTACCGCTGCCTGTGAGCGGCAGGGCATCAATGCGGAAATAGGAGTCGCGCGCAGGCCGCCATAGATTCGGCAACTCGCTCGCCTGCATAATCTCGTGCAGCGCAAGCAGATCACCCGCAGCAGCCGTACAGAGGACAACAAGGCGCTCCCCCTTTCGCTCGGACGCCACCGACGTGACGACCAACACGGCCTCGCTCGTACCGAGCTTACGAAGATAGACCTCTTCAATCGCAAGGTGCGGCACCATCTCCCCCGCAATTTTGCTGAAGCGGGCGAGGCGATCCGTGATTGTGATAAAGCCGTTCTCGTCGAGCTGCGCCATGTCGCCGGTGCGATACCACCCGTCCACAAGAGCTTCCTTCGTTAAATCCGGGCGATTCAAATAGCCCTTCATCACATTCGGCCCCTTGATCAAAAGCAGGCCGTTCGACCCCACGGGCAACGCTTCGCCCGACTCCGGATCCACAATCCGCGCTACAACGCCGGGCACCGGTTGCCCCACGGACCCCTCTTTGTGACCCGCCTGGTACACACCGTCCACATCCACATCCGGCAAACTCAGCGCCGCCACCGGCGACAACTCTGTCGTGCCGTAGCCTTCCAGCGGCCGAATCCCAAACCGTTCCTCAAATGCGTCGGCCAGGCGCGGTTTCAGCTTCTCCGCGCCTGCCACAACGAGACGCAGCGACGCGAAATCCTCGCGCTCCGCCTTGCGCAGATACGCCAGCAGAAATGTCGGCGTGACAAACATCGCGGTGCATTTCCGCTCTCGTACCATCGTCGCTACACGCCCCGCATCGAGCGGGCTGGTGTGATAGCTCGCGCATATCCCCGTCAGCGCGGGGAACCAGATGCCCACGGTGAAGCCGAACGAATGGAACAACGGAAGCGTGGCGCACAGCCGGTCCTCTTCACGCGGACGAAATACCAGCGTGCAGGATTCGACATTTGACGCGATATTGTGGTGCGTCAGCATCACGCCCTTCGGCGCACCCGTTGTGCCGGATGAAAATATGATCGTGGCAACATCGTCCGCCGATGCCCCGCGCAACGGCGTCAGACAACGCACAGGCAGAAATCGCGCGGCGCACGCCGCGCGAAGCGTATCAAACCGACCGATACCCGCGCGCACGTCTTCCATCAACACGAGGCCGGGCAAACTCGCGTATTGCGGAAACTTTTCGATGAAAGCGCGCGCCGAAATGATGGTCTTGATTTCCGCCTGTTCGATCGCGGAACGAAACGCCTCGTCCGAAGCCGTAAAGTTCAGGTTCACCGAAGTCTTTCGCAACAACGCGATGGCGACATTGACCAGCATTCCCCCGACGCTAGGCGGAAGAAGAACGCCAATGTTCTTCTCGCCTTGTGTTCTGCGCCGCAACTCGCGCGCGAGTGCGATGGCGCCGATCAGCGATGTACCCCACGTAAGCGAACGGCCCGAAGTATCATCAATGGCTGCCTTGCCCCATTTGCGCCGCGCCATCTTGATGAAGATTTCGCCCAGCGAACGGTGCAGAGGTTTGCGCGTTTCAAAATAGTCTGCCGCGAGTTCCATCACCGCCTGTCGCACGTCACTCGCGCGCGTATTCGAAGGCAGCGGCTTGCCGATCATCACGCTGACGGGATACGGAAACTTCGTCGGCAGCCGCAGCTGTTGCTTGCCGTAGTAGTGACTGAAAATGCTGCCCCAGGTGCCACCGATGTAAATCGGGATGATCGGGTGCGAAGTGTCCTTCACAATGCGTTCCAGCCCGGCGCGGAAACCCTGCGTCATTCCCGTCCGCGTCAGCGCTCCTTCCGCAAAGATGCACACCATATACCCGTCGTCCATCGCCTGCCGCGCCTGCCGCAGCGATTCCACAATCTTCTTCGGCGAATCCTCCGTCGCAATCGGAATCACACCCATCAAACGGAAAAGCGGGTTCAACCACTTCTTCTCATAAATCGAACGGTGCATCAGAAATCGAATCCGCCGCTGTTGAACGGCGAGAATCTGAAGCGCATCCATAAACGATACGTGATTCGCAACCAGCAGCGCCCCACCCTCCACCGGCAGATTTTTGACACCGTGCGCACGGAGCCGATAGCAAACGCGCGTGAGCAGCATGGCAAAGAAGCGCACCAGGAAATCCGGCAACACAATCACCGCCACCACACCCAGCACCACGGTCAATACACCCATCACCAGGAATCCCTGACCAGATGTCAATTTCAGCGGTCCGCTGAAGAGCCAAATGAGCAGCGCGCCAATCAGAACGCCGGTCCAGCTTAAGAAACTACTCGCTGCGAGAATCGAACCAACGCGATCGCGCGGGCTGCGAAATTGAATGAAAGAATCAAGCGGAATCAAAAACAGCCCCGCCCCCACACCGGCGAGCAGGATCAATGCGCGCACGCTGTTCAGTCCAACACCGGAGCAGCCCAACCCCAGAATTGCGCCCGCGAGGATCAACGCGCCGATGGGAACGATTCCGAACTCAACGTTCCGCCCCGAAAGGCGACCCGCGAGCCAGGATCCGACACCAATTCCAATAGCGGCGAAGAAGAATAAATAGCCGCTCTGCGTCTCCGAGAGACCCAGCGCGTTCATTCCGTATGGGATCAAGTTCAATTGCAGGAACGAGCCGATCAACGAAAAATATGCCGACGCCACCACGGCCATCATCAGTTGCGTGTCGCCGCGGATGCTGCGGAGTGTGCGCCACACGTCGCCAACAATCGAAAACGATGGACGCGCCTGCGATCCGCCTGCAGGCGTCCGCTCAATCCCCACACTCGTCATCGTACCCGCCACCGCGATTCCCACGCACACGAGCGCCGCTACCCACAAACGCCCGCCCACCACCTCGCCCAGCCAGGGACCCACTGCCGTGCCGAGGATAATCGCGAGATACGTCATTAGCGTGAGTGCGCCATTCGCCGCTGAAATCTGGTCGCGCTGAACCAGCTCCGGAACAATCCCGTATTTGCTCGGCCCGAACAGTGCGCTCTGTGTGGACATCAAAAACAGCACAATGAACGCACCCGGCACCCATGACAGTGAGAAGGCGAGCACGCCCAGCGCCATCACGACAATCTCGAGCACTTTCGCCCAGAAAATGATCGTCCGCTTGCTAATCCGATCCGCAAGCACGCCCGCTGCCGGAGTGAAGAGAAGGAACGGCACGACAAACAGAGCGCCGCCAAGCGAGACCAGCGAACTGGCTCTCTCCGCGCCCAACAACCGGATGGCGAAAAAGAACGACAGCAACTTGAAGATATTGTCATTCAGTGCGCCGAAGAACTGCGTCGCATTCATCCATGCGAAGGATTTTCCAAATCGAGCCATCACAATCTGCTCTCCTCCTGTATGTCCGCGCTCAATGAGCCGACGAAGTCATTTACACGTTGCGCCACTTTTTCCCATCCATAATCCAGCGGAACGACGTGCCCCGCCTCCTCTGCCGCAAACAACTCTTTTCGCGGCGACGCTATCGAATCGAAATACACCACACTCGCGCGGCGACTCACAACCTTATCCGCGCCCGGCACGATCATCAGCACCGGCAGCTCCAGCTCTCCACCGCGCTCGCGAATGTCGGCGGCGACCCGGAACATCGCGTCATACATCGAGATTGGCAGATAGCGATCGCGCAGTTCCAACACGCCGTCTGCTTGCGTGTGAAGATCAATAGGAAACGCGGTTTCGAGAATAGCATCGCGCGGCAACACGCAATCCGCCACGCGCTGCAGCATTTCCGGCGGCAGTCCGAGGCTGCGGCGCGAGGAAACTTCGATCAGCGGCGCGATGAGCACAAGTCCTGCAACGTCCTCGCGATGCGCCAGGGCATAGTCCACGGCGAGCGCCGCCCCCATCGAATGCCCGACCAGCCAAATGCGCTTATTTTTGCGTTTTGCATCAGCAACTGCGCTCTCCACGGCATTGCGCCAGTCCGCTTCCGAAATCGAAAACATCCGATCCATTGGCTCGCCAAATCCCGGCAGGCGTATGGCGCGGCAGGCGATCCCTTCCCCCGCCAGCGCATCCGCCATCGGGCGAAACACCGCCGGACCTGAAGCAAAACCGTGAATCAGGATCAGCTCCGTATCACCCTCGCCCACCGCGAAGGATTGCATCCCTTCTCGCACGCCATCTGTGTCGCGCTCAATGTGGCGCTCGCTCGCTACTGCGCGGGAATGGATCCACATCGGATACCCCGCACGCGCGGCAAATACGCCGAGCGCAAGCGCACCAAGCAGGGCTGCGAGGGCCACTTTAGTTGCTTTCTTCTTCATGCGTTGCCAGCCATTGACGAATTGGCGTGCCTTCAATCAGAAGGTCCTCGATCACGAGATCGCCTTTGCGCACCCGCACCACGACCTCGGCATTCCGCTGCCCGCGAGAACTTGCGCGCCGATAGGCAGACTCCGCTGCGGGGGCTTCATCTTCTGGCAGATAGAAGCGTTCAATGGGAAAGATCACCTGCACCTGGTTGGACGCCATGGTCCATGCTTTGACTCGAATGAAATCCCCGCTCGCTGGCGCTTCACGACTTACAGATGAAACAACTGCATAGCCGTTGGAATCGGGCACCAGTGTTGCAAATGCCCGATCGCGCGAATGGCGACTGCGCCGCGATAGATCACCGTTCACAGTGGCGCGCTCCACCGAAATGGCGACGTAGCGCCCGCGAAAGGCGTCGTAGGGATCCACCGGCGCAGTGCGGAACTTGTACGCCGTCCCCTCGCGCAGGGTGCGCTGGCGCCCGGCAATCATGGAAGCAGGAACCGCAAGCTGAACGATGGCAACGATCAGGATCGAAATAATTAGAATCTTCTTTTTCATGACACCCTCCGGAATTTACGCGCCAACACGATGTTGCTGCTGAGGAACAAAACGCCGAGCACAATGAAGATGATGCCGCGCGCAACCATGGAAAGATCGCTGTCGAAGAAGCGCAGCACGATGACCGCCACAAGCAACAGCATGCCGATATTCACGGAGCGAAGTGATGCGCGGCGGAATCCGTGAACGATCCGCGCAAGCCCATACGCCGCCACAAATCCGTTGAAGAACAGCGGTACCCCGCCATGCAACTGCGGGGAATTCGTGATCCACCATGCGCCAAGCGTCGCAAACAAAAGTCCGGCGGGGAACAAGTCCACTACCCGGAACTGCTTGCGCACGAGCACCGCGAGCGCCAGTACAGCGACCGGCATCAGAACAAGAACGGCCCGATAAATACCCAACTCCCAAGTCGCAATCTCGTCGCCGCGTATGCCGCCCAACGTCCACACATCACGATACGTCAACATCAACGGGAGCCACGCGGCAATCAAGGCGCCCCAAATCCGCATCGGCCGATGCCACAGCGACGGCGCATCCTTCTGCAGATGCATATCGAGCAGATAGAGAATGCTGGCGAGTCCGCTGAAATAGAGCATCCAATAGCGTCCCATATAGGGCTCAAACGTGATGCCCACGCCGAAAAAGAGCGAAGCGCTCAGCACCCAGCGCAGCAGGCTCAAACCCGGCGTGAAGACGCGCGAGAAACTCCCCATCCACAACAGCGGCACGACGGCGAGCGTCAGCGGCCAATAGAGCCACACGCGAATTCCCTGATTCACCATCGGCATCGCCCATGCCAGTACGCCCACCGTGAAAAGAACGCCCGTGAGCGAACTCCGCAGCAGATACATGACCGGCAGCGTGAGCAGAATCCAAGTCAGCATGAATCCGTCATACGTGCCGGAGAGGTGATAAATTTGACTCACCATCGCAATCGCCGCACCAATGGCGAGCGTCCAGAACACTCCCACGCCTTCCCGCCAACCTGCCCCCGTGCGCCCGCGAACGGCGCCGAACAACGCCAGCGCCTGGGCGGCGATGAGCGGAAGAAGCGCAACCGCAATACGCAACGGGCGACCCAAATCCGCCCAGTTATGCGCGAGCAACAGAATAATGCCTCCACCAATCAGTAGCGCGCCAAGTACGGCGAGGCTGATCAATGTCGCACTCCGCGAAGCGCGGCCGTCCCGTGGATACCGCGCGCGCAAGCGATCGGCGAGTTCGACGCCGACAACGCCTTCGCGCTGCCACGCGTCTATCTCGCCCCGAATCCAATCAATCTTGTTTGCCATAATCTTTTTCCTCTGCACCTCTATTTAGCTAGGCTCGTGCCAACTCCCTCTCAATGCGCATTAGACTGAAAATCAAGTAATTACAAAAACAAGTCGCCATTGATAATTTTTCATCCGTGCATTTCTTGCCAGCATCACCTACATTTTATGTCTATGCGACACCTAACCACTTCTCAGCGCGTGTTTTTCCAACAAGTGGCGCGCGCGGCGTTTGCAAATCCGTTCAGTGCGGAGCGACTCGATGTAGATACTACGCTGGCGGGAGGGCGGAGCGCGGCAAACCGGATTGAGCGCGTCGAAGGAATGATGGCAGCCGTCGCGCGTGAGGTGGATGCGCTGGAGCGCAATGGATTGGCCGATATCCGGCGCTACGACAACGAAGAGCGCGAATATATGCGGACCGCCCTGCTCTTCGACGTATTTCATCGCCATATTGACGCGCTCGACAATCACATTGCCGAGCAGGTGCGCGCGGGCGACGAACCGGCCTCTACCCCATTTGCGCCACGGTTGCGGGATGATCTGTTGCGCCGCGGCTTTTCTTCTGAAGCCGCTTTGCGCTATCTCGCCATCTTTTTCCAGATTCGCCGCGCGTTTTATTTCATTGATCGCGGGCTCGCCGGGCAGAGCGCTGCAATGCGCACATTTCGCGAGCGCCTTTGGCAAAATGTCTTCACGCGGGACATCCGCTGGTACGACGAATATCTCTCCGATCGAATGGAGGATTTCTCCACCCTCCTCCTCGGCGAAACCGGCACAGGCAAAGGCGCGGCGGCAGCGGCGATCGGACGTTCCGGATTCATTCCGTTCGATCCGCGTCAGGGGCGCTTCAAGCAGAGCTTCACGCGCGCATTCATCGCGCTGAACCTCTCACAATTCCCCGAAACACTCGTCGAATCGGAACTCTTCGGGCACCGCAAGGGCGCGTTCACCGGTGCGGTTGAAAACTATCAGGGCATTTTTGCGCGCAGCTCGCCGTATGGCGCAATCCTGCTGGATGAAGTGGGCGATGTAGCCGTTCCCCTTCAAATCAAACTTTTGCGAGTTTTGCAGGAGCGCCGCTTCACACCTGTTGGCAGTCATGAAGCGCAAGAATTTCGCGGTCGCGTGATCGCGGCAACCAATCAACCCCTTGCGGAACTGCGACGCGCGGGGCGTTTCCGGGACGATTTTTACTACCGCCTCTGTTCCGACGTGATCGAGGTTCCAACGCTGTCCGCCCGCCTGCGCGATGACTCGGCCGAACTGGACATTCTCGTGCGAGAGATTGTTCGACGCGTGATTGCGAGCGATCCGGATGAGCTGGCGGAAAATATTGCTGCGCGTATCCGCAAATCGGTTGGCGCGGAATATACGTGGCCCGGGAACGTGCGCGAGTTGGAGCAGGCAGTCCGGCAAATCATGCTGACCGGAGCCTATTCGCCACAACAACCCGACACCTCGCACACTACGTCGGCATTCGCCGCTTTGTGGCAGTCAGGGTCGTGGACGGCAACCGACTTGCTCGCCGCCTATTGCCGGCATCTCTACGATCAGCTTGGCACCTACGAAGAGGTCGCGCGGCGCACGCGGCTTGATCGGAGGACTGTAAAAAAATATATTGAGCGTGCAGCGAGCTGAACGGAGCGTAGTATGAAAACAATTCTGGCATTGGTTGATGATCTCTACGAAGACCTCGAGTTGTGGTATCCGAAAATCCGCCTCGAAGAGGAGGGCTGGAAGGTTGTAGTGGCAGCTCCGCGCGGCGGCCAGGTGTACAAAGGCAAGCACGGCTATCCGTGCAAAGCCGCGGTGGACATCGGCGAGATTGTGGATCCCCTTGCCTACGACGCGCTTCTTGTTCCGGGCGGATTCGCACCTGACAAGCTTCGTCGCTCCGCGGATGTACTCACGATTGTGCGGGCGATGCACGAAGCGAAACGACCCATCGCGTTCATCTGCCACGCGGGATGGATTCTGATTTCTGCCGATATCCTTCACGGTCGCCGTGCGACGAGTACGGTAGGAATCAAGGATGACATGCGCAACGCAGGCGCACTGTGGGAAGATTCACCGCTCGTGGTGGACGGAAACCTGATTAGCTCGCGCACGCCCGCCGATCTACACCTTTTCGCGCAAGCACTCGTCAGCGCGCTAAAAACCTGACGCGCGTTGAACGACCGCAGCGATTAGAGGTCCTTGATGATTTCCTGTTCGGCGCTGATCAAGAGATTGTACATCTCTTCGGCCGACTCCGCTTCGCGCAGATCCAACAGCATCGTGGTCTGATAGCAGAGCACGCAGAGGCGCGCGAGAACGTGCAGGTGAATCTTGTCTTCCTGACAGCAAACCAGGAAGAACAGGTCCGTCGTCATTCCGTCCGGTGATCCGAATGGAATCGGCTGAACGGTGCGCCCGAGCACAAGGAAAGAATCCTCAAACATGTAGGGCTGATGATTGCGCGGGTGCAGCAAGGCGATGCCGCCTGCAAGCGCCGTCGAACACATCTGCTCGCGCTCTTTGAGACTCTTGAGCAAATCCGCCTTCTGGAGAAGCAGACCCGTCTTGTCGGCCAAATTGACCATGTCGGAAATCACGGAGGCCTTCGTTTTGGACTTTAGCGTCGGCGTGATGAACTCGACTTTCAGCAGCTCGGGAATGATTGCGTGCTGCTTGTCCAGATTGTGCGACTTCGCGCGCGAGGGAGTTTTCTCGCGTTCATCCATCTCGCCTTTTTTCGATCCGATGATGCGCTTCGAGGCCCATTCATCAATGTCGTTGCGCATGAAGACCAGCTTCTCGCCGCGACGCTGAAAAGGAATCTCCTTATCGCGCACAAGGCGCTCGATGTCGCCTCGCCCGAGGTGCAGATAGTCCGCCACCTCGTATAGATTGAAGATACGATGCGGGACTCGCGCCCCCTTGCTTCCGGATGAAGTGCTCTTTGCCATAAAGTTTCTGGAGCCAACGGTCGGATTCGAACCGACGACCTGCGCATTACGAATGCGCTGCTCTACCAACTGAGCTACGTTGGCCTAAAGTTCACAGAATAATAGCCTCTTCTGTAATGTCAAGGTTTCGGCGACTGAATCGGTAAATGTTCGCCCAAAAATCGCAATACGACCTGCTGATCTGCCATATCGAGCAGCTCAATCGTCAAATCGCGCATTCCCGGCCCTCCGGTGGATGAAGCGCGCTCGACGGTCAGGAGATAGTGCGTCAGCTCCCGCCCCGGCAACTGCAACGGGGTCGCGTGCAGCGATACGCCCTCAATTGAGGCGGCGGGCGCGGCGCTTCCGTTCCACCACGTCACGTTGCCGCGTCGGACGGATACCGCCATTTTCAGCTTGGAAAGATCGGCTGTAAGTCCGTATTTCGCACGATTGCGCCCCTCTTTGGGAGCTTCATCTCCGCCAGCTGCCGATGCAGACTTTTCCGCTCCCCCGCGCGTGGGCACCGAAAACTGCATCTGCTTCAACAAGAAATCACCAAAGTCTGCCAGCGGCGCCGGTGCCCACCCCCCGCCCTCCTGCTCTTCAAAAACAACAACCGGCTTATCTAATTCAACGCGTGCAATACCCACGCGCCCGCGTCTCCAGAGATCGCTCCATCGCCACTCAATTGAAATCTGAGCAGCCCGTATTCCCGGACTGCTCTCCCGCCGCGTTCCTTCCGAAACCAGATCGCGAATCTTAAACCCATACGCGGGAGTCACCTTCATCCCGCCAATTCGCACCGGCATCCCAAGCTCTTTCTCAATGCGCTGAGCCACGATAGAGGCGAATCCGTCTGTCCGGCCCACAAAAAAGCCCGTGACATATACGATGACGAGAATAATCGCGCTCGTTCGGATCACACTCCACGCCCTGCGAAACGCACTTCGTCCGCGCTCCGGCGCTCGCGCTGCCTCCGATGCTCTAGCCCGTTTTCTGGCCATCGCAGCTATCCCCCCTCTGCGAGTTCTTTTGACCGCGCAGCGGCCGCCGCGAGCGCTGCGGAAAACACGCCGGCCAAATCGCGCTCGCCCATCACGCGCAGCGCGGCCTCCGTCGTGCCACCCTTCGATGTCACCTGCTCGCGCAGCGCGGCTGGCGTGCGTCCGCTATCCAGCGCCAGCTTCGCAGCACCGGCCACTGTATCCAGCACCAACTCCCGCGCGACTTCCGGGGCAAGCCCCAACTTCACGCCTGCCTGTTCCATCGCTTCCATCACGAGAAATACGTAGGCGGGCCCGCTCCCGCTCACCGCTGTCACGGCATCCATCTGCGCCTCATCCACGCGCACCGTCGCGCCCACAGCCCCCAGCAACCGCATCGCCAGCGCCACATCGCCCTGCGTCGCAACGGAACCCGCACAGACAGCGGAAACCCCCGCCCCGACTAACGCAGGCGTATTCGGCATCACGCGCACAACGCGGGTATTCGCGCCCAGCGCCGCCTCAATTCGTTTCGTCGTGATACCCGCCGCAATACTGATGAAGAGCGCATTCGGCGCCACACCGCGCAGCGGTTCCAGCACACTCGAAAACTGCTGCGGCTTCACCGCCAGCACGACCGCGTCCGCACCGCGCACCGCAGCGCAGTTATCCGTCATCGCTGAAACGCCAAACGAATTGCGAAAATAGGCCAGCCGCTCCTCTCGCACGTCCGTCACGACAATCTGCGACGCGGGTACGCCCGATGAGCGCAGGCCCTTGACCAGCGCCTCTGCCATATTGCCCGCGCCGATAAAAACGATCCGTTCGCTTCCACTCATTCCGCTTTCCTCGCCTTCCGTTCGCCAAACAGCAGCGTACCGATTCGCACCAGCGTCGCCCCCTCCTCAATCGCCACTTCAAAATCTCCGCTCATGCCCATAGACAGCGTCGCCAACGGCGACCCCGTCTCGCGCACCAACCGGTCGCGCAACTCGCGCAACTGCCGGAAATATGGCCGCGCCTTCTCTGCCTCCGGGGCGAACGGGGCCATCGTCATCAATCCGTCCACGACCAACCGCGGACACTCATTCGCGACAGCCAGCACACCAGCCACCTCATCCGGCTTTAACCCAAACTTGCTGCCCTCACCCGAAACGTTCACCTCCAGAAGGATATGCACCGTCTTCCCCGCCGCGTCCGCTGCGACATCCAGCGTGCGCACTAGCTTTTCCGAATCCACCGAGTGAATCACATCGAACAATTCCACCGCCCAGCGCGCCTTATTGCTCTGCAGATGCCCGATCAAATGCCACGAGAGATGCCCCGGACACTCCGGAATCTTCGCACGCGCTTCCTGCACCTTGTTTTCACCAAACACGCGAATCCCCAGCGCCGCCACTTCCGCCACGGCCGCCGGCGGATGCGTCTTCGACACCGCTACCAGCTCCACCTCATCGCGCTGCCGCCCCGCGCGCGCACACGCTGCCGCAATCCGCGCCTCGATAGCGTCCAACCGCTCTGCAACTGAATCACTCATACGCGCCGTTATACCGGAACTTCCAACGCTTGGAAAATCCTTTGCGCAGCGCTTCCAAGCATTGGAAAAACCGCGCACCGATGGCACAGTCCCACCGATCCATGAACCCCGTCTCTATTCTCATTCAGGGCGAACCGGCCTGGAATCAACCCGCTTGGATCCAATTCGAGCAGCCGCGCGCAATCTACACCGCGCGCACGCGCGCCGAGGTCCCCGCTCTTCTCCGCCGCGTGGAGTCCGCCAACGCTAACGGTCAATGGGCCGTCGGCTTCCTCACCTATGAAGCAGGCCCTGCGTTCGACTCCGCTCTCGTCGCGCACGACGACACCGGGTCCCCCACACTCCCGTTCGCGTGGTTTGCAATCTTCGACGCGTGGCAGCCCACCGCTGAACCTACAGACCCCGCACCGCCCCTGCACCTCGCGCCGCAACTCGACGAAGCTGCGTACACCCGCGCAATCGCAAAAATCAAAGACGCCATCGCACGCGGCGAAACCTATCAAGTCAACTACACCTTCCCGCTCCACGGCCACGACACCGCTCCGCCGCGCGCCCGGTTCGCCGCACTCACCCGCGCACAGCGCAGCCGCTATGCGGCCTTCATCGAAACGTCCGACTTCGCAATCTGCTCTGCGTCGCCCGAGCTCTTTTTCTTCCAGAACGGAAATCACGTCACCTGCCGCCCCATGAAAGGCACCGCTCCGCGCGGGCGCTGGCCGGATGAAGATCAGGCGCGCGCCAAAGAGCTTCGCAACTCGAAAAAGGACCGCGCTGAAAACGTGATGATTGTGGACATGATGCGAAATGATCTCGGCCGCATCGCAATTTCCGGCAGCGTCCACACCACGCAGCTCTTCCACATCGAACACTTTCCCACCATCTGGCAAATGACCTCCACCGTCGAGGCACAGACGCGCGCCAGCCTTACGGAAATTTTCGCCGCACTCTTCCCCTGCGCCTCCATCACCGGCGCGCCCAAAATCCAGACCACCAGGATCATCCGCGACCTCGAACCCGGCCCGCGCGGCATTTATACCGGCGCCATCGGCATCGCCGGCCCGAACCGCCGCGCGCGATTCAACGTCGCGATCCGCACACTTTTCATCGAGAAACAAACGCAGCGCGCGCTTTACCCGGTTGGCAGCGGAATCGTGTGGGACTCGCGCGCAGAAAACGAATACGCGGAATGCCTGACCAAAGCGCTCATCCTCCGCCAACCCGCCGATCCGTTCTCCATCATCACCACCCTCCGCTGGGACCCCGCCACCGGCTGCCCGCTCTGGCCGCGCCACGTCGCGCGACTCGCCCGCGCCGCAGAGCGCTTTGGCTATCCGTTCGAGATCGAAAAACTACAGCGCGCCTTCGACGCCGCCGCACAGACATTTCCCTCGGCTCCACAGCGCGTGCGCATCGCACTGGACCCGCACGGCGAGATCGCAGTCGAACACTACCCCGCTCCCGATTCCGCAACCCACCCCACACGCATCGCCCTCGCAAAGACAGCGGTGGATACGCAATCCCCCTTCCTTTTTCACAAAACCACGCGGCGCGAAATCTACGAGCAGAAGCGGGCGGAGCGCCCCGACGCGCACGACGTACTCCTCTGGAATGAAAACGGCGAAATCACCGAAAGCACCATCGCCAACATCGCAATCAATATCGGCAGCCAATGGATCACTCCACCCGTCGCCAGCGGATTGCTGCCCGGCGTCATGCGCGAGGAACTCCTTGCCAACGGAGTCTGGGTCGAAGCTCAAACTCCCATCCACCGCGACACACTCGCGCCCGGCATAGAAATTCAACTCGCCAATGCCCTGCGCGGCGTCTGGAGCGCCACTCTCTGCTGAACGTCTGGCGGATCAGCCGTCACCGACGACGAATTCAATCGCGATATCGAGCGGGTCGTCGCGCACTTCCGGCGGAAGCGGGCGCAGGCGCGAAATGCTGTTGACCGCCTTCATGACAGAGTCGTCCATCGCCTGGTTACCCGAGGGACGCGAGAGGCGCCGCGCGGTGACCGCGCCGCTGCGTTGCACCTTGATGGATACCTCTGCAACCAGTCCGCGCGGAACTGTGCTCGGCTGATTCCACGCGCCATACATCGCATCGCGCACCGTCGCGTAGTACAGCGAGAGGTCCGAGAAGGTTGCCGACGGTGAGCCGGATGACGAAAACTTTACATTCGCTTCCAGCAACTTCCGTATCTGCTCCGGCGTCAGCGTCGGCGCGTTCTGCGTCTTCGGTTGTTGTTTGGGCGGCTGCTCCATGCGCCGGACAATCTTGTTCGTGTTGACTTTGATCTTCGGCGGCTCGGGCTTCTTCGGCTCGGGCGGCTTCTCCGCCGGCTTCTCAGGAATCGGTGCAGGCTTGGGTGGTTCCGGCTCCGGGAGCGGTTTTGGCGGTTCCGGTTCGGGCTGCGGTTCCGGCGCAACTTCTACGGGGGGCGGAGGCGGCAATGCGGAAAGATCAACAAATGTGACAATCTCCGGCGGTTTGCGCGGGTGGAGCAATTTGCGAACCAGCGGCGCAAGGATGACCAGCGCGACCACAATCACGTGAACGGTGGTGCTGGTGATCAGGGTCCGCTTGAAGTTCGGATTGCTCATCGTTGCGGCTTGGCGTCCGGAGTCGTCACGAGTGCGAGGCGGGTGACCTGCGCGCCGTGCAGCGTTTGCATGACTTCAACAACTTTGCCGTATGCGAGTGTTTCATCCGCCCGGACCATCACTGTCAGCTCCGGTTCGGCCAGCACCAGCGATTTCATCTCCTCGCCGAGCTGCGGCAGTCCGATTGACACGTTGTCCAGATAGAGGCGCCCCTCGGCATCGAGCGTGATGATTCGCGATTTGGTCTGATCCATATCGCGCGCCTTGCCTTTCGGCAGGTTGACCGGGATCCCCTGCTCCAGCATCGGCATGGTGATGATGAAGGTGATCAGCAGCAGAAACGTCAGGTCAATCAACGGAGTCATGTTGATCTCCGTGATCTCCCGCAGCGGCTTGACTGATGTACGTCGCGCCATGATCGCTCCTAATCCCGAACGTAGTGCCGTTGCAGCTCGGCGACAAATTCATCAGCAAAATTGTCCATCTGCACCGTCAACTCGCGAATCTTGCTCGCCAGCATGTTGTAGCCGATGGAAGACGGAATCGCGACGAGCAACCCCACCACGGTTGTCAGCAGCGCGCTCGCAATACCCGGCGCAACAGCGGAGAGGTTGGCAACGCCCTGCAACGCCATTTGTGTAAAGGAATCCAGCACGCCCCACACCGTCCCGAGCAGTCCCAGGAGCGGACTCGCGCTGACCGCAGTGGAGAGGAACCCCATCTTCGATTCGATCGCGAGAACCTGATCGTTGCACTGGCGCTCTGCCGCATTGCGTACGGTGCCGATCTGCATAGGCGTCAGGCGAATTTGCGATTCCCCGCCGGTTACAGCAAAGAGATCGTCGTGTGCGCCGCCATTGCGCGACTCGAACTCGATCCCGACCGTCATGCACGCCTTTTCGTACACTGTGAACGGAGGGCTGTACGGCATCCGCTGTTTGCGCAGAAACAGTGCCAACGGGTGCTGTTCCCGCCGATAGGCGTTGAGAAATTGCTTTGCCGCCTGCTGAGCGCGTTTGAGTTCGTGCCACTTGGACACCATCACCGTCCACGCCCCGATCGAGCCGGCAAACAGAATGTAGATGATGAGTTTGCCGGACAGAAAACTGCTCACGCGAAATGCGTAGAGAAAATCGGCCACCGGCAACAACGGAATAAAGGAAACAGTCAACGGACACCTCGCAATAGGTTGATGAGGGCGCAGACTAAACAAGAGCGCCCGCAGGGTCAATGCAACGCGGCAAAGAAATACACGCCGCTCGCCGCATTCAGCGGTACCACACATCGGAGTCCGGCGCCGCCCTAAAGAACGTGCGTGATTTGCCGGAAACCTGGCGTATGATAGACTCCCGTAAATCTTCAGATACGAACTGTGCTGGGAACCTCACATACACCAAGACACGACTTCGACTTTCTCGTGATCGGGAGCGGATTGGCGGGTCTGCATGCGGCCGCCGCGGCGGCAGAACACGGACGCGTGGGACTTCTGACGAAATCCTCGGTGCGCCAAAGCAGTTCATGGTGGGCTCAGGGCGGCATTGCCGCCGCGATTGATCCGGAAGATTCCGCATTCCTCCATTTCGATGACACCATCACCGCCGGGCGCGGACTCTGCCGGAAGGCAGCGGTCGAGATTCTCGTGGGCGAAGGTGTCGAGCGCGTCCGCGAACTGATCCGATGGGGAATGAAGTTCGATGAAGGGCACATGGGCCTCGCACTGGGCCTCGAAGGCGGACACGGCCGACGCCGCATCCTTCACGCAGGCGGCAATGCAACGGGTCAGGCGGTGACGCAGTTCCTCCTCGAGCGCGTGGCCGCACACCCCAACATCACGCTGTTCGAAAATACGACCGTGGCGGAACTCGTGGTGGTGGACAACCGCTGCCTCGGCTGCATGGCGTTTCACGACGACAGCTTTGAACCGTGGCTCTTCACCGCGCGCGCGACGATCCTTTCGACCGGCGGCGCTGCGGGCAATTACGCGCGCACTACGAACCCGCCGACCTCGTCGGGCGACGGCATCGCCCTCGCCTATCGCGCGGGCGCGGAGGTCTGCGACATGGAGTTTGTGCAGTTCCATCCGACCGCGCTCTATACCGAGAGCGGCGCAACCTTTCTGGTCAGCGAGGCGCTGCGCGGCGAAGGCGGCCAGCTTTTCAACAAGGCGGGCGAACGCTTCATGGAGCGCTATCACCCGCAAAAGGAACTCGCCCCACGCGACGTCGTCGCCAGCGCGATTTTCCGTGAAATGAATCGCGAGCAACAGCCGTGCGTCTGGCTCTCGATGCGCCACCTCGACCCCGACAACGTTCGCAAGCGTTTCGCGAATGTGTACACCTTCTGCAAGGCGCACGGGATTGACATTGCCACCGACCTCATCCCCGTCGCGCCCGCCGCACATTTCACCATCGGCGGCATCGTCACGGGGCGCATGGCGGGTACGAGCATCTGGGGCCTCTTCGCGTGCGGCGAATGCGCCTGCACAGGAGTACATGGCGCAAACCGGCTCGCCAGCAACTCTCTCCTGGAGTGCCTCGTCTTTTCGCGGCGCGCGGTCGAAGGCGCGCTGACGGTCACGGATGATCCGCCCACCCTTGCGCTGATCGGCCAGGATCTGCCGGTGCGCGATCCGACTCCGATTGACCCGGTGCTCCTCGTTCACTTGCGCCAGCAGGTTTCGCAGTTAATGACCCGCTACGCAGGCATCGTGCGAAATGGGCGCGAACTCAAAGAGACGCTGGAAGAGCTCTACGGACTGCGCGACCGCTACGGAGAACTGTTCAACCGCTGGGCAGGTCGCCCGCTACGCACGATGATTCGCGCGTGTACGCTGACTGTCCGCGGCGCGCTGCTTCGCGAGGAGTCGCGCGGCGCGCATATTCGCGAAGATTTTCCGAACGAGAATCCGGCGTTCGAAGGACACATCACACAGAAGCGCGGCACGCGCCCGCGCATCGTCACCTGGACCTGATCCATCATGAATGCAACAGACCCCAAACAGATAGAGCCCGACTGGGATGAAGTAGACCGCATCATCGAAAACTCGCTTCGCGAAGATGCGCCCAGCGGCGATGTCACCACCAACCTTCTCTTCACCCCGGAAGAAACTGCCACGGGCATCTTCCGGAGTAAATCGCCCGGCGTACTCGCGGGACTGAAGGTCGCACAGCGCGTCTTTCAGAGACTTGACGGCGCCATCCATTTCTCTGCTCTGCAAGAAGACGGCGACCACCTCGCCGCTCACACCATCATCGCGGAGGTTGGCTGCAAGACGCGCACCCTGCTGACAGGCGAGCGCATCGCGTTGAATATCATGCAGCGAATGTCCGGCATCGCAACCCTGACCGCGCAATACGTGGACGCCGTCAAAGGTCTGCCCACCATCATCCTCGACACGCGCAAGACGGCGCCCGGCCTCCGCGTGCTGGATAAATATGCGGTTCGCCTCGGCGGCGGCACAAACCACCGCCTGACCCTCAGCGACCTCGCGATGATTAAGGATAACCACATTCGCCTCGCGGGCGGCGTCTGGGCCGCAGTGCGCCGCCTGCGCACACAAGCCCCGGTCGGACTGCGAATTGAAGTCGAATGCGCAAACCTCGACCAGGTTCGCGAAGCCATCGAAGCGGGCGCAGATATCATCATGCTCGACAATATGCCGATCAGCATGATGCGCGAGGCTGTCCACTTCATCAATAAACGCGCCCAGACAGAGGCCTCCGGCAATATCGGGCTCGATACCGTGCGCGCCGCAGCGGAAACCGGCGTGGATTATATCTCCATCGGCCGCCTCACCCATTCCGCGCCCGCGCTGGACATTTCGATGAAAATTGCCTAAGCACTCCCATCGCGCACCCGCCGGCCGGTTGATGCGGGCGCGATCCGTGGTAGAATAGTACTATGAATGCAACGACCGAAATTGCCGACGAAATCCTGCGTCTGAAAGAAAAGCGAAACGCCATTATTCTGGCGCACAGCTATCAGCGCCCGGAAGTGCAGGATATTGCCGATTTTGTCGGCGACTCCCTCGGCCTCGCCCGCAAGGCAGCGAGCACCGACGCGGAGGTCATTGTGTTCTGCGGCGTCCATTTCATGGCGGAAACCGCCTCCATTTTGAGCCCGGACAAGAAAGTCCTCCTCCCCGACATTGACGCGGGCTGCTCCCTCGCCGCCACGATCACGGCCGACGAGATGCGCAAGTGGAAGGCCGAACACCCCGGCGCTGTCGTCGTG
Organism: Kiritimatiellia bacterium; assembly: GCA_039807095.1. Classification (GTDB taxonomy): domain Bacteria; phylum Verrucomicrobiota; class Kiritimatiellia; order CAIVKH01; family CAIVKH01; genus JAMLJG01. The sequence continues at coordinate 19,123 of JBDHQM010000031.1, forward strand.
AGCTACGTGAACACCTCCGCAGATGTGAAAGCGGAAACGGATTACTGCTGCACCTCGTCGAACGCCGTGCACGTCGTCAACTCGATCCCGCGCGACAAAGAAGTTCTCTTCTGCCCCGATATGTTTCTCGGCCTGCACGTCAAACGTCAGACCGGTCGCACCAACATGCACATCTGGGCAGGCGAATGCCACGTACATGCCGGTATCCGCCCTGAGCATATCGAGGTCATGCGCAACGCCCATCCCGACGCAGAATTTTTGATGCACCCCGAATGCGGCTGCGTCTCGCAACTGCTCTACATGCAGGGGCTCAATCAAAGCTGCGCAATGGACGATGCCAAAATTCTTTCCACCGAAGGCATGGTGAACTACGCCAAAGAGTCGCCCTCCAAGGAGTTCATCATCGCGACAGAGACCGGCATTTTGCACCGCCTCAAAAAGGTCAATCCGGGCAAATCCTTCCACGCGGTGAGCGGATGCGCGGAATGCAAATTTATGAAGATGATCACCCTGCCCAAAATTCTCCGCGCGCTGCGCGATGATGTGCATGTGATCACCGTTCCGCCCGCGATAGCCGAACGCGCCTTGCAGGCCATCCAGCGCATGGTCTCCATCGGTTGATGAGGTTCAATGGCTGACATCGTTCTGGCAACACTCAACGCCCGTTTCAGCCACGCCTCGTTCGGTCTCCGCTATTTGCTTGCCAACCTCGGCGATCTCCATCCGCGCGCGGTCATGCTGGAGTTTGAGATCAAAACGCCAACGGAGAAGGCGGTCGAAGCCATATGCGCACAGAACCCGCGCATCATTGGCCTCGGCGTCTACGTCTGGAATGCACAACCCTCCCTCGACCTCGTCAAAGCGCTGCGCGCCGCGCGACCCGACGCCCTGATTGTCCTCGGCGGCCCCGAAGTCAGCCATGAAACCGAACAACAGGAAATCTGCCAACTCGCTGACTACGTCATCACGGACGAAGGTGATCTAGCATTCCCCGTTCTCTGTCGCCAGCTTCTCGACGGTGCTCCGCCCGCCCAGCGCATCATCCGCGGCGGCTTCGTGGACGTGCGCAAACTCGTCCTGCCCTATCATCTCTACACAGACGACGATATCGCGCACCGCGTCATCTACGTTGAAGCGTCGCGTGGCTGCCCGTTCTCATGCGAGTTCTGCCTTTCCTCGCTCGATGTCCCCGTGCGCCGCTTTCCGTTGGAAAAACTGCTCCCTGCACTTCAAGACCTGCTCGATCGCGGAGTGCGCCACTTCAAGTTTGTGGATCGCACCTTCAACCTGAGCATCAAATATAGCCTCGAACTTCTCGGTTTTTTCCTCGCGCGCTATGAACCGGGTATCTTCCTGCACTTCGAGATGATTCCCGACCGCCTGCCGCCGGAGCTTCGCGAAATCCTGACATTCTTTCCGCGCGGCACGCTGCAATTTGAAGTCGGTATTCAGACCTTCAACGAAGAAGTCGCCGCGCGAATCAAACGCCGTCAGGACTACACCAAGACGGAAGAAAATATGCGCTGGCTCCGCGCAGAAACCGGAGCCCATCTCCATGCCGACCTGATCGCGGGACTCCCCGGCGAAGACATCACCAGTTTCGCGCGGGGCTTTGATCGCCTGCTCGCCCTCGATCCACAAGAAATCCAAGTCTATATCCTCAAGCGCCTGCGCGGCACTCCGATCGCCCGGCACGATGACGATTTTCAGATGCGATATCAGCCCGGCCCGCCCTACGAACTTCTCTCAACACGCGATCTCGACGAAGCAGCCGTCGCATCGTTGCACCGCTTTGGCCGCTTCTGGGACCTCTACGTCAACAGCGGCAACTACCTCGAATCCGCACCGCTGATCTGGCAAAACGCACCGTCAGCCTTTCAGGCGTTCTATCGCTTCTGCGAATGGCTTATGGCGCGCTGGGGTCGCGCGCACAGCATCTCCATTGATGAGTCTGCCGAGGCGCTCTTCGACTGGCTCACCGGTGAACTCGGCAAGCCCCGCGAAGAAACCGCGCAGATGATCTGGCGCGATATGTGCCGGACCGTTCCGCGAAACCGCCCCGCGTTCCTTCGCGATTATGTCGCCGTGGAGGCCTCGCGCGGCCAACGCGCCGCACACCTCAAGGGACTTCAACGCCAGGCACGCCGCAAGACACCGCCCGATCAGGCGTCGTCCTGAATCAGGCAAAACGTCGGACGCCCCCGTGTGCGCCTGAATAAATCCGCCACATCGCGATTTCCCATTCGCACGCATCCTGCGGATGCCGGACTGCCCAGCAACTGCTCGTGGTTTGTGCCGTGAATGTAAATATAGCGGTCATAGCTGTCACAACCCGGCCCCGCATTGTGGCCCGGCTCCAACCCGCGCAACCGTAAAATGCGCGTTGTGATTGTGTCACGTGGCGCATCGCTCCGCCACGCGTGCGGCGGCAGGACTTCTTCCGTGAAGCGCCGCCCCACAAAAACCGCTCCCAACGGACGCCCCTCTCCAATCCAACGCACAACCCGGTGCAGTCCCGTCGGCGTTCGATACGAATTCGGCGCCTGCCCCAATCCCACTCTACTCGTCGAAACGCGGTACACCTTAACCATCCGCTCATTCGCATACAGCTCCAGCGTCTGAGCACGCGCGGAAACAACAAGCAACAACGCCCGCATAGGCAGCGGTTGCCTCAAAACTGGAATCACCCTTTGTCGCACCACCCGACTGTATCCCGCAACCAACTCCCCCGCAATATCCCTGCTTGGAAACCCAGCGCGTTGGGCAGTCGCATCGCGCATCGCGGTTATAACTTCAACATCGCGAGAAGTTCGCTAACCGTCAGGCCATGATGGAGAGGCACCGGCTTAAGTATGCCGCGAAGAAGAGTTCCTGTTTTTATCGGCTTATGATCAGGCACGGTTACGTGATGTTGACCATTTCGTTCAGTCGTCAACCGGATGTGCGAACCCTGGCGACGAGTGATTTCATAACCCAGAGACCGCAAGGCTTGGGCAAGTTCCGAGCCTTGAATATCCCGCGGCAATTTAGTTACGTAGTGAGAACCTCATCCCGAACAAAGTGGAGGCGGATGATTCCGGGCATGTCACCGGCAGCGCCGTCTGAAAAATGGCAATTCACCGCCTCGCGCACCATCGCGCGCAGTTCCTCTAGCGAATCGCCTTGAGTGGCAATCGCATGCCCCAAAGCGACGGCGGAATAGCCGCCATCAACCTCGTCTTCCTGAACCTCGAAGATGATTTCCTTCACGAACTCACTATAGCTCAAAATAGGACGGCAAATCAACTGCTTCAATCCGTGCGGCTCCATGGAGTGTTAAGCCCTGTCGGAGTCACTGCGCAAGTTGATCACCAGCGTGTACTCTCCGGCGAAATGGTTTGTGATTTGCAGCGGATTCAGCGCGGGGGTATCCTCGCCGCCCTTGAACTTCAGCCAAATATTCACCGCATTTCAGTCCCGGAATTACCGCCTCTATTTCGGTGGGCAACTCATCTCGTTAATCGGGACGTGGATGACGCAGACCGCAACGATCTGGCTGGTCTATCAACTGACCAATTCGCCCATCTGGCTCGGCGGCGTCGCGTTTGCCTCGCAAGTGCCCATCGTTCTTCTCAGCCCGATCGCCGGAGTCTGGGTGGACCGCCTCGATCGCCTCACGCTGATGAAAGCGACGCAAGCTTTCTCCATGGTTCAGGCGCTGACACTCGCCACCCTGACCCTCACCGGCCACATCAATATCGGCATACTGACATTTCTCGCCGTCGTACAGGGCACCATCAACGCATTTGACAACCCGACACGCCACGCGCTCGCCGTCAGCCTCGCAGAGAGGCGGGAACACTTGCCTGCAGTGATCGGCATGAACTCATCCATGTTCAATATGGCGCGCATGGTCGGACCGTCGGTCGGCGGATTCGTGATCGCGATCTTCGGCGCCGGACTCTGCTTTCTTTTTGACGGCCTCAGCTACATCGCCGTATTGGCCGCACTCCACGCGATGAAAATGAAGGGCACGCGCGCGGAACAGCCTGCGCAGCCCGAAAGCGCATGGGCCGCATTTACGAATGGCATCCGCTACGTACACAACTTCCCCGCACTCCGCTTCATCATTCTCTTCAACGGGTGCATGAGTCTCTTCGCGTTTTCCTATTCCGTCCTCATTCCCGTTTATGCGCGCGAAACATTCTCCGGTGACGCCCGCACCCTCGGCTGGCTGATGTCGAGCTCCGCTGCAGGTTCCATGACCGGTGCGCTCTTCATGGCAAGCCGGAAAGGAATGCGCGGCATCGGCAAAATCGTGATCGCAGCCGCCTGCCTCGCGGGTATCGGACTCCTCGTTTTTGCCTGGTCGAAAATTCTGTCGCTCTCCATGGTGTTTCTGATGTTCACCGGACTGGGCGGACTCCTCGTCGCGATCTCAAACAACACGCTTGTTCAAAATCTCGTGGACGAAGACAAGCGCGGCCGCGTGATGAGCCTCTTCACCGCAGCGTTCCTCGGCGGCCTGCCGCTCGGCAGCCTGATGACAGGCTGGATTGCGGAACACTTCGGTATTTCCTGGGCCACCACCCTCAACGCCGTCGCCTGCCTCGCACTCGGCGCTATTTTCTTGAAGAATCTGCGATGGCTCCGCGCAACCTCTATCCGCGTCTTAAAACGTCAGGGATTGCTCGCGCTGAGAAGCGCCCCGGAAATCAAAAGTTGATCCCCGCGCCGCGCGCAGACCCCCAACAATCACGAGACGAGGCTTGATTCGCACTCAGTCCAGCGAAGCCGAGCGCCACCAGAGATGGTGATGATCGTCGAGTTCGTCGGTAGACGGATACGGATATATCTTCACGCCCGTCTGGTCGCCCACAAAGAAGCCGCGGCGGATCGTCCGGTAAAACGCGATGAGGCGCGGGTTGCGCTCGACAATCTTCGCCGACTTCTCTGCCACTGCGACTTCGTTCACGCAGTCCACGATATGTTCGGGATTCATGTAGGGCAGATAGCCCGCCAACCGCCCGTCCGGCTCGCGATCCAGCAATTGATCTGCAAAGAAGATGCGCGGAACGTGCACCAGATTTGCGGGATCCGTGACGAACTTCACAAAGCGGCTCGGCGGCAGAAACGAAACCACGCGCGGCGCAACCGGCGAAAGTTCTGCATAGAGATTAGGCCCGCGCGGTTCCGCATCACCTTTATACATCTCGCCATCGAGCGCCAGCACACGTCCATCCCGCGTGACGAGATAGAGTTTACCCAACGCTTCGATCGGCAGGTGTTCCAGCACGCGGTACGTACTCAGATATTTGCTTCGGCGCGGCGATCCATCGGGATGCGGCTGGCAGAGCTCATCAATCCGCCCCGCCGCAGGAACAGTGGCTGCCGCGCGCGCGGGATCCACCTCAAAGAAGACCACGTTACCCGTTGTGTGCTTGCGTGTGCCCACCGCCATATACGCGCCGAATTCTTCGGGCGTAAGGTGCGAGGCGATCAGTGCTTCTGTTTGATAGCAGTTGAAGTAGAGATGCGTTTTCATGCGCTGTTTCCTCCTGAATCAGTTTCCGAGATTCAACCAATGCCCGATCGCGGGCGCATACTTCACAATGAGACCTGCGAAAACAATGCTCACCATTGTCATCAGCTTGATCAGAATGTTGAGCGATGGCCCGCAGGTGTCTTTGAACGGATCCCCCACAGTATCGCCCACAACAGCCGCCTTGTGCGCCATCGAGCCCTTGCCGCCGAGGTGGCCGGCTTCAATGTACTTTTTCGCGTTGTCCCACGCGCCGCCGGAGTTGGCCATGAAAACGGCCATCGAGAATCCTGCGCACAACCCGCCGACGAGCAATCCGAGAACGCCGGAGACATTCAGCAGCAGCCCCGTCAACACCGGCAGCGCAATGGCGAGCACAGAGGGCAACAGCATCTCGCGCTGCGCGCCTGCCGTGGAGATCGCCACGCAACGTGCATAGTCCGGCCGCTCGGTGCCTTCCATGATCCCCGGCTTCTCTTTGAATTGGCGGCGAACCTCCTGCACCATCGCAAACGCCGCACGGCCCACCGCCTTCATGGTCAACGCGCTAAAGACAAACACCGCAAGCACACCGATAAACACACCCACGAGGACCTTCGGATTGATCAGACTCGCGTCATAGAGCGTCATGAAGTCCCGCAGACTCGCCTTCGTTGCCGCAAGGCGCTTCCCGTTTATATCCACCAGCGGCGAATCCTTCACCAGTTCGCCAACTTCATTAATGATGAGGCTCCGCTCAACACCCGCATCATCAAGGAGCACAATCGCATTCTCGCCCGCGCCTTCAAACGCGCTCAGCGTATAGTACTGCTGCTCTTCGCGGTTACCCGCTTTTGCGCCGGGCACAAAGATTGCCCACTTTTTATTGTAATCCGCGCCGACACTGGCGAGGGCATAGTCCTGCCCCGCCGCAGGTGCGACATATTCAATCGCGGCTTCGCGATGGATGCCGATTCGCACTTCTTCCACATAGCTGGCGAGAAGCGCAAGCGCAGTCAGTGCGGCGGAGCCGATCGCAAAGCCCTTGCCAATCGCGGCAGTCGTGTTGCCCAGCGAATCGAGCGCATCCGTGCGCTGGCGCACTTCTTTGGGCAGATTGCTCATTTCGGCGTTGCCACCTGCGTTGTCAGCAATCGGGCCATACGCATCGGTCGCCAGTGTCAGACCCAACGTCGAGAGCATTCCGACGGCGGCGATGCCGACCCCGTACAGGCCGGCGAGCAGATCGTTGAATCCATTCAGCACCGCGAAACTAAGCAGCGTCCCGGCGCAAACGGCGACCACAGGAATCCAGGTGGAAAGCATTCCCTCCGCGATGCCGCCGATGATGACGGTCGCCGGGCCGGTGACTGCCTGGTCGGCGATGGCCTGCGTGGGTTTATATTCCGCCGCTGTCGCCCATTCGGTCCCCTTCCCGATCACGATTCCAAGTAGGACGCCGATCAATATTGCCCAGAATACACCGGTCGGCATGGCGAGAAACTTCACCATCCCCCAGGATGCGGCAATGATCAAAACACTGGAGACATAGACGCCGCGGTTCAATGCGCCGAGCAGCGCCTTCATATTCGCGCCTTCGTGTGTGCGAACGAGGAAGATGCCTATGATCGAAAGGATGATTCCGATGCCCGCGAGCAGAATCGGCGCAGAGAGAAATGCGAAGGTTCGGGTCCCGTCCCACCCCGCCACTGTCGCAGCCGCAACACCCAGCGCGGCAGTTGCGAGAACCGATCCCGCATAGCTTTCGTAGAGGTCCGCGCCCATACCCGCAACGTCGCCCACATTATCGCCCACGTTGTCCGCAATGGTTGCGGGATTGCGCGGATCGTCTTCCGGAATACCCGCCTCCACTTTGCCGACGAGGTCCGCGCCCACATCCGCCGCTTTCGTGTAGATGCCGCCGCCGACGCGCGCGAAGAGCGCCTGCGTCGAGGCGCCCATTCCAAAGCACAGCATCACGACTGTGATCGTTTCGAGGTTCATCGGATGCCCGCCGAACAGGACGTGATGATATTTGTAGAGGTATACAAACCACGCCGTGATATCAATCAGTGCCAGTCCCACCACAGTCAACCCCATGACGGCGCCCGCACGAAATGCGATGGTCAGTCCGCGATTCAGCGATTCGCTCGCACCCTGCGCCGTGCGCGACGACGCAAGCGTGGCGGTCTTCATGCCGATGAAACCGGCCAGACCGGAGAAGAGCCCGCCCGTAAGAAATGCGAATGGGACGAGACGATGCTGCACGCCCAGCACAAACGCCATGTAGGCAAGCAACCCCACAAGCACCAGAAATACGAGGCCCACAACTTTGTATTGCCGCCGCAAATAGGCGTATGCGCCCTCGCGGACATAACCGGCAATTTCCTGCATCCGTTCGGAACCCGGATTGGCCTTCGCGATGCTTTGGTAGAACACATACGCCATCACAAGCGCAAGTGCGCCTGCGATCGGAGCCAGCCACCACCAGCCCGGTACTGTGCGAACCCCATCGAGCGAGGCCGCCTGTGCGCCCGGCGGAAACAGAGCGAGGCCGGCAAGAAGCGCCCCCAAAAAGAGCTTCACAGAAGAGCGACTGCGTTTCGTCAATTTCGTCATGGCAACCTTTCCTCTTTGCACCGAAAAACGGCGATCAACGGTTGCACTAAACGAAGCTCAAACGGGCAAGTAAACGACGAACACGCACAACCCCGATAAATCAGGGTTTCACTGATAGCGCGATGAGGAGAGAACCTGATTCAACCCGCACATATATGTGCGGGTTGTGGGCAGTTTCAGCTCAAACCAGCAGCGGCGCGATGATCAGCGACACAATGCACATCAACTTGATCAGAATGTTGATGGACGGCCCCGCGGTGTCCTTGAACGGATCGCCAACCGTATCGCCAATGACGGCTGCCTTGTGCGCATCCGACCCTTTGCCGCCGAACGCGCCGCCTTCGATGTGCTTCTTCGCGTTGTCCCACGCGCCGCCTGCATTGGCCATGAACAGCGCGACAAGTACACCGGAAACCACCACACCGCACAGCAGCCCGCCCAGCATCTCCAGCCGTCCCAAGCAGCCGACCAGAATCGGCGTTACGATGGCGATGATGCCCGGCAGCACCATTTCGCGGATGGCCGCCTTTGTCGAAATGTCCACGCAGCGCGCATAGTCGGGGCGCGCAGTGCCTTCCAAAATGCCGGGAATCTCGCGGAACTGACGGCGCACTTCGTCAATCATCGTGTGCGCCGCGCGACCCACCGCGCCAATCGCCAGCGCAGAGAAGAAGAACGGCATCATCGCGCCGATCAGCACACCCGTCATCACCTTCGGCTGCGCCACGTCAATCACGCGAATCCCGGCGCTGTGTTCAAACGCCGCAAACAGCGCGAGCGCAGTGAGCGCGGCGGAGCCGATCGCAAAGCCCTTGCCGATCGCCGCAGTCGTGTTGCCGACCGCGTCAAGCTTGTCCGTGCGTTCGCGCACCTCGGGATCCAGCTTCGCCATCTGCGCCAGGCCGCCCGCATTGTCTGCGATCGGGCCATACGCATCCACAGCTAACTGAATGCCCGTCGTCGCCAGCATGCCCAGCGCTGCAATGGCCACGCCATAGATACCCGCAAAGTGGTGCGAGGTAATGATCGCAGTGGCAAGGCACAACACCGGGAGGACGGTTGAAATCATACCCACGCCGATGCCGGCAATGATGTTCGTCGCAGCGCCCGTTGTGGAAGCCTCCGCAATGGCCGCAACAGGCTTGCGCCCTTCCGCCGTGTGAAACTCTGTAAAAATACCGATCAGTGTGCCGCTAATGAGCCCCGCCAGAACCGCCCAGTAGATTCCCATCGCCGTATATTCGGTCCCGCTGATGGAAAATGTGGCGGGCGCGAAGCGCTGGATAATCGGATAGGCCGAAACAATCAGCAGCAGTGCCGCACCGATCGTGCCCATGTTCAATGCGACCTGCGGATTGCCCCCCTCGCGCGTTCGCACAAAAAATGTGCCGACCACGGAAACTAGAATACCCACCGCAGCAATGATGAGCGGCAACGTGACGAGCGATAGCGATGTCGGGTTGTCAATCGCCGCGCCGAGCACCATCGTGCCGACAATCGCGCCGACGTAGGACTCGAATAAGTCGGCGCCCATACCCGCAACGTCGCCCACGTTGTCGCCGACGTTGTCTGCAACCGTTGCCGGATTGCGCGGATCGTCCTCCGGAATACCCGCCTCAACCTTGCCTACCAGATCGGCTCCCACATCCGCTGCCTTCGTATAGATGCCGCCGCCCACACGCGCAAAAAGCGCGATGGAACTCGCGCCGAGTGAGAACCCGGCGAGCACCGGCAGAACGCGATTGGCGACCGTGCTCAGATCATCGCCCCACATCTTGATATAAACCAAGTAGAGGATGCTGAGGCCCAACAGCCCCAGGCCAACCACGCTCAACCCCATCACAGACCCGCCTGAAAACGCGACGTTCAGCGCAGGCTGAAGGCCTTTGCGCGCGCTGTTTGCTGTGCGCATATTTGCCTGCGTCGCCACGCGCATTCCGAAATAACCGGAGAGCGAGGAACAGAACGCGCCTACGAGAAACGACACGCCGACAAGCCGGAGCTCGGGGGTGTTGATGACGGCGAGAACCACCGCAGCGATGATGACGAACACCGTCAACACCTTGTATTCGCGCGCGAGAAACGCCATAGCCCCCTCCCGCACCGCTGCGCCAATTTCGCGCAGGTCATCGTTGCCCGGATCCTGTTTCTGAATCCATACGCTCCGGTATAGAGCAAACAGCAACGCTAAAATCCCCGCACCGATACCGCCGTAAACTAACGACTGATCCATCGTTGTTCCTCCAGTTTTGACTACGTCATCGCCTTCGGCTTAACACGATGCCGATTTAAGGAGGGCGGGTCAAACGGATTGTTAAGGCTTGAGGGGAAAGGGCGTAGGACATAGATTTTGAGAAAGATCGATTTGGGCCTTGCGCCTTTCTTTTTGATGCCATATATTGTATCTGTAATAAATACAACCACGAGGAGAACGATATGGCCACGACATTGGCGGAACGCAAGGCGGCAGCATTAGAACAACTCATGGCAATCGATGGAGCCCGGCGGGGGCAATTGAGCACACAGTACTACACGCGCAAGACAGCCGATGGCCGGTCGGTGAGACA
>JBDHQM010000032.1:0-29489 GCA_039807095.1 Kiritimatiellia bacterium
GTGGCCGAAACTGGCGGAATGAGGAGCTGATTAACTTCCGCCAACTGAGTGGCCCGCCTTCGCAAGGCCTACGGCGGACAAGCCTCGCCTTCGCAGGGCCTACGGCGGGCAAGTCCACGAGTGCGGAACTGCAGCGAGCGGGTTGGCCGCGGCGTTTCAGAATATCCCTTGTCTGTGCGGTGGTGCGGGCGTATGATTTTCATGTTCATGAAAATTCACGAATACCAAGCGAAAGAACTGTTTCAGCAGTTCAACATTCCGACCAAGCTCGGACGCGTGGCGACAAATCCCGAGGAGGCCGGCGCGATTGCGCAGGCGATCGGCGGGCCGGTTGTCGTCAAGGCGCAGGTTCATACCGGCGGACGCGGAAAGGCGGGTGGCGTCAAACTGGCCACTACGCCGGAGGAGGCAAAGCAGAAGGCGTCGGCGATTCTGGGGCTGAACATTAAGGGCAGCCACGTCAATAAAGTGCTGGTGGTGGAGTCGGCGGACATTGCGCACGAGGTATATCTCGCGGTGATTCTCGACCGCAGTTCGCGCGGTATTCTGTTCATGGCGAGCGCCGAGGGCGGGATGGAGATTGAGGAGCTGGCGAAGACGGCGCCCGAAAAAATTCATCGCTTTACGACGCTGACGCGCGAGTTTCCGGAGGCGGATGCGAAGCGAGTGGCCCCGCTGCTGTTCGGGCCTGCGCAGGCCGAGGTGGTGCTGGGTATCATGCGGAATCTGTTCCGCCTGTTCCTCGAACTAGATTGCTCGCTGGTGGAGATTAATCCGCTGGTGTTGACTCCGTCGGGCGAGGTGCTGGCGCTGGACGGCAAGGTTAACTTTGACGACAACGCGCTGTTCCGCCATCCCGACGTGGAGGCGCTGCGCGATCTGGCGGAGGAAAACGCGAACGAGATGGACGCCAAATCGTTCGGATTGAGCTACGTCGAGCTGGAGGGCGACATCGGCTGTATGGTCAATGGCGCGGGCCTCGCGATGGCGACGATGGACATGATCAAGTTGTTCGGGGGGCAGCCGGCGAACTTTCTGGACGTAGGCGGAAGCTCCAATCCCGACAAGGTGGTGCAGGCGTTTCGCATCATTTTGAGCCGACCGGGGATCAAGGCTATTTTGATCAATATCTTCGGCGGCATCACGCGGTGCGATGACATCGCGCGCGGGATCCTGACGGCGTTTGAGCGCACACCGATTCATGTGCCGATTGTGGTGCGATTGACGGGCACGAATTCGAAGGAAGGTTTGGAGTTGTTGAAGGGCACTGCGCTGATTCCCGCCGACACGTTTTCGGATGCGGTGCGCAAGGTGATTGCAGCGGCGGGCGGCGCGAAGGATGGCACACGATGAGCATTTTGATTGATCGCAACACCCGCGTGCTGGTGCAGGGCATTACCGGTCGCGACGGTTCGTTCCACGCGAAGGGGATGTTGGACTATGGAACGAAGGTGGTCGGCGGCGTGACGCCGGGCAAAGGCGGCGAGCGGGTTCACGATCTGCCGGTTTTCAATACGGTCAAGGAAGGCGTCGCGGCGACGGGCGCGAATGCGACGGTGATTTATGTACCTGCAAAGTTTGCCGCAGCGGCGGTTCACGAGGCGATTGATGCTTCGGTGCCGCTGATCATCGCGATTACGGAAGGCATTCCGACGCTCGACATGATGGATATTTATCACAAGGTTCGCGCGCGCGGCTTGCGTCTGGTCGGGCCGAACTGCCCGGGCGTGATTACACCGGGGCAATGCAAGATCGGCATTATGCCGGGCTACATTCACACACCCGGTCGCGTGGGCGTGATTTCCCGCAGCGGCACGCTGACGTACGAAATTGTATTCGCGCTGACGAACCTAGGTGTGGGTCAATCCACGTGTATCGGGATCGGTGGCGATCCGATTGTGGGGTCGGGCCCGATGGATCTGCTGCCGCTCTTCGAGAAGGATCCGGACACGGATGCGATTGTGCTGGTCGGCGAAATTGGCGGCGATGAGGAAGAGCGCACCGCAGCGTTCATTCGCGAACACATCAAGAAACCGGCCTTCAGCTACATCGTGGGACGCACCGCGCCGGAAGGTAAGCGGATGGGGCATGCGGGCGCGATTGTTTCCGGTGGCGCGGGAACGGCGGAGTCGAAGATCAAAGCTTTTGCTGCGGCAGGTGTTCCGGTTGCCGACACGATTGATGATCTCGCGGCAGCGGTTGCCGCGGCGATGAAGAAGTAGTCGCGAAAAGTTCCAATGATTGGAAATTGAGCCGCGCGGGGCTTCCAAGGATTGGAAGTTTTGCGGGTGGGCGATCCCCGGAAGGAAGGCCGCCTTCAACGAAGGCGGCTACAGCTGCGGTTAGTCAATGTCTGGAGGGCCGCGCTTCTGCGCGGCCTGAACCACAGACGGCCATGACAAAGCATGGCCCTCCAGCAGGCAGAATCCCGAGCCCTATGGGCTTCATCTCGCTACGCGCGAATACGCCGTGACACGCCGAGGGAGCCGAACAATCGAACCGGCTCGTCTGGAAAGCTCGCCCCACCAAATGGAAAGCGCCCCAGCGAGGGCCCAGAGGTGGACGGATTAGACGGATCGGACAGATCCGTTTTTCAGAAGAAGAGTGCGAAGGCGCTACGGGGTGTGGGTTGACCAGGTGCTTGCGGCGTGGTCGGTGGCGCGGATGAGGAGTGGGGCGTTGGGGGCTGCAACTGTTGTATTGGTGGCGGAGTCGGGGGACCAGCCGGGGGGTGGGGTTTGCGCGAGTTGGGTGAGGGTGAGGGCGGGTTGGCCGCCGCTGAGTCCGATTGGGCCGCGCAGTTTTAGGCGGTCTGTTTTTGCAATGATTTCATCGCCGACGGTTGCGATGAGGGTGTTGTTTTCCTGGCGCAGTCCGATGCGATAGCTCGCGCGCGGGTCGAGGGGTTTGCCGCGCGCTGCGATGCGGGTGAAGTGTCCGTTTTCGACGCGGCCGAGGACCCAGCCTCCTTCTTTCCAGTGCCAGCCGAAGCAGGAGTAGTTCTGGTTATCTTGAATGTCGAAGGCGAGTCCGCCGATCTGGTTTCCGGTGTCGTAGTAGGCGGATTGCGTTTGAATGATGGCGGTGAGTTCACGCGGGGTGGTGTCGGAGGTGTCGGGCAGGATGGCGACGGTGCCGCCGCCTGTGGTGGAGAGCGTCCAGGTGTGGGATGGGCCGTCTTTTTGTTGAAGAGCTTGTGCAAGCTGTTCAGTGGGGATGGGGGCGAACCAGGTGATGTGGACGGGGTCGTTGTCGGGGTCGGCGCTGTGCGCGGTGAGGCGGGTGGTGTGGTCCGGTTGATCGGCAACGGTGACGGTGGGCGCGCTGGGCGGGCGGTTGATGTGGCGGATGTGGATGGGGAGGGGTGTGCTTTGCACCTGCAGTCTGTCGGGGTATTCGGCGAGGAGTTGGAGGCGCGCGGGACCGGGGCCGATGGTGGCGGCGGAGAGGGTGACGGTTTGGTCGTTGGAGGAGGCGGGGCCTTTCCAGAGGGTGCGCTCGTTCACGATGATTTCGAAATTCGTCGCGTTGGCGCTCGCACCGATTTTGACGGTGAAGGGGCGGGTGACGTCGAGGTTGGTGGCGACGGCGTCTACGATTTCGATGTGCGCAGATTGTCCGTGATTGTTCACCGTGAAGCCGAGGGTGGCGAGGCCCTGGCTGCGGATTGGGCCGGGCGAGTAGGCGATGGCGGTGAGTTCGTGATAGCCGTCGGGCAGGATTTGCGTGTCTATCTTGAGGCCGGTGGTGCTGCCTGCGATGGGGACGGCGCGCCCTTCCAGCAGGAAGAGATAGCTTAGGTTTGGGATGAGGGAGGAGGCGTGGAAGGATACTACTCCGCTCAATGGTTTTTTCGTGTCTTCCATGCTGATGAGCGTGAGGGGGATGGTGCGGCTCCACGGGTGGCAGAGAGGATCGCCGACGGCGAGGAGCTGGAGGGGCGAGGCGACGGATTGGAGGTAGCTCTCGAGGGCGGTGCAGCCGCGGGCGTAGTGGGCGAAGAGGCGCGCGTTGGGAAATTTGGCCCAGTTAGCGAAGGGTTCGGCAATGGTGCCTGCGCTGGCGGCGGCGCCTGCGGCGAGCCAGTGGGAGATGCGGGTTTGTTCGTGATGGTGGAAATAGGCGCCGAAGCTGGTGAGGTTGTCGGCGAGTGCGCCGGGTTGGAGGCGACCCCACGGGTCTGCGGTGTAGGCGGTGCCAAGCATGAGGCCGGAGAGGGCGGCATTTTCGAGCGGGCGATTAGAGGAGATGGTGGCGGGGATGCCGATCTCTTTGAGTTCGGCGGCGGCGGCTTGGAATTGCCAGCGTCGCGCGGTGGAGCGAATGTCGTCGCTGATGTGGAAGTAGACCGGGTCGCGCGGTTTGGTTCCGTCGGCGGCGGCGGAACGACGCAATCCGTCAGTGATGGTGTCGGCAGGTAAGCCGCGCGCGCCGGTGTAGCCGAGCATCATGGCGGGGAGCGGCATTTTCTCCCGCAGGAGGACGGCGAATTCTTGCAGGGAAGCGGCGGGGCCGCCGGGTTCGCCTTCCTTCACCGGTCCGCGAAAGAACGGGGAGGGGAAGGCGCCCTGGTCAATCTGTTCGCGCGGGGGGATTTGGCCGCGCACGAAGGTGGCGCCGGTGAGGGAGATGGGTGTTTCGGTGGTGACGCGGACGGGGAAGTCGGCGGAGTAGATCCAGGCGAGGATGTGGTCTTTCAGTTTGCGATCGGCGATTTCTTTTTGAACCGGCTCATAGATCAGACGCATGAAGTCGGCGGGCGAGATTTCGGCGCGAAGGCTGTCGGCCGTGTCGGGCAGATCGAGATAGATGATGTTGGACGGCGGGACGCGGCGCAGGTGGGCGAATGCGTGCGCGATTTCGATGGAGTCCTGCGAGTTCTGATTGACGATGAGCGCGATTTCGTGCGGCCCCTGCGCGCGCGTGATGGCGGGTGCGGCGAGGAGGAGCGCTGCGGCGAGGAGGGTACAGAGTCTGAACGGGATCATGGGGCAGCGACTCCTTGTTGATAAATCATTCTCAATAAGCGCCCTGTCCGGATGAGACGGCGCGGAACGTGCGGGCGAGGATGACGATGTCGAGCCAGATGGACCAGTTGCGGACGTAGTAGGTATCCCAGCGCGGCATGGCGGCGTGGCCTGCTTCGCTGCGGCCGGAGACCTGCCAGAGTCCGGTGACGCCGGGGCGCACGCGGTCGCGGAGTTGGCGGACGCGCTCGGGGAGTTCGTCGTAGTGATAGCGCGGGAGGGGGCGCGGGCCGACGAGGGACATATCGCCGCGGAGCACGTTGAGGAGCTGCGGGAGTTCGTCGAGCGAGGTGGAGCGGAGAAAGTGGCCGATGCGGGTGATGCGCGGGTCGCAACGCAGTTTGAAGTGCGTCTCCCACTCGAGGCGGAGCGCGGGGTCTTCGTTCAGTTTGCGTTGCAGGATTTCTTCCGCATTCGGGTACATGGTGCGGAACTTGAGCGTACTGAAGGGGCGGTTGTAGCGGCCGATCCGTTCCTGGCGAAAGATGGGGTCGGCGCGGTCGGTGACGAAGATGGCGATTCCGATGACGATGCAGAGGGGAACCCAGAGCGGCGCGGTCAGGAGGACGAGCGCGAGGTCGAGTGTTCGTTTGATGAATCGGGCGAGCGGGTCGAGAAGGTTCCCGGGGATTTCGATGCCGAGCATGCCCATGAGGTCGCGCGGTTTGACCCAGAGCGTAGCCGCTTCGGAGATGTCGGGGATGACGACGATGCGGCGGTAGTTTGCGAGCGGTCCATCGAGTAGTTCGCTCACGCGTTGCGGGGAGATGCCAGCTGTGGCGAGGATTGCGACCGGTGCAGCTTCGGTGTGGTGATCGGACGATCCGAGCACGCTCAGGCCGGCGACTTCGGCCGGTGCTTCACCCGATGCTTCGAGGAAGATGCCCGAGGGCAGGTAGCCGAGTCCGCGTTCCTCGCGCAGCGCGTTGGCCACCTGGACGAGAGGTTTGGCGTGGCCATAGAGGACAGTTGGAATGCCCCAGAGGTTGAGGAGGAGCAGGCTGCGTTTGACTTCGCGGCGAATGAGCGGGACGAAGAAAATGCTGAGGAGGAAGCCGAGCGTGAGTGTGAAGCGGCTGGTGATTTCCGCCGCTTTGCCCCAGAAGAGCATTGCTGTGGTGCTGGTGAAGACCGTGGTGAGGAGGAAGAACGTGCGGCGCAGTTCTTCGACGGGGCCGAGGCCCCAGCCGGGAAGGAGTCGGGTGATATAGGCGCCGATGGACCAGGCGCCGAGGAGATACCACATCCAGTTGGCGAGCATGGGTTCGCCTTTCCACGCGAGGCGGATGATGCCGCCGAGGAGGAGTGAAACCATCAGTGCGATCGCTTCGAAGAGGCCAAGAGCGATGGCGTTCAGGAAGAAGCGTCGCGCGTAGGAATAGCTGGAAGAGTTCTCTTTCAAAGGGCCGCGTTGGTTGTGTTTTCCGGCGCTGCCTCACGGCTACCCGGCTGCAGGAGAGGATAGAGCTGCCGGACAAGATCGTCGAGCCTTTGGAGGGGTTCGGGGCCGGGTTGGTCGTAGACGCCAGCAATGGAGATATAGGCCCAGGGATAGGCGCGGTTGAGGACGATCCGGTCCCACGCCATCCAGAACATCCGCGCGGGTTGTGACGCGGTTTCGCGTCCGCGTCCGGCGAACCAATAGGCGAAATAGGAGCGAGCCGTCGCACTGCGTCCGTCGGGCAGGCGGTAGGTCTGCTGTACATCGAGGAGTTGGATATCGAGTGATTTTCCGTTGGCGAGTGTGACGCGGTGGACGCGGCGTCCGACGATTTCAGTGCCTGCGGCAATGAGGCAGACCTCGGGGCGATGGATACTGGAGCGGTCGCGCCCGCTGAAGACGATGGCGGCCTGAAGGATGGATCCGTCGGCGCGTTCGTATTGCCGTTTATCCGCGCGCGTATCGGCGGGGAGCACAGCGAGTTCGAAGTTAGAGAGCGGGTTCAATGCACCGCCGCATTCCGGGCAGGCGGCGGGGCGGCTATCGAGCAGGAGCACTGCGCCGTGAGCAGGGTTTTGGCAGAAGAGGATATGGTGTCCGTTCCAATCCTCCGTTTTGTCCGGTAGAGTTGTCGCGACGGAGGGTTGGTCAATGAACTCAACGCGCGTCAGGCGCGGCATCGCGATGAGCGTTGCGGCGCAGAGGGCGGCTGCGACGAAGAATGCGGCGACCGGCTTCATAGGAATCCGTCCCGGCCGGGAGGCGTTGCGGGGGGCGGCGGCGCCGATTGCGGTTTCGTCATTGCCTGGAGGCGCTCGCGCACACTGCGGGGATTGATCGCGAGGATGCGAATCCATGCGAATTGTAGGAGCAGGAAGAAGGCGATCATCGCGATTGCGGGATATTGCTTGTTTAGCGCTGTCGCGGTTTGCGCGGAGAGTCCTTGCGCGATCATGCAGAGGGTGATCCCGCGCAGAATGGTGGCGAGGAAGAAGAGGATCGGCGTCGCTGCGATCAGGAGGAACATCCGGCCTGCTTTCTTTTTGTACAGAATATCCGCGAGAACGAGCGACCAGAGTGTGAGCGCGAGGAGCGCGAAGATTCCGCTGGTGGAATCGGCGAGGTCAATCGTCCACGCGCGGGTCTCCGACTCAACGAGGAGGGATCCGAGTGATTTCACTGTGACGCCCAACCCCGATGCGATGGCCGCTGTGATGGTGGTCGCAACGACGCGGAACGGATTGAGGAGGTAGTCGAAGAAATTGAGCGGCATGATGAAGATCAGCGCGAATACGGGATAGCGCAGTGCACGGCCGACATCAGGTCCGAGCGCGAACCAGGGAAGTCCCCAGACGGTGAGCACCAGTGCGAAGAGGCTTAAGCGGGTTTGCTGCGCTTTTGCGCCGAGAATGTGCAGGGCAAGCGCGAGCAGGAAAACGGAGAAGCCTGCCCAGGAAACGCGGAGTGTTGCGGCGCGAAAGTCATCGCGGCGCCGCCATGCGAACCAGAGGGCAAGGAGCGGGGCGAGGAAGTTGACGGCATAGTGAGAGCCTGTCCAATCCACTCGCCAGCGCCAATATATCCACTCGAATGCGGAGGCTTGCGGGGCGCCCGCGATGTAGCCGACATCCGTGACGCCCTGGAACTGGAAGAGCGCCCACCACGCGGCAACCGCGAGCGCGGCGGCCAGCCACGTCACTGCGTGTCGTTGCGAGTTTGCGCGCTGTTCTGTCACGCGAACCTTTCGAGTTACTTCGGCGGCGCGACGAGCTTCGCCCAAGAAGGCGGCAGGTTGCGCGACACTTCGATGCCTTCGAACGGCTTGCCCTTGCGCGCGCCGCTCTTTTTGACCCACGCTGCCATGCGGGTGAGGCCGTCGTCGAGTGTGATGTTCTTGATCAGGCCGCCGAAGTGTTTCTGCACTTTGTCGTGCGAAGAAAAGGCGTGTACGACTTCGTTGCGCGCCTCGAGGTGTTTGACGTTCGGCTGCACACCCATCGCCTTCGCGACAGACTGTGCGAGGGTCAGGACCGAGTACGGTGTGTCGGCACCGACGTTGAAGACCTGATTGTAGGAGTCGGGGAACTCGACAGAAGCGGCAATGACCGGCGCGACATCATCAATGTAGCTGAACGCACGGGTCTGCTGGCCGTCGCCGAAGACGGACATCGGCTGGTTCTGCAGAATCTGGTTCATGAAGATGCCAATGACGTTGCGGTACGGGTCGCCGATGTTCTGGCGTTCGCCATAGACGTTGTGCGGGCGGAAGATGATGTAGGGCAGGCCGAACATTTCGTGCGCTTCTTTGAGGTCGAGCTCGACGGCGAATTTCGCGATACCGTAGGGGTCTTCCGGCTGCGGCGTTGCCTCTTCCGTCATGGGGACCTGGTTGCGACCGTACACGGCGATAGAGGAAGTGAAGACGAAGCACTTCACGGAACCGGTGTTCACAGCGGCGTTGATAAGGTTCACGCTACCGATGAGGTTATTCGTGTAGTTGAAGCGTTTGATGAAGTGGCTGAGGCCCTCGGCGGCATAGGCGGCGAGGTGGAAGACATAATCGAATTTGTGCTCTTTGAAGAGGCGGTCAATCAGCGCCACGTCGAGAATACTGCCTTCGACGAACGTTGCGCCCGCGGGCACGTTTTCGGTGAAGCCGCCGGAGAGGTCGTCCAGCGCGATGACCCGGTGGCCCTTTTTGACGAGCGCCTCAGCGACGTGGGAACCGATGAATCCGGCTGCGCCGGTGACAAAACTTGTGGGCATAAACGGGCTTCTCCTGAAGTGATATGAACCTCTATTTAATTGCGCAATATCGCACGTTGCGCAATGTCATTCTTCTGTCGGGCGCGGCGCAAAGAGGGTGTAGTGCGCGGATTCGGCTGCGACGCGATAGCGGGCGGCGAGATGGGCGCCGTAGATCGTCTGGAGCAGGTCGCGGGTGGGCTGGCGGTGCGAGAGGAGAATCCAGGGCGTGCCGCGAAATACGAGATCGGGATCGGGGTGGATTTGTTCGCTGAAGTTGAAATAGGGATACCAGAAAACCACGCCGCCAGCGGGGAGTGGGCGGTGCAGGGCGAATGCGATCGGGTCTGAATAGTCCAGCGCGAGGACGGGCGCGTCGGGCGGGGTGTTTTCTTCGACGAGACGCAAGGCGTCGTTCAATTCCTCCGCCGTGTCCGTTTTGTATGCCGCGAGGCGAAAATCGGCGAGGCCGGGGGCATTGATGAGTGTTTCCTGTGCGCGCGGTTGCTGCGCGCTGCGCCAACTGCTGAGGATTGAGCCTGCGTCTTTGTAGAGCTGAAGCGCGAAGGCGAGCGCGACGCCAGTGAGGACGGCGACGCGCCACAGGTTGATGCGCGGCGGGAGCTGGCGTCGCACTTCGAGCGTGACGAGGAGCGCCGCGAGTGGCAGCAGATATTCCTGGCGCTGCTGGCTGGCAATTGACGCGAATATGGCGAGGCCCCAGCAGCCGAGGTTCAGCAGAAGCAGATTCAGAGCGGCGCGCGGAGAAAGGCGTTTCCAGAGCGCGGCAACGAGGGCCAGCATGATGAGGAGATACGGCGCGCCTTTGATTGTGCCCGCGAAGACGCGGCGCAGTTGGGTGGACTCGTAGCCGATCCTGAAGGGTGTTGAGATGTCGTGCCACCACGCGGCGGGCGAGATGCCGGTGGCGAATGCAAGAAGCGCGGCGCTGGCCGCTGTGCCGACAAGGATTGCGAAAAATGTGCGAGCGCTGAGGCGGATCGAAATGAGCGCGAGTGCGATCAGGGCAATGCCGATCAGAGCATAGCTGATTTTTGTGAACGCGAGCAACGTCAGAATCAGTCCGACCGCAAGTGCGGCGGGCGAGCTGATTTTGCGGGCGCCCGGGGCTGCGGGCAGAAAGAGGAGCCAGACCATGGGCGCGAGAAGCGCCTCGCACACGCGGTTGTAAAAGAACGCGTGGCTTCGTATGTCGAGCGGTTCGCCCGCCTGCCGGGTTGCCATGACCAGTAGAGCGCAAAAGAGCGCGCCCGCCGCGGCGAACCAGGGCGATGTCCGTTTGCGCAGGATCAGGAAAGAGGCGAGGCCGAGGAGGCAGCCGAGGATGGCCTGACCCGCCGCGATGCTGGCGGAGTAGGGGCCGCGAACGAGGATGCCGAGCGCGGTCAGGTAGCCGAGGGATGTGCCGGTGGCGAGGGAGAAGTCGTTATGCGGCACCTGGCCGCTTGCGATGCGCCACGCGGAATTGAGGAAGAAAAAGTCGTCGTTCACCGAATAGTTCAGCTCGCCGCTCCCCGCTGTGAGGAGTATCCACGAGGCCGTCAGCAGGAGAATGCAGAGGAGCACGCCGGGCAGGATGGCATTGGCGGGTCGCGCTTGCTGGACTCCGCGCGGGTCTGCTACAACTGAACTTTTTACAGGATCATCTTCCATGGGATTACGAATTGCTATTGCCGGTATCCGCGGGTTGCCATCCACCTATAGCGGCTACGAGACCTTTATCGCTGAACTCGCTCCGCGCCTTGTTCAGCGTGGGCACGAGGTGACCATTTACTGCCGCAAGAGCCTTTTTGCCGAACGGCCCGCCGAGTATCAAGGCATGAAAATGGTGTACCTGCCGAGTTTGGAACACAAGGCTTTCAGCACGCTTTCGCACTCCTTTTTTGCCGTGACCCACGCGACGTTTGCGAAAAACGACCTCGTGTTCGTGGTCAACGCTGCGAACGGCATGTTCGGGTTCATTCCGCGCATGGTACGGAGGCCATGCGTGTTGAATGTGGATGGGATGGAGTGGTTGCGCCCGAAATGGAACAAGCTGGCGAAATGGATTTTTCACACGTCCGCGAAACTCGGGACCAAATTTTATGACGAGATTGTCACGGATGCTGACGAGATGCACCGGCTCTATGCGAAGGAGTTCGGCATTGATTCCGAATACATCGCGTACGGCGCAAATATCGAGGAATCCACGCATCCCGAGGTGTTGGAGAAATATGGGCTGAAGCCGCGCGGATATTATCTCATTGCGAGTCGCCTGGTCCCCGACAACAACGCCGATATTATTGTCGAGGCGTTTGTGAAATCCGGATCGAATCGCATCCTCGCGATCGCCGGCGGTGCGGACTACAAGGGAAACACTGTTGAGAAGATGTTCATTGATAAATTGCGAGAGCTGGGCGGCGACAAGGTGAAGTTCCTTGGACACGTCAATTCGTCCGAGCACATCAAAGAGTTACACTGCAATTGTTACGCCTACGCGCACGGACACCAGTTCGGCGGCATCAATCCGTCGCTGCTCAAGGCGTTGGGCTTTGGCAATGCGATCCTCGCGCTCAACACTCCGTTCAATGCGGAAGTGTTGGAGAACGGAAAGTACGGCGTGTTGTTTGAAAAGAACGCGGATGATCTTGCAAAGAAGATCGCCGATCTCGATCGCGACGAAGCGAAGGCAGAGGCCTTCCGCCGGTCTGCCCCTGACCGGATTCGCGAGCGCTTCACGTGGGATCAGATCACGGATCAGTACGAAGAGCTGTTTAAGCGCGTGATTGATCGCAAAAAGAAATAGATCGCGGAGCGCTTTGGATGGGCGACACAGGACGGGCGACACAGGCGTCGCCCGTACATTACGTGCGGCTGCGGAGGGCGGCGCGGTAGACGTCAATGGTTTGAGTGGCGCATTTATCCCAGGAGAACCGGGTGACCTGCTCGAAGCCGCGGCGCTGTAGTTCGGCGCGGTATTGCGGGTTCGAGAGCATTTTTTCGAGGCCGTTTGCGATTTGAGCGATATCGGTGGGATCAACCAATTCTGCGGCGTCGCCTGCTACTTCCGGAATGGAAGTGACATTGGAGGTGAGGGTGGGGGTGCCGCATGCCATGGCTTCGAGGACCGGAAGTCCGAATCCTTCGTAGAGGGAAGGATAGGCAAACACATCTGCACGGTTGAAGAGCGCGACGAGGTCGTCATCGGAAACGTAGCCGGTGAAGACGACGCGATCGGCGATGCCGTGCTGCTCGATGGCGCGTTGGATATCGGACTCGCGCCATTGCGCTTTTCCGACAAGGACGAGTTGGTGTGTGAGCGCGGGGTTCTTTTTGATCACGCGCGCGAAGGCCTCGACGAGGCGAAGCAGATTTTTTCGCGGCTGCAGGTTTCCGACAGCGAGAACGAATGGGCCGGAGATCCCGCAGGATGTTGGATTGAATGCTGCGCGCTCTGCGTTGGGCAGTCGGCGATAGAGCGGAGCCGCGGCGAGGAGGGTGATGGTGATGCGTTCGGACGGGACGCGGAGCCGTTCGACCAGTTCCTTCTTGGAGTGCTCTGAGATGGTGATGACGCGTGCGGCGTGGCGAACGGTCAGGTTGATGCCGAAGGCGAGTACGCGGCGGTCGCGGGGCGAGAACCACGAGGGTTCGACTGCGTATGCGACATCGTGAACGGCTGTGATGATGGGGCAGGGTGCGAAGAGCGGGCCTGCGTAGGTCACCTGCAAGAGGTCGGCTTTTGTTTTTGCTGCAAGTCGGGGCAGCTCCCAAATGAGGCGCCGCCAAGGTGAGGTGGAAACTTCGTGATAGTGGCAGGAATCCATGGCGGGGCCGATGGCGGCCACCGCTTTTTCGGGGTGCGCGACGGCGACCTCAAGGTCCACGCTGTCGGTCTGATTGCGCAGCGCGCGGATGAGGTTCACGATGTAGGTTTCATTGCCGGTTTCGCGCTCGCCAATCATGTGGGCATCGAGCAGGACGCGGATCTTGCGCGGTTGAACGCGAAGGGTTTGGTGGGGTGTGCCTTCCATCACGGAACGGATTGCAGCGCGAACGCCGGGGCGGAGATCGAGGATGTCGGGTGAAATCGGCGAGATACCCGCTTTTCCGATGGAGGGGTTGTTGATCGCGCGTTCTGTGGCAATGGACTGGCATTGCGCGCCGCGCGGGGCGAACCAGTAGGGGCTGCTGGTGAGAAAGATGGCGACGACCGACTTGCCTAGCGATGCGGCGAGGTGCGAAACGCCGGTGTCATTGCAAAGCAGCGCGTCGCATTTAGCAAACAGTGCGATGAGCTGTTCGATCGTCGGCAGGTGTGCCGTTGGATAGCGGGTGCGCAGATCGGCAGGCCACTGTACTTCAGGCGAGTCAATGAGAATGGGCTGTGCGCCGTGAGCTTCAATTTCGTCGCGGAGCATTTCGACGAAATAGTTGAGGGGCCAGCGTTGAGACGGGATGCGCGCGCCTGCGTGGATGATCCAGAGTTTTTTGTTGGCGTGTCGCGCTTGGGCGATTGCGCGGGTGATGTCGTCGGGCAGTGGGGCGTCGGCGGGAGTGAACCAGGGCGTGGATTCGTCCCACGGCAGATTGAGCGTTTGCGCCAACTGTTTCCAGCAGTCTACGTGGTGTTGATTGCGCTGTGCGCGGTTAATTTTGTCGGTGAGTTGAGGGCTGCCGTTGAGGAGCGATCCGGCGAGGCTGATGATGCGTCCGATGCGGAGTTGATAGCGGCGGCTGCGGAGGTTGTGTGCGTAATAGTTCTGCTGCGAAATTGGAAAACCGATTCGCCGCTTTGCGCCGCATCGCGTCATAAGATAGTGAACGCGCGGATCGGCCCAGACAGAGACTGCGACATCGGGCGCGAGCTGCTTGAGTCGGGTCAGGTAGGGGCGGAGGCTGCTCCAGGGCGCGGGTTCGCTGCCACCGCTTGCCTCGGTCCAGGGCGGATGCCATGGGTGGACGTTGCCGGCGGGGAGCAGGAGGTTGAAGATGTGTGTGGTGCCGGGTGTGCAGGCGACGTGCACGTCGAAATGTTTTTGTGCGGCGCGGATGAAAGGCAGGCTCATGATCGCGTCGCCCATCATGCGCTGCTCGAAGATGAGCAGGCGCGGGAGCGTGTTGGGGGCGGGTGCCGTCATGCGCGATCAGTATGGCTTGACGAGCTGGGGACCTTTGGCGCCGGGTGCGCTCGATTGAGGGATGAGGGCCTGGTTTCGTTTTTCTTCGTCGCGATAGAGCGCGTATGCGAGGCCCGCCCACATTAGTTCGATGCCGGGAAAGCCGCCGCTGACCGGCGAGAAAATCAAATAGAGAAATGCGTGAATGGCGGCGAGGAAGTAGATGAAATGCGTAAAGTTGGTGATCCGGTGTTTGAATAGCGCGCGCACGGGTTCGCGCAGAAAGACGATGAATGTCGAGACATAGAGGAAGCCGCCGATGAGGCCTGTGCTTGTGAGGATGGTCCAGAGTGCGCGCTCGTAGCGGGCGATCGAGGCGGCGACATGAATGGCGTGATAGAAGTCGTAGCGGTAGCCGCCCATAGTGGGGTCAAACGGGTAGATCCGGTTGCCGAACGCGACGGAAAGCGGAGAGGCGACCCAGCGCTGGTAGCCGAGTTTGAAGAGTTCCTGGTGCCAGAGGTTGCTGCCCTCAAGGCGCGCCTGAATGTCCAGAATATCGCCGAAGACGAGAATGGTCAGCGCGCGCTGCGGGCCTTCCGGCAGTGAGTAGAGGATGCCGGGATTCACGTTGATGAAGGTGACGACTGCTGCCATGGATGCGAGTGCGAACAACAGGAGGGCGTACCAGCGTTGAACGACCAGCCAGAAAATGACGATGGCGCCCATCATGACTACGGTGGCGCGCCCGCTGCCCATGAGGAGCAGCCAAGTCGAGAGCAGTGCGATGATGATGTGGAACGCACTCGCGCTTCGGGTCTTCGCTGCGGCGGAGAGGCCGAGGGTCACGATGAGCAGGCGTAGCGCGGATTCGCGGAGCTCCGTCGGGCCGTGTTCGGAGAGGAGAAAGAAGACGTCGAAGCCGCGGAAGAAGACGAAGCCGGGGAAATAGTAGGTGTAGAGGCCGAGAAGAACGCGGAAGAGCAATCCTGCATACACGAAGATGATCGCGCGGCGGATGAGGCGACTCTCGCCATAATGGAAGAATGCCAGCGCGAAGAGAATCGCCCAGATGGCGCCGGTATAGGTGCGGACAATGTTGCCGTAGCCGGTTCCGCGATCGTAGTAGTTCAGTACGACACTGGCGAAGAGATGGAATGCGAGATAGATGGGCAGCGCGTAGGTGGTCCAGGAAAGGTGGCCGCGCGACTGCTCGCTGGTTCTGCGGTTCACAGCCAGCGCGGGGAACAGGGCGGCCGCCGCCATCAGCATCGCAAGTTCATAGGAGTAGATTCGGAAGCCGACCCAGACCAGTCCACCTATTGAGGTGGCAATGGGAACCGGCATCCACCACGCGCGGCGTCCGGCAACCGTCCAGATGATGCCGCCAATAACAACGATGGCCGCAATGAGGGAGTTTGTTCCGCCCTGCATCGTTTTGACCACGACGTAGAGAGAGAGTCCCAGCAGGAGGAGCCCAATGAGCAGCATGTTGAGTCGGGCGACGTCAACCGGCGGTGGGGTCTGTTCTGATCTATAGTCCATTCGGCAAAAATCTTACGCGTTTAGTTGGGCGAGTATAGTGTCCGCCACGATCTTTGCATTCTTTTCCCACGTAAAATGCGTGAGTCGTTCGTGCCCCCGCTCGATCAGTTGGCGGCGGAGCGTGTCGTCTTTCCAGAGCTGTTCCACGCGCTGCACGATGGATTTGGGGTCTTTGGGGTCGAAAAGGAGCGCGGCGTTGCCCGCGACTTCCGGCAGACTGGTGCTGTCGGAGCAGGCCACCGGAAGGTTGCAGCTCATGGCCTCGAGCAGCGGCATGCCGAAGCCTTCTGCGAACGATGGCTGGAGATAGCCGGTCGCATTCCAATATGCCCAATTCAGGTCTTCCTGCTTCGTGAAGCCCGGGATGATCACCTCGTCCGGCCGCGGCAGGGATCGGTGGAGAGGGTGGATGACCTCCTGCATGTAGGACGCGGGGCCGGGTCCGATCATGATGAGGCGCGGGGCGTCGGGATATTTCGTTTGCAGGCTGTGCCAGGCTTGCAGCAGCGTCCGCTGGTTTTTGTTGTCCGAAAACGAGCCGACATAAAGGAAGTATGCGGAGTCGCGCGGTGGCGCCCAATCTGGCGGTGTTTGTGCGGGCTGTCCCGGTTTTTGGAGGCCGCACGGAGTGACGATGAATTTTTCCGCGTATTGCGGAAAGATTGCGCTCATTCTTTTTCGGCCGTATTCCGATAGAATGAAGAGTTTGCGGGAGCGGCGCAGACCGTGTTGCAGGAGCGTGCGCGTCAGGAGGTATTGCGCGATGCGTTTGCGCCGATGCCATGCATCCACAGGCTCAAAGAAATTGGAGTCGAAATGGTTCGCGATGACAGGCGGACCGTTGAACGGGACAAAAAAGGCGGTTGCGAAGCCAAGTGCGCATCCCGCCTCGCGCCATATCCGTCCGAGATCCATACTCGCGTGGAGCGATGCTTTCGTCTGGCGTCCGCGAATTGGGTTGAGCGGCTGCACTTCCTCCCAGAGCGGATTCGGCGATGCGGAAAAGACGGGGACCCAGGTCCAGGGAACGTCCAGTTTAAATAGGGCGCGCGCCTGCTCAATCACCAGTCGCGCAGTGCCCGGCGCGCTCGACATTCGCGCGGCGGGTGCCAGATCAATCCCGACTTTCCAGTGCGGTGCCTTCATGCGGCTCCCAGTGCAGTGAGTGCTGAAAGATAGCGCTGGATGGCAGCGCGCTCGTCGTGGTCATCGCGCCGGAATGACGGGTTGAGCGGGAGCGGTTTGCGCGCTGCGGTGACGAGGATATCCGTGAGTGAATCGAGCGATGCCGTATCAAAGCGATAGTCCGCATCGCGCACGACCTCGCGCAGGCTGCTGTTATCCGCCACAACCGCGGGGCAACCGCAGCCCATCGCTTCGAGCGGGGAGAGACCGTAGCCCTCCATGAGCGACGGGAAGATGAGAAGTTCTGCACCTGCGTAGAGCGCGGGCAAATCGGCATCTTCGATGAAGCCGGGCTCGATGATCGCTGCGGTGTCGAGGTTGGCCTCGGCGCGCGCCCCCGCCACGTCGCACAAGTAAGGCGCCTTTTTGCGCGGCACGCGGCCTGCGAGAACCAGCGGCGGGCAGGTCGTACTGCTGCGAGCACGGGCATACGCTCGGATCAGGTGTTCGACATTTTTCCGGACATCATAGCCTCCGATATAAAGCCAATAGCGCTCCGGCAAGTGATATCGCGCGCGGGCGGCGTCGAGTCCTGCGCGGGCATTCTCCGGCGAGAACTCCGGCGGGAGCCACGCGGGAATGACAGATATTTTCTCTGGCGAGACTCCAGTCCATTTGGCGATGTCGTTTTGCGCGTGGACGGACTCGGTGAATACCCGTTGTGCGCGGTGCAGATACCGCTCCATCAATCGGGCGCGAATCCGGCGGATTCCGGAGCGACCATGATAGACTGGCCAATAGCGATAGATGCAGTCGTGGTAGGTAATCGCCATCCGGGGCGGTGCACGAAGACCATATACCGCGCCCGGGCTGAAAAAGACGGAGTTGCGCTCCCATAGGCGGCGGTCGGAAAGTAGTTTGTTGTCCCAGAGCAACCCGTCTATCGCGAAGTTGCCGATCTTGCGAACGGATATTTGTTCCACGCGCAACGGCGGGAAAGATAGCGACAGCGAAGAGGGGCAGAGGATTGTGGTGTCAAGCTGGTCCGGCGCGCTGTGCCGCGCGAAACCCTGTAGCAGGCGCGCGGAATACACGCTTTGTCCCACCGCGCCCATGCTGATTTGCCAGCCGTTGTAGAACAATCGTGTTGCGATGGAGGAGGAGTTGACGTGCATGGACTGGATATGGCAGGGCTGTCTCTCAAGTGGATGCTGAAAATCGCATTCGGGGCAATCTAAATGAGTTGCACCCGGACATCAACTTCAACACGGGCTTGACACATCTGGGTCATTCTCGAAAGCTGCGACTCGATTTATCGGCAGCCGTTCTGAGGGGCGAGCGCCGGGCAAGGAGTTGATGAATATAGTTCTTCGAAAAATTGCGAGAGCGTGTGTGGACAGTCCGCTGACGCGCCCTTTTGACGTGATCTTTCACTTCCTATGGTATCACTCGCACGAGACGTGGCAGAAAAATACCTTCCTCGGATTCCCGATCTGGCAGTGTCCGCTCGATTTGCACCTCTATCAGGAACTGATCTTTCGCCTGCGCCCTCCCTTCATCCTCCAAACGGGCGTGGCGAGCGGGGGATCCTTGCTCTACTTTGCGTCCATGCTCGACCTGATCGGCGCGCCCCCCGAGAGCGTTGTAATCGGGATTGATATTGAGCTGAACGAAAAGGCGCGTTCCTTGAAACACCCGCGCGTACACATGTTGGAAGGCAGTTCGACCGATCCCGAAACTGTCAAACGCGTGGAAGCGCTTCTGCCCGCGCCGTCAGGGTTGGTTGTTTTGGATTCGGACCACTCGAAAAAGCACGTCGCGGCGGAGATCGAAATCTATAAGAAGTATGTCGGCGTCGGGTCTTATCTCGTGGTGGAAGACACCAACCTCAACGGGCATCCCGTTACTCCGTTCTGGGGACCGGGTCCTTACGAAGCCGTGAAAGACTTTTTGAAGCGCGACAAAGATTTCGTGCGCGATGATGCGCTCTGGCGGCGAAACAAATTTTCATTCCACCAACGCGGCTGGCTCAAACGCGTTGCGGGATAGAGCTATTTGAATTAAACGACGGCCTCTCTACCGGAGGGGCAGGCGATGCCCGCCCGCCTCCGGCGGGTCCTGCCCGAATATCGGTTGCGGGCAACACGGAGGTTGCCCTTCCAGATTGTTCGACACCCGGAGGGGCAGGCGATGCCCGCCCGCCTCCGGCGGGTCCTGCCCGTTTGTACACGTACTCGTACACGTCCCCGTCCTCGTCTTCCGACCTCCGGAGGGGCAGGCTCTGTCCAGCCCGCCTCTGGCGGGTCCTGCCCGATTCTGCGTCCGCGCCTATTCCGGGCAACACGGGGGCTGCCCTTCCCGCACATCATAACGGGAACCGTTTATTCGAAATACCCGCGTATCTCTCCGGCGGTTACGCCTTCATGTAGGCGAGGGTGGTGTTCTGGAGGTGCTGGATGGGGTGACCCTTCGCGCGGAGTTCGTCGAGTGCGCGGACGACGTCGTGCCGGAACATAAACCAGTAGTCGTGCCAGCAGATTATACCGCCGGGCCGGATGAGGCGCATCGCGAGTTGCGAATCGTGCAGGACGCCGGCGTAGCTGTGGTCTCCATCCACAAAGATCATGTCGAACGATTTTTCCGGCACGCCGCTCTTGGCGTAGGCTTCGGCGCTCACCAGATGCATTGTGATCTTCCTGGCCTCGGGCGTGTCGCGGAATTTCATACCGACGGTGGGATTGTCTGTTTGGATATCGAGCGTGGTGATGGTGGCATCGTCAGGCGAATTGAGGGCAAACAGCAGGGTCGTTTCACCGAACGATGTACCCACTTCGAGGAACCGCTTTGCCTGAATGGATTGCGCAAAGATTGCGAGATAGAGGGTCTCGCGCATGCTGAGGGACGCCGTTTCGTGAAGAGCGTATTTATCCGACTTGGGCGGGAAAGGCGGCAGTTCAAAGGTGTTTTGAATCTTGACCACATGGTTGGCCGCATCGGGGACGATGTCAAAGATAGATACGCTGGGAAGTGAGCCCACGGGATATACCTGTGAACGCATGTTTGCGTAGAGCCCGAGGAATTTCTTCAGCGCGTGCGGGCGAACGAAGCAATCCGTGAGAAGTTGTCCGACGAGACGAAAGGGCGCGTCAATGTTCATGCGGTGTTATCCTTATATTATTGGCGAAATCCATCGCGAATGCCTGTCAAAAGTGCGCGTGTTTTGCCCCAGCGCAAAAGACCGGTTGTGACGATCAGTGTGCGGAGATAGAGAGGGAGTAGATGCAGGATCGCGCGAAACTTCTTCGCTCCTGATGCGCCGTAGCGGCGGATGATCCAGAGCTGGTTGCGCGTGGTCAGATAGATAAACCGGGCTGATATCCGTCCGCCCGCAGCGCCGAGCGTGTTTCTCTTCATGGCGGCTGACACTTTGTGAATCAGCACTGCCGATGGCGCATAATAAAGCCGGATCCCTTCTTTCGCCGCGCGTTGGCACCAGTCGGAGTCTTCCATGTAGATGAAGAATTCGTCTGCGAAGGCGCCGATGCGCTCAATTGCGGAACGCCGGATAAACATACAGCAGCCGGATAGAAATTCGGTATCGCCCGCTCGATCATATTGGCCGCGATCGAGTTCGCGTTCGCCGATATGTCGCGCCTGGAGGATTTTGGAGTTCCAATGCCCGCCTGCGTACCAGATGTGATTCGATGGATCCACGAATAGGATTTTCGCGGACGCGGCGCCGATGGCGGGGTCGCGCTCCATAGTGTTGATGAGCTGCTCGAGGCAGTCGGGTGCGACTTCGGTATCGTTGTTCAGTATCCAGATATAATCGGCGCGGGCCTCGCAGAGCAGGCGAATTCCGATGTTGTTGCCGGGGGCGAAGCCCACGTTGGTCGGATTGCGCACGAGCTGAACGTCTGGAAACTTGTTGAGAATATCGTCGGGTGAGGTGTCGGTTGAGGCATTGTCCACCACGACGATGCGCCACGGTTTCACGGTGCCGCGCTGGAGCGAAGCGATGCATGGAATCGTATCCGCACCGCCGTTCCAGTTGAGCAGGACCACGCCTACGCGCGGGGGTGATTGTGACGCTTCCATCCTTGCTTCCAAATCCGAAGATATTCCCGAACGGTGAGGTCCATGCCGCGAATACCACGGAGGACGACATACCAGTTATTGGTGCACGCTTGTACAATACCCGGTGCGGCGATCAAGCCGATAACGCCCCAGCGCTGGGTCAATAGCGCGCTGAATCCAGCGGATGCGATGGCGCTGAAAAGACCGATTGCGACGAACGGATTTTGATTTTCCGTCAACACCAATGCGGCGTAGAGGCAGTGGTGCGTGGTGAGAAAAATGGCGAGCAGCAACAGGGCTAGCAGGGGTGTGCTAAGCAGCGGAGTCTGTGAGCCGACCAGCTTCAGCCCCCACGGACCGAAAGAGACCAGGAGAATTGCTCCTGCGGCAAACATCAATGTGAACCACGTGACGCGCTGCGCGAAGAATTGCGCAATGGAGTGGTTGCCCTGCGTGATTCGCATTTGGGCGAGATAGGGAATGCGCACTTGAATAAACATGCCGCTGACGGATGCCAGCGTGTTGGCCAATTGGACGCTCAGCCCATAGGACGCCGTGGCGCGCAAATCGAGGAATGCGCTGCAAATCAGTGTATTGGCCTGCGTGACGAGGAACATGCCGAGACTGCCGATGCCGTTGCGCCACGCGAGCGGCCAAAGAGTGGGGAGTAGCTTCCAGTTCGGCGGATTCTTGAATGAACGCAGTTCCGGTACCGCCTTCAAGAGTCGGTGGCGAACCAGATTCCACGTGAGCAGTCCGGTGAGCACTTGGCCTGAAACCAGCGCCCAAACGCGCCAGCCGAGCAGGAGTCCGACCAGCGAGAGGGTGAGGCCGCTTGTCGCCGCGATAAGTTGAGATTGTTGCGTTTCGCGTACGCGATTGATTCCGTTTAGGATGGCCGACCAGACACTGCCGGAAAAGTTGATCGCAAACCCTGCGGCAAAAACAAACCACGCCATGCGCAGCGAGTGGCGAGCGTCCAATGCCTCTGTTTGCCGCCAGATCCAAAAGCTGCCCGCGCACAGCAGAAGGAGAAATACTCCGGCGCCCACGAGCTGATAGAAACGGACAAATGTCCGAACTAATGGCGCGAGGCGTTCCGCGGGGGTGCTGTCGGTTGCGCTCATCTCCGGCAATCCGAGGGCGCGTGGCGAGCCTGCGCCCGCCCAGAGAAACGAGGCGTTCACGCCAATCGTCTGCGAAAAGCCCATTTCCAGCAGCATTGAAAAATTGCCGAGCGCGAGGAAGACGTACCACAGTCCAAATTCATCGCGCGGGATGAGGCGCACCGCGAGCGGTAGAATGAAAAGTGCTGCGCCAACTCGCAGGGCAGTGTTCAGCCAGCTCCAAAGAAGAGCTGAACGGTGTGCTCGTTGAAAAAGGTGACCTAGCATATCCAGTCTGTCACGGTGTGTCTAATGGCTGTCGTTCTCTTCTCGGTCAACACGTGGCGTTTTCAACGCTTCGTTTCGGGAACGAAAGGCAAAGAGATAGGGTTCATCGAATAACGTTTTCGATACGGTTAGAAAGCCGGCATCCAGTAGATTCTTTTCGCTTTCTTCCCGCGAGACAGGGCACCACGGATGGTACTCGCAGGCGAGGACAAAAATAGGAGGCAATTTATCGGCGTGTTGTATAAACCAATCAATAATTTCTCCTTCAGCACCCTCGCAATCCAGTTTCACAAAAGCGCTTTGAGCTGATTGCCATGGAATATCGTCCGGGGTGACTGTTGTCATTTCCCGGGCGTTTCGGCCTTCGAGTAGATAGCTAGATGAACCGCCTGCTCCATTGTCGTAAAAAGTGACTGTTCGTTTTGTCGCGGCGAGTGGGTGCGCGATGTGTGTAGCCCGCCCGGGTGCATTGGCTTTCAAATTACGTAGCAGTTTATCGGTGACGGCGCTATTCGGTTCGTACGCGATGATCTTTGATTTGGCATGTCGTCGCGCAGCGAGTGAGGAAAAGGCACCGATGTTGGCGCCGACGTCGACGATCAGGTCCAGGTGTCCGGCGACCAAAATGCCGTATACATCCGCGATGAAGGGCTCGAAGAACTGACCCCAGTTGTTCCGGAACGATTCGGGTGCTTCAATGGTTGTGCCGTTCCGGTGTTTTATTACATCAGGTGGCTTTGCCAAGCCGTAACGAGCAAGCAGGATCGCGGGCCAATTTTTGCAATAGCGAACCGTTGTCCGAAACGTCCGCAGTTTTCGAAAAATCTGTCTCATGAGTTAGAAGCCTAGCGACTCATCTAATATTATTCGATATTATACTTTAGCGTGTGGCGAGTGCCGCGTTGAGAGAACGAAAGACGATATCAGGATGAAAATCACGGGCGCGCAGTTTTCCTTTTTCGCCCATGCGGACACAGTGTTCCGGGTCGCGGAGTAATGTAAGCAGGTGCTGCGCGAATGTTTCGATGTCGCCCGGTGGCACGAGATAGCCTTGCTCGCCATCGGTAAACGACAGGGCGACACCATCTACGTCGCTGGCGACGACGGGCTTTTCGTTGAGCATCGCTTCGAGTGGAATACGCGCGTGGCCTTCATAGATAGAGGTCATGGCGGCGATAAATTTTGGACCAGCGATCGATGTGGAAATAAATGAGCAACGTTCGATGTACAATTTCCTGATGTAGATGGAGGGGATTCCCATGAACCTCGCGATGAC
This sequence comes from Kiritimatiellia bacterium, assembly GCA_039807095.1. Lineage (GTDB taxonomy): Bacteria > Verrucomicrobiota > Kiritimatiellia > CAIVKH01 > CAIVKH01 > JAMLJG01. The sequence continues at coordinate 23,751 of JBDHQM010000032.1, forward strand.
GGCACCGACAGGGCCCGCGGGCTGGCCGTGCAGTATGATGAGGTCGGGTTTTACAGCGCGCAATTTTTCCCACAGGGAAGGCAGGGCTAGAAACCAGCGCGCGCGGCATCGGTGGAATTTCTTCGTAGGCGAGATTGTTCCGTTCGCAGAATGTGGCGATTTTTCCACGCCCGGCCGCAATCATCCATTGATCGGTGGAGCGCATGAGGTGACGTATTGTTGACGTAATGAGCGGCGGGCCGGATCAGCGCGTTGGCAAATGCAACGATGTCGTCGGGCGGGTTCATGGACGTTTCTCGATCAAATTGGCCACCACCGCGCGCAATTTTTCGAATACGACTGCGGGATTATAGATTTTTGCGCGCTCGATTCCATTTGCTCCCATGCGCGTGCGCAGCTCGGGGTCGCGGATCAGCTCCAGCAGGCGCGCGGCGAACAGTTCTGCATTGGCGGGTGGCACAAGGAAGCCCTCGACGCCGTTGCTGAACGAGTTGGATACGCCGTCGGCGCGATTTGCCACGATGGGTTTTCCGTTCAGCATGGCCTCGAGGGGAATTCGCGCATGCCCTTCATACAGCGTGGTCATGGCGACGATGTCGGACGCTGCAATGAAATACGCGCCGCGCATCGGAGAGCCGAGGAATGTGCAGTTGGTGAGGCGAAGTTCTTCCGCAAGTTTCTGGAGCGCCTCCTCTTCCGGGCCGTCTCCGACAACCCAGAGCTTGGCGCGCGGTTCCGCCTTACAGACAATCGCCCAGGCGCGGAGCAGCCAGTCCACGCGCTTCTGGTCGGTGAGGCGCGCGACGGTGACGACGTGGCAATCATCCGGGTTCCACCCAAATTCCTCTCGCACCCGCATTCGCGCAGATTCGCTTAGCGCCTCATGCGGTGAAATGGTGTTGGGAATGATTGTTGTCCGTTCCTCAATGATGAGGCGGCGGACGAGGTATTGGTAGTAATTGCCCTCAGACAAAATGATGGTCGCGTCCGAGAGTTTGCAGGGGATTGCCTCTGCGAGGTGGTTGCGGACGACGCGGAGGATGTCCCAATCGGTATAGAACGCGGGCCATTCCGCTGAATAGATGGTCGGGATGCCAAGGTGTTTAGTGATCAGTGCGCCGACGGGGCCCGCAGGCTGGCCGTGAAGAATGACGGCGTCCGGTTTGATTTTGCGAAGTTTCATCCATAGCACAGGCCCCGCGCGCAGCCATTTGGACGGACGGATGGGGTGTATCTCGTGATAGGCGATTCCGTTGCGTTCGCAATATTGGGCCACTCTTCCGCGGCCGCCTGCGATTATATTCTGATCAAACGAGGATGCGAGGAAGCGCATCATATCAATGATCAGCGGCGGGCCGCCACCGGGTCCGTCGAGGTGGACGATGTGTGTGACGAGGGGGCGGGGGCGTTTGGAAAACGCTTCCAATAGACGAGGCGCAATGCGGTCTGGTGCGTACTCGTGCGCGGAGCGTTTGCCCGCTTCGCCCATTTTTTCGCGAGTGGCCGGATCCAAGATCAGGCGGCAGAGCGCGTCGGCGAAGGCGGCTGTGTCGCCCGGACGCACGAGCAGGCCTTCGACTTCGTTTGAAATGATGCTGCGCGGTCCATCCACTTCGGTGGCGACGATGGCTTTGCCTGCCATCATCGCTTCGATGACGACGTTGCCGAAGCTTTCAAAGAGGGCGGTGTGGGCGAGGATGTCGCCCGCTGCGATAAATTCCGCGCCTTTGAAATCCTGTTCTTCGATCCACGTGACGCGATCTTCCACGCCGAGGTCGGCCGAGAGTTGTTTCCACTCCGCCTGCTTGGGGCCGCGTCCGATGATCCAGAGGTGCGCATTGGGGTGTGCTTTAGCTACGCGACTCCAGCTCTCGATCAGCCAGTCGTTTCGTTTTTGCTGTTCGAGGCGTCCGACGCTGATGACGTTGCAGGCGTAGCGATCAAAATGATAGCGCTGCCGAAGTGCCTCGACGCGCGCGGGATCCGGTGCGCCATCGAAGGGGATCGCATTGGGAACCACAGAGAGCTTCTTTTCCGGCGCGAGGCGGCGGAGAAGAAACTGATAGCGGCTGCTCTCCGTGAGGCAGACGGTTTGGTGCGTGAGGCGGCAGGTAATCTTTTCTGTGAGGTAGTTGCGGATGCAGCGCGGCAGATCCCAATCGGCGTAGAACGCGGGCCAGCGCGCAATGTACACGCGATACGGTACACGCGCGAACCAGCCTGCGATTGCGCCTGCAACCGCGCCCCACTGGCCGTGCAGTACCAGAACGTCGGGTCGGATTTTCCGGAGTTTGCGCCATGTTTGCCAGATGCCGAACGCGAGAATTCGTTTCCGGTCGAGCGCGACCCGGTAGTGGGGCAGTTTGTGTTCCTCACAATACGCGGCGATGCGGCCGCGTCCGCCGTAGATCGCAGATTGATCGAAGTGCCCGGCGAGCGTCGTCAATTGTGTGATTGTTGATTGCGGGCCGCCGCCGGGGCCGTCGAGGTGAATCAAATGCGTGAGGCGCGGACGCGGGGCGCTCATGACGGCGCTCCTTCCGCAAGGAGGGTGGTGAGTAGCGCGCGTGCGCGATCGCGAAACGCCTCCGGCTCGAATTGTGTGATGCGAACGCGGCCGCTCGCCCGCAGTTGTTCCTGCTGTTCGGGGTTCTGGATGAGGGCCGCCAGTGTCTCCGCAAATGCAGTCGGATCGCCGAGCGGCGTGAGCAATCCGCCTGCATTATTGCGCAGGCTGATGCGGACGCCGTCTGCTTCCATTGCGACAATCGGCTTGCCGCATCCCATCGCCATGAGCGGCAGGCGCGCGTGCAGTTCGTAGAGGCTGGTCATGGCGGCGATATCCGCCGCTGCGACGTAGTGGATGAGCGGCTGTTGCGGCTGAAGGATTTCACACTTGCGCAGGCCGAGCCGCTCGCTCAATGCGCGCAACTCCGCTTCCATCGGACCGGTTCCCACAACGGAAAGCACCGCGCCCAACTCCTTCTCCTCGACGAACGCCCACGCGCGCAGGAGCCAATCCAGTCGGGCGCGATTGTAGAACGGTCCCGCATACACCACGCGGCAGGTCGGCCGCGCGCCGCTGGCGCGGGCCGGGAACGGCGATGCGACCGGCGCAACCGGTACCTCGCGCGGATCGAACATTTTGGGGAGCAGATAAAACTTTGTTTCCGGCACCCACTCGCGGAGAAGAAACTGATAGCGGCTCCCGTTGGCGGGCACCACGATCCGGTCTGCGTATTTGACGATCCTGTTGAGCGTTCGATAGTTCCGGATAACGTGAAAGAGGGAGTAGTCCTGATAAATCAGATCCGATAGCGCGACGTACAACACCTTTTGCACGCCAATCTTCTTCGCCGCGCGAAGGCCGCGTGTTGCCGCATGCGCTCCGATGAGCACCAGGATATCCGGTCGGGCGGCGCGCAGATCGCGCGTGAGCGCGAAGGATGCAAGGCGTGAAAATCGAAGACCCGTCCTCGTCGGGACTGTGCCGAAATCCGCAGGCACAGAATCATGCTGCAGCCATACTGCACAGTCTGCGTCCGTTCCCCATGCGCGAACCAGGTCTGCGGCATAGCGGGCATATTCGCCGTGCGGATCGCGCTCGACCCAGAACACGATGCGGGGGCGCGCGGTGCGACTTCCGCTTGTGGCGGAGTGGCTGACGATGTTCGGAGTCGCGTCTGTCATGATACGCGTTTATGTGGCGTTGTCTGCGGCGACACATTCCCAGCCGGGCGCAGGGCGGAAGGGGCGGGGGGCTCGTGCGCTGAAGGCGGAGTCGTCGAGTTGTTTCAGGATCAGCGGGTGTAGTCGGTTGTCCGCCGCGTGGCGAACGATGGAGATCATTTCCGTGTTGAGCCCCATGAAAAGCGTCGCGAAGTAGTCCAGTGCAACGGGGTTGAGGGACGCCATGAGCGCGCCCGCAGGTACGGGATCGGGGCGGAGCGGGCCGTCACCTTCGCCCGCGACGATGCCGTCGAGGAGGTGTAGCGTTGTGCGTTGCGGAGTGTCATGTAGTTTCCCGCTCGTGTCTGAGTAGAGCAGGACGCGGTTCAGGTCGAGGCAGGTGCGCCAGATAGTGTCGTTGCCGTGCCAGCCGCCTTCGACGTCGGTTGATTTACCGCGGATTTTGTCGAAGTAGAGCACTTTGTAGGCGAGCAGGCAAAACTTGCGGTAGAGCTTGGGCTTGCCGAGCAGGTAGATATTGGCGAAGTCCAGCGCCTGTTCGAGGAGCCATTTTGGGAGTGATGCGAATTCGTAGTTATCCCCCCCGCGATTGAGGGCACCCTTGCGATGGTGAGGTAGATAATCCTTGTTGCCGTTGATGCCGACGAGGTTCTTCAGCGCAAGCGTGACGCCCGCCTTTTTGTGCGTCTTCATTTTCGGCGCGTTTATGACGAGGTCGGCTTCGAGGATGTCGCGTGCGACGAGGTACCGGTGCACGCCGGGGCGATGGTTGTTCCACATCAGGCGTGGGTCGTACATCGTGACGCGAAATTTTCGCGCGGCGTCGGAGATCGGTTCGAGCAGGCTCTCTGTGCCGAGATCCACGAGGACAAAGTTTTCGAGGGGCTGGAGGTCGGTTGAGACGACGGCGCGATCCTCGCTGCGGCGCATGATGGTGCGGCGAAAATCTTTTATCTGGAGCGGGCAGCCGCGCGCGATGAGGTCTTCCGCAACGCGGTCGAAGCCGAGCGCGTGCATCGTTTTGAAATCGCAGATTTGCAGCGGCGCATCGCCCGCGATGAGTTGGGCCGGGCGCGCTTTCCACGCATAGTCGAGCAACGCGCGGATCACGGAAGCGTGTGTGATGAGCTCGTCTGTCCCGCCGCGGCCTTCGTTGCGGTGGAGTACCCAGTTGGGCTTGACGACGATCTTTGCACCGGGCTTCACGAGGTCGCTGATGGGGTTCCAAGCGGGTGTGCCGAAATGCTCCCGGTCGAGACCGAGCGAAGCGAGCGCGTTGCGGACGGCGGTATAGACCGGATTCGGGTGGTTGCCGATGGGGCCTGAGTATTCGGGAAATGCCTGGTCGGGATGATAGGGCGCGGCCTCCAACGGCGGATAGGCCGGGGAGAGGCGTTCCAGCGCTACCTCAATACGGGAGCGAATATCTACAAGCGGTTTCATCGGTTCGATTTGTCACCGGGGACAGGCCCAGCGATTAGCGCATAAGGTAACCATACGCCGAAGGGGACATGAAGCACAGAGTTTGGGGGGGCAGATGAACGCAGGTTTTGATGGAGTTCGAGTCACGAATCGCGAGAGCGATAGCGATTGGGAAATGGGGAGGTCGTGGCCGGAACCACAGGCCGCCATGATAAAACATGGCCCTCCAGAAGCTGGGATGGAGGGCCACGCAGAGCCTGCCTCCGGTGGATCGTGGCCGATTTGTAGACGCGGCGCCATCGCCGCGTAATTGCGAAGAGCAGTGCGCGCGCGCTCCCCGGAAGTGACGGAACTACAGCGAGAGTTTGCCGAGGGCTGTAGCTCCGCCTGCCCGCAATGCTACGCATAGCGTTGCAGGCGGGGCACTCTGTTGTCGGAGGTTGGGCGGAGGGAAAATTCTGTGCCTCGAAATCAGTCATTTTCCCTTGTAAGTCATGGCGATGGGTTACTGTTGATGCAAATCAGGAAAATAAAGCTTTTCAACTCAAGGCCAAGGGTCTAAAGGAGTGTCAGAGTCAGGGGATTGATTGAGAGGGTGAATTTGGGATGAAAAGCCAAAGCCTTTCT
>JBDHQM010000071.1:0-5053 GCA_039807095.1 Kiritimatiellia bacterium
CCGGACAGTTGGGAGATGGCGTTTCCGGGGACGAATCTCTATGCTGACGCCGACGGCGATGAAGTGTCGAATTTTGATGAACTGGAGCAGAACAGCAATCCGTTTGACGATACGTCCACAGAGCCACAAGCCTATGTGATACGCTTTGAAGCGACGAAACCGGGTTGGGTCAATAACGGGATGAGCGATATCGGCATAGGGGGGAGGTGAAGGTGTATTTCATGGGGGTGGAAGAGGAGACGGACGTTATCGTGTGAGTGCGTGAGGGTAATTGCGGAGCTGGAGGATCGCTTGCGCAAGGCCGCGCTGCGGTTTTAGTTTTCGGGAAAATCATCCGTGCGCTTTGGGGCAATCGTGGTAGAATCAGGCCCGTATGAGCACTACACTTTTCAGCGCAGAGCCGGGCAAGCAGATTACGGTCTTCCTGGAGAATCGGCCGGGGACGTTGTCTGCGGTGATTGAGACGTTGCGCGCGAGCCATTTGAATATGCGCGCGCTGTCGTTGTCCGAGGGGTTGGATGTCGGCTATCTCCGCATCATCGCGGACAAACACGATGAAGCGGTGGTCGCGTTGCGGAAGGCCGGTCACATGCTTTTGGAGCGCGACGTGGTGTTGCTGACTGTCGCGAACAAGCCGGGCGGTCTCGCAGGCGCGATCAAGAAATGGGCGGATGCGGGCGTGAATGTCGAGTACGCGTATTCCGCCGATGACGACAATGTTGAGCAAAGCCTTATCGTTGCCCGTGTTAACGATATTCCCAAGGCGATCAGCGTCGTGCGTTCTGCGTAAGGGCTGCGGCGGGAAATGAAATCAATCGGGATTTTTCGCGTCCTCGTGATTGCGTTTTTTTCAACGGAACCCCACTCTTCTTTCCGATACGGGCGATGAGCGAATCCATCAGTGTTCAAATTCGGAATGTGAGCAAGCGGTTCGGCGACTTTGTCGCTGTGGACTCGGTCTCATTGGAAATCAAGAAGGGCGAATTCTTCTCTCTGCTGGGGCCCAGCGGTTGCGGCAAGACAACGCTGCTTCGCATGATCGGCGGTTTCGAGCTGCCGACCGATGGCGAAATCTGGATTGGCGATAAGAACATCACGTACCTGCCGCCGTACAAACGCCCCGTCAATATGGTGTTTCAATCCTACGCGCTTTTCCCGCACTTGACGGTGCTGGAGAACGTCGCGTTCGGGCTGCGCTACAAAAAATTCAGCGCTGCCTCCGCGGAGAAGAAAGCGCGCGAGTCGCTGGCACTGGTCCGGCTTGAAGGTTTTGAGGAGCGGTTGCCGACGCAATTGAGCGGTGGCCAGCGCCAACGTGTGGCACTGGCGCGCGCGCTGGCGATGGAGCCAGAGGTGCTGCTGCTCGATGAGCCGCTCGGCGCGTTGGATCAGAAACTGCGCAAAGAGGTGCAGTTGGAACTCAAAAATCTTCAGCGCTCGCTCGGCCTGACGTTTGTGTTCGTGACACACGATCAGGAAGAAGCGTTGACGATGAGCGACCGCATCGCGGTGATGAACCAGGGCCGCGTCGAACAACTCGATGCGTCGCACCACGTTTTTGAATATCCGAAGACCGAGTTTGTGGCGCAGTTCATGGGCGCGCCGAACTTCTTTACCGGTGTGGTAAAGAGCATCGCGGAAGGCCTGCTCTCCATCGGGGCGCGGACAGAAGCGGATATCCGCGTGCGCGCGCGGTCGAATTCGTGGCAGCCGGATGATGCGGTGCGTTTCGTGGTGCGCCCCGAGAAGCTCGACTTGCGGACGAAATCCGGCACGGCGGATGGCGAGGTCAGCATTGAGGTTACGATTGAGGACCGCGTCTATCAGGGTGTGAACACCGTGTGGGTGGTGCGCAGCGACGACGGCGAGCGCTATACGATCTACGAACAAAACGACCGCCCGTTCCAGGAAAGCAGTCGCTTCAGGGTGGGCGGGCGCGCGTTCATGAGCTGGAACCCGCGCGATACGGTCGTGATGGAAAAGAAAGAAAACGGGCATCTGGTGGGATGAGACTCTACACCGTATCTCTTCCGGCCGGCGCAGATCGCAAAGGGCGCTAGGCATGTCCGATACATCCAACCATTCTGGCAAAACAGCGCGCGTGCTGATCGCGCCGTCGTGGCTGCTGCTCGGCATCTTTTTTCTCCTGCCGCTGATCATCATGTTCGTGATCAGCTTCGGCATGCGCGGCACGTATGGCGGGCTCAAGCCTATCACCGACCTCTGGGCCTACATTTCGTCAGGCGATTTTTTGGCGAACTATCGCCAGTCGCTGGATGGGCTTTATCTGCCGATCTACTGGCGTTCCGTCTGGATGGCGGTTGCGACCACCGTGCTTTGCCTCGTGATTAGCTATCCGATTGCGTACTACATTGCGATTGTTGCGCCCGCGCGTTGGAAGAATCTGCTGCTCGCGCTGGTGGTGGTTCCATTTTGGACGAGCTTCTTGATCCGCACGTATGCGTGGATGCTGATTTTGCGGACGGAAGGATTGGCGAATACCGTGCTGCTCCAACTCGGCTTGATTAATCAGCCGTTGGATCTGCTCTACAATGAGCTCGCCGTGATGATCGGCCTGATTTACGGCGAGCTGCCGTTTATGATTCTCCCGCTCTACGCCTCGCTTGAGAAGTTGGACCTGACCCTGTTGGAGGCATCCAGCGATCTCGGCGCGAATCACTTTTCCACGTTCTGGCGCGTCACAGTGCCGATGACCATGCCGGGTATTGTGGCGGGGATTGTACTCGTCTTCATTCCGAGCATTGGGCAGTTCGTCGTGTCCGACCTGCTGGGTGGCGCAAAGAGCATGCTGGTCGGAAATCTGATTCAGAACCAGTTCTCGATTGCGCGGAACAAACCTTTCGGATCTGCCATTGCGTTTGAGCTTACGGCGGTTGTGCTGGTGCTGTTGATGGCGTATGCGTGGTGGTCGAAGAAGAAGGGGCAGGAGGCGATGCTGTGAGCGAGCCGACGCAGAGCATTGAAACCACCCCGCAGTTTGTGGGCAAGCACGAGGTCGCGCCGCGCGGCGCCGCGCCGTTTCGATGGGAACGGAAGGCGATGGGGCTCCACTCGCTGATCGTCTATATTTTCCTGTATGCGCCGATCCTGATTCTGATCGCATTTTCCTTCAACGAGGCCCGGCAGACCGCGCGTTGGGAGGGCTTTACCTTCCAGTGGTACGGCCGCTTGATGGAGAACAAGCTGATTTTGAATTCGATGAAGAACAGCCTGATCGTTGCCGGGACTGCGACGTTCGCCTGCACCATCATCGGCACCCTCGCCGCCCTCGCACTCGGGCGCTATGAATTCAAAGGGAAGGGGCCGACGCAGGCGCTTCTCTTTCTGCCGATCATCATTCCGGAGATCGTACTGGGCGTGGCAATGGTCACGTTCTTCGGCATCATGCAGATGCGATTAAATATCTGGACCGTAATCATTTCGCACATTGTTTTCAGTGTGTCCTATGTGGCGATTGTTGTCCGGGCGCGGCTGGCGGGATTTGATCGCTCGCTGGAAGAGGCCGCCATGGACCTCGGCGCCGGACCGGTGCAGACGTTCTTTCGCGTGACGCTCCCGCTCATTCTGCCGGGCATCATCGCGGGCGCGCTGCTGGTGTTCACCATTTCGATTGATGACTATGTCATCACGTCGTTCGTCGCCGGTGCGGGCGCGACCACATTGCCGCTGCAGATTTATTCCATGATCAAGGTCGGTGTGACGCCGGAGGTCAACGCGATCTCGACGCTGTTGCTGCTCTTCACGCTGGTCATGATCATTGTTGCGCAACGCCTGCAACAACAGCCGTCTGATAAAGGAGAACGAAAATGAAACGAATGCTGACTGCCATCGCAATGGCGATGTGTTGTGCCGTGCTGTTCACGGGTTGTGGCAAGCACAAGAGTAATACCCTCAATATTTTCATCTGGTCGGCATACCTGCCCGACGAGGTCATCGCGGAGTTCACCGCGCGGACCGGGATCAAGGTGAACTACGACACCTACGATTCCAACGAGGCGCTGCTGGAAAAACTCCAGTCGGGCGTGGCGGATTACGACATTGTCGTTCCGTCGGACTACATGGTGACGATTCTCGCCAACGAGGGGCTGGTTCAGGAACTGGATCACTCGAAGATCACAACGTGGGGCAACCTGAATCCCAAGTTCCTCAACAAGAAATTCGACCCCGAGAACAAGGTGTCCATCCCGTACTTCTGGGGCACGACGGGCATCGGCTATAACCGCGAAAAGTTTCCCGACGGCGTGAACAGTTGGAGCGTGATGTTCGATCCCGCCAATGCAGGGCGCATCCTGATGCTGGATGATCCGCGCGAATGCTTTGCGGTTGCGCTGAAATATATGGGCAAGTCGCTCAATGAAACGGATCCCGACGTGCTGCGTCAGGCGGCAGACATGCTCAAAGCGCAAAAGAAGCTCGTCAAAACGTACAATAGCGGCGACTTCCACAACATCCTCGCCTCGGGCGATGTGGACCTCGCGCACGGCTATAACGGGCAGATGGCAGAAGTCATTTCCGAGGCGCCTGACCGCTTGGCCTACGTCGTTCCGCAGGAAGGCGGTACGTTCTGGATGGATTCGCTTTGCATTCCGAAAAAATCACGCAACGTGGAGAACGCCTACGCGTTTCTCTCGTTCATCATGGAGCCTGAAATCAATGCGCAGATCGTGAACGGCTGCAGCTATGCGAGCGCGAACGATCCTGCGAAGCAGTTCATTGATCCGAAGATTCTGTCGGACGACGACATCTATCCGTCGGACGAAGTCCTCGATCGCTGTGAATTCATTGAAGACATTGGCGAGGCGGCGACATTGCTCGATCGCCTCTGGACCGAAGTCAAAGCGCAATAAACCGCGCTGCCGATGCTTAGAGTTGTTTAAATTAAACGATAGCTTCTTCACCGGAGGCGCAGGCGATGCCCGCCCGCCTCTGGCGGGTCCTGCTCCGAGCATCGGCTGCGGGCAACACAGAGGTTGCCCCTTGTGTCTTCGGGTTGTGATATACCTATCTGCATTCCGGGGAGTTCCCGGAAAAC
>JBDHQM010000033.1:0-26294 GCA_039807095.1 Kiritimatiellia bacterium
GGCCGCGCAGAAGCGCGGCCCTCCAGACAACTGCACGACGCAAAGTCTCACACAACTGTGGCCGCAGTCGCCCGCGGAAAGAAATTCGCCCTCAACGCGAGCAGCCTTCCTTCCGGGGAGCGCACGCGCCCTCGCGTGCTTCGGTGCGCGCCCTCGCGCACCAAAGCGGGCACGGGATACTCTCCGGCACTAGAGTGCCGGAGCTACAGCACACTGTTTCGCCCGCTGTAGTTCTGCCTGTCCGCAATGCTGCGCATAGCGCTGCAGGCGGGTCGTAGCCGTCTATGGTTCTGGCCGCGCAGAAGCGCAGCCCTCCAGGCAACTGCTCGATGCAAAGCCACCCATAACTGTGGCCGCGGTCGCTGACCGCGGGAAGAAAACCCGCCTTCAACGAAGGCGGCTACAGCGGAACGAAGCAATTCCTGCGAATTGGAATCGGCTCGCTTGGAAAGCAAACCCTGCCTTATTGTATCCCGGATAGGCACCGCATGAACGAATGGATGGATCAGGAACTCAATGAAATTGCCGCGCGCGGCGAGGCGCGGCATCTCTATGCCTGGCCCGCGCCGGGTCCCTATCTCGATCGCGACGGGCAGCGAATTCTCAACCTCGCCGGCAACGATTATCTGGGACTTACAGCAAACCCGGCTATCCGCGCCGCGGCCGCGCACGCGGCGCGCGAGGCCGGAACCGGCGCGACGGCGTCCCGCCTGCTCGCAGGCACCTGCTCCCTTCACGAACAGTTGGAAACCGAACTCGCGGCATGGAAGGGGCACCCCGCTGCCCTCCTTTTCAGCAGCGGCTATCTCGCCGCACTCGGCATCGTCCCGCTCCTCGCCGGACGCGACGACCTTATCGTCGCCGACCGGCTTTGCCATGCCTGCCTGCTCGACGGCGCGCGACTCAGCGGGGCAACGCTCATCCGCTTCCATCACAACGATGTCGAACACGCGCGCACGCACCTCGAAAAACGCGGCGCGTATTCGCGTTGCCTCGTTGTCACCGAGTCGCTTTTCAGCATGGACGGCGACACAGCGCCGCTTCGCGAACTCCTCGATCTGGCGACAGCCCACGATGCGACGTTTCTGGTGGACGAAGCGCACGCGCTCGGCGTCGCAGGGCCGCGCGGCGCCGGATTCACGGCAGATCTGCCGGAGGCGGCGCACAATCTTGTCACTCTCGGGACACTCGGCAAGAGCCTCGCCGCAGCGGGCGGATTCATCACCGGTTCCCATACACTGCGCGAACTGATGATCAACCGCGCGCGCACATTCATTTTCGATACGGCGCTCCCGCCCCCCACCGTCGCCGCCGCGCTGGCAGCACTGAGTGAAATCCGCGTACACCCCGAATGGCCCGCCGAACTCGCGGCGAAGGCGCAACGACTCCGCGCGCAGCTCAATGAAGCCGGACTCCAGACCGCGCCGTCGCAATCGCACATTGTCCCCGTTCACATCGGCGACAACAATCGCGCTGTCGCAATCGGCGCAAAGCTGAAAGAAGCAAATATCCTTGCAGCCGCGATTCGTCCACCCACGGTGCCGCGCGATACGGCGAGGCTGCGCCTTTCGTTGAGTATCGCGCATGCAGATGCGGATCTTGCCGACGCGGCGGATGCCATTATCGTCGCCGTGCGGAGAACGGCATGAACGTGCGCCTTTTCACCGGCTGGGCCTTCTCCGAAACAGCACTGCACCCGATTGCTGAAGGCCTCAACTGCGAAATCGCGAACGGCGACGGCGGCGACATCTGGATCGGCTGGTCGCTCGGCGGACTGCGCGCACTCGCGCAATGTCGCGACACGACGCCGCGCACGCTGATCCTGATTTCTTCAACCGCGCGTTTCTGTGCCGATGGCGATATCTGGCCCGGTCTACCACCCGCCAATCTCCGCGCTTTGCAACGCCAATTCGCGCGCGCGCCGGAGGACGCGCTGCGCGGATTTCACAAACTTTGCGCCCCCACCGCATCCGCAAACACCATCGAATTGCGCGTACGTGACAGCCTCGCCCTGCCACCGCTCGCGGACGGGCTCCGCGAGCTGGCAGAGCTCGATCTGCGCGAACGGCTCGATGAAATCCAGCAGCCAGTTCTCCTGCTGCACGGCGCTAAAGATCGCGTAATTCCGCCTGCGGCTGCATACGCGACGGCACGCCGTCTCGCTCACGCACAAACGAAGGAACACCCGGAAGCGGGTCACGACCTACCGCTCGCACACGCCGGATGGGTCACGGAACAAATTCGGGATTTTTTGGATGCGAAACTGGCATCGCCACCCTAAAATTCCTACTATCAGACCGTGAGCGCATTTCAACAAAATCAACAGGCTCAGTTCTCTGCCGCTGCGGCGGAATATGATCGTTACGCCCACACGCAGCGCGCGGTTGCGAACCAGCTTTTCGAAGGTCTCGCGCACGAAGGCGAAATGCAGCGCATTCTCGACATCGGTTGCGGCACAGGCAGCCTCACCCGCCACCTCGCCATCGCATGGCCGGACGCAGAGGTTGAAGGGATTGATCACGCGCCCGGAATGATCGAAGCTGCACAGCGGCTCAACGGCAACGCATCGCGCCCGCGCTTTATCCTCGCCGATGCCAAGACGTTCAGCGCCGAGCAACCCTACGACCTCCTCGCCAGCAGTAGCACACTGCATTGGGTCCAGCCGCTCGATTCCACACTGCGCCATCTCACCTCGCTTCTCGCGCCGAACGGCGCGTTCGCCTTTGCGATCATGCTGGAGAAAACGCTCTGGGAACTGCACGCCCTCCGCGCAGAAATCGCGCCCGATAACACGCCCGCCGAACGTATGCCGACTCACATTGAAGTGCTACACGCCATTGCGAACGCGGGACTGCTCACCCTTGCAAACGAGGTGCAAGAGTTCAGCATCCACGCAGAATCCGCAGCCAAATTACTTCAGGAGCTGCGCGCACTCGGCGTCACAGGCGGTCCGCTCTCCCGCGGCGCGCGCTCCCTCACGCGCGGTGAAATGCAGCAGCTCATCGAGCGCTACGACACCCGCTACCGCGACGAAAAAGGCGTACGCGCGACCTATCACGTCGGCTACTACTGGGGCCGTCGTCGTGCTTGAAGACGGCGTAATCGTCACCGGCACCGATACCGGTGTCGGCAAGACGCATATCACCGCCGCGCTTCTCCTCGCTCTGCGCGAATGCAGTCTGGACGCACTGCCGATGAAGCCCGTCCAGACCGGCGCGGAAAACAATCGCGCGCCCGATCTGGATTTTTGTCTCAACGCGGCTACCCTCTCATGCGATGCGGCGCAATACGACCGACTCGCGCCCTACCGCTTTCCCCTGCCCGCGTCGCCCCACCTCGCCGCGCGTGAGGCGGGCGTGCAGATTGATCCGGCACGCATCCTCAGCGCTTTTCGCGCACTGCGTGCTGCCGGGCATCCGCTCATTGTCGAAGGCGCGGGCGGGCTGCTCGTCCCCCTGACCGAATCGCTTTTGCAAATTGATCTCTTCCTTCAACTCGACCTGCCCTTCATCGTCGTCGCCCGCGCCGGACTCGGTACGCTCAATCACACCCTGCTCACACTCGAAGCCCTGCGCGCGCGTCGCGCGCACATCGCCGCCGTGGTGTTGAATGCAAGCGATGCTGACGCTGGACAAATCGCAGACGATAATTTCGCAACGCTTTCCGCGCTGAACCCCGACATTTTATTCCACCGCACCCCCCACACACCCGCACCCAACCCGGCCGCGCTGCGCGCCGCCGGACGCGCACTACTCGCAGCGCTGCGTACACGCCGCGCGCAGTAGCCCGCGCCTTTTGCCAAAACGTGCAGGCGGGCGCGTTTCAAGATTTCCAACTGCCCGGTTTTCCCGTACTACTTAGGGCATGAGCGAAGCATCATTCCCCTCTCGTTCGAGCCGTTGGCAAACTTTTGCGCTGGCCCTTGCGTTGATGGGTCTGACGCTCTGGCTCTTCTGGCCCGCCACGAAGTACGGCTTCCTGAACTTCGACGATGACGTGTACGTATCCGGCAATCCAATGGTGCTGCTCGGCTTGAAGCCCGACGGGATCCGCTGGGCGCTAAAATCCATTTACGAAAGCTACTGGCTCCCCGTCATGTGGCTTTCGTACATGCTCGACACCACGCTCTTCGGCACGAAGCCGTTTGGCTATCACTTCGTCAATATCCTGCTCCACGCCATCAACGCAGGCCTTCTCTTCGCATTTCTCCGCCTCTGGACAAAACGTGTCTGGGCATCCTTCTTTGTCGCCGCGCTCTTCGCGTGGCATCCGCTTCGCGTGGAAAGCGTCGCATGGATTGCCGAACGAAAAGATGTGCTGAGCGGACTTTTTCTGTTCCTAAGTCTCTTCGCGTACGGCAAGTTTGCCCGAAGACCTGCAACCGGACGCGAAGTCGGCGCCGCCCTCTTCATGGCGCTGGGATTACTGACAAAACCGATTCTGGTCACACTCCCCCTACTCCTGCTCCTCCTCGACTTCTGGCCGTTTGGCCGCTGGGCACCCGAGCGCCGCCCGCAGGGCGAATCTGCGTTGAAAACCTTCCGCAACATGGTGACCGAAAAAGTGCTGTTCTGGTCGCTCATGCTGCTCTTCGCGTTCTTGACGTATTACACGCAAAGCCTCGGCCACTCGATTCACAGCACCGGTACTCATCCGTGGAGCCAGCGCCTTCTGGCGATTCCGACTGCCTACCTCTTTTATCTCGGCAAGACCGTACACCCGATGAATCTGAGCGTTGTGTACAGCGACCTCAGCGTCTCCACCACGCACGCAATCGTCGCGCTGCTCTTTCTGGGACTTCTCACCGCAGCGGCGTTCCGCGCCATCCGCCGCTCGCACGCAGTTCTCGTCGGTTGGCTCTGGTTCGGGCTGCTGCTGGGTCCCGTGATCGGGATCATCCGCGTCGGCACTGTACAAGTGGCGGACCGCTTCACCTACCTGCCCTCCATCGGCCTCGCAATTTGCGTCACATGGTTTGCCGTGGACATTCTCCCGCAACGGCGGTGGACGCGCCCGATTCTCACACTGGTTGCCGTGGCGCTGCTGCTCGGGTGCGCCTGGCAGACGCGCCGCGTACTACCGCTCTGGCAAAGCTCTCTCACTCTCTTCGAAAACGCGACGCAACAATCGCCGAACAGCAGCGTCGCCAACAACAACTACGGTGACGCCCTGCTCAACGCAGGCCGCCTCGAAGAATCGGTGATCTACTTCGAGCGCGCGGCGCAGATTGCACCTGCCAACAAGAACCGCTACGAAGCCAGCGCCGCACTTGCGCTCATCCTTATGGGACGCAGTCAGGAGGCGATCGCCCGCCTGGAACCGCTTCTCAAAAACAGCCGCACCCCCGACCCCTATGTCGAAGCCAGCTACGGCATCGCGCTCGTGGATGCCGGAGAGGTGGAGCGCGGCATCCCCTATCTCGAGCGTACGCACGCAGCAGGCAATCAGCGCCTGACGTGGACAATCGAACTCGCAGGCGCCTACTTGATCGCAGGCCAGATGGAGAAAGCCAACGCGCTCTTTGCGCAAATGAAAGAGCGCGGCTGGATTCCCTACGCATCGGTTGACGGCATCTGCATGGCGTATCTGACCGAGTGGGAAGGCGGTCGCTCCCGCCACGCATGGAAGTTTTTCGAAGCCATGCTCGCGCGCGATCCGGACAACGTTTTTCTCGTCAACAACGTCGCGTGGCTGATCGCGGTCAATCCGCCCCCCGGCGTCGAACCGGGCAAGGCGCTCGAACTCGCACTGCACGCCAAAGCACTTTGCGGAAATACTCTTCCTCCAAACGTCATGGACACCCTCGCCGTCGCCTACGCCGCAAACGACGATTTCACAAACGCGCTGCACTGGATCAACAAGGCATACGACCTCGCACGCGCAAACGGAGCAGATGTCCTCGCCCGAAACATCGCCAAACGCCGCCAAGCCTTCGAACAAGGCAAACGCTGGACGCAAGTCATCGCGAAATAATTGCGATCCGTTCGAATCCCGCCATCGTCGCACGTCGCGGTTTCCGCAGTTGAATAAGCGCCCTCAGCAAAGACGGCTACAGCAGAACTCCGAGAATCCTATTGGAGGGCTGCGCTTCGTCGCGGCCGTCGTTCCGGACGTTCTGAATTATTTCCGGCCACGATGAAACGTGGCCCTCCAGGCAATTGCTCGCCGCAAAGCCACCCACAACTGTGGCCGCGGTCGTTGACCGCGGAAAGAAAACCCGCCTTCAACGAAGGCGGCTACAATAGAACTCTGAGAATCCTGTTGGAGGGCTGCGCTTCGTCGCGGCCGCCGTTCCGGACATTCTGAATTATTTCCGGCCACGATGAAACGTGGCCCTCCAGGCAATTGCTCGCCGCAAAGCCACTCACAACTGTGGCCGCGGTCGTTGACCGCGGAAAGAAAACCCGCCTTCAACGAAGGCGGCTACAGCAGAACTCTGAGAATCCTATTGGAGGGCTGCGCTTCGTCGCGGCCGTCGTTCCGGACGTTCTGAATTATTTCCGGCCACGACCCGCCTGCAACGCCTATGCGTAGCATTGCGGGCAGGTGAAACGTAGCCCTCCAGGCAATTGCTCGCCGCAAAGCCACCCACAACTGTGGCCGCGGTCGTTGACCGCGGAAAGAAAACTCGCCTTCAACGAAGGCGGCTACAATAGAACTCTGAGAATCCTGTTGGAGGGCTGCGCTTCGTCGCGGCCGTCGTTCCGGACGTTCTGAATTATTTCCGGCCACGACCCGCCTGCAACGCCTATGCGTAGCATTGCGGGCAGGTGAAACGTGGCCCTCCAGGCAATTGCTCGCCGCAAAGCCACCCACAACTGTGGCCGCGGTCGTTGACCGCGGAAAGGATTCCACCCTCAACGAGAGCAAATCCAGAGAGGCACAATTTCAGTGGATGGGGAGCGACGTGCCAAACAAAAAAAGAGCGCCCGGTGAGGACCGGGCGCTCTCGAATTGAGCTGAGGTAGAGAGTTCTTATCCCTTGCGGCGACGCGCAAACCGCGTAGCGGCCAAACCGCCGATCGCAAAGAGCGCAAACACGCTCGGCTCAGGAACAACCCCGGTGGTTCCGTTGATCGTCAAGCCCGGGGCTTGACCGCCCGCACTGGTGGGTGAGAAAAATCCCCAGGAGCCCGTCGAGGTCTGTCCGGTCGCGTAAAAGCGGAGCTCTACATCACCCGTGACATTCTGGAGCGCCGCAACACCGGAGAGGTCAAACACAACCGGCGTCGTGGCTGTGCCGACTTTTGTCTCCATCGCACCAGCCCAGTTGAACGTGGTGCCGCCATCGAGACTATAGCCCCAACGCATATCAACACCCGGACTGTTAGCAAAAGTTGTTGTTCCTGCGAAGACTGCTGTGATATCGCTCAACGACAGATCATAGCCCGCGTCTGCCGACACAACGACTTTGAAGTAATCAGTGTTGGTAAGAGAGAGACCGTTGTTTTGGAATCCCAGTGAACGGAAGGAATTATTTGCTGCGTTTGGGGGTGCCCCAGGACCGCGAGTCAAATCGTTATAGGCGCCACCTGTGGCCATATCTGCACCCACCGTATTTGCGACCTGTGAGGTAATCACCGCAGGCGTAGTAACCGTAAAGGTCCAACTGGCGATTACATCCGCTTGTGCGGCGCACGTCAGCCCGACGGCTGCGGCGATTATTGCTACGAGTGTCTTCATCTTCATTCCTCCGAATTCAGCCCAATTTTTACCTGTCCCCAACAAAGAATGTTGACCAACTATTCAAAGTATCTGCCTCAAGCCGCCTTGAAGCAAGATATTTGTTAAGTTTTTTCACCCCTATTTTGCCCTTTTGTGGACCCAATTTAAGTCATTTTCAGCACGCGTGTTACGTCCATGCGCGCTGAAAAACAGATTTGCCTCTTCACGGGCACGCGAAAAGAGAATAACACTTCCAAGGCTTGGAAGTGTGCTTTGGACGGACTTCCAAGGATTGGAACTTTTTGATGAACGATTCGGAAATTCAACGGTGGGACCGTGCGCACGTGTGGCACCCCTACACGCGAGCGACGACGCTGGAGGCGGGACCCGTGCCGGTGCTCGTTCGCGGCGAGGGAATTTATTTATTCGATGACAAGGGACGCCGCTTCATAGACGCGATTTCGTCGTGGTGGTGCGCCGCGCTCGGTCATGGCCATCCGCGTATCGTCGCCGCAATTCAGAAACAGGCGGCGGAGCTGCAGCACAGCATTCTCGCAAATCTGACGCACCCGCAGGCGGCGGAACTCGCGCAGCGCCTCGCCCACTTGATGCCGACGCCGGAGCGGCACGTCCTTTTCGCGAGCGACGGCGCGAGCGCGGTGGAGCAGGCGCTTAAAATCGCGGTGCAGTATTGGAGCAACATCGGCCGCGGTGAAAAACAGAAGTTCGCCTGCCTGCACACTGCGTATCACGGCGACACACTCGGCGCGATGGCGGTCGGCTACCTCGACAACTGGCACCGCCCGTTCAAGAAACTCCTCGCGGAAGCGGTGCAGTTGAAATTCCCGATTGGGGACGACGAGTTTTCTGTCTGGGAGCAAGCGCTCAACGCGCATCGCCACGAACTCGCCGCACTGATTGTCGAGCCGCTCTGCCTCGGCGCAGCGGGAATGTTGATGTATTCACCGAAACTGCTGCGCGCGCTCGGTGACTGGTGCGTGGCGAACGACGTGCTACTGATTGACGACGAAGTTGCGATGGGTTTCGGGCGCACCGGGAAAATGTTTGCGTTGGAACACGCGGGCGTGGACCCGGATATCGCGTGCGTGGGCAAGGCATTGAGCGGCGGCTCACTGCCGATGAGCGCGACGATTGCGAAAGATTTTCTCTATGCGACATTTCGCGACGAACCAACCGACCACACGCTGCAACACGGCCACACGTTCTGCGGAAACCCCATCGCCGCCGCAGCATCGAACGAAGCCCTGCGAATCTATGCAGAAATAGACGCCCCCGCCCGCGCCGCATCCCTCGGCGCGCGGATGGCGTCAAAGCTGGAAGCCCTGCGCGGCAAACCGGGTGTACGCGACGTGCGGAGTCTGGGTTTGCTTGGCGTCGTCGAACTCGAACCGGAAGCACACCCCGCCCCGGTCTCGCGCCCGCACCGCATCCGCCTGCACTTGCAGGAACAAGGCATCCTCCTCCGCCCACTCGGCAACGTCCTCTACCTCATGCCGCCCCTGATAATCAGCGAAGTGGAACTGGACGAACTCACCGCAACGTTCATCACCGCCATCAAGCGCGAACTCTGATTCGCCGCCCTCACGAGGGCGAGTACCGGAGGGCCATGCGCAACTCTTCTATCTTTTCGGAAAAACCAGGCGATGCGCCTTTCGAATTGTCTCCTGCCACGCGTCAGAAACTCCGGCCTTTTCCGCAAACTCAGACCAGCGCCGCACGGCTGCAATCACTTCGTCAAGGATCGTTGCGGCTCGCCCACGTTTCATCAGCGCAACCTTCGCGCAAGCCTCGAAATCCGCGCGCGTGAAACCGTCCGGCTTCCCGTTGATCGTCATCTGGTGGCGGGCCGTCCATGATCCCGCCGGATTATAGCTATAGGTCACGTCAAAGGCGGGTGCCAGCGACCACTCGCCCTTCTTGTTCATGAGGAAGGCAATGTTTTTCACATGGTCATCCTGATTGCGCGCAACCACATTGAACACCATGCGCCGGAACTGCTCCTCCACATCCGACATCGGTAATGCAAGCCGGCGAATCGTCAATAATGCCTGTTCGTAACCATAGGCACCTGCCTGATTGAAATCGAAATGGGCCAGCGCGCATAGCGACTGCATGTGTAGCTTTTCACCGTGTTTCAGCCGGTCAAAACGACGCGTCATGAAATGGCGGCGTCCGCCCTCCTCCAATAACCGGCACTCACTCATCACAACGCCTGCCGCGCGCGCCATCAGATAATAGGCATATTCAACGGCGCCATAGCCTTTCGGATCTTCCAGCTCCTTATCTTTGTTTCCCGCCACACCATCAAATTTCAGCAACCAGTAGCTGAACCCCTCTCCCGCCGCGATCTGGCCGGATCGCACTTCGTTCGTCTTCCGGTTCCACGCAATAATCGCCTTCGCCCGCGCGCCGCCAGCGGACGTACCCACACGCAAAATATCGCGCAGAACTTTCTCTTTTCCGGCTGCATGGAAATGCCCATACAGCGCGCTGCGATGCGTCAACACCTCCTCAGCCAATCGCACCAACGCATCCACTTCGATCGCCGTCACTTTGCCAGGTTTCGGTCCCAGCGGCGGAGCAAATTCCAGTGCCCCCATACCCCGCGCACCGGTGTAGCAGAGCCGCTCCACTGCATTGAAACTTTCCGGCAGGCGGCCCTGCGTGGCCAGCCACGCTTCGATCAGCGCATTGCCGAAGCGATCCGGAAGAGAATCCGCCAGCATGCCCGGCAATCCATGAAACGTATTCCGGGGCAGCGCCGGGAACTGATAAACCCCCTCACGCAACGGCATCACCAGTGGGGACAGCTCAATGCCGCTCCGCACAAATTTCGGATCATACTGAAACGCTGCGACATCTCGTCCTTCATCGAGCGCGACCGCACCGATTCTTCGCCCCCAGAGTCTGACCTCCGCAATCATTCCTCATCTCCCCATGTCCATTTCGCCGGTTGAGCCGCCGCCGCTTTTCTGCCCGATGCGCGTTGACGCTTCGCACCTTGCCGCTTCAACTGCTCCATGGGACTGGCCACCGTCTCTGGAATCAATCGCTCCAAAGCATCCACAAACCCAAGTACGCGACACACCCGCAAAAACCCCGACAATTGCGTCGCCACCGCACCCGATTCCAATCGCTCCACCGTTCGCTTGGAAACACCCGCCTCCTGCGCAAGTGCCTCCTGCGTCAGATTTCGCTCCAATCGGGCTCTGGCCAGACGTGCTCCCAATTCTTTCAAAAGCGCCTCATCCGTCAGACTCTCCGTAATCTTCATAATTCGTCATATATGACGATTCACTGGAATAACTCAAGTATATTCGTCATTTCTGACGACTAATATGAAGAAAAGCGAAAATAGCCAGCACTCCACCCCACTTGCCGTGGCGTAGTTCCGCCCTCGCGGGACGACTTGTCCGCCGTAGGCCTTGCGAAGGCGAAAGCTGGGTCGCGCCATAGCTCCAATCGTCTTCGAGTCGGGGCGAAGGCGGACCTGTCACGGCGTAGCCGAACGAAGTGAGACGAAGCCGGAAGAGGTCGCCCTACCCTCTGGGGAGCGCGCGCGCCCACGCGTGCTGTGCGCGGCGCCCCCGCCGCGCTCTCACTCAGCGCGGTACGCGAGGGCGCGTACCGCCGCATGCCCCGGCTTCGCCCCGACTCGACGACGGTCGAAACTACGCCGTGACAAGGAGGCGCATGCGCTCCCCGGAAGAAAACCGCCCTCAACGAAGGTGGGAACAGCGCGGCGCGTCAGGGGCCGGCGATACGGTAGAAGTGCGCGATGCCGTTCGTCACCGCGTCATCCGCGAGGTTGATGGAGCCGCCAGTGAGGTTGGTGACGGCGAGACGTGTCCACGGGCCCGTAAGAAGATTCGTCGCGGCTTCGAGTGCAACCGGGATATCGGCCGTTCCCTCAACAGTGAGCGCTGCGCCGCCGCCACCGCCACCTGCCGTTCCAAACTCGGGATTCCACAATTTTGCAGGGCGACCGGCAAAGGTGTTGGTCCATCCGCTTGCGCCGGGCAGATAATAAACGACGACATCGGGCGCGAGTTCAAAGGGGTCCAACCCCACTGCAGGCGCATTGCCGGTAAAATAGGCGCGGGTCAGTGCGGTAGCGCCGCTGAACGCCCAGTTGCCCAGCAGCTTGAGGCTGGCGGGAAGTACAACGCGTGTCAGGTTCGTACAGGATTCAAACGCAGCGAAGACAATCGAGGTGACACTCGAGCCCATTTCAACATTCGTCAGGCTGCCGCAGAAGCCGAATGCCCAGCCATCCAGATTTTTTACACCGTTCCCGATGACGACTTCGGTGAGGTTGCTGCATTCATTAAATGCGCGCATGCCGAGATTGGTCACGCTGTCTGGAATCGTGACGCGTGCAAGATTTATGCAGCCTTCAAAAGCCCATCCGCCAATCGAAGTGACGTTGGTGCCGATCACAATGTCGGTCAAATACCGGACATCCCGGAACGCGAAATCATCTATACCAATTACACCGTTCGGCACGGCGTAAAACGCATTGGTTCGCGCAATCGGATATTGCCGGAGCGTGAACGGAGACTTGTTGAACAACACCCCGTCGAGGCTTGCGTACACCGGATTCGAGAGATCAACGGTAAAGGTGGTCAGGCTCTTACAGAACTCGAAAGCAGAGTCGCCGATGGAGGTGAGGCTGGCAGGCATATCCACGCTGACCATGTTGGTGCAGAAACTGAAACAATAGTCACCAATCGAAGTAAGAGCGGGTGGAAGCACAACGCTCGTAAGTTTATAGCAACTGGCGAAGCCCGACTTTCCGATGCTGGTGACACCTGTGCCGATCGTAACCGTACTCAACTCATCGCAGACATAAAACGCCTTCTCGGCAATAGTCTGCACGCTGTCCGGAATGATCACATTGGACAAATGGGCGCTGCCGCTAAATGCCGACATCGCGATCGCTGTCACACTGTTCGTAATTTCGTAACTCGCATTCGTTCGGCCCGGCGGATACGCGAGGAGCGCACTCTTCGTCTTGTTGAACAGCACGCCTTCCAAACTGCTGTAGAACGTGTTCGACGAGCTGACGCTGATATTCGTCAGCACCCGACAATACTCAAAGACCGCGTTGCCAATGGAAGACACATTCTCCGGAATGGTGATGCGCGGGAGATTCGTGCACGCGGAAAAAGCCTGGTCGCCGAGAGTGTCAACGTTCACGCCGATCACGACGTTGGTCAGCACTCCGCATCCGCTAAAAGCCGACTTTCCGATGCGGGTCACGGTATAGGGCATCTGGATAGAGGTCAGTGCACGGCAATACGCGAACGCTGACTCGCCAATCCTGTGCACGCCTGCAGAAATCACGACGTTGGTCAAATTGAAGCAACTGGCGAAGGCCTGTTTGCCAATCTCGTTGATGTCCTCGCCGATCACAACAGTCGCCAGGTTGGTGTTCATGTAAAAAGCCCAATCGTTGAGCGTTTGGACGCTATTCGGAATGGTGAGGGTCCTCAGGCTGCTGGCGCGATAGAACGCGTAGCTGCTGATGGTGAGGAGATTGGTGGGAAACGTGAGCGACGCGAGGCTGTAACACTGATAGAAAGCCGAACTGCCGATGGTTTCGAGTGCACTCCCGAAACTGACGCTCGCCAGATTCGTGCAGTTTTTGAAAGCATTCGGCCCGATCGTCCTCATCGTATTCGGAAAGATCACGTTCGTGATCCCTTTGTTTATGAATGCCGAATCCGCGATGGCGACAACCGGAAGTCCGGTGATCACGGAGGGGATTGAGACGAGCCGGTTGGTTCCCGTGTAGCCCGTGATCGTCACATTGCTGACACCGGGCTGGTAAACGAAGTCGCCGTACTGTGCGGCACCGGCAATATGGCTGGATGCGGCAAGAATAATGCCCAACAGCCCCGCGCGTAATAATTTCATGACGCCACCCCCTAGCCCGCATATCGCAAGCCTTTGCACTCAACTCCGACCGAGCAGATTTTTGCGCCTATTCGCCCGGATGGTAAAGTTGTTTTTTTGCGTATTGAAGCGGTCGCGAGGCAGGTGAAAATCAGTCCTCAACAAGAGCAGCGGCGGTGAAATCCGTATAGATTCACTTAGAGGGCCACGCGCCGCCTGCCCGCAATGCTACGCATAGCGTTGCAGGCGGGTCGTGGCCGTCTAGGGTTCCGGCCGCGACAAAGCGCGGCCCTCCAAGAAATTGTTGAATTTTTCCCGGGGAGCGCACGCGCCCTCGCGTGCTGTGCGCGGCGCCCCCGCCGCGCATCTTTAGCCGCGGTCGCTACACTGGCGAGAAAGTCCACCATCAACGGAGGCGGCTAGCGCAGTAAACGTGGGATGAAGATGAATGCGCCGATGAGGGCGGCGGCGATGGCGGCAAGGAGAACTCCGGCGGCAGCGATATCTTTGGCGCGGCCGATGCCGGGGTGGCGGTCAGGGTGGACCGCGTCGGCAAGTTCTTCGAGGGCTGAGTTAAACGCTTCAGCCGCAAAGACGAGCCCGATGGCGAGGAGGAGAATAGCCCATTCGATGCGGCTGATTTTGAGGGCGATTCCGAGCGCAATTGCGACCGCAGCGAGGGCGGCGTGGATGCGGGCGTGTGCTTCTTTAATAAAGAAGAGCGCGATGCCGCGAAGCGCGTTGCGAAAGGCTTCGATGCGACGCCGGATCGGATTTCTTCCGATGTTGTTCATGTCACGGCGGTTATATCGCTTATTTGCGCGTTTTTCAAGTGTAGCCCTGTGGATTGGCTCTGGCCTGATAGAACTTGCGTTTGCACGTTTCTGCCCGTATGGTCGCTCTTTCTAGAGAGGTGCTGTGGACATGACGGATGCTGATCTGAATTCTGAAAATCTGGACGTACTTGAGAATCGCGACTGGATAGACTCGCTGGAAGAGGTTTATCACTCCCAGGGTGCTGAACGGGTTGCGAATCTGCTGAAGAACTTGCAGTTGGAAGCCCAAAAGCTGGGTGTGAAGCTGCCGGTGACATCAAAAACGCCGTATGTGAACACGATTCCCCCGAATTTGCAGCCGGCATATCCGGGCGATCGCGAGGTAGAACGCCGCATCAAGAGCCTGATTCGCTGGAACGCGATGGCGATGGTGGTGCGCGCGAACAAGAAGAACGACGGCATTGGCGGTCACATTTCATCATACGCTTCGGCGGCGACGCTGTACGAAGTAGGTTTCAACCACTTCTTCCGCGGGCGCACGGAGAATCAGGAACCGGACTACGTTTATTTCCAGGGGCACTCAGCGCCGGGCTTTTACGCGCGCGCATTTCTCGAGGGGCGGCTGTCGCCGCAGAATCTCGACAACTTCCGCCGCGAGTTGGCGAAGGATGGCGGGCTCTCCTCCTACCCTCACTCCTGGCTGATGCCGGATTTCTGGGAGTTCTCGACGGTCTCCATGGGGCTCGGCCCGCTACAGGCGATTTATCACGCGCGCTTCATCCGCTATCTGGAAGACCGCGGTTTGAAGAAGGAAGGCGATCAGAAGGTGTGGGCGTTCCTCGGCGATGGCGAGACGGATGAGCCGGAGACGCTGGGCGCCATTTCGCTCGCATCGCGCGAGCATCTAGACAACCTGATTTTCGTGATCAACTGCAACCTGCAGCGTCTCGATGGGCCGGTGCGCGGCAACGGGCAGATCATTCAGGAGCTCGAGGCGAACTTCCGCGGCAACGGCTGGAACGTCATCAAGGTGATTTGGGGCAGCGATTGGGATCCGCTCATCGCGGCGGATAAGTCGGGCAAGCTCGTCCAGCGTATGGGCGAGGTTGTTGACGGCGAATTCCAGAAGTATTCGACGGAGACGGGCGACTACATTCGCAAGAATTTCTTCGGCAAATATCCGGAGACGCTGAAGCTCGTTGAGCATCTGAGCGACGACCAGTTGATGCGCCTGCGCCTCGGCGGACACGATCCGGAGAAGGTCTACGCAGCGTATCGCGCGGCGATGGCGAACAAGGGCACGCCGACGGTGATCCTCTGCCGCACGATCAAGGGCTATGGCATGGGCGAAGCGGGCGAAGGCAAGAACATCGCCCACCAGCAGAAGAAGATGAACGAGGTGGAGCTGCGCGAGTTCCGCCAGCGTTTCGACATTCCGATTTCGGAAGACGAAGTCGCCTCGGCCCCGTTCTATCGCCCCGCGAAGGACAGTATTGAAATGCAGTATCTGCACGAGCGCCGCCGCGCGCTTGGCGGCTATCTGCCGAAGCGCACGGTGCGCGTGAAGCCGATTCACCTTCCGGACGACGCCACGTGGGCAGAGTTCGCGAAAGGCACAGGCGAGCACGCGGTTTCGACGACGATGGCGTATATGCGCCTGTTGACGAAGCTCGTGAAGGATCCGGAGATCGGCAAACTGATCGTTCCGATTGTGCCGGACGAGGCGCGCACCTTCGGCATGGAAGCGCTCTTCCGCCAGATCGGCATCTACTCGCATGTGGACCAGCTCTATGAGCCGGTGGACTCCGCGAACCTCCTCTACTACAAGGAGGCGAAAGACGGCCAGATTCTCGAAGAGGGCATCACGGAAGCGGGCGCGATCTGCTCGTTTATTGCAGCGGGCTGCGCGTATGCGAACCACGCGGTGAACGCGATTCCGTTCTTCACGTACTACTCGATGTTCGGCATGCAGCGCGTGGGCGACCTCGTGTGGGCCGCAGGCGACATGCTCGCGCGCGGCTTCCTTGTGGGCGGTACCGCGGGCCGCACGACACTCAACGGCGAAGGCCTGCAGCACCAGGACGGACACAGCCACCTGCTGGCGTATGCCGTTCCGAACCTGATGAGCTACGATCCCGCGTTCGCGTTCGAGATCGCCACGATCATCCGCGACGGATTGCGCCGCATGTATGTGAACGGAGAGCACATCTTCTACTACATGACCATCTACAACGAGAACTATCAGATGCTGCCGATGCCCAAGGGTGCGGAGGAAGGCATTTTGAAGGGCTTGTACCGGTTGAAAACGTCCGACCTGAAGGGCTCAAAGCTGCGCGCGCAACTGCTCGGCAGCGGCCCGATCCTGCACGAGGTCCTCAAGGCGCAGCAGATTCTCGCAGAGAAGTACAACGTCTCGGCGGATGTCTGGTCTGTCACGAGCATCAAGGAACTGCGTCGCGATGCGATGGAGGCGGATCGCTTCAACCTGCTGCACCCGACGGAGAAGCCGCACGTCCCTTACGTCTCGCAGTGCCTGAACAACACCGATGGCGTGATCGTGTCTTCGTCCGATTATGTGAAGATTCTGCCCGACGGCTTGCAGCGTTGGGTGAACCGTCCGATGTACAACCTCGGCACGGAAGGCTACGGCCGCAGCGAAACGCGCGAGCGCTTGCGCGACTTCTTCGAAATTGACGCACGTTTCATTGTGCTGGCAACGCTCAGTGAGTTGGTGCGCAAGGGCGATCTGAAGGCCGACATCCTGCCCAAGGCAATTCACGACCTGGACATTGATCCGGCAAAACGCAACCCGCTTACAGACTGAACCTGGAGATAAACAATGGCTGACATCGAAATCAAACTTCCGCCACTCGGCGAAAATGTGGATACGGGCGACGTCGTACGCGTCCTGGTCAAGGTGGGCGACACGGTCAAGAAGGACCAGTCTCTCCTCGAACTCGAAACCGGCAAGGCGACGGCTGAAATTCCTTCCACCACCGCGGGCGTGATCAAGGCGATTCACGTCAAAGAAGGTGCCAAGGCCAAGACCGGCCAGGTGATTTTCACGATTGATTCATCCGCAGCCGCAGCAGCTCCGGCTGCCGCCCCTGCGCCCGCCGCCCCGGCTCCAGCCCCTGCGCCTACGCCTGCTCCGGCTGCCGCACCTGCGGCACCCGCAGCAGCTCCCGCTCCCGCACCGGCCCCCGCCCCTGCGCCCGCGCGCACGGCACCGGCGCCGCTGCCGGTGACTCCGGTGGAAGCAGCCACGGGCAGCACCGCTGCCGCTGCGCCGTCCACACGCAAATTTGCGCGCGAGATCGGTGTGAACATTGATGCCGTTCCCGGCACGGGTCCGGGCGGCCGCGTCTCCGTCGAAGACGTGAAAAACTTCGCGCGCGCCGCAAGCGCGGGCATGGTCAAAGTTCCGGGCAAGACGCCCGCAACACCGCTCCCCGACTTCACGCGTTGGGGCGAGGTGGATCGCCAGCCGCTGAACAACGTCCGTATCGCTACGGCCGACCAGATGTCATTCTGCTGGAACACGATTCCGCACGTCACGCTGCACGACAAAGCCGACATCACGGAACTTGAAAAGCTTCGCGCTGAAGCCAAGCACAAGGCCGAATCTGCAGGCGCCAAACTGACGATGACAGCATTCCTCGTCAAAATCGCCGCCTCCGCGCTCAAGGTGCATCCGAAGATCAACTCGAGCCTCGACATGGCGCGCAACGAACAAATCTTCAAGAAGTACTACAACATCGGCGTCGCCGTGGACACGGAACGCGGGCTCGTTGTTCCCGTACTTCGCGATGTGGATCGCCGCAACGTGATTCAGGTGGCTGTGGAACTCCAACGCGCCGCGGATCGCGCCAAAGCGCGCAAGCTCAGCCCGGACGATATGACCGGTGGATGCTTCACCATCACCAACATCGGCGGAATTGGCGGCGGGTTCTTCACCCCAATCATCAACCACCCTGAGGTGGCAATCCTGGGTGTGGGCCGCGCAAGCTACGAACCCGTCCTCGTCAACGGCTTCTTCCAGCCGCGTTTAATGCTGCCCCTCTCCCTCTCCTTCGACCATCGCTTGGTGGATGGAGCGGATGGCGCGCGCTTCCTGCGCTGGATCATCGAGGCCATTCAGAACCCTGTATTGCTTTCACTGGAGGGCTAAACCTTGAGTACCGAAACCAAACACACCTCACTGCTCGTTATCGGCGGCGGCCCCGGCGGCTATCCTTCCGCATTTCTCGGCGCAGACCTCGGCCTCGACGTCACCCTCGTGGACCTCGATGCCAACCCCGGTGGCGTATGCCTCTATCGCGGCTGCATTCCCTCCAAGGCGCTCCTGCACGTTGCGCGCGTCATCACGGAATCGCGCGAAGCGGAACAGTGGGGCCTCACCTACGGCGAGCCGAAGATTGATCTCAACCGCATGCGCGAGTGGAAGAACAAGGTTGTCGGCAAACTGACCGGCGGCCTCGGGATGCTCACCAAGAAGCGCAAGATCAACTTTGTTCAGGGCCGCGCAAAATTCCTTTCGAACAAGAGCGTGATTGTGGACCGCAAAGACGGAACGCAGCAGACGATCACCTTCGATCACTGCATCCTCTCCACCGGCTCACGCCCCGTGATTCCGCCGAACATGAAGCTGGCATCCGATCGCGTCATGGACTCCACCGGCGCATTGGACATCCCCGACATTCCGGGCTCCCTGCTCGTCGTTGGCGGTGGCTACATCGGCTGCGAGCTGGGCAGTGTTTATGCCGCACTCGGCAGCAAGGTCACCATCGTCGAAATGCTGCCGCAGTTGCTGACCGGCGCAGACCGCGACATGGCGAACGTCCTCATCGGCGTCCTCGAGAAGCGCTTCCACAACATCATGCTCAAGACCAAAGTCGTCGAGATGAAGGAGAAGGGCAAGAAGATCGAAGTCAAATTCGAAGGCCTACACGTGGATAATCCCGTCCAGGAATTCGACCGCGTCCTGATCTCTGTCGGCCGTCGCCCCAACTCCGAAGATATCGGATTGGAAAACACCAAGATTGAGGTGGACGCCAAGGGATTTGTGAAAGTGGACAAACAGCGCCGCACCGCAGAGCCCAACATCTTCGCAATCGGCGACGTCGCGGGCGATCCGATGCTCGCGCACAAAGCCTCGCACGAAGGCCGCGTCGCAGTGGAAGCCATCATGGGCCACCCCTTCATCTTCGATCCTCGCGCCATCCCCGCCGTCGTATTCACCGACCCGGAAATGGCCTGGTGCGGACTGACCGAACTGCAGGCCAAGCAGGCCGGCCGCGAAGTCAAGATTGTCTCCTTCCCCTGGGCGGCATCGGGTCGCGCGACCACACTCGGCCGCAACGAAGGGCTCACGAAACTCGTCCTCGATCCGCACACCGAGCAAGTTCTCGGCGTCGGCATCGTCGGCGTTGGCGCAGGCGAAATGATTGCGGAAGGCGTACTCGCCGTTGAGATGGCCGCACGTGCGGACGATCTCAAGCTGACGATCCACGCCCACCCCACCCTCTCGGAAACGATGATGGAAGCCGCCGAAATCTTCTTCGGCCACGGCACCCACGTCCTCGGTCGGGGCTATCAATAAATCGCCAGCGCCAGAGCGCAAAACGTAGAATCGCCGCGCCTCACCGCGCGGCGATTCTGCGTTACACTCTCTCCTCTCTTGCAATCAACCTCCGGCGAGAAAGAAACCGCCCTCAACGAGGGCGGCTACAGCGGAGCTCGTAGAGCCTCACTGGAGGACCATGCTTTGTCATGGCCGTCGTTCTGGACGTTCTGAATTATTCCCGGCCACGATGAAACGTGGCCCTCCAGACAACTGCTCGACACAAAGTCACACACAACTGTAGCCGCGGTCGCTGACCGCGGAGAGGAAAGCGCCCTCAGCGAGGGCGGCTACAGCAGAGCTCGTAGAGTCTCACTGGAGGGCCATGCTTTGTCATGGCCGTCGTTCTGGACGTTCTGAATTATTCCCGGCCACGACCCGCCTGCAACGCCTATGCGTAGCATTGCGGACAGGCGGAGCCATAGCACACTGTTCCGCTCGCTGTAGTTCCGCTTGTCCGCCGGAGGCCCTGCATAGGCGGGCCACTCCGCTGGCGGAATGATGAACCAAACAGCCTTCACCGGCAGAGCGCCCCGGCTGCAGTCAGGTCGGGGCGTATTCTATTCAGAACCCCGCCTATTGATCCGGCTCAAATTCGCGGAGTCTGCGATTGAATTCAGCGAGGAGTTCGGGATCAGCGATTCGCTCGCGCAGCGCGTCAGGCGTGAAGGGGCAACCGACAAGCGATGGGTCCAACTCCTGCCGATCGCTGCACCATTCGTTGACCGCCTCCACGACAACGCCGCCGCGAACGTACAGGCGCAGGGTGACGGTTGCGGTTTCCAGCACCCAGCAATCCGGCGCACGGAAGTCGAAACACCGCGTCGCCCACGTTGATTCCGGATTGGCCATCGTGCAATCAGCCTTGCGCAGGAGTTTCGGACGCATTCATCAGATCGCTGATGGTCAGACCGGCGAGGCCTTTCTCAACACCCTCCTGAAACCCCGATACCACGCGCGAAACGGCAGGTTCGACACCCTTGATGTCCAGCGTCCCGAGCGATCCCGCCTCGCCCAGCACGAGATCGAAAATGTCCTGCACGCGAATTCCGGCCGGATCGCGCGTCAATAAATAGCAGTCGGGATTGTCCGCGCGTTCGGCGAGATAGCCTCCGTTCGAAAGCACAGACGCGAGATCGTTGAGTAGGCGCACAGGCATGTGGTGCGAAGCGGCATATTCGCTGACGTTCAGCATCGGACGTTCTCCGCGCAGTGAGCGCGCCGCATCGAGCAGCATTGCCACGGACAGCGTGAGCTTCGTCTTCACACTCGCCTGTGCCGCAATGCGCTCGAGGTGATAGGTCACGTGGTGCTGCAACGCAAACGCAAGTTCCGCGCCAAAGAGGACCAGCATCCAGCAGACGGACAGCCACATCAGAAAGATCGGAATCGAGGCGAAGGTTCCATACACCGCGTCGTAGCGCGAGAGGGCGACCTGCATCGAAATGTAGATGCGCTGCCAGCCGAGCCAGAGCAACGCGCTCACCAGCGCACTGGCAGCGGCGGCGCGCCTGCTGACATGCGTGTTCGGCATGAAGATGAACAAAAGAAACATCGCGAACCAGACGGTGGCAAGCGGTGTGGCGGACAGCAGCGCGCGATACAGAACAGCGGTCTCGCCGATGTGCGCCGCAATTATCTGATTCTTCAGCGAAGCGCTGACGGCGAACGCGGTCATGATCAACACCGGCACCACGACGGTGAGGCTTACGTAGTTGGTAAACTTGCGCCAAATGGCGCGCGATTCCTTGGCGCCCCAAATCCGGTTGAAAGAACTCTCAATGCTGCTCAAGACCTGCACGGTGGTCACAAATAAGACCGCAACGCCCACCCACCCCAGCGTTTTGAAGTTGGCGCGCATGACGATGTCCACCATCGAAGTCACAAACTCCTGAAACTGCACGGGCATTTCGGAAATAGAATCCGCAAGGCGCGCAGATGCTTCTTCGCCGCCGCCGAATCCTTTGAGAATCGCAAAACCGAGCGTAAGCAGCGGCACGAGGGAAACCAGAGTGGCAAATGTAAGCGCGGCAGCGTGTGCCGCCAGGTCGTCTTCACGAAACCCACGCACAACGAGCTGGCCGACGCGCAGCAGGCGAATCACAAATCCACGCAAACCGGTGACGGTCGAAAGCTCCGCCGTCCACGCATCGCGCCAGAGAAACGTCTGCACGCGATCCCACAGACTCATCTTTTGCTCGCTCACGCGTCCTCCGCCGCACCCGCCTGATACAGCGCCCAGGCGGCCAATGTCTTCGCGTCTTCCACATCGCCGCGCCGGACGCGCGCGCGAAAGTCAGATTCGCTCACAAACTCAACCTCCACTCGCTCATCGTGATCCAACTGCCGCTCGCCCTGCTCGCCCGCCTCCGCATAGTAGCAAATGATCCGCTCCTCTACGTAACCCGGCGTCGGGTACAGCATGCCCATTCGCACGAGACGCGTCAGCAGAAAACCGGTCTCTTCCCGCACTTCGCGATGCGCGGCCACGTCGGGGTCCTCCCCCGCATTCAGAATACCCGCAACGACTTCCGATAATTCCTTTTTTGCTCCGACACGATATTGCCGCACGAACACGAACCGGCCATCCGGCGCGCGCAACAGCACACACACAGCGCCAGGATGCCGGACCAGCTCGCGATAGGCGCGCTGGCCGTTCTCCAACTCGACTTCCAGCGTTTCCACCTGGATCAAGCGTCCGGAAAACACCGTTTTGCTCGAAAGCGTTTGTTCGTTCATTGCACAGCTCCGGCGTTGCGACCGGCGAAGCAAAGTCTATGATAGCCGTATGCTCCGCACTAGAAAAGAAACCGAGGCACTCGAAAATCAAACCCTCGCCCCCTACGCCGCGCACAGCGCGCAGTCGCGGGGCAGACGTCACCCCGAACCCGCACATGAACACCGCGCGGAGTTTCAGCGCGACCGCGACCGTATTCTACACAGCCGCTGCTTCCGGCGACTCGAATACAAAACACAGGTGTTCATCAATGGCACTGCCGATCATTACCGCACGCGCCTGACGCATACCCTCGAAATGACCGCCGTCGGCCGCACCCTCGCCCGTGCGCTGGGCGCAAATCAGGACCTCACCGAGACCATCGCGCTCGCGCACGACATCGGACACAGCCCGTTCGGTCACGCAGGCGAAGAGGCGCTCAACGAACTGATGGCCGACCACGGCGGATTCGATCACAACCTGCAAAGCGTGCGCTGGGTGGAAGAACTCGAAGTGAGCTACCCCGACCATCCCGGCCTGAACCTCACGTGGGAAGTGCGCGCGGGTCTCTATAAACATCAGGCGGCCATTCCCGGTTTTCTCGTCGAAGGCCACCCCATAGGCCCGCATCAGTATATTGAAGCCCAAATCGCCGACGTCGCAGACGACATGACCTACAGCGCGCACGATGTAGATGACGGGATTGATGCCGGCATCCTCACCGAGACGCAGCTCCTGAGCACCGAAGCGTGGAAACGCGCCGCCGCGCGCGTGCATCAGCACTACGGAGACCTTCCGGAAGCACAACGCCTCGCTGCGGGCGTCCGCGCCCTGCTCGATATGCAAGTCGAAGATGTGCTGCATCACAGCGAGAAGCAGCTCACTCGTTATAGCCCGAAATCGCCCGGCGACGTGATGCGGTGTCCCGAACGCGTCCTGTCCTATAGCCCGGAGATGCGCGAGATCATGCGCGATTTCCGAAAATTCCTTTTCGAAAATATGTACTGGTCGCCCACCGTGGAAAAAGCGAACAAAGAGGCCACGGCCATGATGCGGAAACTCTTTCTGCACTACGTTTCGCACCCCGACGTCATGGGCCGAAAGGCCCAGGCGCGGATTGAGAAAGACGGCGTATGGCGCGCGGCGTGCGACTATCTTTCCGGTATGACGGACCGCTATGCGCTCGACGAATTCCACAAGTTCGGATTGAAGGTTCACGCCTGACGCACGCCGGACTGGCGCACACACGCAAAGAACGGTATAGAAATCCCGCACCTAAACAAATCGCGCAGACCATGATTCGAGAAGCCATCGCAAAACTCGCCGACAACAAACTGCTCACCCGCGACGAAGCCCACGCCGCGCTGCGCGAGATTATGAGCGGCGAGGCGACGCCTTCGCAGATCGCGTCGTTCATCACCGCACTGCGTATCCGCGGCGAAACGCCGGATGTCATTGCAGGCAGCGCGCTGGCGATGCGCGAACACGCCACCGCGATTCATCCGCCCGCGGGCACCGTCGTGGACACCTGCGGAACCGGCGGCGATGGCGCGCACACGTTCAATATTTCCACCGCAGCCGCCTTCGTCGCGGCGGGTGGCGGCGTCGTTGTCGCCAAGCACGGAAACCGGAGCGTATCGAGCAAAAGCGGCAGCGCGGATGTCCTCGAAGCGCTCGGCGTAAACATCAACGTCACAACCGACGTTATGGAGCGCTGCCTCCAGACCATCGGCATCGCATTTCTCTTCGCACCGAGCCTGCACCCCGCAATGAAGCACGCGATCGGACCGCGCCGCGAAATTGGAATCCGCACAATCTTCAACATCCTCGGCCCCCTCTCCAACCCCGCAGGCGCACGCCACGGCGTCATGGGCGTATATCACCGCGACCTCGTGCTCACCATTGCGCGCGCTGCGACAGGGCTGAATGTCGAACACCTCTTTGTTGTACACGGACACGATGGACTGGACGAAATCACCACGACCACCACCAGCTCCATCGCCGTCGCGCGCGGGAATGATGTCCAGACGTTCGAATTCGACCCGCGCACATACGGAATTCCCCTCGCCCGCCCCGAGGACCTCGCAGGCGGCGATCCGGCGTTCAATGCGAAAATCGTCCGCGACGTGCTTGAAGGCAAACCCGGCGCGCCGCGCGACATCGTGTGCATCAACGCCGCCGCCGCGCTGATCGCGGGCGGTAAAGCGAAAGGCTTCGCCGACGGCCTCGCCGCAGCACAGCGCTCCATTGACAGCGGCGCGGCGAAACAAAAACTCGATCAATTGATCGAAGCGACGCGCGCGTGAAGTCGCTGCGCACCAAAACTTCCAATCCTTGGAAGTCATTTTCGCCTGCATTTCCAATCGTTGGAAACGGTGCGCGATGACGCGCGAGGCGCTATCCGGTTTTTCCGCGCTCACGCCTGACGCCGTGCTGAATCACGTCGAAGCGGCACTCGGCAGACGCGCAACTAATCTGTGCCGGCCACTGAGCAGTTACATCAACCGCGTGTACGACGTTCAGATGGAGGATGGCGATTGGGTGGTTGTGAAGTTTTACCGGCCGGGAAGATGGACGCGTGAGGCGTTGAAGGACGAACAGGATTTTGTCACTGAACTGGCCGCCGCCGAAATCCCCGTCATCGCACCCATCGCGGGGCGGGACGGCACGACGCTCCACGAATCGAACGGTCTCTTCTACACGCTCCTTCCCAAGCAGGGCGGGCGTCCACTCGAGGAACCGGACACCGCGCAATGGCTGGAGCTCGGTCGCTTGCTGGCGCGGATGCACGTCGTCGGATCGCAGCGCCGGGCGACTCATCGCATCGCCCTCGACCCGCGCGCCTCGACGCGAGCGCATCTCGACCTTATCCTGCGCTGCGAATTTCCGACACCCGGCGTGCGCCGCGAATATGAACAGGTGGCGCGCGAGGTGGTGGATGAAATTGCGCCGTTGTTCGACGGCATCGAGCGCGTGCGTATCCATGGCGACTGCCATCGCGCGAATATTTTGAGCCGCCCGTCCGCGCGCAGCGAGGCGGATGCGCCACGCGCGCCTGCCCCGTTCTTCCTGATTGATTTCGACGACATGGCGATGGGTCCGCCTGTACAGGATTTGTGGATGATTCTACCGGGGCATCTGCGGGACAGCCGCGCGGAGCTGAATCTGCTGCTCGAAGGCTACGAAACGTTCCGGGACTTCGATCATTCCTCACTGCGGCTGATTGAACCGCTACGCGCGATGCGGATGATCCACTTCACCGCCTGGTGCGCTCGACAGCGTATGGACGGCGGCTTCGCCCGCATCGCACCCGACTGGGGGTCCGTCGCCTACTGGCGTACAGAAACCGCCGACCTCCAGCGCCAGCTGCAGGAAATCCGCGACGCGCTCGACGGGAGCTAGACGCAGCCACCGCCTTGGCGACATAAATCACGCCCGGCTCCCTCGGCTCGTCTCGGCGTAATTCCGCGAAGCGGAATGAAGCCGGAAGAGGTCGCCCTACCCATTAATCTCCATTTGCGGGGTGTAGGACAGATTCTTTGATCCGGCGGGTTCATGCGGCTTTTGAGAGGTTCTTGCAGTAGGCATCGAAGAG
>JBDHQM010000034.1:0-25098 GCA_039807095.1 Kiritimatiellia bacterium
TGGATTGAAACTGCAAACGCATCTTTTGCGAGCGACGCTGGGTGTCGCGCCCCTCGCGGGCGCGTGGATTGAAACTCACCGCTTGTGGCTTTTGTTGGATCGGGGTTGAGTCGCGCCCCTCGCGGGCGCGTGGATTGAAACACCGCGCCGATACCAAACGCGCCTTTGGCTGCTAGTCGCGCCCCTCGCGGGCGCGTGGATTGAAACCCCACTGATCGGTTTCCTCGACACACGTGTATTGTCGCGCCCCTCGCGGGCGCGTGGATTGAAACACCAACGATGACGGCGCGACCATCTGAACTGTTCGTCGCGCCCCTCGCGGGCGCGTGGATTGAAACTTCACATGCGAGCCACATCACTAAACAGTAGAGAGTCGCGCCCCTCGCGGGCGCGTGGATTGAAACCCCAGATTGCAAATGGAATGTCCCGCGTACACCGTCGCGCCCCTCGCGGGCGCGTGGATTGAAACGATACGTTTTCCAGAGGTGACCACGCAAGGACAGGTCGCGCCCCTCGCGGGCGCGTGGATTGAAACATCGCAGCACGCCAGCACAAGAATAAGCGAGCGGTCGCGCCCCTCGCGGGCGCGTGGATTGAAACATCTGGCGTCAACGCCTCGCGTCGCTTCGTGTTGTCGCGCCCCTCGCGGGCGCGTGGATTGCAGCGGACCTCTCCCGAGGTCCTTGCCCCTGTGGTGCGCGGAGCGCACCTCGGGGGTCACGCTTCGCGTTGACCTCTCCGCGCGGCTACCCTCGCCGCGCGTAGTGCAGCGGACCTCTCCCGAGGTCCTTGCCCCTGCGGTGCGTGGGGCGCACCTCGGGTGTCACGCTTCGCGTTGACCTCTCCGCGCGGCTACCCTCGCCGCGCGTAGTGAAACGGGTGTTGATAGAAGCTGTGCTTGTGTGTGCGGGCGCGTGGATTGCAGCGGACCTCTCCCGAGGTCCTTGCCCCTGTGGTGCGCGGAGCGCACCTCGGGGGTCACGCTTCGCGTTGACCTCTCCGCGCGGCTACCCTCGCCGCGCGTAGTGCAGCGGACCTCTCCCGAGGTCCTTGCCCCTGCGGTGCGCGGAGCACACCTCGGGGGTCACGCTTCGCGTTGACCTCTCCGCGCGGCTACCCTCGCCGCGCGTAGTGAAACGCGTGTTGATAGAGGCTGTGCTTGTGTGTGCAGGCGCGTGGATCGCAGCGGACCTCTCCCGAGGTCCTTGCCCCTGCGGTGCGTGGGGCGCACCTCGGGTGTCACGCTTCGCGTTGACCTCTCCGCGCGGCTACCCTCGCCGCGCGTAGTGCTGCGAACTTTTTCTGAGTCCCTTATCCCCGCAGTGCGCACGCCCGATGCCATTGTGGCGTTTCCAGATTGAGCTGCGCGCTTAGCGGGGGCGGAGGAGGCCGCCGTCCCAGTCTGCGAGGATTACTTTGGCGGCTTCGTTGGCGTCGCGGCGGCTGTGGCCGATGAGGCCGGTGGCGCCGTGTTCGATCCAGCCGACGGCGTAGTGGCCGGGGATGGGTTGGTCGCTGTTCATGATGCGATAGTTTTTGGTGGGGATGGTTCCGCGGTCGTCGTCGAAGGGGAGGCCCGGGAGGGGGCGGCCGCGGTGGCCGATGGAGACGAAGAGGAGGTTGGTGGAGAGGCGCTGTAGCGCGCCGGTGGGGGTGGAGCGCTGTTTGTGGGGTTCGCCTTCAAGCCTGCAGAGTTCGAGGGTGACTTCGTTGACGCGCTCGCCGCCGGTAATGCCGATGGGGCGGCGGAGGAAGTCGAAGGAGATGGTGGCGCGCGCGTCGGGATTGACGGGGCGCGAGGCGAAGGTGCGGAGCATGGCGACGATGGCGCGCTGGCGCTCGGCGGAGTAGTGCGCGATTTCTTTTTCATCGGTGGCGCTGAGCATGGCGATGACGGGGTCCACACGGAGATTCACGTTGGGCAGTTCGCCGATTTCGCGGAGTTCGGCTTCGCCGAAGGAGGATTGCGCGGGGCCGCGTCGGCCGATGATATGGATGGTTTTTACGCGACTTTGTTCGAGTGCGGCGAGTGCGGCGGGGGCGATGTCGGTGCCGTGCAGAGTGTCGGGGGCGCGGGCGAGGAGTCGCGCGATGTCGAGCGCGACGTTGCCGTTGCCGATGATTACGGCGGTGTCGCCGCTGAAGTCGAATGGGGTGTCGGCATATTCCGGGAGGCCGTTGGTCCAGCAGGCAAATGATAGCGAGGAGTGCACGCCTGCGAGTTGTTCCCCGGGGATGCCGAGTTCGCGGTCGGTCTCGGCGCCGTACGCGGCGACGATTACGTCGAAGCGCGAACGGAGTTCGTCGAGGGTGAGGGTGCGTCCGACTTCGACGTCGAGGTGCAGTTTGACAGCGGGGTTTGTTGCCGTACGTTCAAATGCCTTCGTGATGCGGCGCAGGCTCGGGTGGTCAGGCGCGATGCCGTAGCGGGCGAGGCCATAGGGTTGGGGCCGCTTTTCGAAGAGTTCGATGCGGACGGGACGGTTGCTGCGGAGCAGGGCGTCGGCAGTGAAAAAGCCCGACGGTCCGGCTCCAATGATCGCGACGTTCAATGGGGTTGCTGAAAACATGGGAAAAGAATGCTTTATTCTTCTATCCGGATAAAGTAATAAATGAGTGTTATGCCAACGTCACGAATTGAACAGCTACACGAAATCCTAAAGCAACGCATTCTCGTCATGGACGGGGCGATGGGGACTATGATCCAGCGCCACACCCTCGGCGAGGCCGATTTCCGGGGGGAACGCTTCAAAGATCACGGGCACGATCTGAAGGGGAACAACGACCTGTTGACGCTGACGCAGCCGCAGATCATTGCGGACATTCATCGCCAGTATTTCGCGGCGGGCGCGGACATGGTCGAGACGAACACGTTCAATTCGCAGTCCATTTCGCAGGCGGACTATAAACTCGAGTCGCTCGCGTATGAGTTGAATCTGGAGGCGGCGAAGCTGGCGCGTTCCGTTGCGGATGAGTTCGAGGCGAAGGAGCCGGGGCGTCCGCGTTTTGTGGCGGGCGCGGTCGGGCCGACGAATCGCACGGCGTCCATTTCGCCGGATGTGAACAATCCGGGGTTCCGCAACATTACGTTTGACCAGTTGGTTGAGGCGTACACGGAGTCCATTCGCGGATTGGTGGATGGCGGTGTGGATGTGCTGCTGATCGAGACGATCTTCGACACGTTGAATGCGAAGGCGGCGATTTATGCGGCGAAGAAGTTTTTTGATGATACGGGGAAAAAGCTGCCGCTGATGATTTCCGGCACGATCACGGACGCGAGCGGACGCACGCTGACGGGTCAGACGGCGGAGGCGTTCTGGTATTCCGTGATGCACGCGGAGCCGTTGAGTGTCGGCTTCAATTGCGCGCTGGGCCCGAAGGAGATGCGTCCGTACGTCGCAGAATTGTCCGGCGTGGCGGGTGTTCTCGCAAGCGCGTATCCGAATGCGGGGTTGCCCAATGCGTTCGGTGGCTATGACGAGACGCCGGAGTCCATGGCGGCGATTATTCGCGATTTTGCGGAGAGCGGCTTCGTCAACATCGTGGGCGGCTGTTGCGGGTCCACACCGGATCACATTCGCGCGATTGCGGAGGCCGTGCGTGGGATTGCGCCGCGCACGGTGCCGTCGCTTACGCCGACGCTGCGACTGAGCGGGTTGGAACCGTTTGTGGCGCGTCCGGAGATTACCTTTATCAACGTCGGCGAACGCACGAATGTTACGGGGTCGCGTCTGTTCCTCCGTTTGATCAAGGAAGAGAAGTACGACGAGGCGATTGCGATTGCGCAGCAGCAGGTGGAAAACGGCGCGCAGATGATTGACGTGAATATGGACGAGGGGATGCTCGACGCATCGGTGGTGCTGCCGAAATTCCTGAATCTGATCATGGCGGAGCCTGCCATTTCGCGCGTGCCGGTGATGATTGACTCCTCAAAGTTCCACGTAATCGAGGCGGCGCTGAAGTGCGTGCAGGGCAAGTGCGTCGTCAACTCGATCAGTCTCAAGGAGGGCGAGAAGGAGTTTCTCGAGCACGCGCGGATCGTGCGGCGCTATGGCGCGGCAGCGGTCGTGATGGCGTTTGATGAGCAGGGGCAGGCCGATACGCTTCAGCGGCGCGTGGATATCTGCGAGCGCGCGTACAAGCTGTTGGTGGAGAAAGTGAACTTCCCGCCGCAGGACATCATTTTTGACCCGAACGTGTTTCCCGTCGGCACCGGGCTAGCAGAGCACGCGAATTATGGCGTGGACTTCATCGCGGCGGTAAGCCAGATCAAGGAACGCTGTCCGTATGCCCGGATCAGCGGCGGTATCAGCAACCTTTCGTTTGCGTTTCGCGGCAAAGACAAGATTCGCGAGGCGATGCATTCGGTCTTTCTGTATCACGCGATCAAGGCCGGGCTCGATATGGGCATTGTCAACGCGGGCCAGCTCGCGGTGTACGACGATCTGGAACCCGAGTTGCGCGATTTGGTGGAGGACCTCATTCTCAATCGCCGCGAAGACGCGACGGAGCGGCTGCTGGACTATGCGGCCCGCACGGATACCTCGGGGGGTGCGAAGGCGGATGATGCCGCGAAACTGGAGTGGCGCACGTGGCCGGTGGAGAAGCGGCTGGAGCACGCGCTGGTGAAGGGCATCACCGACTTCATTGAAGAAGACACGGAAGAAGTCCGCAAGAAATGCGCGACCCCGCTCGAGGTGATCGAGGGGCCGTTGATGGCGGGCATGGGCGTTGTGGGCGACCTGTTCGGATCGGGCAAGATGTTCCTGCCGCAGGTCGTCAAGAGCGCGCGCGTGATGAAGAAGGCGGTGGCCTATCTCGAGCCTTATTTTGAGGAAATGAAGCGACAGGGCGGTGCGACGGTGAAAGGCCGCATTGTCATGGCGACGGTGAAAGGCGACGTACACGACATCGGCAAGAACATCGTCGGCGTGGTGTTGCAGTGCAACAACTACGAAGTGGTGGACCTCGGCGTCATGGTGCCGTGCGAGAAAATTTTGCAAACGGCGATTGAGAAGGGATGCAACATTATCGGGTTGAGCGGACTAATTACGCCCTCACTCGAAGAGATGATCCACGTCGCGAGCGAAATGAAGCGCCAGAATTTCGAGTTGCCCCTGCTCATCGGCGGCGCGACGACATCGAAAGTGCATACCGCAGTCAAAGCTGCGCCGAAATATGACAACGGCGTGATTCATGTGGCTGATGCCTCGCGCGTGGTGGGCGTTGTGAGCAAGCTGCTCAATCCCGAGCATAAACCGGGGTTCCTTGCGGAAACAAAGGCGGAATATGACACCATCCGCGAGCAGCATCTGAAGAAAGAGAGCAAGGGACAATTCCTGTCCATCGCCGATGCGCGCGCGAACGGCGTGAAGACCGATTGGGCGAATTATACACCGCCTGCGCCGACCTTCCTCGGAGTGAAGACGCTCATCAACTATCCGTACGAGAAGCTGCTCCCGCGCATTGACTGGACTCCGTTCTTCGCCACGTGGCAGATGAACGGGCTCTATCCCGACATTTTTGACGATCCCGACATGGGCGCCGAGGCGAAGAAACTGCATACAGAAGCGCAGGACATGCTCAAGCGCATCATCGAGGGGCGCTGGCTGCAGGCGAATGCCGTGTTTGGATTCTGGCCCGCCGCGCGGATCGGCGACGATGTGGAAGTCTATACGGATGACACACGCACGAATGTTTTACACACCTTCCACTTCCTGCGTCAGCAGATGCGGAAGGGCACTACGCAGCCGAACATCTGCCTCGCGGACTACGTTGCGCCGAAAGACAGCGGCAAGAAGGATTACATCGGCATGTTTGCCGTCACGACGGGCCTCGGCATCGAGCCGCACGTGAAGAAGTTTCAGGACAAGCTCGATGACTATGGCGCGATCATGCTCAAGGCGATGGCCGACCGCATGGCGGAGGCATTTGCGGAGCATCTGCACGAGCGTGTGCGAAAAGAGTTCTGGGGTTACGTTCCGAACGAAGACTTTTCAAACGACGACCTCGTACTGGAGAAGTATCAGGGCATCCGCCCGGCACCGGGTTATCCCGCGTGTCCGGATCACCGCGAAAAGGGGCCGTTGTTCCGCCTGCTTCAGGCTACGGAAAAGGCAAACATTCGCCTCACGGAACACTTCATGATGATGCCCGGTGCGGCAGTCAGCGGGTTCTATTTCTCCCATCCGGAATCTCACTACTTCGGCATTGGTCGCGTTGCGAAGGACCAGATCGAGGACTATGCGAAGCGCACTGGTGTGGATCTGGCTACCACGGAGCATTGGCTCGCGCCGATCCTTGGCTATACGCCGTCCCCATAGCGCACTGTTGCCGGAGGACGATCGGCTCATCATTCCGTCAGCAGGGCACATTGTTGCTGGAGAAGGGCGAGGGTGGGAAATTTGTGCTTCGGTGGGTGTTGCAATTCGACGTGAACATGCGAGGGTATCGGCGGCGCCACGCGCTGCTGTATGCAACCTATCGTTCAAATCCGTAATTTGTGCCGGGTATACCGGCAGGGCGAAATCGAAGTCGCTGCGCTGAACAATGTCTCGCTGGATATTGTGGAGGGCGGATTTACAGCGCTGATGGGGCCGAGCGGGTCGGGAAAGAGCACGCTGCTTCACATCATTGCCGGGATTGATCGTCCGACGAATGGGTCGTGTGCGGTGCGCGGGGTGAATGTGGCGGAGCTGAGTGAGACGGAGCTGGCGGAGTGGCGGAATAGCCAGATTGGTTTCATTTTTCAGACGTTCAATCTGATCCCGGTGTTGAGTGCTTTTGAGAACGTCGAAATGCCGCTTTTGCTGACGAGCCTTTCGGGGGCCGAGCGGCGCGCGCATGTGGAGGCGGCGCTGGAATTGGTGGGGTTGCAGGATCGCATGCACCATTTGCCGCGCCAGTTGTCGGGCGGCCAGGAGCAGCGCGTGGCAATTGCACGGGCACTGGTGACGGATCCGACGCTGATTGTTGCGGATGAGCCGACGGGGAATCTCGATGCGCGTGCGGCGATGGATGTCTTGGAGTTGTTGACGGTGCTGAATCGCGACGCGGGCAAGACGATTATCATGGTGACGCACGATCCGCGGGCGGCGGGTTATGCCCGGCGGGTATTGCATTTGGAGAAGGGCGAACTCTTGCGCGACGAGGAGATCAAGAGCGTGTGACGGCGGCGGGCTTTATTGTTCGCAATGCGCTGAGAAACAAGCGCCGGTTGTCGCTGACAATTCTGAGCGTAGCGCTGAGTTTGTTTTTGTTTGTCACATTGCAGACAGCATTGCGCGAACTGACGGAGCCTCAAACGAGCGCGGATGCCGCGTTGCGTTTGATTACGCGGCATCGCCTCTCGGTGGCAACGGTGTTGCCGCAGAAATATCTGAATCGAATCCGCCAGGTGCCGGGTGTGGTGGCGGTGTCGCAGTTCACGTGGCTGGGGGGTATCTATCAGGATGAGAAGAATTTCTTCCCGCAATTCGCAGTGGATGCAGACACGATTTTTCGTGTGATGACGGAAATCTCGGTTGATCCGCTGCAGGTGGCTGCGTTTGCGAAGGAGCGAACCGCGTGTATTGTGGGCATCAAGACGATGGAGCGGTTCGGGTGGAAGGTGGGCGACCGGATTACGCTGCTGAGTCAAATCTGGAACTGCAGCCCGGAGCTGGTGATTCGCGGTGTGT
Source organism: Kiritimatiellia bacterium (assembly GCA_039807095.1). Taxonomy (GTDB): domain Bacteria; phylum Verrucomicrobiota; class Kiritimatiellia; order CAIVKH01; family CAIVKH01; genus JAMLJG01. The sequence continues at coordinate 7,680 of JBDHQM010000034.1, forward strand.
ATAGCGGGGGAATTGACGAATCGAACCTCTTTTTTCATCACGATTACTTCGACGAGTTGATGGATGGCTTCGGAAAGACCGGCGCGTTCTGGATGCGCGTGCGGGACGAGGCCTCGGTTCAACCGGTGATTGATGCGATTGATTCCTCATTCCGCAACTCGGAGGCGGAGACGAAGACGGAGACGGAGCGGGCGTTTCAGTTGGGGTTCGTTTCGATGTTCGGCAATATCCAGATGCTGATCGGCTCTATTTCAACGGTGATTGTGTTCACGATGTTGTTGGTGACAGCGAGCACGATGAGTATGGCGATTCGCGAGCGGATGCGGGAAATTGCCGTGCTGAAGGTGATCGGATTTAATGGGCGCGAGATATTCGGGCTGATTCTGGCTGAGTCCTTTGGCCTGGCCGTGGTGGGGGGGATACTCGGTTGCGGTGGCGCGCGGCTGCTCTATGGCAGTGTGGATATCTATTCGCTGACGCAGGGATTTTTCACCAAGTTTGAAGTCACGCCGCACATTTTTGTATCGGGCCTGCTGCTGGCCGGCGCGTTGGGTGTGTTCAGTTGCCTTGCGCCCGCGTGGGCGAGCATTCGCATGTCGGTGCTCGATGGATTGCGGGAGGTGGATTGATGCCTGCGGTTCCGTTTTCCTACAACGTACGGAGCATCCGCGTGCGTTGGCGAACTACGCTGGCCACTGTATTGGGGGTGGGTGCGGTGGTGGCGGTGTTTGTGATGGTGATGTCGCTGGCGCGCGGGTTGAAGGCGACGTATGTGCAGACGGGCGATCCGCGCAATCTGCTTGTTTTGCGAAGCGGTTCGACGGCGGAGTCGAGCAGTCAGATCACGCGCGAGGAATTGGCGCGAATGAAGTATCTGCCGGGTATCGCTCGCGACGGGGAGGGGCGTCCGTATTTTTCGCCGGAGATTATTGTGTTGATCTATCTCGACCGGTTGAACGCGGAGGGCGGCGCCAACGTGCTGGTGCGCGGGATGGGCGAGATGGGGCTCGCGGTGCGGCCCGGTGTGAAGTTGATGGAAGGGCGGATGTTCGGGTCGGGGCGTCGCGAGTGCGTGGTGAGCCGCGGGATTGCGAACCGCTTCGCAAACTGCCGGATTGGCGAGTCGTTCTCGGCGGGGAAAGCCGATTGGACGGTGGTCGGAATTTTTGAGGCGGAGCGAAGCGCATACGAGTCGGAAATTTGGGCGGATGCAGACGAAGTGCGCGCAGCGTTCAATCGCGATTATTACGGGTCCATCCTGATTCGACCTGAGAGCGAGGCCGCGGCCGCGCTGGTGACAGAGCGAATTGATTCCGATCTGGTTTTGAACGCGCGCGTGTTGAGGGAGACGGAGTACTACAAAGACCAGACGCGGGCGGCGGGGCCGATCCAGTTCATGGGCGGCTTTCTCGCGGCGATCATGAGCATTGGCGCGGCATTTTCCGCGATGAACACGATGTATGCTGCTGTAGGTGCGCGGACGCGCGAAATCGGGACGCTGCGGGTGTTGGGGTTTAAGCGGCGCTCGATCTATTTTTCCTTCTTATTCGAATCGGTGATGTTGTCCGGCGTGGGCGGTGTGATCGGATGTCTGCTTTCGCTGCCGTTGAACGGCGTGGCGACGGGGACGTTCGGCTGGACGACCTTTGCCGAGATTGCTTTTGAGTTTCGCATCACGCCTGAGTTGCTCGGCAAGGGAATGTTGTTTGCGCTGGCGATGGGCGTTCTTGGCGGGCTGCTGCCGGCGCGATTTGCAGCGCGGAAGCCCGTGTTGGATGCCTTGAAGGCATAATGAAGTTTGCGTGCGCGGTGTGTATGGAGGACGGACAATGAGTTCAGAATCGTGGAAAAAATTGAGCATTCCGGAAGGCAAGAAGCGCGGTGCCAAGCGCGGCCCGCTGCTGACCTTCGTGCTGGTGGTTGTATTTTTTGCCGTCGCATTGACCGTTTATTTTAGGGGCGGTGCAGATGCGAAGAAAGGGAAGCCGGATGCGGTTCTGGCATCGGATGGCGCAGCGACTGCGCTGCCGGAATCTCCAGCAACGACGAATGATGTGCTGCTCACGGTCAGCGGCTACGTCATTCCGCGCGAGCGGATTGAAATCAGCCCGCGCTTTCAGGGCACAGTGACGTGGATTGCGGTGAAGAAGGGCGATGTCGTAAAGGCAGGCGATGTGCTGGTGCGTCTGGAAGACGATGAGTATCGCGCGCGCGAGTCAGAGGCGGAAGCGCGCGTGTCGCGGGCGGAGGCGGTGCTGGAATTGGCTCGCAGCAATTTTTCACGCGCGGAGACGCTGCGCACAAAAGAGACATCGAGCGAGCAGGAGCTGGATGACGCGCGACAGGGGTTGAAAGCGGCAGAGGCGGAGTTGAAGTCGGCCGCAGCCGCGCTGGAGTTGGCGAAGCTATACGTCGAATGGTGCGTGATTCGTGCGCCGATCACGGGAGTGGTTCTTGAAAAGTTGGTGAATCCGAATGAATTGGTGACGCCGGTAAGCTACGGCGGAACGCGCGGGCCGAGTACGGCGTTTCTGGCGATGGCGGATTTGGGCGATCTGCAGGTTGAGATTGATTTGAACGAAGTTGATACGCCCAAGGTGCATTTAGGGCAGCGGTGCCGCGTCAGCCCGGAGGCCTATCCCGGGAAGGTGTATGATGGCGTTGTCGCTGAAATCGCGCCGGAGGCGAATCGCGCGAAGGGGACCTTGCAGATCAAAGTGCAGATTGAGAGTCCCGATCACTATCTCACGCCGGAGTTGAGCGCACGCGTTGATTTCCTCAGAGAGTAGTGCTGCGCAGGCCGTCGGCACGGACGCAACGTTCAGAAGAAGAGTTTGGCAAGCCGGAGAGCGCCCTGCGCCCAGGGTTTGCGATGGGTGACGCCGGAGCCTGTACCGCCGAAGTTATTTTTGTTGGCGATGTACCACTCATAGTTGCGCAGGAGCGCATCCACGTTGGAATACTTCGGCGCGAAACCGAGCACCTTTTGTGCCTTTTCAATTGAGACAAAGGATTCCTTGCCCGCCGTTTCGTAAATCCATTTGTAGAGCGGGGAGAGCTTGAAGAACTCCAGGACGCGGAGCGTCCAGATGGCGGGCGCTTCGGGGAGTGAGACAATCCGCTTGCCGTGACCCGCGTGGTCGAGGACGGCCTGAAAGTCGCTGCGCGGGGTACCGAACTTTTCGGCGCCGATGTTAAAGGTGTCGTTGACCTTCTCATCGGGCAAGGTGGCGCAGAGCCAGATCGCGTCGCAGAGGTCTTCCACATCGAGGTATTGATAGGGATTGTTGCCCTTGCCGAGGATGGGGAAATTGTGCCCTTCGTTGGCCCATTCGTAGAGCATGGCGAAGACGCCGAGGCGTTCGGGGCCAATGAACGATTTTGGGCGCACGATGGGGATGATGAGTCCTTTTGTGCGGTAATCTTCGCAGAGTTTTTCCGCCGCGACTTTTGCTTCGCCATACGGACCGACGCCTTGGAGCTGGTCGGTTTCGAGAAGCGGGTGATGGTCGGGGATGCCGTAGACGGCGGTGGACGAGACGTGGACTACGCGTTTGATGCCCGCCTTGAGCGATTCGTCGATGACCGTGCGCGTGCCGTCAATATCGGTTGAGTAGATGTCGGCGGGTTTGTAGAGGGGGAGGGCGGCGGCGGTGTGGATGACGATGTCTACGCCTTCGAGCGATTTGCGGACATCTTCTGCCTTGCGAATGTCGCCCTGAACGGAGCGGATTTTGTCGCGGCAGTCGGCGTAATCGAACGGGAGGACATCGAGCGTGGTGACGTCGTGGCCCCTCGCGAGGAGATAGCGCACGAGGTTGATTCCGAGGAATCCCGCGCCGCCTGTAATCATGTAGCGTTGTTTCATTCGAGTCGTTCCGTGCGTTATGTAGGAAGAAGCGATGGTTATAGCGTCACGGCGTGGAGACGAAATAAAAAAATGCAGCATGCGTGAGGGGCTGGCGTATATTGACGGCGGAAGGAATGGCGGATGAAACAGTTGAATGTCCTCGGGACCGAGTTGAAGCCGTGTTGTTATCGGCCGCGCACGGGATTTTATCGCGATGGTTTTTGTCACACGGGGCCGGAAGATTTCGGAATGCATACGGTGTGTGTTGTGGTGACCGACGAGTTTCTGGATTACTCGCGGATGCGCGGGAATGATTTATCTACGCCGAATGCGGAAGTGATGTTTCCGGGTTTGAAGGCAGGGGATCGCTGGTGTCTATGTGCATCGCGCTGGAAAGAAGCGCTTGATGCGGGGCATGCTCCGCAGGTGATTCTCGATTCCACACACATCAACACGCTAAAAGTCGTGCCGCGTTCCGTTCTAGAAGAGCACGCAATTCTGCCTGACCCGGGCGAGTAAAGCGGCGTAACAAGTTGGTGTTTAGCGAATTGCGAAATCATAAAAAACAGGTAAAAATTTCAACTAAAACGCTTTACTTTCTCGGTAAAGCGTTTTACAAAAGTGGCCGTCGCTCGGGATAGGTCTATTTTCTGGAGAAATTGACGATGAAAGCACGGTTATTGAGTCTTGCATCCGCCGCGTTGGTGGGGCTTATGGGGTTAAGCGCGTTTGCAGGCGATTACGACATCGTTTCGCGGCTCACTACGAATCCGGGGTTTACCTATCACGCGAGTCCGACGGATTGGCGGGATGTGAACATGTATCAGTTGTTCACGGACCGGTTCTTCGATGGCAATGCGGGCAACAACCTTTCCCGTCAGTCCACGACGGGGGCTTATTGGTACAACCAGGGCGGATCGAACGCTGAGAACGACCGGCACAAGTTTCAGGGCGGCGACTGGGCGGGAATCAAGCAGAAGCTTCCGTACCTTAAGGATATGGGCGTCAATGCGATCTGGATTTCCGGCGTGCAGATGAATGAGCAGGGGTTCGACAAGAACTTCACTCCGTATCACGGCTATCACCCGTCCGATTTCTACAAGACCGAGCCGATGTTCGGCACGTTTGCCGAGTTGAAGGACCTGATTGACACGGCGCACGCGAACGGGATCTACGTCATCCTCGACGTTGTGGTGAACCACATGGCGGACCTGTTGAAGTACACGGACTGCAACTGCAACTACGAGGGCTATTGCGAGAACAACTGCGGTTCGCTGGCCTATTGGGACAACAACGTGAAGTTCGGCGCGCCGTTCGACAACATGTCGTGGTTCCACAACAACGGCAACATTGGCGACAGCGATTGGGATTCGTATCCGAAATATATTAAAGGCGCATTTCTCGGTACGGAAGATTTGAAGACGGAAGATCCTGCGGTGCAGAACGCGTTGCGCGAGGCGTTCAAGAATTTGATTGATGCGACGGACTGCGACGGCTTCCGCGTGGATGCAATCAAGCACATGGAGTACAACTTCATCAAGGATTGGGCGAACGACATGCGCGTTCACGCCGGGACGCGCGGCAAGAGCAACTTCCTTCTGTTCGGCGAATATTTCTCCTACGACAACGGCACGCAGGCTGCGTACTGCAAAGACGAAGGCTATTCCTTCAACTCGACGCTGTGGTTCCCGATGCAGATGACGCTGAAGAACGTCTTTGCATACGAGCAGGGCACGGCGCAACTCGGTCAGCAGATGAATGCGCTGAATCAGTATGGCGAGGCCAAGGACAAAGTGGTTGCGTTCATGGACAATCACGACGTGGATCGTTTTGCGCTCGAGTGCGGGCCGCAGTGGCAGGCCAAGATGGAACCTGCGCTTACATTCCTCTATCTGGCGACGCCGGTGCCGTGCTTGTTCTATGGTACGGAGCACGGGTTTGATCAGGGTGGCCGTCGCAACGGTTCGCCGAAGCTGGGCCAGGCGGATTTCCAGCGCGAAAACATGATGAACTTTGGGTTCCAGTGGGGCAACGCGGCGGGCGACAAGTTTGTGGCGAGCCCGCTCTACAACCACATCAAGAAGCTCAACGAGCTGCGCGCGCAGTATGAGGCGCTGCGTCGCGGAACCTACACGACGCGTTGGGATGATGGTGGTGCAGGGTTGTTTGCGTTCACGAAGACGGCGGGCGACCAGGATGCGCTGGTGGTGTTCAACACCGCTTGGAATACGAAGACGGCGAATCCGAGCGTCAGCAAGCCAAACGGCACGGTGTATGTGAACAAGTTGAACGAAGCGGACACTGTCACGGTGGTGGACGGGAAGCTCAACATCTCGGTGGATGGCAAGAAGTCGAAGATTTATGTGGCGGGGCAGGGTCAGTCGTCCGTCAGCACGAGCTGCGATGGAACGAGCCTGACGGTGACGTATAGCCTCGGCGGTGGTCCTCTGGCGACGCCGACGGGCAGCATCAAGATCGAAATTTCGCACGATGGCGGACTCAACCCTGTCAGTGCGGCGATGAGCGGCAGCGGCAGCTCGCGCACCTATACATATAGCATCAATCCCGCGACGATGACGAACGTCACGTTCTGGTTCCACGATGAGGCAGGCACGCCGAAGGTGGATGACAACAATGGTCTGAACTGGTCCGTCAATGTGAGCGGATGCGGCTCGGTGGCTGTGGACCTCGCCTGGATCGGCAGTACGTATCACTGGCCCTACAACGGTGATTGGGATGCGGGTGAAGACCTCTGGGTGAACGTAGAGTCCTGGCCTCGCGACGCGGTGGTGAATGGGCAGGTGGTGTATACGTTCAACGGCGGCGATAGCTGGCACTCCGTTCCAATGTCATTTGACCAGGTCAACGGGAATAACGATATCTGGCACGCGAACCTCGGCAAATACCCCGCAGGTACGACGGTTCGCTATGCGGTGAATCTCAACGGACGCAACGGCATTGCACTGTGGGATAACAACAATGGCTCGGACTTCTTTGCAACGGTGAACGCGAACACGAACTCTCTCCAGTGGGCGGGCAACGTCAATCACTGGCCGCTCGATGGCGACATTGAGACGTTCAATGATCTCTGGGTGAACATCGAGTCGTGGCCGGCCGGTTCCGGCACGGGTGGCGACGTCGTATATTCATACGATGGCGGCGCAACGTGGCAGGCTGCGAGCTTGGAGTGGGCCGGTGTCGGTGGCGAAAACGGAAACAACGACTGGTGGCACGCCAACCTTGGCCAATTCCCGGCCGGCTCGACGGTGCGCTACGCGGTGAAGGTCACCGATGGCACAACTGATTTCTGGGCCAACAACGGCGGCAGCAACTACCTCGCCGAGGTCAACGGCACAGCGTCGCTGTTGCGATGGGTGGGCAATACCAAGCAGGGCGGCGTACACAGTCCCGAAACGGGGATCGGCCTGAATCCGACCTCTCGTGCGGTGCGTGTTGAGCTGAATGATTTGATTAGCAACGCGGTGTATAGCGTGTTGGCGACGCGGGACTTCCAGTCGTGGTCGAACATTGCGACTCTCACGGCAGGCGAAGTGATTGAAGACGTCCTGCTCTCCGAAGCACAGAGCACAAATGCGTTTTCGGCATTCGCGCTCCGTGTGGATTGGACACCGGCGATCGCGGTGTATGACGGGCAGGACGCGATGATCAGCATCGAAACCTGGCCCATCGGCAGCGCCGCAGGTGCGACGATTGTCTACTCCTCTTCGGTCAATACGAACTGGTTGAGCAAGCCGATGGCCAAGACCGGGACGCGCGGCAATAACGACGTCTGGACCGTCTCGCTGGGTACGTTCCCGCAGGGAACGTGGATCAAGTACGCGATTCAGGTGGTTGATGAGAATAACGCCGACCGGTGGGACAACAATGGCGGAGCCGACTTCCAGTTCCAGGTTTTGGATCCCAACCAAACGGACTTTACACCTCCGACAACGGGATATAGCCCGTCCAACCTGACCACGGCAGCTTCCACGCTCAACGTCACGTTGACGGCAACAGATAATCAGGATCCGAGCCCGGTCATTCGCTATACGACCAACGGCACGGAGCCGACCCTCAGCAGTCCTGTTTACAGCAGCCCGATCACGGTTACCGATCAGGGCAGCGGAATTGACATGACGATCAAGTACTTCGCGATTGACGCCTCGGGCAATCAGTCGGCCGTCCGCACGCTGGAAGTTCGCGTAAATCACACGATGACCTTCGGTGGCGACAAGCCGTATTCGACAAACCCGACTCTCGGCAAGCGCGTGCCAAACGGCTCCATCACCATTGACGGCGCCAACAACGGCGAGTGGACGACGAACAACCTCATTGCGCTCGACATGGCCAATGATGATCCTCGCTCGCTCGGCGACAACTGGACGATGCACGAAGCCCCGATTGACCTCACGCACATGTGGGCGGCATGGGATGACGACAACCTCTATCTCGCGTGGCAGTATGTGGACGTCACCGACATCATTGACCCGGCCAATGCGGGCGGTGCAGCCAGCGGCAAGATTTCGAGCAACGACGGCATCCTGCAGTGGCTCGTCCTCGACACAATTGCCGGCGCCGGCTCCACAAACGACATGTGGAGCAAGCAGAACTACTGGGCGGGTCAGCATAAGCCGGACTACCAGATCTATCTCGCGGGCAGCCTCTGGCAGGGCTACATCTCGCGCGCCGTGAACGGCGTGTTCCCCGTGGACGATGGCGGTGTGAACTACAAAACGATTGCCGCCGCCGGAATCACGGCAGCGAAAGGCAGTATCTTTGCCGGTAATGCGCTTTGGGGCGTAGGCGATACTGACGACCGCAACGGCGGCGCGACCCGCAACTTCCTTACGGAAGGACACGCTACGAGCCGTGATAGCTTCTACGAAATCAAGATCCCGCTGGCGTACCTGAACCTCACGGCGAGCCAGTTGGAATCCAGCGGCATCGGCGTGATGATCGGTGCGGGTTCGCTTTCCGCGATGGACACGATTCCGAACGATCCCGCGACGCTGGATACGCCGGGTGTTGAGTCGTACAACTCCTCCTTCGAGTGGGCGGACAGCGACGTCTTCACCGTTCCGTTCGCGCGCATCGGCGCGGGGAACTGATCAATTCAAAACAGCTCGACCCCAAGGAGGTTGGCTTGAGAGAAGGGCACGCGTCGAAAGGCGCGTGCCTTTTTCTTTTGGGAGCGGAGGGAGGAGGGGCGAAAAAGGCGGCATTCATGCCGGGCGCACGGGGCGACATGCATGTCGCCCTTACGGATCATCAGGGATGCAGGAGCTTTTTGAATTCGGATTCGTCGAGGGTGGGGATGTTGAGGGCGCGGGCTTTGGTGAGCTTGGAGCCGGCGTCGGCGCCGACGATGAGGTAGTCGGTGTTTTTTGTGACGCTGCTCGCGACGTTTGCGCCTGCTTTGCGGAGGGCGGCCTGTGCTTCGCTGCGCGTGAAGTTTTGCAATGTGCCGGTGACGACGACAGTTTTGCCAGCGAAAGGGCCGGTGGCGTCGGTCGCTGCGGGGGCTTCGCCTTGCGGGTTGATGCCCAATGCCTCCAGCTCCCGCAGGACGGTTTGCCCGGCGGGCGAGGCGAAGAAGGTTACGACATCCCGCGCGACAACGGGGCCGATGCCGTCGAGACGGCGTTCCTTAATTTGGCGTTCGATTTCTGCGCGGCGGTTTTGTGCCGCCTCGTAGCGCGTCGCGAGTTCCTGCTTCTTAGCGTCGGATGCTCTGCGATTTTTTTGCCCGCGCGGGTTGAGGTTTTTGATTTCTTCGTCGAGTTCGGGTAGTTCTGCGATACGCGGAAGAATATCTGACTGGGCGAGCTCCGCGATGGTGCGGTGTGCGCCCGCGAGTTTGAGTGCGATGGTTTCGCCGACGCTGGGGAGCCCGAGGGCGAAGAGCCATTTGGCGAGCGAGGCGGTGCGAGCTTTGTCGAGTGCGTCGAGGATGCGCTGGGCGATTTTTTCGCCGAGTTGGCGGGGTTCTTCTTCTGTGCCGAGATTCAAGTTCGCGAGGGGTTCGAGCTGAAGGCGGAAGAGATCGAAGACGGAGTGTGCCATATCGCGTTCGACGAGCTTGTCCGCCACCACGCCGCCGAGTCCGTCAATGTCGAGTGCGCCGCGCGCGGCGAAGTATTCAATGCGCCGCGCTTCCTGTGCGGGGCAATTTTCGTTTTCGCAGCGGAGCGCGACCTCTTTGCCGCCGCGTTCGCTGGAAAGTTCACGGCGCACAACGGGGTGTCCGCAGACCGGGCAGACGGTCGGCATGGCAAAGCGGATTTCTGTGCCCGTGCGCGCATCGTCTACTACGCGGACAACTGCAGGGATGACGCGACCGGCGCGCTTGATGACGATGGTATCGCCGATGCGGATGTCCTTTCGGTTAATCTCTTCTTCGTTGTGCAGCGTGATGCGGGAGATGGTGGTGCCATCGAGGAAGACGGGCGTCACTTCAGCGACGGGTGTTAGCACGCCGGTGCGGCCGACCTGCACAACGATGCGTTCAAGTTTCGTTTGCGCTTCGTTGAACCATTCGGGACGCTTGTAGGCGACGGCGTAGGCGGGAACGTTGGTTTTGAGGCCGAGTTCGCGACAGGCGGCGTTGTCGTTGACCTTGATGACTGCGCCGTCAATTTCGTAGGGCAACTCGCCTTCGCGTTCTTTTAGTTCGCGCGCGGCGGTTTCTGCAGCGGCGATGCTGGCGGCGCGGGTCCAGATTTGAGGGATGGGGAGACCGAAGTCGCGGAGTGCTTCGAGCTCATCGGCATGGGTGGCGTAGTGAGTGCCTTCGGTGTAGCCGAGAGAATAAAAGACGGCGCGAATGGGACGTTCGGCGACGATGCGCGGGTCGAGTTGTTTCAGAGAACCCGCCGTGGCGTTCCGGGTGTTGGCGAAGGTTTTGTCGCCGCGCTCGCGGAGTTTTTCATTGAGCGCAATGCGGTCAGCTTCGTTCATGTATGCCTCGCCGCGGACTTCGAGATGGGGCGGGGGTGTTTCATCGCCCTGTAGGCGGAGTGGGATGGAGCGGAGGGTACGGATATTGGCGGTGATGTCGTCGCCGAACTCGCCATCGCCGCGCGTGACGGCTTGTTCGAGAAGTCCGTTCACGTAGTGGAGGGAAATGGAGACGCCGTCCACTTTGGGTTCGACGATGTAGTCCGGTTTGAAGTTCGGGATTTTCTTCAGGATTTCTTTTTCGAAGAGTTCGAGTTCGCGGAGGTCAGTGGTTTTCTCCAGCGAGAGCATCGGCGCGCGGTGTTTTACCCGTGCGAAGCCTTCAAGGGGTTGTCCGCCGACGCGTTGGGTGGGGGAGTCGGGTGTGACAAGTTCGGGGTGCGCGGCTTCGATTGCCTTCAGTTCGTCGTAGAGTTTGTCGTAGTCGCGGTCTGAGATTTCGGGCGTGGCTTCGACGTAGTAGAGGCGGTTATGGCGTGCGATTTCGGCGCGAAGGTGTTCGGCGCGGGCTTTGGCGTCGGATCGTGTCATGCGCCGATTTTAGCGAGTATCCGGCGAGTCCCAAGCCCCAAGTGTGCTTCTTCAGCGCGGGATGTCGCGGACGAAGGAGACGAAGGTGGAGCCTTGTTTTGTGAGGGGGGTGGAGATGGTGCGGCGTCCGAATTCGTGGCCGCTGCTGTTTTTGAAGACGACAGTGAATTCTTTGAGGTCGGGCGGGCAGGGGACGCGCGCAACTTCGAGATAGCGCGGGAGGGTTTCCCAGCGGCGCGTGTCGGGTTGTTCGAGAAGACCGATGAGGATGATGCGAGCGAGGGCGCCGAGGGCTTCGTTATCTTTTTCGATCTGGTAGGAGATGGTTTCTTTGATTGCGATGCGAGAGATGGTTTTGGCCACTTCGCGCGCGGCATCCTTTTGATACGAGGTGGAGGCGAGGTCGGCGACGTCGGTGAGGAGTTGGGAGCGGCCGAGGGATTTGTTGCCGTCATAGATTTCGGCATAGAGGCCGAGGTCGGGGTAGACCATGTTTTCGGGTGCAGGGGCACGGCCGAGGAGAACGAAGCAGATAAGCTCGTTTTCCGGGTTGGCGCTGGCGGATTTGCCGGAGCCGAAGCGGCCGGTTTGCGGGTCGAGTTGCGCGTGTTCAGCGAGTGCGGCGGCTTTTTCGTATTGGAGTCGGGCGTTGGAGGTGTCGCCGATGAGTTCGAGGGCGACTCCGGCGATGTAGCGGGAGTAGGCATCGTCGGGATAGTCGCCGAGTTTCTCGGGCGAGAGCGATTCGATGAGGCGTCGCGCTTCGACTGCGGCATTTTCCCAGTGGCTCAGGGCGAAGTGATCGAGCGCGGTGAATGCGTGGAGAAGGGTGCGTTCGTAGGGGAATCCGCGGAAGTCCTGTATATTGTCGTTGACGAGTAGCGAGGCACCGCCTTGCGAGAGGCTATAGGTTTCGAGTTCGGTGAGGCGGTCGTAGGCGCTGACGAAGTCTTTCGCGCTGTTTTCGTAGTCGCCGCCGAAGAGGCGTACGGTGCCGCGCTCCATGAGGAAGAGGACGCGGTCTTTGTGGGGCACTTTTCGTTCAAGCGTGGTGTTCGCCTGATCGAAGCGGCCTTGATAAAACTCGCGTCGCGCGCTGTTGAGCGCCTGCGTCGCACAACCGGCGAGGACGGCCAGCGCGATGGCCGCCGCCCCGCCGGTCAGTATCCGGGCGGGGGCGCCTTTCTTCATCTTACCATCCAATCAGAGGCTGGCGTTCTGCGCGGGCGAATTCGGACTGCGTCGTCCACGCGATGAGGCCGCTCTTGAGGTCGGTGACTTCCATGGTGAGCTGGTAGTAGCGCTGTTTGGTCTTACTGACGCGGACCTGGCGCGGCGAGGACTGCTTCATCTCGACGATGGAGCCTGTCATCATGAACTGCGCAGCGGCCTGCTGTCCGATTTCTGCGCCGGTGCCGGGTGTGGCGTTTGCCGCCTGATAGCCCTGTTCGCTGGCGAGATCGGCGCGGCGTTCGACGTTGACGAATTGGACCTTGCCGGACTGGATGAGCTTGGTGCGCATCGTGTCGGTGATGGCCTTGGTGTCGAGGTAGTCGCTGGTGCGGTTCTCAATGCCTTTGATTGCGAACGTGGGGGTGTCGCTGCCTTTGTTCAGGAAGGGACTGGCGAGCATTTGGTCCACGACTTCCGCCGAGATTGCGCGCAGATCGCGGAAGTCGAATTGGGCGCGCATGTGATCGCCCTGTTCGACGTTGACATCACTGACATTTGCGCGAAACGCGGCGCATCCGCTGCCTCCGAGAAGCAGGGCACTCATTCCAACAGCCATCCACAGATACTTCATGTTGCGGCTCCTCATATTCAATGCATCATTCATACTCTCAATACGGCTCCGGCGCAAGCACCGGCAGGTCGTTCTGGAGAGATAGACGCGGGCGGCGGCGATTTATTCAGCGGAAAGATTCGCGCGACCCCAAAACTTCCAAGGATTGGAAGTTGGGGCGCGCGGGACTTCCAAGGGTTGGAAGTTTTCCCGGTTGCGGGCGCTGGCGTTTTGGCGGGCGGTGAGGCATTGTGTGTGGATGCGGATTACAGGTGGACATTTGGGTGGGCGTCAGTTGAGAGCGGCGCCGGGCACGCGGCCGACGCAGGACAAGGTGCGTCAGGCGATTTTTTCGGCGTTGGGCGAGGCGATTGTGGGGGTGCGGGTGCTGGATTTGTTTGCGGGGACGGGGGCGTTGGGGCTGGAGGCGTATAGCCGGGGTGCGGAGTCGGTGTGCTGGGTGGAATCGAACGCGCGTGCGGCGGGGTTGCTGCAGCAGACGGTGCGGGAGTTGTGTCCGGACGCGGGGCGGGTGGTACAGGCGGATGCAGTTTCGTTTCTGCGCCGGGCGCCGGAAGGAGTTTCGTATGAATTGGTGCTGGCGGATCCGCCGTATGATCGGGATGGGCGGCTGCAGTGGCAGGAAAAGACCTTGCCCCTGTTGCGCGCGGGTTCTATCGTCGCTCCGCGTGGCGTGATTGTCTTTGAGATGAGCGCTGATGAGGTTCCGATTGACGCGCCGGGATGGGCGCGCATTTGGGAGCGGACGTATGGCGACACGCGCGTTTGCATGTGGCAACGCGAGATGGGAACAGGGACATGAAGCGAATTGCGATTTATCCGGGAACGTTTGATCCGCCGACGCTGGGGCACCTGGATGTGATCCGGCGCGCGGCGAAGATGTTTGATCATCTGGTGGTTGCGGTGGCCAATGGCGGGCGGAAGCAGACATGGTTCGACATTGATGAGCGCCAGTCACTGGTGCGATCCGTGACGCGCTCCTTAAAGAATGTGTCGGTTGAGCCGTTTTCGGGGCTGTTGATGGACTATGCGCGGCAGCGGGGCAGTCGGATTGTGGTGCGCGGGCTGCGGGCGTTCACGGATTTTGAGTATGAATTCCAGATGGCGCTGACGAACCGGAAGATTGCGCCGGATATTGAGACGGTTTTTTTGATGACCTCCGAGTCGCACAGCTACATCAGTTCCACGATGGTGCGCGAGGTGGCGGAGTTGGGCGGCGACACGGCGACGCTGGTTCCGCCGATTGTGCAGCGCGCGCTGAACCGGAAGTTGCGTCGCTGAGAACAGTTTTTTGGCAGTGAGGAATTGCGATGATAATTGATGTGCAGAAACTGAATCCGGACGGGGAGTGGTTTGATGGCGAGGAGCCGGCTTCGGTGTTGGGGATGGACGAAGAGCGTTTTTTCAAAGTTTCGGAGCCGGTTCATTATCACCTTTTTGTTCAGTCGCTTGGCGATCAATTGGTGGTGAAGGGTGAGCTGCAGGTGCCGATGCAGGCGCAATGTGGTAAATGCGCGGAATTTTTCTCGACAACGGTGGAAGAAAACTCATTCTTACGCGCTTACGAAATTTCGGAAGCGACTGAAACCGTGGATATCACGCCCGACATTCGGGAGGATATTTTGGTGCAGGTGCCGCATTATCCGGTGTGTAAGCCGGAGTGCCGAGGTCTGTGTCCCCAGTGTGGAACCAATTTGAACCTCGCGAGTTGCGCCTGCCGCCCGTCGAGCGACCTGCGCTGGAGTGCGCTGGACAACGTGGGACTGGGTTGAGCGGGGGTTGGGAGCCGAACCGGAATTGATGAGGAGAGAGTCATGGCCGTTCCAAAGAGAAAAACGTCAAAGAAGAAGCGTCGCCAGCGTCAGGCATCGCATCGCAAGCCGATGGCGGGTTCTTCGCGCGACCCCAAGACGGGATCGTGGCATCAGCCCCACCGCGTGGATCCGGTGACGGGGATGTACCGTGGCCGCCAGGTCATCATTGTTTCGACGGACGAATAAGTAGTCTTCCGTCGCTTGCGGCGGTTGTGTTGCTGATTCTATGCGTATAGCTGTTGATGCGATGGGGGGCGACTTTGCTCCGTCCGCGCTGGTTGAGGGTTCAGTGCGCGCGGCGCGGGAGCTCTCGACGGTTGACGAGTTGATTCTCGTCGGGGATGAGACTCGTCTGAAAGCGGAGCTGCAGCGATTTGGCTCCGTCTCGCCGAAAATCCGAATTCACCACTGTACTGAAGTCGTAGAAATGGGTGAGAGCCCGGCGACAGCGGTGCGGCGCAAGAGGGATTCTTCGATCAATCGCGCGGTGGACCTTGTTAAAGAAGGTAAGGCCGACGCGATTTTTTCTGCGGGGAGTACAGGTGCGCAGGTGGCGTCGAGCCAGCTCAAATTGCGCACGCTGGAGGGGATTCAGCGCCCGGCGATTGCGACAGTGTTCCCATCGCCCGAGAAGCCGTTTGTCTTGCTCGATGCGGGTGCAAACACGGACTGCACGCCGGAGATGCTGTTGCAGTTTGCAGTGATGGGCACGGTCTATTCGCGTGAAATTTTGAAGGTTGCGAATCCGCGAATCGGGTTGATGAGCATTGGCGAAGAAGACGCCAAGGGCAATGCGACGACGAAGGAAACGTTTGGTCTGCTGGAGAAGTCGGGGCTTAACTTTGCGGGCAACATTGAAGGGCACGATCTCTTTGAGGGGCAGATTGACGTGGTTGTTTGCGACGGGTTTGTCGGCAACGTGGTGCTGAAGACTGCGGAGAGTGTTGCGCACGCGATCGGGGTTTGGCTGAAGGCGGAGTTTACGGCCAATCCGCTGCGGATCATGGGCGCGGTTTGCCTGCGCGGAGCAGTGCGGAGCTTGAAGCGAAAACTTGATCCCTCGCAATATGGCGGTGCGCCACTGCTGGGCGTGCGCGGGGTGAGCATTATCGGGCACGGGTCATCGAACGCGACATCCGTATTTAATGCGGTACGCGCGTCCAGTGCAGCCGTGAAACAGGACATCAACCACTTGATTGTGGCGGAACTCAACAAAGTAGAGGCGCATCGTCGCGCCGCAGGTGGCGAAACATGAACGCACCCCTTTCCAACGATTTACTCTCTCAACTGCCCCGCGCGAGTATTCTCGCGACCGGCTCGTATGTGCCGGAGCGCGTGCTGACCAACGCGGATCTTGAGAAGATGGTGGACACCACGGACGAATGGATCATGACGCGCACGGGAATCCGCGAGCGTCACATTGCGCGTCCGGATGAGGCGACATCGGACATGGCGACCGAGGCGGCGCGCCGCGCGCTTGCGAACGCGGGGGTGTCGGCGGAAGAGTTGGACATGATCATCGTCGCCACGATCACGCCGGACATGGGCTTTCCGAACACCGCGTGTTTTGTGCAGTCGAACATTGGGGCCGTGAACGCGTTTTGTTACGACATTGAGGCGGCGTGCTCGGGCTTTGTCTATGGGTTGGATCTTGCGCGGCAATACATTGCAACGGGTTCGGCGAAGACGATTCTTTTGATCGGCGCGGAAAAAATTTCCTGCATCACCGATTGGACCGACCGCTCGCTGTGCGTCCTCTTTGGCGACGGCGCGGGCGCGGCCGTGCTGCGCGCGGAGCCGGGGCGTAAGGGGATACTCTCCGCTGCGATGCGCTCGGACGGGCGCCTGCACGATCTGTTGAAGCTACCGGGCGGCGGAAGCCGGAACCCGGCGACGGCCGAGACGGTGGCCGCCGGCCTGCACCACATGAAGATGAACGGGCGCGATGTGTTCAAGCACGCAGTGACATGCATGACGGACGTTGCGCGCAAGGCGCTGGACAAGGCCGGACTCACGGTGGACGACGTGAAGTTGATTATTCCGCATCAGGCAAACCTGCGCATTGTGAGTGCGATTGGCGAGCGGCTGGGCGGGAAGCCGGAGCAGTATTTCATCAATCTGGATCGCTATGGCAACACCTCGGCGGCATCGGTTATCATTGCGCTTGATGAAGCGGTGCGCATGGGTCGGCTTGAACGCGGGGACCGCGTTTTGATGGTCGCCTTTGGCGGCGGCTTCACCTGGGGCGCAACGGTGCTCGAGTGGTAGTGGAAACCCTGCGGAGAATTCGGGCGCGCGCCCGCTCTGCACAACATGGAGGATTTCGATGAGTCAACGCGCAATACTTTTCCCGGGGCAGGGCGCTCAGGCCGTAGGCATGGGGCGCGAACTGGCGGAGAGCAATCCGGCGTGCCGCGAGCTGTTTGATCGCGCATCCGCTGTGCTGGGCTATGACCTGGCCGA
>JBDHQM010000035.1:0-25021 GCA_039807095.1 Kiritimatiellia bacterium
AGCCCTGCTATTCGGGCACTTTCTTCTTCAATACCCCCAAAAATAGTTCGTTTTATCCCCCAACTGTCGAACTTGGGTTAGGAGAGAGCCACGCGGCACCCCCGACAAGGCGACAAATCCATCGGATGACGCACACCGCCCCCTCCCCTCTCATTTCATTTTGTAGCCGTGACCAGCGAGTGTCTGCGCGTGTGAACCTGCTACGGATTCACGATATGCGACATCCTCTTATCGGGCCGTTTTTTCGCATCCCTTATCAGTATGGGAGTAACGAACTCACCGCGCTCGCAGCGACACACCATGATACAACCAGAAGCGGAGACACGCGCCACGCGACAAGAAGGACAAGTCCGACAAGCGCAATCGCAACATCAACCGGCCCGCGAACAGCACTAGTCCAGACCGGGTTGTATAGCGCCGCCCCCAATATCCCGACAACCGCGGCATTAATGCCCGCGACGGCCCGTGCAGCATTGGGCCGATGCGCAATCGTTGTCCAAAACGGTAATACACCGGCAACAAGCAGAAACCCCGGCAGGAATATCATACCCAACGCAACAGTTGCACCGAGCATTCCCCCCATTGCCCCCGGCATTCGCGCGCCGAGGTAAGCGGCAAGTGTGAACATCGGCCCCGGCACAGCCTGTGCCGCACCATAGCCTGCCAGAAAGTCTCCTGATGATATCAGTTCTGGTTTGACGAGAGCTTCTTCAAGCAGTGGAAGCACTACATGACCACCGCCAAATACGAGCGCGCCTGACCTATAAAAAACCGTCGCGATGGCCAGAAGTCCGTCGCGCCCATGCGCCACCAGCGGCAGGCCGAAGAGCAACAGCGCAAAAAACATCAGCAGGACGCCGCCCGCCCTCGCGCCGTACGGCAGGCTAAGCGTTTCAGCTGATAGTGGCCGCACCCCGCGACACAAGACGAGCCCAGCGACGGCACCCGCCATGACAACGAATATCTGCATCCATGCATGGCCAAAAATGAGAATGACAGCGGCGACAAGTGTTGCGATCGTCAAACGAGTGGCATCAGGGCAAAGCTGCCGGGTCATCCCAATCACGCCCTGTGAGACCACTGCAAGCGCAACGAGTTTGAGGCCGTGAATCATGGCGTCGCCAATCGCGCCCGAGATGTGGGGCAACAGCGCGGCGAATGCAAACAACAAGACCGCCGATGGAAATGTAAATGCAATGAAAGCAGCGAGCGCACCGGCCCAACCGGCCCGCAATAGACCCAAACTGAAACCCAGTTGGCTACTGGCCGGTCCGGGAAGAAACTGGCAAAGCGCCAACAGATGAGCGAATTGAACTTCACCAACCCATTTGCGCCGCTCAACAAGCTCGCTCCTGAAGTAGCCGAGGTGCGCAATCGGACCACCAAATGATGATAAGCCGAGCTTTAAAAACGTGGTGAATACTTCGGAGACCGATCCCGAATTGCCGGGGTTCTTCTGCGCTGGCGATTCCGGAGTATTCATGTCAGTCGAGGTTCAACATCGCCGCTGACTGACACTGAAACCGCGCCTGTACGGATTCAACACACACGTCGGGCGACTCGTTAGATGCCCCGTTCATCTTATCGGTGCGGACATCCCGGCCAACAGCACGGCCTTCGCATGCCTCCGCGCATCTTGTCGAGGCCGACCTCGATCCGGTGCCTTCTGGTTTCTGGCTTCTTGGCCGAAGTGACCCAACAAATCCACTCGTTTCGAGCGAGGGACGTGATGTCGGCCCAAACACACTTGGCAACGGCGTCAGATACGATCGCTTTCCGGAAGTCCGCCGGCAACTCATGAACCGTGCCGCCTGCGATGTTCTTGGTTGTCATATCTCACTCCGCTTCAACCCGCACAACACCGCGCCCCACCGAATTTCTAACCCACCGCGAGAAAGGAGTGCGGTAAAGGCGACCGCAGATCCCTCAGTGACTATGCTCTTCGTGCGCCGAGTTCGGCGGTGTATCATGGCCTCCGCCGCCTTCGTGTTGATGTCCACCCGTCGCTAGAATAGCCTCGTGAATTCCTTCGACGTAGTGTGTGTACGTCACATAAGCCTCCACATATTTGCGGCCGGCCTCCACGCTTTCGTCCTTATGCTCTTGAGCCTCCAACACCGCTGTAAATTTTTGCTTTATCGCAGCTGCCATGTGGCTGCTGATCTCGCTGATCAATTCATCTGCTGAACCATCAGCCAATGCTTTGTCTGTCATCTGGACGATCGCTTCGACCGGCTCATCCTTAAGCCCGGTATACGGCGCCCCCTCGCCCGCACGATGTACCCGCACGAGGGTTTCTAGAAAATATCGGTCGGCCAGAGCCATCGCTTCTGGCCCAGTGGATCGAATCGCAACTGCTTTTTCAAAAGCGGCCTTGATCTCTGCCTCGTTGTCCTTCCTAACCCACTTGAGTATCGGCGTCACGTCACCCTTTTCCAGTGCATCCTGGGCCTCTGGAATTACAGGGCCGTTCATGGTGTCACAGTGCGCAAACGCTCTGGCGGCCATCAGAAACGCAACGCAGGCAATCAGAATCCCCGCAGCTCTATATGCACTTTTCTTTCCCATGATTTCTTTCTCCTTTCACTGTTCTGAACAATGCGGCTTAACACCTGAATTAAAGCGAACTGCGTTTCACAGGGAACGGCGCGGCAAAGATTCTCTGGCACGCAGCTATCGTAGCGCAGCGATCTCGGCTTGAACGAATGGCTAGGCGCCATCCGACGAGGTTCGCTCCCATGATGCGACAGGTCCTCGCTGCACGTGGAATACTGGATGGCATGCAGGGAAATCTAGATTAATCCACAGGGCAAGTACAGCCGGATTGCACTTGGCCAACTTTTGGCTCAGGTGACGCCACTCAAGCAAAATTTGCTCATCATTAACAGGTATGGATTGCACAGATCGGACGGACCCGATTTTTGTCGCGTCAAATTTATAGCCGCGAGTCGTAGCCTCTGCATGAATAGCTGCGAGATATGAATTGATCGCTGAGAGAGGCGATGATTGGATTTTGAATCGTTCTAGCTGAGGGTGATGGGTGTATCCACGCGTCTCTCCGCGAAGCACGGCCTTGGCGAGAAGTGACTCCCGCCACAGAGCGACAAGGCTCTGTGGATCGAGATATTTAGGATGAAGTGACCAAAGACGCATCTTGTAGTGCCCAACGCCCCGCTTCACCGGGTGCGAACTCATCGCAGGCAAGTGGTGTAGTTCTTTTTTGAAAAGATCGCTGTGCGTGCCGGGTACTTCCACCCGGAGTTCGGTTTCTATCACTGTATGTAGGAGAAGACAATCGGGTTCCAAACGGCAGCCACGTAATCTTTGCCACGACCCGATTAGAGGATGATCGCGGCGTCTGGGCGCGAGGGGTCGCCCGTGAGCAAGCTCTGTCACAACAGTTTTAAGTTTTTCGAGGTCTTTCCCGCGTTTGACCATCCGTTTGACGTCTCGAACGAATTGCTTCGTTTGAGCCAGGCGCTTCATTTCTCCCAGCTTTCAAACATTTGATCAAGGGAGTCAAAGGTCTCTACTCCTTTGCCTCGACTGCTATCCGTTAGAGTTTTTTCGGTCAGCTCATTGGGGATTTTGACGGCGAAGGGGAGTCCTTGATGAAGGGTAATCTGGCGATAGAACAATCGTATTGCTTCGGTCGGACTTAACCCCAGTTTCTTCAAAACCCGTTCGGCCGAAGTTTTGGCGGCGGGTTCAATTCTCGCGTGAATGACGGCTGCTTTGTTCATACTCAAAATGTATCACATCCGCAACACACGTCAATTGCCTCCCTTATCCATCTTCCAACCAGTTGATTTCGCCCTGTGGCAAGCCTTAACAAAAACGCGCCCGCCGGACGAATCCGACGGGCGCGCTGTTTTTATGCCTTATCTTAGATCAGATTACTTCGTGGCGTAGCGCTTGGCCATGTCCACCAGAGTGACCTGCTTGATCTTGTCCGCGTGGCCGGCCTGGCCGAAGGCGATCATGCGGTCGGTGCAGACCTTCTTCATCGCTTCGCGGGCAGGCTTGAGGTAGTCGCGCGGGTCAAACTTTTCAGGCGTTTCCGCGAACACTTTGCGGATGGCGCCGGTGACGGCGAGACGGTTGTCCGTATCCACGTTGATCTTGCGGACGCCGTGCTTGATGCCGAGCTGGATTTCTTCAACCGGCACGCCCCAGGTGGGCTTCAGCTTGCCGCCGTATTTGTTGATGATGTCCTGCAGGTACTGCTCGACGGAGGAGCTGCCGTGCATGACGAGATGGGTGTTCGGGAGCTTGGCGTGAATCTTCTTGATGGTGTCCATCGAGAGCACCGCGCCGTCGGGCTTGCGGGTGAACTTGTAGGCGCCGTGGCTGGTGCCGATGGCGACAGCGAGCGCGTCCACACCGGTGTCCTTGACGAAGCGTTCGGCATCTTCCGCACTGGTGAGCAACTGGGAGTGATCGAGCACACCTTCTGCGCCGTGTCCGTCTTCCTTCTCGCCCATTCCCGACTCGAGGGAGCCGAGAACGCCGATTTCGCCTTCCACAGAGACGCCGACCATGTGGGCCATTTCAACGACTTTGCGCGTTGTTTCGGCGTTGTATTCGTAGGAGGACGGGGTCTTGCCGTCGGCCATCAGCGAGCCGTCCATCATCACGGAGGTGAAGCCGTTCATGATGGCGCTTTGGCAGGTGGCGGGGCTGTTGCCGTGGTCGAGGTGCATCGCAACGGGAATGTTGGGATAGAGCTCGGCAGCGGCGATCATGAGGTGGCGCAAATAGTTGTCCTGAGCGTAGGAGCGGGCGCCGCGGGAAGCCTGAATGATGACCGGGGAGTTCGTTTCCCGGGCTGCTTCCATGATGGCTTGAATCTGCTCCATGTTGTTGACGTTGAACGCAGCCAGGCCGTAGTTGTTTTCAGCGGCGTGGTCCAACAGGGCGCGCATAGGTACCAATGACATGTCTCGAATCCTCCGATTTGGGGGTTGAATATTGGGGTCTGGTATATGCGTCCGGCAAGAGCGGGTCAAGACCAGACCGGCACCTCTTTTTCGCCCTCGCCTGCACCTCTATTAAGCGAACGCTTTTGTCCGCGCAACTCCCTGCTACACTGGGCCGCATGCTGAAGTTGTTGAAAACGCGCGGCGCGAATCTCCTTTCGCGCGCGGCGACAGAATTGACCGGGCACGTCCATCGCATTCGCTCGCACGAAACGGCGGTCATGATGCTGCTCGCGGTCTGCGCAGGCGCAGTGACGGGCTGGAGTGTCGCGCTTTTCCGCATTTCGCTGGATGCGCTGTTCGACTTCGCTGTCGTTGGATTCGGAGGGCGCCATCCGTGGGCGCTTCTGATTTTACCCGCTGTCGGCGCACTGCTGACAGCCCTCTGGATACACCTCGTCAGACGCCGCGGCGAGACGGGTGTGGGAGTGGCGGGCATCATGGAAGCGGTTGCTCTGCATGGAGGCCGCATCAGTTTCGGCGGCAGCATCGCGCGCGTGGTCGGCGCCGTGCTGACAGTGGGATTTGGTGGATCGGCGGGGCCAGAGGACCCGAGTGTTCAGATCGGCGCGGCGTTCGGGTCGCAAATCGGGCGGCGGCTAAAACTTTCCGCCGCGCGTGTGCGAACGCTCGTCGGCTGTGGCGCAGCGGCGGGAATCAGCGCCGCATTCAACGCGCCCATCGCGGGCGTGTTCTTCGCCATCGAAATCATTCTCGGCGAATTCTCCGGCGCATCCATCGCCTGGGTCGTGCTGGCGGCCGTTGCGGGCACCGTCACGAGCCAGAGTATCCTCGGCAACACGCCCGCCTTCGCCATCCCCCGCTACGAATTTCAGGCGGTCGCCGAACTGCCGCTTTATATGATCCTCGGCATCCTCGCCGCCGTCGTCGCCGCGCTGTACGTCTTTCTGATGGCGCGCGTCGAAGCACGGTTCCGCGCCTTGCGCGTACCAGAATGGGTCAAACCCTGCATCGGCGGGCTCGCGGTCGGCGCTTTAGCTTATTTCGGATCCACCGCGATCATGGGCACGGGCTATGAAGCCGTCACCAACGCGCTCAAGGGCAACGAGACCAGCGCGCTCATTCTGTTCTCCCTCGTCCTCCTCAAAGTGGTCGCCACGCCGCTCACCATCGGATCGGGCGGACAGGGCGGCCTCTTCGCGCCATCGGTTTTTCTCGGCGCCATGTTGGGGATGGGCTTTGGCGAGGCGGCACATTCGCTGCTCGGCCAAAATGTCGCCCCGCCCACGGCCTATGCGCTGGTCGGAATGGGCGCAGTGCTCGCAGGCGCTGTACGCGCGCCGATCACGGGGCTCATGCTCCCCTTCGAGATGGCGCAGGACTATCACCTCATCCTCCCACTCATGTTCGCGGTCGTGGAGAGCACGCTCATCACACAGTTTCTGCAAAAGGACAGCGTCTACACCTACAAGCTCAAGCTGCGCGGCGTGGAGTTGAAGAAACGCGGTGACGTCAATCTCATGCGCACCCTGTTGGTCGGCGAGGCCATGACGCCTGCCAACGAATTGTCGCCTATGCGGGCAAGCGATTCGATCGCCACGCTCACCGAGGCATTTGCCGCAACGAACCATCACGGCTTCGTGGTGCTGGACGACGCAGACGAGCTGTACGGAGTTGTCACACTGACCGATCTCTCGGACATGCTCGCGCATAACAAACCCGCGCAAACCATCGCTGATATCACCACAACCGATGTCACCACCGTCTATCCCGACGACACACTCGAAGAGGCCATGCGCCACTTCGGCCTGAAAGACATCGGGCGCCTCCCCGTCGTGGATCGCCGCAACCCGCGTCGCGTGCTGGGCCTGATGCGACGCGCCGATGTCGTCAGCGCCTACGCCAACGCCCTGCTCGATCACCAGTCCAGTCAGGCCCATCACGAGCGACTCCGCATGGAGGCGGCAACGCACACGGAACTGCTGGAGACTTCACTGCATGAGCACGATCAGGCAACGGGTAAACGCATCCGCGAATTGAACCTCCCCGACCAAAGCGTCATTGTCGCAATTCGCCGCGGCGAACACACCCTCGTCCCGCGCGGCAACACGCAACTGCGCGCGGGCGACCGCATCATCGCCCTCTGCGCCCCCGACATTCAGCCCGCCTTCCTCGAAATTCTGCGCACGCCGTACAGTACATCTGCAGCCGATTCAGGCGCGGTGCCCGGCTCAACGAACCAGCGCAGTGACGGCAAACAGACCGCTGACTGAAATGATGATCCACAGCAGCACGCCCTGAATCATCGGGCGCACTCCAACTGACCGGATCGCCTCTTTCGACAGCCCCGCACCAATCAAAAATAGCGTCAGCACCAGCAGCACCTTCGCCACGTGCGCCGCCCGTTCATACAGCCACTCGCCCTGCGGCAACAGCGAGCGCGCGGCTGCGGCGCAGAGGAAAAGCAGGATGAACCACGGGAACGCGACGCCGCCCGCCTTCTTGCCCCGACCCAGCGCCAACCCGATGGCGATCGGGAAAATCCACAGCGCGCGCGAAAGCTTCACCGTCGTCGCCAAATCCAGCGCCTCCTGACCATACTTCGCCGCCGCGCCCACGACCGAACTCGTGTCGTGAATTGCAATGGCCGCCCACAATCCAAAATGATGCTGATCCATCCCCAGCGCGTGGCCGATGCCCGGGAAAATAAAGAGCGCCACTGCGTTGAGCACAAACACCGTGCAGAGCGAAACGGACATCGCCTTTTTATCCGCGCCAATCACCGCGCCCACCGCCGCAATCGCGCTGCCCCCGCAAATCGCCGTACCCGACGACACCAACAGCGACGTCTGCGACTCAATCTTCAGCACCCGCCCCAACAGCAGGCCGATTGCGAGCGTCCCGAAAATCGTCGCGACCGTGAACCCGAAACCCGTCCGCCCCGCGGCCCAGACCGCAGCGAGATTCATTCCGAAACCCAGCCCCACCACCGACGCCTGCAACAGCAGCTTCGCCCCCTTGTGGCTCGCCTTCGGCATTGGATTCTCCAGCAACAGCGCAAACGCAATTCCCATCGCCAGGGCAACCGGAGCCGACACCCACCCTGAAGCGGACCACGCCGCCAATCCCAAAAACAGAATCCATTCAATCGTCTTCTTCATTCCGCCTCACTGCTAGCCAAACCGGCCTCGCGCGGGTGGAGGAATAAATCTGCGGCGCGCGCGCAACAAGCAGAAAACACACGCAGCGTCACCCACAACATGACTGGAAACGCGACAGCGCCTGCAGTACCCTGCTGGGGAGGAGTATCGCTGATTTATGTCGAATCTCATCGAACGGGCAAACGCGCTGGGGGTGCCTGCCATTCGTCGCCATATTTTTCTCTGCGCGGATCAAACCAAGCCCAACTGCTGCACAAAAGAGGTGGGCCTCGAAGCGTGGGAATACCTCAAAAAACGCCTCGACGAGCTGCATCTTACCGGCGAGGGCGGGATATACCGGACGAAAGCGAATTGCTTGCGAATTTGCAGACAGGGCCCAATCGCGGTGGTGTATCCTGAAGGCGTCTGGTACCATTCCTGTTCGCCGCCGGTTTTGGAACGAATTATTCAGGGACACCTCATCGGCGGTCGAGTGGTCGAGGAATACGCCTTTCACGTGCGAACAAATCCACGTTGAACGAATCCGGAAATAGTGCGGTCAAAATGGGAATGTTTATGAAGCTTCGAGTGTTCACAGTTTTTCTTTCGATCTCCTTGCTCGCCTGCACGCCGCATAGCCGGGCAAACGAGACGTCCGTGCTGACACCCAACGCCGACCATACGCGCGCGGCGAAACTGCTCGCACTGAACCTGCCGCTGCGCCATCTCAGCCGGGAACCCCTCTCCGACTCAATCGCAACCAATGCGTTCTCAATCTTCCTGGATCAGCTCGATTTCGAGCACGTCTATTTCCTCCAGTCCGACATTGACGATTTCAAGTCCTCCGCCACCCAACTGGACGACCAACTGCGCGCCGGTGATCTTGCATTCGCATTCCGCGTCTACGACGTGTTCAAGAATCGCGTCGCCAACCGTGTGGCCTACGTGAACGGGCTCCTCGATGCAGGCTTCGATGTCACGCAGGACGAATCCTACGCATGGAAGCGAAAGGACGCGCCCTACGCCGCCAATGAGGAGGAGTGGAACGAGCTCTGGCGACAGAAAATCAAAAATGAATTTGTCGCATTCACCGTTTCTCGGAAAATCGGCGGGACCGACCTCGCCAATCTGGAGGAAGGTACGGTCACAAACGCATCGCTCGCGGCACAACTGAAAATGACACCGGAAGAGCGCATCCGCAAGAACTACGAACAGTTCCTCACCGTCCTGCAAGATAACGACGCCAACTGGGTGACAGAGCGCTTCCTCAATTCTTTCGCCCGCGCCTACGACCCCCACTCCGACTATCTCTCCCCATGGGGCGCGGAGGACTTCGAGATCGGTATGAAGCTTTCCCTCCAGGGCATTGGCGCGTTGCTTAGCACGGACGACGGCGCCGCCAAAGTGGAGCGCCTCATCCCCGGCGGCCCCGCCGAGCGCGATGGCCGTCTGAAGGCGGGCGACAGAATCATCGCCGTTGCGCAGGGCGACGCCGAACCCGAAAGCATCCTTCACTGGCCCCTGAGCAAAGCCGTTCGCAAAATTCGCGGCGAAAAAGGCAGTAAAGTTGTCCTCACCATCATCCCCGCCGACGATGCCAGCGGCGCCGCGATCAAGACAATTGACCTCATCCGCGACGAAGTGAAACTCGAAGAACAGGCCGCTAAAAGCGAGATGCGCTCCGCCACCGGCGAAGATGGGATAGAACGCAAAATCGGCATCATCACCCTCCCCGACTTCTATGCCGATCTGCGCGGGCTCGGCAGCGGAAAAGATGCGCGCAGCTCCTCGCGCGATGTCGCGCGCCTGCTCGATGCGCTCCGCAACGACGGCGCAGAGGCAATCGTCCTCGACCTCCGCAACAACGGCGGCGGATCGCTGATGGATGCTATTCAAATGACGGGCCTCTTCTTCAACCGTGGCCCCGTCGTTCAGGTGCGCGATCAGCGCCGCGTACAGGCGCTGGACGACCCGGACCCCGGCATCGGCTTCAAAGGCCCCGTCGCGGTGCTGGTCAACCGCCTCAGCGCATCGGCATCCGAAATTCTCGCGGGCGCGTTGCAGGACTATTCCCGCGCTATCATCATCGGCGACTCGAAGACGCACGGCAAAGGCACGGTTCAAACACTCCTCCCGCTGAGCAGCGTCAACACAAACGTCGGTCAGATCAAAATCACCACCGCCAGCTTTTACCGCATCGCGGGCGGCTCGACCCAACTGCGCGGTGTTGAACCCGACATTGTGATTCCTTCCGCACTGGAAACGATGGACATCGGCGAAGAAACCCTGCCCCACGCCCTCCCCTGGTCCCAAGTCGCCCCCGCGAGCTATTCACAGGTGGGCGACCTATCGGAACTTCGCAGCGAGCTGATCAAACGCTCGCAAGACCGCATGGAGCGCTCCGACAAGTTCACCACCTACACCAACCTCCTGCACGAAATCGCAGAGCGCCAAAAAGCGCCCACAATCACACTCAACCTCGACACCCGCCTCGCCCTCGCCGAAAGCGAACGCGCACTGCGCAAGGCGATTGACGACGAGCCGGAGGGGGAAATAACCGAGATCACGATTGTGCCCGCCGCGGGAGAAGAAGCGACGGAACAAGCCGCTGGCGAGATTGCTGAAACGGAAGCGGAAAAGAGCGAAACGAAAAAGAAGCGCACCGACTTCGTTCTCGACGAATCACTGCAAGTCCTCTGCGATTGGCTCTCTCTGGAAGAGAACAGCCACGCCATCGGCGCATCAACCAAACCCGCAACCAGCGCGCGATAAGCCAATCCAACCAATTCGCCCGCGCGCCTTCAGGGCCGGAATTCCCGGTTCGCCACCTTCACATCGTGGGTAGACCTGCCTGCAACACTATGTACAGCATTGCGGGCACGCTCCGTCCTGCTCCGAGTATCATCGGCGGCAGACAATGCAGAGGTTGTCCCCTAGATCCGGTTAGGCGCGTCAATGCCAAGCAGAGCCAAACCGCGCTTCAAAACCGCTGCCGTGATATCACACAGGCGCACGCGGCTTTCGCGCGCGCCGTCTTCTGCTTTCAGGAACGGGACGGTCTGGTAGAAGGTGCTATACACCTGCGCCAGCTCGAAAAGATATTCGCACAGGACGTTCGGTTTATACGCCGCAGCGGCGCGCAACAGCACATCCGGAAACCGCGCCAGCCGCACCGCGAGCCTGCGCTCAATCGCCTCGCCCAGCACAATTTGAGAATCCTCCGGCTTTCGATCGCCAAACTGCTCGCGGTATTTATCGCGCACACTCGCAATACGTGCGTGAGCATACTGCAAATACGGCGCGGAATTGCCGTCGAGCGCCAACGCCTTGTCCCACGAAAACGTCACAAGGCTCTGCGGGTTCTGGCTCAAATCCGCATACTTCACCGCGCCGATGCCCACCGCACGAGCAACTTCACGCTGCAACGCGGCCCCCATTTCCGGGCTGCTCTCCTTCACGAGCGCCAGCGCGCGCGACTCCGCTTCATCGAGCAGTCGCTCCAACTTGATCACATTCCCCTGCCGCGTTGAAAACGTGCCTTCCGGCAGCCGCATCAACCCGAACCACACGTGCACCAGTCGCGTGGCAACGCCCAATTTTTTCGCCACCGCAAAGAATTGGCGGAAGTGCAACTGTTGCCGCTCATCGGTCACATAAATCACAAGGTCCGGAGAAAACTCGCTTGCACGACTCAATACGGTCGCCAGATCGGTCGTAGTGTAATTGAAGCCGCCATCGCTCTTCCGAACGATGCAGAGGGGTAGTTTTTCTTCGTCCAGCTTCACCACCAGTGCGCCCTCGCTCTCCTCCGCGAGGCCCATCGCAGTGAGGCGATCCACCACACCGGCTAACTGATCGTTGTAAAAACTCTCGCCGCGGTTCAAATCGAAGCGCACGCCGAGTCGGGCATAAATCTTTTCAAATTCGCCCAGGCTCAATTTGACAAACTGTTGCCACAGCGCCCGGTTCTCCGCATCGCCCTGCTGCAGCTTCACCAATTCCGCGCGCGCCTGATTCAACCACGTCTCGTCTTCTTTCGAACGCTCATAGCTCTTCACATACAAGCGCTCCAACTCCGCGATCGGATCCGCCGCCAACGCGTCGGCATCGAGAAAATTGCGGTAGCCCAAAATCAGAATACCGAACTGTGTCCCCCAGTCGCCGAGATGATTGTCCGCCACCACCGTATAGCCCAGGAAGCGATGAAACCGGTCCAACGCGTTGCCAATCACGGTCGAGCGAATATGCCCAATGTGCATCGGCTTCGCGATGTTCGGACTTGAGTAGTCCAAAATCACCGTCTTCCCCTGCCCGATCTCTGGAACGCCCAACCGTTCCGTGCCCTGAATGGACTCCAACCGGCGAGCCAGCACCGCATCGTCCAAGTGAAAATTGATGAAGCCCGGCCCCGCAATCTCCAGCTTCGCAACACCCGCCGGCTTCTCCTCAACCAGTTGCTTCGCAATCTCCACCGGCGATTTCTTCAGCCGCTTCGCAACCGCCATGGCCGCATTGCATTGATAATCGCCAAATCGCTCATCCGTCGCAGGGGACACCTCCACCTGAACACCACTTAAATCTGCATCGGGAAAGAGCGCCTGAAAGCGGGAAAGCATCCATCCGCTGAGTTCTTGTTCTAATGTCTTCATATCCAATTTGTTGCAATACCTGCCCGCGCTGAATCTTTAAGTTCAAGATCGCGTCGAACTAACGCGCAAAACCCGTGTCGCACGCAAGGAAAAAACACCTGCTAAAACAGTTGCAATCGAGGCGAAGGGTTCTATATTGCGCCTTTCATTACTCAAGCCATGTCGCGCTAACAGGAGGATTTATCATGGCTAAAACATCCAAAAAAACTACGACAACGAAAAAGGCCGCTGCGCCTTCCAAAGCTTCCGCTGTACCCACAACGAAGAGCGTAGCTGCTGCCGCAGCCGCTGCTGAGACCAAGGGTCACACCGCACCGGCGGCCGTCAAAGCAGCTGTTGCACCTGCGGCGAAACCCGCAGCTCCCGCTGCAGCGCCTGCAAAGGCAGTGGCGGCAAAACCCGCAGCCGCACCGGCGAAGCCCGCAAAAATCAGCGCCAACGAACGTCAGCGCATGATCGAGCAGGCGGCGTACTACATCGCCGAGAAGCACGGCTTCCAGGGCGACTCGTCCGAATACTGGGCGGCAGCAGAAGCAGAAATTGATGCGGACCTCAAGCGCCGCAACGTCGTGGTTGCCTAACAGCACCCGCGCGCATTTTCGCGTCGCGTTCGGCTAATCGCCGAACGCGGCGCGATGCTTCACTTCAATCCCGCCAGCAGGCGGTAGATCCAATTCGCGGCAAGCATCAGCGCCGCACCCATCCACACCAATCGCGGAATTCGTGGATCGCTTTGTTGTGCGCCCGACGTGCGCCGGAGACCGTGCCATCCGCTCACAACAGCCAACACAATCGCGCCGGGGAACAAGAGCGCCCCTACAGGCGACTGCTGCAACGCCTCTCGCCATGCGCCGTGGCCCGCTGCAAGGAACGCGCGCGTCATGCCGCAGAACGGACACGGATATCCCGTAGTCGTCAAAAACAAACACGAGATTCCCGTCGGATATTCGCGCGGCCACCAGAGGCCCGCCGCAATTGCCAGCAGGCTCAGCGCGAAAAAGATGATCCAGACTGTTCGATTCAAGAATTGAGCGCCTTCGCCATCCGCTCCAGTGCTTCAGCCAAACGCGCGCGCGGACAACCGAAATTCAATCGCAGAAAGCCCGGCGCGCCAAAATCAACGCCGCTGGATAACCCCACCCCCGCCTCTTCAAAGAAGCGATGTGGATGCTCGAGATTCAATCCTCGCACATCCAGCCATGCCAGATACGTCGCCTCCATCGGCTGCAAGCGAATCGCAGACATACGCTCCCTCACAAACGAATACACGAAGTCGCGATTCGCCCGCAAATACGCCAACAGCGCCTGACGCCACGGCTCGCCGTGGCGATACGCCGCAGCGCAACCCGCATAGCCGAATGCATTGATCTCCGTAATAATGCCGCGCGTTGCGCGCCGGAAGCTCGTGCGCAATCCATCGTCCGGAATCACCGCATACGCGCACGCCAGACCCGGCAGATTGTACGTCTTGCTCGGCGCGTGCAGCGTAATCACGCGCTGCGCCGCGCGCTCTCCCAGCGCCAACGTGGCGGTCCACGGCACGTCGTCCAGAATCAAATCGCAGTGAATCTCGTCCGACACGAGAATCAGATCGTGCCGCTCGCAAAAGTCGAGCAGGCGCTCCAACTCGTCGCGGCGCCACACCCGCCCCACCGGGTTGTGGGGATGGCACAAAATGAACAGGCGCGTCTCTTTTGTGACTGCGCGCTCCATCGCATCCCAGTCAAACTCCCATCGCTCTTCGTTGAGGCGCAGCGGCACAGCAATCCGCGTGCGATCCTGGAAGATTGGGGCACTCAAAAACGGCGGATACACCGGCGTACATGTCATCACCGCATCGCCCGGCTCGCCAAATGCGCGGCAAATCAGATTCAGCGCGGGCACGAGGCCGGGCAACCAGACCAACCAGTCCCGATGTGCAGCAACTCCGTGCTGCCGCTGCAAATAGAGCAGCACTTCCTGCACGACTTCGTCATACGGAATCGTATAGCCGAACACGCCGTGCCCGGCGCGCTCGCGCAGCGCGGCGACAATCTCGGGCGCAGACTGGAAATCCATATCCGCCACCCACATCGGCAGCACATCGCGATCGCGGTAACGGTCCCACTTCAAACTCCCGGTATTTGCGCGCTCCGGCAGTGAATCAAAGTTGAAATCGTTTCGCACAGCGTCTGCCATTCCCGCGTTCGGCACGTACTATTTCTTCAAAACGCCCGCGAGCAGATTCATGACATCAGCGCCGCCCTTTGTCTTGGCGAAGCCGAGGACGACCGGAACAAATTTGCCAATGAGATCCGGACTCAACTTCAAATCCGTGAAGCCGCTGGCGAGTGATGCAAGTCCCGCAGCCTTGCTGCCGCCCAACGCGCCTGCAATGCCGCCGAGCAGTTTGGCCGTGCCGCCCGCCTGCGGTGCGCCGGAGATCAACCCCTCCACACCCGGCAACGCCTGCGCCACCTTGCTGAAGTCGCCGCCCAACTGACTCTGCGCCAGCTTGAACAGCAATCCCGCTCCGCCTTTCGCCTGGTTCTCCTGCACACCCAACTGCGATACCAATTGACTGATGAGTTCGTTCATGTTGCTACCCCTTTCTAAAAATTCAGCGATTCGGGATCACCCGCTCTGCCAGTTTTCCAACAAACGATTTGCCCGACACATCATCGCGCTGCGCGAGGCTCAGCACACCCACCACACTCAGCACAATCAACACCGTCCGGATTCCGCCCGCAATCGCGCCGCCCACTCCGGCAAACTTCGAAAAGCGCGCGGCCAGCAGCGTCACCAGCGATTTCTTCACAACGCGGAACAGAAACCACGTCCCAACCAACACCACAAGGAAACCGACCGGCCCCGAAATGTCGCCACTCAAGGATAGAAGCTTTTTGAGAAGCCCGCTGATCCAGCCGTACAGTCCGCACCCCATGACGAATGCGACCGCCATCCGCAGCAGGCGATAGCCCTCATCCGCCAGTCCGCGCGCGCGGCCACGCCACGCGCCGAAGGCAACATATGCGGCAGACAAAATATCAACGACGTTCATGTATCCTCTCTTCAGGCCCTCATGCAGGCTCTACCAGACCGTCCGCGCTCTTCTTCCACGGCGTCCAGCAAAGTCCGACAACGCCAATCGCGATATCGGATTTGCGTGGCGCAACGCGCGTGCGTTCGATCTCCAGAGACGCCGGATCCAGCGTCTGCTTCAACGCAGCCGCTTCATCCTCGAACTGCTGCTGCAACGCCGCCAACCGCTGGCGCAACTCCTCCAGTGATTCGCCCGCGCGCTCAACATCGGCATTTTCTTTGCTGATCTTGCCCGCATTTTTCAGTGTCGAAGCCGCGCGCGTCACATTTCCCGTGCTCACTGCGCGGCGGCCGAGGAAGGCTCCGGCAATCGTCGCGCCCAGCCCGAGCAGCGTATTCATCTTTTGCTGGCTCGCTTGCGCCTTTTCGCGTTCAACCTTTTCCGCCGCGCGATTCACACGATCACTCAACGTCTGAATACGTGTGGCATATTTTGCCTTCAGCTTCTCCACTTCCGCATCGCGCCGCTCGCGCATGACCTGCGCCACACGCGCATTGAAATCGCCCTCCGTCTCATCCGGCTTCGACGTCAGCTTCAATGAGCGACACGCAAGCAGATCAAGCGCCACATTCTGATAGAGATGCGCTTCGAGCGACTTCTGCCACTGGCCGGCCGCTTGCTTACGCGTCGCCGCCGCCGGAACCGCGCCAAACGCGGCCCCGCTCACCGGTTGACGTTCAAGCGAGCCTTTGACATCGCCCTCAACACGCGCGCTTTCCCACTCAGCAAACCCATCCTCGCCCACCGGCGCAATCAGCGTGCGCGTCACCCACGTGTCGAGATTCGTCTTGGCATCCACGAAGTGCAATTTGCTCACGCCGATGATGTTGGCGCGATAGATCACATCGCCCGCCGGATTCGCAGGGCGAATAAAATATTCCGCAATTTCCGGGGGCAGCACCGGCCGTCCGGACGCGCTCGCCGCCGCGGGCGCGGGGGCAGCAGCCGGTGCAGCTTCGGCTGCCGCCATGGGAGCTGTCGTAAATCCGGCCGCTACAGGCGCCGCAGAACTCGCAGCGCTCTCAGGCGCTACCGGCGAAGCAGCGGAAACGCGCTTGATCTGCGGGAGTGTCATCGGTCCGCGCAGATAGCTCAACGCCCAGCGGCTCTGGAACACCACCGGTGCATCGTCATGCACATTGCGCATCAAAAATACACGGCTCCCCAATCCCGACAACATACGATCCACTGCCGCGCGATCGAACGAGGCGCCCGCCGATGCCGCCGCACCTTCCAGTCCCTCGATCACGCGCATCTTGTCGCGATCCGTCTGCAACCGACCGATCCACCAGGTACCCGCGTTGGCGAGTCCCTTGTAATCGAGGTCCACCGGGTTCTGCGTTGAAAGCACCACACCCACACCAAATGCGCGCGCCTGTTTGAGCAGAGTCAGCATCGGCGTCTTGGACGGCGGATTCGCGTTCGGCGGGAAGTAGCCGAAAATTTCGTCCATATAAATCAACGCGCGCAAACTGCTCGTGCCCGACTGCGAGCGTACCCACGAGAGCACTTCATTCAGCAGCACCGTCACAAAAAACATTCGTTCCGCATCCGACAGATGCGCAATCGAAAGAATCACCACACGCGGCTTGCCTGCAGGGGTGTAGAGCAAGCGCTGGATGTTCAACGGCTCGCCTTCCGTCCACGCGGAAAAGCCCGGCGAGGCGATGAGATTATTCAACGCCATCGCGAGACCGAAGCGGTCTTTCGCCGGATAGAACGACTCCAGATCGAACACGCCGATCTTCTCAAACGGTGGCTTCTGAATGTCGTTGATAATCGCAGCGATATCGAGGTCGCGTCCTTCGCGCCATGCGCGATCCAGAATGGTTGAAAGCAAAATGTGTTCGCGGCTCTGAATGGGATCCGCATTGATGCCCAGCAAGCCAAGCAACCCTGAAACCGCCGACATGATGCGCTCGCGCAACGCAGCCGCATCCTGAAGCAATTCCGGTGAAGGCGCGGCAAACGAACGCAAAATCTGCAGCGGACGCCCCGCCGCATTGCCCGGCGTATAAATCGCCAAATCCACCGAATCCTTGAATCGCTGAATACGTGCGCCGTCCTGCCCCCACTCGGCCAGCCCCTTTCGCCACGTTTCAGCCGTCTTCTGCGCCAGTTCATCCGGCGTCATCCCTTTTCGCGCGGCTTCCGCCTCATCCACCCACGGACGGAAATCGGACGGCTGTAACTCAGGAAACGCGAGGAGCAAATTTCCAAGGTCGCCTTTCGGATCAATCGCAATAGCGGGAATCCCGTCAATCGCCGCCTCCTCCAAAAGCGCAAGCGCCAAGCCCGTCTTGCCGCTGCCGGTCATGCCGACGATCACGCCGTGGGTCGTCAGATCTTTTGAATCGTAAAGCAGCAAATTTTCGCCCGGCTGCCCTGCCGCCAGATCAAATTCTCGTCCCAAATAAAACGCACCAAGTTTTTCGAAGTCCTGCATTGCTGTTCCCCTATCCAATAAAAAAAGCGGGCGGTCCTTTCGGAACCGCCCGCCATGTTAGACCCTATCCCCGCGCGATTACAACTTGTAAGCGAGGGCGCCGATGACGGTCGTGTCGCTCTTCTCGCGACCTTCCGCAGGCGTGCTGTCATACGCGTTCTTCACCACGAGGCGAAGGGAGACGCTGTTGTTGACAGCCGCTTCGATGCCGATTTCGGAATTGAGCAGGTAATCGCCGAAATCATCCACGAGGGGGATGTATTCCACGGCCTGCCACACCTTGGCGGTGTCGCTGAGCTTGCGCTCATAGCGCTCGCCGAAACGCAGCGCAAACTCGTCGTTCTTCTCGCCGCCCACCTTCTCCGTGATGTAGGCAGGGCCGGCGTCCACGCTCAGAGTCGCCGCATCGCTCTTCATCAGGTAGTAGCCGGGGCCGATCGAGAGGACAACACGGTAATCAACGTCCGCGATATCGTCATACAGCGCGGTCAAGTTGCCGAGGATGTACGCGCGCTCGGAAATGAGGCGGCGATATTCCGCAACGCCCTTCACGTTCTCTGTTGACTTCACCGTCTCCTTCTTCTTCCCATCATCGGTATCCGTCTCGGTTTCCGTCTCACCATACGCGCCATCAATGCCCAAACGCAGCGTGTAATCATCACCCTTGCGCTCGTGCAAGAAGCTCGCCGTGCCCAACAGTGTGTCGCTGTTGCCATCCGTCATCGTCACACCGATGGCGATGGAGTTTTCAGACGCCTTGGCAACGGCCTTATCCGCCGCAGTCGGCGCAGTCGAAATCTGAGCTGCAGTCGTACGCGCATCCTGCGCATACACCGAAACGGCACCCGCCGCCAGCAATGCAATTAACAACTTCTTCATTCTATATGTACCCCTACCTTTCTTCTTACTTCTTCAACAAATCGCGAATTTCCGTGAGCAGAACAATGTCCGCCGGAGGCGCTGCCGGAGCTGCCGGGGCCGCCTCTTCCTTGCGCTTCAGCTTGTTGATCGCCTTAATGAAAATGAACAAGGCGAACGCAACAATGATGAAGTCCACAATTGCGTTGATAAAAATACCGTACGTGATAATCGGCGCACCCGCGTCTTTCGCCGCCTGAACGGACGCATAGTGCTCGCCGTTCAACGCGACAAACAGGTTCGAGAAATTGATCTTCCCCAGAACCAACCCGATCACCGGCATCATTACGTCGTTCACCAGCGACGCCGTGATTTTACCGAATGCGCCGCCGATCACGACACCGACCGCCAGGTCAATGACGTTGCCGCGCATCGCGAATTCTTTGAACTCTTTCAGCATTCCCATCTCTACTGCTTCCCTTTCTCTTTCTCTTTAAAACTCTATTTATATTCCTGCAGCGCGCGGACACCCCAGTCGTGCGTCTGCACATAGCGAATGGCGTCAACGGTCGCACGCGCGCCATCCTCTGTCGTCACAATCGGAATCCCCCGGCTGATCGCTTCAGAGCGAATTTTGATCTCATCCGCGCGCGCCACCAGGCTGCTCGGACTGTTGATCACGAGGTGAATCTCACCGCGTTTCATGAAATCAAGCACAGTTGGCCCTTCGTTTTCAATTAATTTCCGAACAACCACGGCGTTCACGCCCACCTGCTTGAGCGCCCGCGCCGTGCCTTCCGTCGCCACCAGACTGAAGCCGAGCGCCGACAATTCGCGGCCGATTTCGATCAGCCACGGCTTATCCTGATCGCGCGCGCTGACAAACACCTGCCCCTTGAGGGGAAGTTTCTGTCCTGCAGCGATCTGGCTCTTCCAATAGGCCAGCTCAAAGTTGCGATCAATCCCCATCACCTCGCCAGTGGACTTCATCTCCGGCCCGAGAATGGGATCCACGCCGGGGAACCGATTGAAGGGAAGCACCACTTCCTTCACCGCGCACCACGGATGCTTCACGCGTGACAGGTCGGTCAAGCCCAACTCCTTTATCGTCTTGCCCAGCGCAACTTTTGCCGCCAGCCGCGCCAGCGGAACGCCCGTCGCTTTGCTCACAAACGGAACGGTACGCGACGCGCGCGGGTTGACTTCGATGACGTACACATCGCTGCCCTTGACCGCCATCTGCACATTCAGAAGCCCCTTGACCTCCAGCGCCAATGCAATTCGCGAGCACGCGCTCTTGATCTCTTCCACAATCGCCTCCGGCAGTGTGTGCGGCGGAATCGCGCACGCGCTGTCGCCCGAGTGAATGCCCGCCACTTCCACGTGCTGCATCACGCCGCCGATCACGACGTCTTTTCCGTCGCACAGCACGTCCACGTCCACCTCGATCGCGCGCTCCAGATAGCGGTCAATCAGAACCGGAAAGCCCGGACTCGCCATGAACGCGGCTTCTACAAACGGGCCCAGCTCGTGCTCGCCATACGCCACCATCATCGCGCGTCCGCCCAGCACGTAGGACGGGCGAATCATCACCGGATAGCCAATTTTGTGCGCCACTTGCGCCGCTTCGTGGACCGACATCACCGTGTCGCTCTCCGGCTGGCGCAGACCCAGCCGCTCCAGCAACTCGCGACAGCGCTTCCGGTCTTCCGCAATATCAATGCTGTCCGCCGAAGTACCCAACACGTTGCAGCCCGCCTTCAACAGCGAAGTCGCCAGATTCAGCGGCGTCTGGCCGCCCATCTGCACCACAATGCCGTGCGGCTTTTCGTTCTCGTAGATGTTCATCACATCTTCGAACGAAAGCGGTTCGAAATAGAGCTTGTCCGACGTATCGTAGTCCGTGGACACGGTTTCCGGATTGCTGTTGACCATGATCGCTTCATAGCCCAGCTCGCGCGCGGCTTTCACCGTATGCACGCAGCAGTAATCGAACTCGATCCCCTGCCCGATGCGGTTCGGCCCGCTGCTCAAAATGATGACCTTTTTCTTGTCCGTCACGCGGGACTGATCCAGCGTCTGGTAGCTAGAGTAGAAGTACGGCGTGTGCGCTTCAAACTCACCCGCGCACGTATCCACCTGCCGATACACGGGCTTGATCCCCGCCGCAAGGCGCTGCGCGCGGATCTCGTCTTCCGTCGCGCCGCCACGCAGAGCCGCGATCTGCCGGTCCGAAAACCCGTCGCGCTTTGCCGCGCGCAGCAACTCCACCGGCAACGGAACATCCTGCGGCGCCGCCACCAGTTTCCGCTCCATTTCTACAATCTCGACGAAGTTGTCCACGAACCATGGATCAAACATCGTCAGCTCGCAAATACGCGCCGCCGGAATCCCCATCTTCAACGCGCGCTTGATGAGGAAATGGCGATCCGCCCGCTGCCGCTTTAGCTCCGCTTCAACGTCTTGCACGGAGGCAACTTTCGCCTCCATCTTCAGGTCGTAGCCGTCCACGCCAATCTCGAGACCGCGCAGCGCTTTTTGATAGGCCTCACGGAAATTCGTTCCAATCGCCATCGTCTCGCCGACCGACTTCATGCTCACGCCGAGCACCGCATCCGCGCCCGGAAACTTCTCAAATGCAAAGCGCGGGAACTTCACAATCACATAGTCAATCGTCGGCTCGAAGCACGCCATCGTCTCCCGCGTGATGTCGTTCGGAATCTCGTCCAGCGTGTAGCCGCACGCCAGTTTCGCCGCAATCTTGGCAATCGGGAAACCCGTCGCCTTCGACGCCAACGCGGAGCTGCGCGATACGCGCGGGTTCATCTCAATCACCACCGTGCGCCCCGTCTTCGGATTCTGCGCGAACTGTACGTTCGAGCCGCCCGTCTCCACCCCGATCGCGCGCATCACGCGGATCGAAGCGTCGCGCATGTACTGATATTCGCTGTCGGACAGCGTCTGAACCGGCGCCACTGTCACGCTGTCGCCCGTGTGAATCCCCATCGGGTCCACGTTCTCAATCGAGCAGATGATCACGCAGTTGTCCTTGCGGTCGCGCATCACCTCGAACTCAAGCTCCTTCCATCCCAACACCGATTCCTCAATCAGCACCGTGTGGTTCAAGCTCGCTTTCAGGCCGCCATACGCAACCTGCTCCAACTCCTCACGATTGTTCGCCGTGCCGCCGCCCGTACCGCCGAGCGTAAAGCTCGGGCGAATGATCACCGGATAGCCGATCCACTCCGCCGCCTCAATCGCCTCGTCAATACTGTGCACCAGGCGACTCTTCAGACACTCGATCCCCGCCTGCTGCATGCACTCTTTGAATTCGATGCGGTCCTCTGCGCGGCGGATCACATCTGCCCGCGCCCCGATCAACTCCACGCCATATTTCTCAAGCGCACCGGACTCCGCCACCTCCAGCGCCGTATTCAGCGCCGTCTGCCCGCCCAGCGTCGGAAGCAGCGCATCCGGCCGCTCCTTCTCGATGACCTTGATTACTGCCTCAGGCGTAATCGGCTCGATATACGTCCGATTCGCCGTCTCCGGATCGGTCATAATCGTCGCCGGGTTGCTGTTGATGAGGACCACTTCGTAGCCCTCCTCTCGCAACGCCTTGCACGCCTGCGTACCCGAATAGTCAAACTCGCACGCCTGACCAATCACAATCGGCCCCGAGCCGATGATCAGGATTTTATGAATGTCTGTACGTTTTGGCATAGTTAGTCACCAGTCGGCATGCAGGTGTTCCAAACCTTGGAAGTCACCGCAACACAAATCTCCAACCCTTGGAACTTTTCGCCGGTCTCCGGCCGGCGACCGGTCACTCCCACTCGATCGTCGCGGGCGGTTTTGAGCTGATGTCGTACACCACGCGATTGAGGCCGCGCACCTCATTAATGATGCGGCCCGACACGCGGCTCAGCAATTCGTGCGGGAGCGGCGCCCACTGCGCCGTCATGAAATCCGTCGTCTGCACCGCCCGCAGCGCCACCACAAATTCGTACGTGCGTCCGTCGCCCATCACGCCCACGCTCTTCACCGGCAAAAACACCGCGAACGCCTGCGCAGTCTTGTCATACCACGACACGCCCGCCTCATCCTTCGTCGCTCGCAGCTCCTCAATGAAGATCGCATCCGCGCGCCGCAGCAGATCCGCGTATTCCTTCTTCACCTCGCCCAAAATCCGTACGCCCAGCCCCGGACCGGGGAACGGATGGCGAAACACCATCTCGCGCGGCAGCCCCAACACCAGCCCCAACTCGCGCACCTCGTCCTTGAACAACTCGCGCAGAGGCTCCAGCAACTGAAGCTGCAGCGTCTCCGGCAATCCACCCACGTTGTGGTGCGATTTGATCACCTTCGCGTTCTTTCCCTTCCCGCTGGCCGACTCGATCACGTCCGGATAAATCGTACCCTGCGCCAGCCACTTCACTGCGCGATCCGTTTTTTTGAGCCGCTCCGCCTCTTCCTGGAAAACTTCGACAAACTCGCGGCCGATAATCTTCCGCTTCTGCTCCGGATCCGTCACGCCCGCCAGCTTGCCCAGAAACCGGTCCGCGGCATCCACATGAATCACCCGCACGCCCAGATTCTTCGCAAAGGTCTGCATCACCTGCTCCGCCTCGTTCAAGCGCAGCAACCCGTGATCCACAAACACGCACGTCAACTGATCCCCAATCGCCGAATGAATCAGCGCCGCCGCCACCGAGCTATCCACCCCGCCCGACAGCCCCAGCAATACGTGATCCGCCCCCACCTGCTCGCGGATGCGCACCACCATCTCCTTCGCATAATCGCGCATCGCCCAGTCCCCGCGCGTCCCGCACAAATCCCGCACGAAACGGCGCAGAATCGCCGCCCCCTGACTCGTATGCGTCACCTCCGGATGAAACTGCACGCCATACAGCCGCCGCGCCTCATCCGCCATCCCCGCAATCGGACACGACGCCGTGGACGCCATCAGCACAAACCCCTCCGGCAGCGCCGTCACCTTGTCCCCGTGGCTCATCCACACCTGGAGCAACCCGTGCCCCTCCGCGTTCACGCGATCCTGAATCCCGTCCAACAACTTCGTGTGCCCCCGCGCGCGGACCTCCGCGTGACCGAACTCCCGCGTCGCCCCCGACTCCACGCGCCCGCCCAATTCGCGCGCCATCAACTGCATCCCATAGCACACCCCCAACACCGGCACATTCAATGAAAACAGCGCCGGATCATACGACGGCGCACCTTCTTCATACACACTCGCCGGCCCGCCCGAAAGAATCACCCCCGCCGCCTTCCGCGCCACCAACTCCGCCGCCCGCGTATCGCTCGGCAACACCTCGCAATACACATTCAGCTCGCGCACCCGCCGCGCAATCAACTGCGTGTACTGCGACCCGAAATCCAGAATGGCAATCCAATCATGCGTCATAGAAAAGCACCCGAAAAATGTAGGCCGTGTGTGTACACCCCCACCCCCCTGCACACAAGGCGGAAGATGAGAAAGGGAGTGAAGGAGTTGGGAGAAGGGAGAAGGGAGAAGGCACAAAGGGACAAAGACACAGAGGCACAAAGTTTAAGAGTCGTTAGCTAATCAACCCGCCTCAACATGGCCGATCTTCTTTTCCCCACAATCCCACGCCCGTCAATAAGGTCAATGCGGTCAATCAGGTCGGAAGGCACAAAGGCACACAGGCACAAAGGCACAAAGTTTAAGAGCCGTTAGTTTTTCAGCGTCTCACAGAATGGCAGAGTTTCTTTTCCCACAATTTTCATCCGGTTAATCCGGCCAATCCCGTTATCTGGTCTTTTTCTTCTCCTCCTTCATCCGTGGAAATCGGTGTTGGGTATGTGTTTTGTCAGCGATGCATTGAAAATTTGGAACGGCGGGAGTATCGGTTGGACCAGTGGGTGAA
>JBDHQM010000036.1:0-23265 GCA_039807095.1 Kiritimatiellia bacterium
TCACTATACCGAACTGCTCCTGCGTACCTCATGACTACTCCCTTTCGGAGTGTCAACCTATACCAGGACGGGACAGTACGGTCTACAGTCTACAGTCTACGGTCTACAGTCTATCTCCCCGTTTCCTCCTTGCCGGGTGGCGAGTGGATCGTCATGCTAGGCGCTCAATTTTTAATATCGCGAAACTTGTCGGAGGTGTTATGTCGCAACTGGCCGAAACGGTGAATGGGCTGCCCAATATCTGCGGGCAGGAAGAGGAAGTGCTCAAACATGCGGGGATCGCAACGGATGCGTATCGCACGGCGGGTGGCGTGGATTTCAGCCGCATCAAGAGCGCGGCGGCGATTGCGCTGCACATGCAGCAGCCGTTGATTCCGGCGGGTGGGCCTGATCTGCGCACGGCGGCATTGATCAGCAATCTGAAGTACATGAT
This sequence comes from Kiritimatiellia bacterium, assembly GCA_039807095.1. Classification (GTDB taxonomy): domain Bacteria; phylum Verrucomicrobiota; class Kiritimatiellia; order CAIVKH01; family CAIVKH01; genus JAMLJG01. The sequence continues at coordinate 434 of JBDHQM010000036.1, forward strand.
GGACAACCAGCACATCGGCGACAACCACAACGCGCCGGTGTTTCAGTGGTGCTACAAACGTATCGGCGAATTCATTCCGCAGCTCGTGAGCGAGGGGAAAGAGCCGCGCGTGATGCTGGAGTATACCGGCTGTCTGTTGCACGGCTTGATTGATATGGGCGCGCACGACGTGATTGATGCGCTGCGCCGGATCACGGTGGATCCTGCATACAATCGCTGCGTTGAATGGCTCGGGTGTCCGTGGAGCCACGCGGTTGCGCCGTCCACTCCGCCGCAGGATTACAAATTGCACGTGCTGGCGTGGCAGCAATATTTTGCGGCGTTGTTTGGTTGGGAGGCGCTGGAGCGGGTGAAAGGCTTTTCGCCGTCGGAGATGGCGCTGCCGAATCAGCCGGATGTGGCGTATGAATTTGTGAAGACGCTGCGCGATTGCGGGTTCACGTGGGTGATTGTGCAGGAGCACACGATCGAGCAGCTCGACGGGCGCGGCATCGAGCAGCGCCATCTTCCGCATCGGCTTGTGGTGCGCAATTCGAAGGGCGATGAGGCGTCCATCATTGCGATCATCAAGACGCAGGGAAGCGACACGAAGCTCGTGGCGCAGATGCAGCCGTGGTACGAGGCAAAGAGCCTCAATCGCTGGGAGTTGGCGGGCAAGTCGGTTCCGCCGCTGGTCACGCAGATTGCGGACGGCGAGAACGGCGGTGTGATGATGAACGAGTTCCCGCAGAAGTTTTTTGAAGTGGTGCGCGAGTCATCGCACTCGGAGACGCCGCTGCTCAATGGATCGGAATATCTGGAGCATCTCTTTGCGCTGGGGATCAAGGAAAGCGATCTGCCGACGTGCCAGCCGCTGTTTCAGCATCGCATCTGGAACAAGATCAAACCGGGCGACGGGCCAGAGAAACTGGCGAAGGCGATTGAGGAGTGCAAAAAGGAAGATCACCGCTTCCACATGGAGGGCGGCAGTTGGACGAGCAGCATCTCGTGGGTGCAGGGCTACGACAACGTGATCGGGCCGATGGAGCAGGCCAGCTCGCTTTTCAATGAGAAGGTGCTGAAGAAGAAGGTGCCGACGACGGATCCGCGCTATCGCAACGCACTGTTCTATCTGCTCTCCAGTCAGACCAGTTGCTATCGCTACTGGGGGCAGGGCGTGTGGACGGATTACGCGCGCGAAATCTGCCGGCGCGTGACGGATATCGTGCAGCACGATTTCTGAGCCTGCCATGCCGAACACCATTCATCACGCACTCGTCCTGAATCTCCACCAGCCGTGGGGAAATCTGGACGCGATGCTCAACAACGCCATTGATCAGGAGCGATGGCACGCGAAGGAGTGCCTGTTTGCGTATGACCGGATCCCGCGCGCGGTGTGGGGCTGGGAGGATGTTGCGCGCGTGCACCTCGCGGCGTCGGGCTCGTTGCTGGAGGCGCTTTCGAATCCGGATTTTCAGTCGCGCGTCTATGGGATTGTCAAAACCGGCGAGGTGTTGTGGAACTGGCGCAATCCGGCGCTCGATATGATCGGCACGGGATATTATCACCCCGTGATGCCGCTGATTCCGGCGGCGGATCGCAAGGAGCAGATTCAGCGCTGGCTCGGCATTGCGCGGCATCTTTTTGATCGCGGATCGTTTCATGGATTCTGGCCGCCGGAGTGCGGATTCAGCATGGAGATGATCCCGCTCCTGCAGGAGGCGGGCTATCGCTATGTGATTGTGGACAGTGAGCACATTGTGCCCATGACGCCGATGCGCTGGGAAGAGCTGCGCTATCGCCCGCACATCGCGAGATTTGGCGATGCGGAGATCATTGTGATTCCGCGCGATCGCGACCTCTCGATTGCGCAAGAAGGCGGGATGGAGGTGGGGTGGTTCCTGCACGAGTTGAATGAGCGGTGCAAGTGGTGCGATTTTGAACCGCTCGTCTGCACGGTCACTGACGGCGAGAACGGCGGATGGTTTCGCAACGTGCGCTGGGAGTCGAATTACTGGGGCGCGTTTTACCATCCCTTCCTGCACAAAGTGCGCCATGGCGAAACCAATGTGCGACCGACGTTCATTCACGACTATCTCGACAAGCACGGCGCGCACGGGCAGGTCATTGTCCGCACCGGCGCGTGGAATACGGGGTTCCATCACGGAATCGGTTTTGTGCAGTGGACGGGTTCACAGATGCAGCGGGATGCGTGGGCGCGTTTGGGCGAAGTCAGCAAGGCTGTGCACGACGCGCGCTGGCGCGCTGGTGAACGGGGCGCGAATCCGGAGACGTGGAAGGCGCTGGATGAAGCGCTGTGGCGCCTGCTCCGCGCAGAGACGAGTTGCCACTTTTTCTGGGGCGAGGCGTGGGTGGATCGCGCGCATGCCGGATTGGACGATACCCTCGCGTGGCTGGCTAGAGCGGAGGCCGCCTCGCGATGAAGAAGCGCACCTCGCCTGAACGGGGGGAGGATGCGGCAAACGGGAGCGGAAAAATCACCGCACCCGCGCGCCCGCGTATCGCGCTGTTTGCGTTTGAACTGCAGGGAGAGCCGCGCTCTCCGCTCGCATTTGCCGTGCAGTTGGCCACTGCGCTTGAACAAGGCGGGCTTGACGCACATATCTTCAGCAACAAACCTTCGACATTTCCGCGCACGCATGTGATTCAATCGAACGAGGTGTCCTCCGCGCCGATTGCGCAGGCGCGCGCACTGTGTGCTGCGGCCGCAGAGCATGTCGGACACATCGCGCAGCAGGTCGGGCCGTTCCTCGCCTGTCACGCCATTCAGTGGAGCAGCGTTCCCGCAGTGCTGAGCGCGGCGCGGCACGGAGGTGCGCGTTCGATCGTCACATTTCTCGACACGGTATTCTCGCGGCACGGCCAGGTGAATGGTGCGCCGGAAGTCGCGCAGGTCCGGCGTCTGGAGCAGGTTGCTGCGGAGCAGTGCGATGAGGTGTTGGCGGGTTCCGAGCCGGTTCGACAGGAATTGGCGTGGCTCTACAGCTCGACCTCCGCGCGCGTAATTACCAGCGAGGCGCTGGATGCGAAGCCAACGGAGGAGGAGATCATTCCCGCGTCGGCGTATCGCCTCGCGTTTCTCGGAACGTGGGATGCGACAGGCGGGTCGGATTTATTTCTGGAGACCATCCGCCTGCTCGCGCCGGGCAATGTGTTGTGGCAATTTGCCGTCAGCGGCGATTCGGTTCCGCGCGCCCGACTGGAAGCTGACTTGCGGCGCCGCGGGCAGGGCGATCTCATCGCTCGAATTGAGGAGGGGGCGACGGCAGATTCGATTCTTCTTCCCGGCACGATTGCGTTGATCCCCGCACGCCAATCGCTCTCGCTCGCCCCGGTTTTGGCCGCGTGGCGGGCGGGTTGTCCTGTGGTTGTCGCGCGCACGGGGCCGCACCACGTGGTGGACGAAGCTGTTAACGGATGCCGCACGCTGCCATCCGCCACCGCCATGGCCGACGTAGCGCGGAAAATGGCGATCAATCCGGAGCGCGTGCACGCATGGGGTGTTGCGGGGCGACGCAAATTTGAAAAACAATTTACTTGGTCCGCCGTAGTGCTTAGCATGAGCGCTCTATACCGCAAATCATCACGCACAGAACTTATCGCGCATGACTGACCCCCATTCAGATCCGGCTTTTCGGGATGAAGTTGACGAGGCTCTTCTCGGAGAGCCAACCGCAGAAGAATTGCGCTCCATCGCCGAAGAGGTGGCGTCGTCATATCCGCCGCCGCGGCTCGGGACTGAACTGGTACTGCTCGAAGTCAGCCCCAACCGGGCGCATGCCTATTGGAACGTGGAGGTGGCCGATTTTGAGGCCGCCGTTGCCGCGAGTGGACAGGACGCGCCTGCGATGCTGCTGCGCCTTCACGATGTCACCGGACTCGAATTTGACGGAAGCAACGCGCACTCCTATTTCGATGTACAGGTTCAGGGTCTGCAAGGGCACTGGTATGTGGATTTATGGCAGGACGGACGCGCGTATATCGCGGAGCTCGGCCTGCGCCGCGCGAACGGCAGCTTTGCTGTAATGAGCCGCTCCAACCGCATCGCGACGCCCGCGTCCGGCGAGTCCGCGCTCTACAACACGGAAGCGCTTGATGTGCTCCACCTCGGCGATGCTGTGCAGCGCCTCACCGACTTGATCTCTGATCCTCACCTGTCGCCGGAAAATATGGATGCCGAAACCGGAGCGCTTATTGACCGGAATCCGCCGCCCGTTGGGCCGGGCACACTGACGGATCCCGCCGCGTATCGCGCGCCCGACGCCGCTGCGGAAGAGGCGCACCCCGGCGCGGCCCCGCTTCAACCCTCTGTTCGACCTGCGCCGGATGCGAAAGAATTTCCGCTTGCGTTCGTGCCCGATGCAACCCCGCGCGAACAAATTGAACAGCTCTTTCATCGCGTGCAGGAATCCGTAGCTGCCGAGCCGCCCGCACCCGTTGTGACACCGCAATGGACCGAACCCTCTTCGCCACCGCCCGCCGCTGCGCCTGCGGAAACTGCCGGGACACCCGCGACAGAGCAGCAGCGCTGGCCATCCGCTGAAGAACTGGTTCGCCACGTGCCGGATACCTCTGCAACTGCACCTGTTGATGCCGCACCTGCGCGGGAAGAAAGCCACGCTGCACCCGCGCCTGCGCCGGATTCTGCTCAGCAGGCATCGTCGCCATCCGCTCCGCCGTCCGCAAAAGAGGCGCTTCCTCTCGACAGCTACGTATCGCTTTCCAGCTTCGAACACGGTCGCCCGCAGGTAGACCTTGAGGTCAATGTCGAGCTGCACATCTACGGCCGCGCAAAACCTGGTGCAAAACTTTCGTTCTATGGACAACCCGTCGCCCTGCAGCCGGACGGCTCCTTTTCCATCCGCAAACCCTTGCCGCAAGGCGCTGTGGTTCTCCCGCTGCTGGCCGTTGAGCCGCCCGCAGAGCCCCCGCGCACCTAAGGCCCCTCTCTATGTCACGCGGCTATCTGAGCTTGGTCCTTCATGGACACCTGCCGTATGTACGGCACCCGGAACACGAAGAATTCCTCGAAGAGCGCTGGCTCTTTGAGGCCATCACCGAGTGCTATGTTCCGCTGATCAAGGTGTGCGACGGCTTGCTGGCCGACGGCATACCCTTCCGCTTTGCCCTCTCTCTTTCGCCCACCCTCTGCGCCATGTTGCAGGACGACCTGCTGCAGCGCCGCTATATCCGCCATCTCGAGCGCCTCATCGAACTCGCGCATAAAGAAGTCGCGCGCACTGCGGCCGATGCGAAACTCAACCGCCTCGCGAAATTCTACCGCGACTGGTTCATTGAAACCGCGCGCATCTATGACGCCCGCTATGGACGCGACCTCGTCAAAGCGTTCCGCCGTTTTCAGGAGGCAGGCGTGGTTGAGCTGTTCACCACCTGCGCAACGCACGGCTATCTCCCCTTGCTCAAGACGCATCCGCGCGCAGTCGAAGTGCAGATCAAGCTCGGCGCCGAGAGCTATCGCCGCAGTTTTGGCCGCGACGCCCGGGGAATCTGGGTTCCCGAATGCGCGTTCTATCCCTGCCTCGAAACCCTTCTCGCCGACTCCGGCTTCTCCTATTTTTTTGTGGATGCACACGGCGTTCAGAATGCCACCGTGCGCCCGCACTACGGCCTCTTTGCTCCCATCGCCTGCGCCAACGGAGTCGCCGCATTCGGCCGCGATCCCGAATCCTCCCGCCAGGTGTGGAGCTCCCACGGTGGCTATCCGGGCGACTGGGACTACCGCGACTTCTACCGCGACCTCGGCTACGACGCCGATCTCGACTACATTGCCCCCTACATCCTCGACAGAAAAATCCGGATTCAAACCGGCATCAAATACCACCGCATCACCGGCGGCGATGCGACAAAAGAACTGTACGACCCTGACATCGCGCGCCACAAAGTTGCGCAACACGCCGATCACTTTCTAAATAGCCGCCGCCAGCAGATTGCCGCGCAAGCCCCGCACATGGACCGGCCGCCCCTCGTCGTTTCGCCCTATGACGCTGAACTCTTCGGGCACTGGTGGTTTGAGGGCCCGCAATTCATTGACAGCCTCATTCGGAAAGCCGCCGTTGAGCAGGGCGAACTCGAACTCATCACCCCGGGCGATTATCTTGTGCGCCATCACGTGTTGCAAAAATCCACACCCTCCGCATCCAGTTGGGGCTGGCAGGGCTACAACGACTGCTGGCTCAGCGGCGTCAACGAATGGATCTATCCCGAGCTTCACCGCGCTGCGACACGCGTAAGCGAGCTTGCGACCGCATTCCAGTCGGAACCTGCCGGGTCGCTCCGCGAGCGGCTGCTCAATCAGGCCGCGCGCTCGCTCCTCCTCGCGCAATCATCCGACTGGCCCTTCATCATGAAATGCGGCACCGCAGTTGAATACGCCAACCGCCGCGTTCGCGATCAGATTGCGCGCGTCCACTTCCTCTGCGACGCCGCTGTGAAAAACGACATCGAGCCGCGCAAGCTCATGGCCCTGGAACACCTGGACAAACTTTTCCCCTTCCTCGACTTCCGCCTCTATGCCGACCCCGCCCGCGTTTCGTCCCCTGCATCAGACTCTGCTCCCTGAGCACACTTTCTGCTTTCGTTTTTTCTCGTAACGTCGGATATTCTGCGCCATCTGCATCGTTTCATCCCGCGACAGCCGGATGGACACAGAAGGCGCACGAGCGCTTTGTTTGCGCAGGAGAGGTGGCCGAGTGGTTTAAGGCGCACGCTTGGAAAGCGTGTGTACTGTTAAAGGTACCGTGGGTTCGAATCCCACCCTCTCCGCCAGCCTACGCTCGCAGCGAAGCGCAGAGCGTAGGCTGCCCGCCGTAGCCCTCGCGCCACGCGAGGCGAAGGAGGGCCAAACTAATAAAGCCGCTGCGAGTCTCCGGCTGGCAAGCCCATGAAAAACTTTCAGCCCTGCTATCGAAGAACGAAGCCGGGCGAACTTCCCGCTGCACTCCGGCTACGCCCCGGCACGCCAGATATGGAAAAATCCGATTACGTCTACATCCTAGAAAGTACAAAAGACCCACGCCGTCATTACACGGGATTTTCTGAATCGCTGGAGCAGCGGTTAGCATTTCACAATGCGGGTGGAGTACCGGCCAGTGCTCCTTATCGCCCATGGCGATTGAAAACCTTTGTGGCTTTCACAGACCGTGGGCGAGCGTTGGAATTTGAGCGTTACTTGAAATCGCACTCTGGCCGTGCGTTTACGATCAAACGCCTCTGATCACCACCGCTCGGAGCGCAGTCCCGCATTCGCGGGGCGAAGCCTGCCACGGCGTAGTCCCGACCTTCAGAGAGTCGGGACGAAGCCGGGCGAAATTACCCGCTGCGCTCCGGCTACGCCCCGGCACGCCAGATGTGAAAAACTCGATCCACTCGACAACGTCGCTCTACTCGATTCACTCGCATAATAATCTGACCTGACTAACCGGTCGGGAGCTTCCCTTTTGGAGGTTGGAGAACAGGAGCATCGGCTCGCTAGGAACTGTACAAACCGGAGACATCCTTTACGGGTGTTCGGGGACATGGTTTACACATTTGAAAATCGCAACTGGTTGCGAATTGGAGGATGTGGGTATGTCTCGGAAGGCAACAGGACTACAGACTATGCGATTGGAATTTGTACAACTCGCCTTTCGCTTCTTTGTTTCTGGGTGTGATTCGCGGCGCAAGCTGTTATGAAGGTGGGCGATTGCTCCGCAGTGGTGCGGGTGAGGCGTTGTTTGGAAAATGGGTTTCTCGAATGGAGGCGGTGATGGACTTTAAGACGTATCAGGATGGCGCGGCGCGGACGGCAGTGTATCCGGGGCGCGGGGAGGGGAATTGGGTGTATCCAGCGCTGGGTCTCGCAGGGGAGAGCGGGGAGATTTGCGAGAAGATCAAGAAGTGCATCCGCGACGATGGTGGAAAGATGACGGACGAGCGCCGCACACTGCTCGCGAAGGAGCTGGGCGATGTGCTGTGGTACATCGCAACAATGTGTTCGGAGCTGGGCCTTTCGATGGATGAGGTGGCCGCAGCAAACCTCGCGAAGCTCGCCGCGCGCAAGGACGCCGGAACGCTGCACGGTTCCGGCGACCTGCGCTGAAGCGGATGCCGATTACAGATTCGGGTTGATCTTCTTCCAATCTGCGAGAGGCGGGAGGACCCCCATAGCGATGACTTCGTCGCGAAGTTTGACGAGGTGGCCGTAGGAGGTCTTCAGCTCGGCGAGTTCGGCGTCGGTGCCGGTGGGCATTGCATAGGACACGCCGTCTTTCGTGAGCTTGGTTTCCATCGCCATCATGATTTGCGTGAAACCGGCGGCGGGTTCGTTGACGTAGCAGCCGACGGGCCACGCGTAGCCTGCGCCGTCCATGACGGCTTTCAGCATCAAGAGGGTTTGGTGCGAGGGGCTTTGGAAGGAGCTGCGTCCGCGCAGTTCGATGACTTTCTTGCCGCCCTGTTTGACGTGCGCCTGAATGGCCTTCCACTGGTCGTCCGTGAGGGCGGGTGTGCCGATGAGGGAGGAAAGCGGTTTGCCGTCAATCTTTGCCGTGCTGGCGAAGGGCGCCATCTGTTCGCCGTGTCCGCCGTAGGTGCGGCAGCCGGTGACTTTGTCCTGCGCGATGTTGAAGTGCTGCGCGAGGGCGGTCTGGAGGCGCGTGCTGTCGAGTGCGGCGAGCGTGCCGACTTTCGACGGGTGCAGTCCGCTGTGCACGAGAACTGTCAGGCCGGTGATGTCGGCGGGGTTGAAGATGATGGCGGCAAATTTGAGGTCGGGGCAGTTCGCGCGAATATCTTTGCCGAGCTGTTCGGCGATCTGGCAGTTGCCCTTGAGCAGGTCCTCGCGGGTCATGCCTTCTTTGCGCGGCGCGCCGCCGGAGGAGATGATGTATTTCGCGCCCTTGAGCGCAGTGGCAATGTCCGTGGTCCACGTGACATTCGCGCCGGGAAATGCGCAGTGATACATTTCTTCCGCTGCGCCTTTGAGGCCCTTTTCGAACGGGTCGTACATACAGACGTTCGGCGTCAGGCCCATGGTCAGCGCGGCTTGCGCGAGGTTGGAACCGATGGCGCCCGCTGCGCCGAGAATGACGAGTTTATCTTGCGTGATGTAGCTCATTAGGTGTGTCTCCTTTTAATGGTGGGGGCGACAATTTCAGAGCACTGTACCAACGTCTGAACGCTCAGCAAGCGCAACCGGCGCGTTGCGATCACTATTTGCGCAGTTGCGCCTGCGCCGCGGCGTCGAGCGCGCCGTAGCCAAAGACGGGGTCGCGCCCCGCAGCGCCTGCGTCGGTCACGGATTTTTGCAATGCGCGAACGGCGTCCTGAGCAGTCGCTTTGGGGTTGCGTGCAAAGTAGAGCGCCAGCTCGCGCGCGACTTGCGCGCTGGCGATGGAGGTGCCTGCGTAGTTGCCGGGTGGACCGCGATGGCCGATGGGGAAGCGCGCGGAGCCGGGTGCGGCGACGGTGACGAAGTTGCCGTAGTTCGAGCGCTCCCACGGCGTGCCGTCTGCGTTGAGCGCGCTGACCGCGATGACGCCGGGATAGGCGGCGGGGTACATCCTCCGTCCGGTCGGTTCGTTGCCCGCCGCCGCGACGACCACCACGCCGCGCGACTGCGCGTATGCCACGGCATCGGCGACAAACTGGCTGTCGGTCTCGGTGCCCCAACTCAAATTGACTACGCGCGCACCCTTGTTGATCGCGTATTGGATTGCGCGCATCAGCGCAAAGTTTGACGTCGCACCGTTCTCATCAAACGCGCGCACGGCGAGGAGCGGCACGCCCTCATTATCCGTCGCCGCGCCGCGCGGCTGAATGGCACCGGATGCGACGAGCGCCATCTGCGTGCCGTGTCCCTGTGGATCGCCCATCCCGGCATTGGGAAAGAGCGCGTTGTATTCACCGACGACGGCGGCATCGAGGCCGACGCCGCCTAGCAGACCGGAGTCGAGGATCGCAAGCGGGGCAGCGTTTTTCGCGAGCGGCGGCGCCGTCGGGGTGGCCGGTGTTGTGTCGGAGGCGTCGAGCGCCTGCTGCATCGGCGTGCGCTGGATGCGCTCTGCATAATTCGGCTCGACTTCCTCCGTCAGCGGATTGCGCTTCAACTGCTCGACCAGATCGAGCACGTTGATCCCCGTCGGCAGGCGCAGTTGATAAATGCCGAGCTCGGGAATGCTGTCCACAACCGTTGCGCCGAGCTGGCGGAGCAGGGTGCGGAACTCGTCCACGCGCGTACCCGGTTTGACGCGCAGGAGGATTTCGTCTGCGACAAAGACGGGGCTATCGGGTAACGGACCGCGCGCGAGGCGCAGTTGCGTCTCCGGCGGCAACGGTGCGAGGTGCTTCGGCGCGCCGCGTTGGAATACCTGAATTTCTGCGAGGCGCGGCAGATCCGCCACGGGACCGGGAACGACCTCCCAGGTCACGATGTAGGCGAACGGTTCGAGCAGCGCGTTCAGCGCCTCCTCGACCGGCGATGACTTGCACGATCCGGTAACCAGCACGTCCAGCGCCGGATCCATTTGCACGCGCACCCCGTGCTCGGCGAACCCCTGCAATACCTCGCGCAGCGGCGTCTTGTTTGCCGATAGCGAGACGCGATCGTCTTCCAGCGTGAGTTCAATCGCGCTCGCACTATACGCGAGCGCCATCATCACAGTGAAGCTGGTCCAGAATCGGTGCATAGATCGAGGATACGCGGTTTTGCAGATTCAGACAAACAAACGGCGCCTCGCGTTCGGAAATCGCGGCTCCATACTTTGCGGGATTTAAGACTTGCACCCGCGCGGGAATGGCCTATGGTCGCCCGCCTAGTCCTGAAAACGTGTGGAAGTAAGGACGGAAGCGAGTGCCAGCCCGCTCCCGGGTTTGGCCAAAGCGGATTTTCTGCAAAAGCAGAATAATAGAGGGAGTTAGAGACTATGGAAACGGGTGAATTCAACCCCAACGTAACTGTCCAGGACCTTCTGGACGCAGGCCTTCACTTCGGTCACCAGACGCATCGCTGGAACCCGAAGATGAAGAAGTACATCTTCGGTGCCCGCAACGGCATCTACATCATTGACCTCGACAAGACGCTCGAGGAACTCAAGACGGCGCTCAACTTCGTGTACCAGACGGTATTGCGCGGTCGCTCCATTCTCTTCGTCGGCACCAAGAAGCAGGCGGAAGAGCCCATCGTTATGGCGGCCGATCGCACGAAGCAGCCCTACGTCACCAACCGCTGGCTCGGCGGCACGCTGACGAACAACGTCACCATTCGCAAGAGCATCTCGCGCATGCGCGAAATCGAAGCGCTCGAAAAGGATGGCAGCTTCGAGAAGTTGCCCAAGAAAGAAGTTGCCCGCCTCAAGCACGAGCTGGAGAAGCTGCATTTCAACCTCAGCGGCATCGCCGACATGAAGGAACTGCCCGGTGCGCTCTTCGTCATTGATACGCAGCGCGAAGCCATCGCCGTCGCAGAGGCGCGCCGCCTCAACATCCCCGTCGTCGCCATTGTGGACACGAACAGTGACCCGGACAGCGTGGACTACGCGATCCCGGCCAACGACGACGCGATTCGCTCGATTGATCTGATCTGCAAACTCGCCGCCGAGGCGATTGAGAAAGCCCTCACCGAATACTCGCGCGTCGCGGCAGAAGACAATCGCCGCAAAGCCGCAGAGGAAGCCACAGCGCAGGCCCGCGCCCGCGCTGCACAGGCCGCCGCCAAGAGCGCCGCTGCAGCCAGCGAGCCGGCCGCGAAGGCAGAGGCGAAGAAGCCTGTGCGCCGCCGCACGGCCAAGGCTGCAGATGCCGCCGCAACGGAAGAAGCGGCAGCTCCGGCAGCCGCCGAAGAAGCCCCGAGCGCGGAATAATCGCGCGCGCGGCATAACCCCGACAGCAAACGAAAAGGAGTATTTCCATGCAAATTACAGCTGCTCTCGTTAAAGAGCTCCGCGATGAAACCGGACTCGGCATGATGGAGTGCAAAAACGCCCTCGTCGAAACACAGGGCGACAAAGCTGCTGCCATCAAAGTGCTGCGCGAGCGCGGACTCGCCATCGCCGGCAAGAAGGCGGAGCGCGTCGCCAAAGACGGCCGCGTCGCCTGCGAAATCTATGACGGCGGCAAGACCGGCGTCATGATCGAAGTGGATTGCGAGACCGACTTCGTCGCCCGCAACGCCTCGTTCCAGGCGTTTATGAAAGAGCTTGTTCAGACGGCCAAAACCGTGAGCGACAACCAGCTCGCGGAGACCGTCAAAGATCAAGTCGCCGCCAAGATCGCGGAAATTGGTGAGAACATCATCGTTCGCCGCAACGTCAAGTTTGCGGTGCAGGGTGAAGGCATCATCGCCGGCTACATTCACCTCGGCGAAAAAGTCGGCGTCCTCGCGGAAGTCGGCTGCACCAAGGCCGCCTCCGTTGGCACGGATGCTTTCAAGGAAGCCGTAAAAGACGTCACCCTCCACATCGCCGCCAGCAATCCGGCGTATTTGCAGCGCTCGGATGTTCCGGCAGACGTGCTGGCAGCGGAAAAAGAAATCTACGCCAAGCAGGTTGAGGGCAAGCCCGCCAACATCATTGACAAAATCGTCGGCGGGAAACTGGAAAAGTTCTATCAGCAGAACTGCCTCATTGAGCAGGCATTCGTGAAGGATCCGGACCAGACCGTCACCGAAATGTTCGCCGCACGCGCCAAAGAAGTGGGCGATACGTTCACCGTGCGCCGCTTCGTGCGCTATCAGGTCGGCGCCTGATTCTGCGGAAAACTTCCAAGGCTTGGAATTTCCAAGCCTTGGAAGTCCGCGCGGAACACATTTCCAAGCGTTGGAAGTTTTGTGAGCACAAAAGGGTTAACGCAGTTGGGGCGCAAAATCGCGCTCCCGTCATCGCCCGACAAGGCGAAGATCGAAACGTTCCCCAACGCCTATCCGGATCGCGACTACACCATTCGCTTCGACTGCCCGGAATTTACTTCGCTCTGTCCGATCACCGGGCAGCCCGACTTCGGCCACATCGTCATTGAGTATGTGCCGAACAAGCGCTGTCTCGAAAGCAAATCGCTCAAGCTCTATCTCGGCTCCTTTCGCAACGAAGGCTCATTTGCCGAAGCATTGACGAACCGCATTCGCGACGACCTCTCCGCGGCGTGCAAGCCCCGCAGCATGACCGTCACCGCGAACTTCACCCCGCGCGGCGGCATCGGCATTCGCGTCGTCGCGACCTATCCCGCCTGATTTTGCGGCGCATCTGCAGTTGCCCCTTAGCGGGTGAAGAATTTTCTCCGGCAGCGGAGTGCCCCGCCTACAGCGCCGCGCGCAATACGGCGGGCGGAGCTACAACCCACTGTTTCGCTCGCTGTAGTTCCGCCTGCCCGCAATGCTGCGCATAGCGCTGCAGGCGGGCCACTCAGCTGGCGGAATGATGAGCCAATCAACCTCCGGCAGCGGAGTGCCGGAGCTACAGCTTTGTGCGCAACACGGCTTGTCGCGCCGTAGCCCCGACCGTTTCGAGTCGGGCGAAGGCGGAAGTGAGCGCGCCACCTCTGCTTGGTTTGCGTGGTGGCACGGGCACTCCGTGCACGTGCATAAATTTCCGCGTGTTCACGACCTGTCACGGCGAAGTCGAATAAAATGAAACGAAGACGGAAGTGATCGCCCCTCCGCCGGGTCCTGCTCCGAATATTGGTTTCGGGCAACACGGAGGTTGCCCTTCCGGATTATTTGACACTCCGTCTTCGAACACGTACTCGTGCACGTACTCGTACACGTACTCGTCCCCGTTCTCACCCCTCCAGTTCGCTCGCCTCTGGCGGGCCCTGCTCTAGGGGTGTGGCGGGGCGGGGGTGAGTTCGATTTCGTAGAGGACGGGCCAGTTTTTTCCGGTGATGTAGAGGCGTTTTGTTTCGGGGTTGTAGGCGATGCCGTTGAGGACGGCTTCGGTGGATTCGCGCAGGCCGGCGGGGACAAGTTGCGAGAAGTCGAGCCAGCCGAGAACAAGGCCGGTGTCGGGATCTATGCGGACGATGCGGTCGTCATGCCAAATGTTGGCCCAGAGTTCGCCGTCAATCATTTCCAGTTCGTTGAGTTGGGTGATGGGGCGTTCGCCATCGCGAACGGTGAGCTGCCGGGTGGCGCGGCGGGTGGCGGGGTCGTAGTAGGTGAGGGTGGCCGAGCCGTCGGTGGCGATGAGCTGGTCGTTGTAGGTGGTGAGGCCCCAGCCTTCGCCGCGAATGGGGAAGTTGCCGAGGACTTGCAGGGTGTCGAGGTCGTACATCATGACGATTTCTTCGCGCCAGGTGAGTTGATAGAGGCGGTTGGAGTGCAGGGCGAGTCCTTCGCCAAAGAGGTCGCGGGGGAGTTTGTGCTGGCGAAGGATTTCGCCGGTTTCGAGGTTCACTTCGCGAAGGGTGGATTGGCCGTAGAGTCCGGTGCTTTCAAAAAGTTTTCCGTCGTGAAGCAGGAGTCCCTGCGTGAATGCGTCGGGGTCGTGCGGGAGGGTGCGGATGATTTTATAGTTGGTGGCGCCGGGCGGGTGTTTCGCGCCGCATGCGGTGAGCATGAGGGAAAAGGCGATCAAGATGTGCAGTGCGAATGTTTGCATGAGGCGTGAGGATAGCGCGGCGCGGCGGGAAGTTCACGGATGAAGTGTTGCGGTGCGCAGCGGTATGCGTGGGGTCTTTTTTCCCGATGGGCGCAAAAAGGGGCTTTTCATGCGCCGGGCTTTCTCTACACTAGCCCCTTGTAGGGCTACAGTTCGGCCCGGCGAGAGGAGTGAGAGATGAACCTGTTGATTAAAGGTGGCGAGATCGTGACCGCGGATGCGCGGTATGAGGCGGACATCTACTGTGAGGGCGAGCAGATCACGTGCATCGGCCCGAATCTCGAGGTGCCGAAGAACACGACGATCATCAATGCGAAGGGGAAGTACGTTTTTCCGGGGTTCATTGATCCGCACGTCCATATTTATCTCCCGTTCATGGGAACGTTTTCCAAGGACACGTATGATTCGGCGAGCAAGGCTGCGCTGGTGGGCGGGACGACGTCGCTGATTGAGATGTGCTGTCCGGGGCGGGATGAGAGTCCGCTGGAGGCGTACGAGTTCTGGCTGAGCAAGGCGGAGGGGGTGAGCGCGTGCGATTTCACGTTCCACATGGGCGTCGCGCGCTATGACGAGAAGGCGGCGGCGGAACTGACGCAGATTGTGAAGGCGGGGATTTCGAGTTTCAAAATCTTCCTCGCGTACAAGGGCGCGTTCGGCATTTCGGATTATGAGCTGTATCACACGCTGGCGCTGGCGAAGAAGCTGGGCGTGATTGTGACGGCGCACTGCGAGAATGCGGATCTGGTGGCGGAGCTGCAGAAGAAATTGCTCGCGGAAAAGAAGACGGCGCCGAAGTGGCACTATTGGAGCCGCCCGCCGCTGGTGGAGGCGGAGGGCGTGCATCATCTCGCGACGTTTGCGGAGATGCACGGCACGCACGTGTATTGCGTGCACACGAGTTGTGAGGAGTCGCTGCGCGCGGCGCTGCGTGCGCGGGAGCGCGGGGTGAAGATTTGGGTGGAGACGCTGATTCAGTATCTGACGCTGGACATGACGTATGCTGAGAAGCCGAACTTCGAGGGATCGAAGTTCGTGATGTCGCCGCCGCTGCGCCACAAGAAGAATCAAGAGGTGTTCTGGAATGCACTGGCGCAGGGACTGGTGAGCACGGTGGCGACGGATCACGCGCCGTTCGACTTCAAGGATCAGAAGCGGATGGGGATTAACGACTTCACGAAAATTCCGAACGGGATTCCGTCGCTGGAGGATCGCGTGACGATGCTGTGGACGCACGGCGTGGACACGGGGCGGCTCTCTCTGAATCAGTTTGTGGATGTGGGCAGTACGCAGGCGGCGAAGCTGTTCGGGCTGTGGCCGCGGAAGGGCACGATTGCGGTTGGCAGCGATGCGGATCTCGTGGTGTGGGATCCGAAGTATCGCGGCAAGGTGACGGTGAAGAAGCAGTACATGGATGTGGACTACAATCCGTTCGAGGGTTGGGAGATCACGGGGCGTCCATCGGTTGTGACGGTGCGCGGCGAGGTGGCGGCGAAGAACGGGAAGTTTGTCGGCAAGCTGGGTCGCGGTCAGTTGATCAAGCGGGAGCCGAACCATTTCTGAGCGCGGCGCGCGCGGCGGCGCGAAAAACTTCCAAGGATTGGAAGTCGGGCCGCGCGGGACTTCCAAGGGTTGGAAAAATCGGGTGAAAAAGTTCCAAGGGTTGGAAGTGGCGCGGGATTGCGTTTCCAAGGGTTGGAAAAAGTGTGAGGTGTGTGGATGAGTCCGGTTGAGAAATTCAGAGCGGCGTTGGAGGTGGAGCGTCCGCTGCAGATCGCGGGCGTGATTAATGCGTATGCGGCGCGGCAGGCGGAGCGGGCGGGGTTTCGCGCGCTGTATATTTCGGGGGCGGGAGTGGCGAACGCGAGTTTCGGGTTGCCGGATTTGGGATTCACGACGCGCGAGCAGGTGGCGGAGGACGTGCGGCGGGTTGCGGGTACGACGGGGTTGCCGCTGTTGGTGGATGTGGACACGGGGTGGGACGATCCGGGCGAGACAGCGCGGGTAATGGCGGCGGCGGGCGCGGCGGCGCTGCAGATGGAAGATCAGGTGGACATGAAGCGCTGTGGGCATCGCCCGAACAAGGAGCTGGTTTCGACGGAGGAGATGGTGGGGCGGATTCGCGCGATGCGGGCGTCGGGTGCGGATGTGTTGATCATGGCGCGGACGGACGCGGTGGCGGGCGAGGGGTTGGACGCGGCGATTGCTCGGGCGAAGGCGTATGTGGCGGCGGGTGCGGATTACATTTTTGCGGAGGCGCTGCGGGCGTTTGAGGAGTATCGGACGTTCGTGAATGCGGTGGGGGTTCCGCTGCTGGCGAACATTACAGAGTTCGGGAAGACGCCGCTATTCACGATTGATGAGTTGGGGGCGATGGGGGTCCGGATGGCGCTGTATCCGCTGTCGGCGTTTCGCGCGATGAGTCTGGCGGCGGAGAAGGTGTTTGCGGAGATCCGGCAGGACGGGACGCAGCGCGATGTGGTGGGGATGATGCAGACGCGGAATGCGCTGTATGAGGTGTTGGACTATCACCGCTATGAGCGCGAGGCGGATGAGCGGTTGAAGGCGCAGCGCGGCGCGAAATAGAAGGCTGAATAATTTCTTTAAGGAGAAGTGCACATGACGACGTATGCGAAGGGTCTTGAGGGTGTGATTGCGGGCGAGACGGCGATCTCGGTGATTAACGAGGCGGCGGGCGGGTTGCGCTATCGCGGGTATGCGCTGAACGAATTGACGGAGAAGGCGACGTTTGGGGAGGTGGCGTATCTGCTGCTGAACGGGCGGTTGCCGAATGCGGCGGAGTTGACGGATTTCCGGAAGACGCTTTCGCGGCTGCGCGCATTGCCGGAGGCGTTGTGCCGGATTCTGGAGGAGTTGCCGGGGGATTCGCATCCGATGGATGTGCTGCGGACGAGTACGTCGGCGTTGGGGTGTCTGGAGCCGGAGGGTCCGCGGCACGATGCGCGCGCGGTGGCGTATCGGTTGATTGCGACGTTTCCGTCGTGCCTGCTGTATTGGTGGATTTTTCATCAGACGGGGCATCGCATTGATACGAAGAATGGCGACGACACGATTGCGGGACACTTTTTGCGCTCGCTGCACGGGAAGGAGCCGGACGATTTGCATCGGCACGCGTTGGACGTGTCGCTGATTCTGTATGCGGAGCACGAGTTCAACGCCTCGACGTTCACGGCGCGTGTGATCACGTCCACGCTAGCGGATTTTTATGGCGCGGTGACGGGCGCGATTGCGGCATTGCGCGGGCCCTTGCACGGCGGCGCGAATGAGGCGGCGATGGAGTTGATTGAGCGGTATCGCACGCCGGAGGAGGCGGAGGCGGGGATTCTCGATTCGCTGAAGAAGAAAGAGAAGATCATGGGCTTCGGACACCGCGTGTATAAGCATTCCGATCCGCGTTCGGATGTTATTAAGGAGTGGGCGAGAAAGTTGGCGAATTTGAGCGACGAGGGGAAGCGGCAGTTTGCCGTGGGTGAGCGCATCGAGCAGGTGATGCGGCGGGAGAAGAATCTGTTTCCGAATTTGGATTTTTACAGTGCCATTGTCTACAACCGCTGCGGAATTCCGACGCTGCTGTTCACGCCGATCTTTGTGATGTCGCGCATCACGGGATGGGCGGCGCACATTATGGAGCAGCGCGAGGGGAACCGGATTATCCGCCCGAGCTCGCTCTATACCGGGCCGGATGCGATGGAGTTCGTGCCTCTCGCCGGGCGGTGACACCCCTCGATCCGATTTATTCCGATTAAATTTGACGCCGAATCCGGCCCTGCTAGGCTTTCGCCTAGGAGGCTTGGACATGAATGCACGTGTATTGCGTTGCGTCGGTGTACTGTTCGTTGCGAGTGTCTTCTTTCAATCGGGGCTTCTGGCTCAGGAAACTGAGATCAAAAGGTTTGGTGCCCCTCAAACAGATCGGCAGGTACAGACGGAGGCATCGCGGGCAGAACGCGCGGCTGGCCGGTTGACCCTGGGCGGTCGGGTAGGAGAGAGTACGAGCGAGGGATACCTCGATATTTTACAACCGTTGTTTGGAGGCCAACATGGCCTCCTTTTTTTGAACCCGAAACTTTCGGGCAACGATGATGATGAAAGCGAGTGGAGCATCGGCCTGGGCGGCCGCGTGCTGTTGCCGAAGCCGGAGTTGATACTCGGCGCGAACGTGTTCTATGACGAGCGCGAGACGCGGCACAACAATACGTTTGATCAGATTGGCGCGGGCGTTGAAATGCTCTCGAAGTGGGTGGACGTGCGCGGCAATTATTATTGGCCGGACGACAAGCACGAGGTCATTGATTCCGACAGCCGCACGAGTGTTGAGCAGAGCACGTCGCGTCCGTGGTGGGGCGATATCTATGCGCGGCGCTATCAGTTGAAGCAGAATCGCTACACGCGCGTTTCTACACGGACGACGACGCGTTACTTCAATCGTTTTGAGGCGGCGATGGAGGGGTATGATCTTGAGGTGGGGCTGCGGCTTCCTTTCCTGCCGGAGTGGTTGGAGACGCGGGTGTTCGGTGGCTACTATTCGTTTGAGAGCGATTTCTCGGGCGACATTGATGGGTACAAGGGCCGCCTGGAAATCCGCGCGCTGCCTGCGTTGGTGTTGGACGGCGAGATTTATGAAAACAAGGATCTGACGGGCAGCGATTATTTCCTCGGGTTGCGCGTTGATCTGCCGTTCGACTTGTGGAATCTGGCGCGCGGGCGCAATCCGTTTGAGGGCATCGGCGAGAGCCTGCGTCCGACGCGGCGCGAGATGCGGGATCGCTTGAGCGACATGGTGATGCGCGATCCGCACGTGCGGATGACGGAGTCGGGCTGGATTGAAGATGTAGGGCGCATGACAGCCTCCAGTTCGAGCCGGACTTTCAGTAAGTCATACGTTGTGCTCGACGATGTGAATTTCGTTAACAACGCGAATGTGAGTGGAATTGAAGACGGCTCCGCAGAGCATCCGTGGCACCTGGTGCAGGAGGGTGTGGATGCCGTGTTTGGGCTGCGGAACGTGTATGTGTTTCAGGGAATCGCGCCGTATGACGAGCACGTGATGGTTGGCACGCCGGGCGTGAAGTTGCGCGGCGAGGGCACGGCGATCCCGGGATTTGGCGGGAAAGTTTTCGGCGGAAATAAATATCCGGTGATGAGCGGTGTGCAGGGCGGTGTGAATGGCCCCGCGATGCGCATTGAGGCGGACGATGTATTTGTCACCGGCTTCAATTTTGCGCGGCCTGCAGGCGGCGTGAATCCTGGCGCTACGGATCCGCTAGGCTTCGGTTTGCTGGTGGATGAGGTCGGCATTCTGGCGCTGAACGCGAATGGCTTGCTGGTAGAAAACAACAAGTTCAGCGGACAGTATCTGGGTGTGGGCATTCTCGGGCGGAATCACGGCTCGGTCTCCGCGACGGTCCGGGATAATGAAATTGTTTCCGGTCCGCTCGCCTTGGCGGGGATTGCGGGTGTGTATGAATACGTGGATCGGGTCCGTTTGAATATTGAGAATAACTCGATTCGCGGGGGTGAGAAGGGAATTGGCATAGAGGCCTTTCACAGCGGCGATGTTCAGTTACGCATCATGAACAATACGGTGCGGGATACGATTGACGAGGGAATCTATATTGCAAGCGCCTGGATCGCGGACCGTTTGACCCTCGCCTTGGCTGGCAACAGCGTTCGGAATGCCACCGATGACGGGGTCTACATTGACGTTCACAACGTAACAGGGGACGTGAATCTTTACGCGGAGCGCAACAGCCTTGAGGACAACGATTTTCACGGTCTTCATGCGAATATCGAAGACGTTGCCGGTAATATCAATGTGCGTTTGGCGAATAATGTGTTCGATCGGAACCTTAGCGGTGGAGCGCTTCTCAATGTGTACGACGCGACCGGCGGAGTGGTGACGGTTTCATTGCTCGGAAATCGCGCGGTGGGGAACGACGATGACGGCCTGTACGTTGATTTTGAAGATATCTATAGCGATATTAATCTGGCGGTGAGCGGCAACGTTGTAAACAACAACGCCGACGACGGCATTCAGTCCTGGATGGAGAATGTGTATGGGAAAATTGACGCCGAGTTTCGGGGAAATGTTGTGGAGGGGAATGGCGACGACGGCTTTGACGTAGAGTTTAGAGATACGTATGGAGTCATGAACCTCGCGATGGCCGATAACACAGCCCGGCATAATGACGATGACGGGATGTTGATCCGTGCTCTTGACGTCTACGGCGATTTTACGGCCAGTCTCGAAAGAAATAATGCGAGCGAAAATGGCGACGAGGGTATTGCCATGCGGGTCGCGGGGACGGCGTCGAACATTTTTATTACGGTGTTCACGAACCGGACCGACCTAAACGGGTGGGATGGAACGGCGATTGAGGCGGAGTCCACGGCCGATGGCGGGCACGTGGTGGTTGCGGTTGATCATTTGGAATCGAGTGGAAACGACTTCCGCGGGTTGTGGATTGACGCCCGCGGAGGCGATAACAGCATGGTGGCGGGCTATGTGCAGAATGCGCAGCTCAACGGAAACGTGGATAATGGTCTCGATGTCTATCTATCCGGAGGCAGTAGCGTAAATCTCTCGGCCGGTGAGATTGAGGCAAACAGCAACGGAGGGCATGGAGTTGTGACAGCGTTGTCGTCCACCGGCACTGTCATTGGAATGTTTGGTTATATAACGGCATCGGATAACGACGGCAGCGGGTTGAGTGTCGAGGTGCTTCATGCTCCGCAGGGGATTATCGCCGTGTCCGAGGTGACAGCCGACCGGAACAACAGTAACGGGATTGAGATAGACAACAGGGCCGGCCTGATGGCGGGGGTAGACCTTAATGGCATAGTCGCGAATGAGAACGCCAACGACGGTCTCCGGGTGACGATTCCGAATGTAACGAACATCGCATCGCTTCGCCTTCAGAATGCGGAACTTGTGGGGAACGGCGATGACGGAATGAATCTTCGCGCGATTGGGGCCGCCGACATAATGGTCGGCGTGAGCAATGTCACGGCAAATCAAAACGCGGGATTTGGCGGAATTATGTTCCTGCAAAGCACCGCGGGCGGCGCATCGGTCGAGGTCGAGAAATCTAGTTTCTCGGAGAATACGGGATATGGGTTGGAGATCCAGGTGCCGGTCAACGACGATATTTATCTTCATCTTTCCGATGTGGCGGCATCGGCGAACGGTGCACTCGGACTCAATGTGTCGCTGCAGGCGCCTGGGGGTGCGGTGAACGCCGAGATTGAGACCGTCACCTTTAATGATAACGGGGATGAGGGAGCGCATATCGTGATCAATGCACTCAATGATGCGTCCGCCATGATTGAGGATGTCATCGCCAACGGCAATGGCGTGGCGGGATTGGTCCTCGGGATAGCGAGTGCAGGCGGTGTGGCCGAAGTTGGCCTGCAGTCGGCTGAATTTGAAGACAACCAGGGGCGCGGCGCTTCGATTGATGTAGCGGCGATGAGCAACGCATTTATTAACGTTGAGGACGTGGGCGTTGTGAGGTCGGCGGCGGGCGATGGCCTTCACCTGTATTCGCATACGCTGGCCGGAAATGCCGTTATTTCGATTGTGGATGTGGTGGCGGATGACAATGCGGGTGTGGGTGTGGACGCCACCGCGCGTGTGGAGAGCAGCGGAACGGGAGACGCCGAGGTTGCGGCTACTGGTCTTTTCAACGCAAGCGGCAATAGTACAGGCGCGGTGCTTGTGGCGTTGAACGAGGGCACGGGCGATAGCCGCGTGCAGGTTGTTGCGGGCGCTGGCTCTCAGGTCAACGACAATACGGGGCACGGCGTGATTGTGGCCGCGCAGGGCGTGAGTTCGACGGTGAGCGCCTTCTTCGGTGCGGGCGAGGCCAGTGATAACGGGCGTTATGGTCTGGTTGCCGTGCCGGTCGGGACGAGTTCTACCAGCGCCACGGTGAATAACAGCAACGGAACGGGCAACGGCGACGGCAACAGCTTCATAAATTCGGCCAACTCCGGAACGTGGCAGGCGCTGCTTCCCTAAGCAGCGCTAAAAATCGGTCGCTGTTTTGGAGCCGGAGACGGGTAGGACCCTCCAAAGGCGGGCGGGCATCGCCTGCCCCTCTGGAGAGGTGAGAACGAGGACGTGGACGTGTACGAGGACGGGGACGGAGCGGGAATCGTCTGCCCCTCCGGAGACTGACGAACTGGAGCAACGGTCTTTTCATGAGAATGCGAGGTTGTGAGTTT
>JBDHQM010000037.1:0-22907 GCA_039807095.1 Kiritimatiellia bacterium
ACGGTTTACTATCGCTATTTCCGGTCTTCTCCTTTCAGTTGACTCGTTCACACCCATGCCGGGCACACGAGGGGCAGCCTCCGTGCTGCCCGTAGCTGATATTCGGCGCAGAGAACAGCCCTTGAGCTACGTCTCCACGCGGTCGAAATTTACAATTTACGGCCTGACCCTGAGGATAATCAGGCGTCTAGTTCTGCTGTTTCGGTCTGGGACGACGGGTTGTTCCATTTGGGGCAGATGCGGCGAAATGCGCAGGTGTGACAGGGGGCGTCAGATTCTGACATGGGGAAGTTTTCTTCTGTCGCAAGGTTTTGTTCCGCGTCGTCGAGGAGGGCACGCATGGCGGCTACACTCGTCGAGATGGTTTGTCGGAGCTGATCGAAATCGGATTGCGTGAATTGGTGGGCGATGATCTCGCCGGTGCGCAGGTTGACTTCCTGTGGAAAAATATTTTCGGGTTCGAGTTGCCAGGTCTGGCTGGCATACCACGAGTAGAGGGCAAGTTGTGCGCGGGTGGCGTCGAGATCGGCGCGGCCGGTTTTCCAATCAATGACTTGAAGGCCCTGCTGGATATGGAAGGCGCAGTCGAGTTGGACCCAGACCTTCACGCCGTCCACGTCGAAGGAACCGAGCTTTTCGATTTCCAGCCAATCTTCGGGATGGAGCGATTGCAGGATTCGGAATGCGTCGCTGTGATAGAAGGCGGAGATGGTTTCGAGTGCGCGTTCGAAGGTGCGGGCCCAGACGTGGTCTTCGACTTCGAGGTGATCGTATTCGTGTTCCAGGAGGCCCGGAATCTTTTTCGGATTCTCCCAGTACAGACCCTCGCCGGAGTTTTGAAAGTCTAGTTGGAGGCGTTTGCCGAGCGCGCCGAGTGCGGCTTCTTCGGTCGGGGCAACGCCGGTTTCGCGGAGGGTGGTGAGGATCCATCGCAAGCAGTTGTGGACAGTTGCGCCCACCCACATCTGGCGCGTCATGAGCTGTTTGAGGACGTAGAGGGTTCGCTCTTTCGTGTTGGGTTTTGCGCTCCAGCCGCCCCACGCGCCGTAGTAGGCATAGAAATACTTGCGTGGGCATTCGGCGAAAATTTCCGCGCGCGATTTGGACCAGGAGAATTCGTTTCGTAGCTCGGCCATGCGCGCACTATGCCAGCGCGATGCGGTTTGTCCAATGTTCATCCGCTAAAAGAGGCGAAGGCAGAAGGATGAAACCTGAAGGCTGAAAGCGGAAACCTGAAGAGGAGGAAAGAAAAAACAACCGCGAATCTACGCGAATTTACACGAATGAGGAGGAATTCCGAATTTCGAATGGCGGATTTGAGGAAGAAGAATTAACCACGAAGCTCACGAAGGGCACGAAGAAAAGTTAACCACGGATGACACTGATTATCACAGATGGAGAGGAAAAAGAATTCAACCACGAAGCTCACGGAGGACACGAAGGGAAGAAAAGAGACGGGATAACGGGATTGGCCGGATTGACGGGAATGAAGCGCTATGCCTGAAGCTCGAGAGTTCGTGAGAATTACCGGCTCGCTTGGAAAGCTCGCCCTACCAGATTGCGCGCGGTAGGGCGACCTCTCCGAGGGAGCCGAGCGTGAACCCACGGCTCCCAAACCTTCTCCTAACTCCTACCTCCCAGCTCCGCCATCTCCTTTTCATCGCGTTCGCCAGATGGTGAGGTGGGCTTGGGCGCGGGGGCCGGGGGTGAGTGCGCTGAAGATGTAGCCTGCGAGTAGGGCGATTCCGAGGGAGAGCGGGAAGTAATAAATCCAGTGCACATCTGTGCGATATTGCACCCAGAGATTCGTCGCGATGGCGAGCGCGGATGCGAGCAGCCACGGGGCGAAGCGCGCGCGCTGGGTGAGCATACCGAGGAGGAAAATGGCGAGGATGGGGGCGTTGAAGAGGCTGATGATGCTGGTGTAGGCCTTCAGGAGGTGGGCGAAGCTGGAGACGTAGAACGCCGCGCCGGTGGCGAGCGCCCCGAGGGCGAAGGTGAGGATGCGCGCGAGTTTGAGGTCGCGCTGGTCGTCGCCGGGGACCGTGCGAAGCGGCTTCACGAAGTCGTGAATGATGACGGTGGAGATGCAGTTGATGCCGGAGTCCATGCTGGACATGGCGGCGGCGAAGAGCGCGGTGATGAGTAGTCCGGAGACGCCGTTAGGGAGTGCGTGGATGATGTAGTAGGGGAGTATCTGGTCGCGCGGGAGCCCGGCGGGTAGAAGGTCGGGAAAGGACTGGTGATAGGCGAAGAGGCCGAGTCCAATGAAGAGAAGAACTGCGATGATGACGAAGTCCACGATGGCGTTGAAGACGAGCGCCTTGCTGACACCGCGCATGGAAGGGACGGCGAGCATGCGCTGGACGGTGGTTTGATCGGTGCCGTAGTCCTGCATCATTTGGAAGAAGTAAGAGATGGCAACAATGGCGACGCCCATGGTCTCCAGGCTGAAGCTCCAGTCGAAGACGTGGAGACGCCCGGTGTCGGCAGCGAGCTTCAGGATGCCGGCTCCGCCGTTGGGTATATTTTGAAAAAACGTAACGACGAGCCAGATCGCGCCGCCAATCATGATGACGAACTGGACGACATCGGTCCAGATGACCGCAGCGAGTCCGCCGAGCGTGGTGTAGATCGTGGCGAGCAGGCCGATGGCGAGGATGCAGAAGGAAAGGGGAATGCCGGAGACGACTGACATGGCGAGGGCGGGGGCATAGATCACGGTGCCGAGCCACCCGATGCGCGCGAGGATGAAGAGCGCGGAGACCGCGAAGCGGGCGGAGCGACCGAAGCGGTAGTTGATGTATTCGTACGATGTGGTGACGCGCAAGCGCAGATAGAACGGATAGAAGAGCAGGATGAGCACCGGCGCGAGAAGCGGACTCACGAGGCTGACGATGAGGAAGGAGATGTTTTCCGCATAGGCCGTGGCGGGCAGCGCGATGAACGTGATGGCGCTGGTGAGCGAGGCGTACATGCTCATGGCGACGGCGAGCCACGGCATTTTGCGGCCGGCGAGGAAGAAGTCTTCGGTGGTCTTTTGTTTTCCGGCAAAGAGGATGCCGATGGCGACCATGGCGATCAGATAGATGCCGAGGATGATGTAGTTGAGGGTGCTGAAGGTAGCGTGTTCGGGCATAAGTTTTATTCGGGTGGTTGCGCCTCGTTATGAGCGGAAGTGTCGGGAATTGAAAAGGTAAATTCCTGGCGGCGGTGATCGCTGAGCGCGGAGGAGCGGAACCCGTACGAGTAGAGCGTGATGTCAGGCGTGGTCCATGCGTGGTCAATGGAGTACACGGGGATCGGCAGCGGCCACGAATAGGGCCAGCCGCGTCCGGCGACTTCGTAGGCGTGGTGCATGACGGCGCGGAGCGGGTCGAGCGAGTGCGAATCGCGTGTGGTGTTGAAATCGCCGACGAGGATGAGCGGATGTTTTTCGGGGCGCTCCTGAATCCACTTTACCATTGTTCCGATGACGGGTTGGCGATCCAGCGCCGGATGAGAGAGTACGTCGAGCAGGGCGAGGTCGAGCGGACCGGAGGGGGTATCAATGCGCGCCCACCACGAGCGGGCGTGCGGGATTGAGATGGTGCCTTGCGGCTCGAACGGGTAGCGCGAGAGGATCGCCATTCCCTGATCCTGAAAAACATACGGAAGGGAGAGGGTGCGTTGAACGCGCTCGGGCAAGTCGTGCGCGTAGCGCGCTTCCACGAGGACCACGATGTCGAGGCTGTCCGGCGCGAGTTCGCGCAGGAGCGCGTCGTAGCCGAAGGTGACGTGTGCGACGTTCCAGTGTCCTGCACGGATGGCGGTGGGCGGGGCGGGTTTGGGACGGTTCCAGCGCGAGTCCACCGCGAGCGTTTTGGTCAGTGCGAGCAAGGTGAGGATCAGTGTTGCGATACTGCGGAGTCGCCCCGCGCGGTGCATCCGGAGAATGAGGTCAACCGTCCCCCACGCGGCGATGAACGGCGCCGGGATGTAGTAGAGCCAGAGCCACGGGCGCGGTGCTTCGCCGAGATACCAGCCGAGCAGCCAGAGGACACCCGCGCAAGGAAACACGATCCGGCGCGTTGCGCGAAGGGTGGGACTCAACACCTTCATGGCGCTTCGGGGAGGGCGAGCGCGACAATCTCGCGCGCGTGCTGTGATTGAGGCGATGCGCGATAGGCGGCGCTTTGGATGTTGAGGTTGCGGCTTACCCACACACTATCGCGCGAGAATAGTGGCAGGGGCGAGGGCCACGAATACGGCCAGCCGTAGCCCGCGACTTCATACGCGGGTTGCACCCATTCGCGCAACGGCTTCCACGCGGCGTCGGTTCGACTCCGGTTGTGTCCGCCGGCAATAATCAACGGGATATCTGCGGGCTGCGCGCGCAGCCACTCGCGCAGGCCTGCGATTGCAGCGAGTGAAATGGGACGAGTTCCCGCGTCGAGTGCGAGTACGTGAATAGGGCCCTGCGGCGCGGTGACTTCGGCCAGCAGGGTGTGGGTGAGATCGAGTTGCGGTGCGACGAGCTGGCGGATGGGATAGCGGGAGAGCACAAACGATTGCCCCTCGACGAGTGTGTTCTTGAGGTGCAGTGCGCGTCGCTCGCTACGCTCCATTTGCGTGAGCGTAGGGCGAGTCAGGATGAGTATGTGGGGGGGATCGTTTTCGGCCAGGGTGGCGAGAATCGAGCGCGCGGGTGTATCTTCCGCTGCCGTCCACTGCATGACGCGAAGCGTGTCCGGCGTGTTTGGGCTGATCGCGCGTTGGCGCCCGCCCGCGTCGCGCCAGAAACCGGCGACGAGTCCCGCTGTGATCAGGACGAGTAGAATTTTTTGTGCGCGCCGCCTGCTGCGCGCAACGAATATCCACAGGAGCAATACGGCAAGCAGAGCCACGGGTATCGGAACGATGCCGGTCCATGCGGGCGCGTTATCTGCGAGCATGGGCCACCAGCCCGCGAGCCCCCACAGGCTCAGAAGAGCCAGCAGGGCAGGAACTACGCGGGGATGGAGACGCACCGAGGGGCAGGAGCTCATAGAAGATTTGCCGCGAGTTCGGCCACCTCTGAGCGAACGCCGCGCCCCAGCACGATGTGGGCCGCGATGGCGTGTGGGCGGAATTTTTCAACAACGGATGAGAGCCCGTTCGACATGCTGTCGAGGAACGGATTATCAATCTGATAAATATCGCCGGTGAGCACGATCTTTGTGCCCGGCCCGACGCGCGTGAGCACCGTTTTGGCCTCCAGCGGCGTGAGATTTTGCGCTTCATCCACCACGATGAACTGGTTGGGGATGCTGCGACCGCGGATGTAGGTGAGCGGTTCGATTCCGATCCGGTCGTCATCGTGGTTTCCGTCTTTGTTGCGCTTCCAGCTCCGGCTTCCGTTTGAGAGGAAGTCGAGCGCGTCGTAGATCGGCTGCATCCACGGCGTGAGTTTTTCTTCGAGTGTGCCGGGCAGATAGCCGATGTCCTTGCCCATAGGCACGGTGGGGCGGCAGATCAGCATGCGGCGGTAGCGCTTTTCCTGCATAGTTTTGAACATCGCGGCGGCGACGGCCAGGAGTGTTTTCCCGGTGCCCGCCTTGCCGATGATGGTGACGACTTTGATGTCGTCGTTGAGGAGTGCGTCCATTGCATAGTGCTGCTCCTTGTTGCGCGGCAAAACCGGCTTCACGCCATCGGGTGCGGGGATGAGTGGGACGAGCGCATCGGCGTGGCTGTCATAGCGAACGAGGATGGTGTGTGTCGGATCCTCCGCGTGGCGCAGCAGGGCGTATTCGTTGGCCGAGAATGTATAACCCTCCGGCGGTGCGATCCGCCCTTCGCGCCGGAACGCATCGAGCAGATCGCTGGAGGCCGTGATTTCCGTGTGCCCTGTATAGAGTTCGTCCACATCCACGCGATCGCTGCGATAGTCCTCGGCATCCAGCCCGAGCGCGTCCGCCTTGAGACGCAGATTGATGTCCTTGGTCACCACAATGCAGCGCGGTTTGCCCCGTTTGCGCATCTGAATGGCGAGTTCAAGAATCTGGTCATCCGCAGTGGTTGAGCCGTTGTTGACGTGCGCGCCGGGAAACGCGATGCGCAACGTGCCGCCGTGCGGGAGGTCCACGCCTTTGTTTAGTTTGCGCTGTTGGCGCAACTCATCGAGAAGGCGGGAGACGTGGCGCGCGTTGCGGCCCAACTCGCTTTGATCTTTTTTGAAGTGATCAATTTCTTCGATCACTTTGAGCGGGATGATGATGTTGTTGTCTTGGAATCGCTGTATGGCGGTGGCTTCGTGCAGTAAAACATTTGTATCGAGGATAAAGTTTTTCTTCATGCGTCCACGCGCCTCCTCCCGCTACAGCCAGTTCTTGCGCCGCAATACCCAGTAAATCAATCCGGTGACAAGTGCGTTCAGCGCCAAAATGATCACGTAAGACCAGGGCCACGGCGGCCAGTCCTCGTTCGGCCAGTGCTGAATGTTCATTCCGTAAAAGCTGGTGATGGCGACGAGCGGAAGCGACAGCGTCGCGAGCACGGTCAGCACCTTCACGACCTGATTGGTTTCCGCCTGTTGCATGTTGAGTTGGACGGTGATCAAGTTGGTGAGCGAGTCGCGATAGCCGTCTGCCTGGCCGGCGAGGCGAATGAGCGCGTCGTGCAGGTCGCGGAAGTACGGCAGCAGGTGTGTGCGGATGATTTTGAATTCGCCGCGCGCGATGCGCGACATCACTTCGCGCTGCGCGCCGACGATCGAGCGCAGGCGCGAGACTTCGTCTTTGAGGTGCAGCACGTCCGTGAGGAATGTGCGCGATTTTGTATCAATTGCTTTGCGCTCCATTTCCTCGATGTCGAGGGAGAGGCGTTCGGTCGAGGGGTTGTACTGGTCGAGCAGCATGTCGAGCAGCGTGTAGGTCAGCCGGTCCGGCGCGCGCGCGATGCCGGTGGAGTGTTTGAGGACGCGCTCGATGGTGAGGTCAATGCAGCGCTGCGGATCGTCGTGGTAGGTGACGAGAAAGTTTTTGCCGATGAACAGATTCAGTTCGTTCATCTGGAACTGGCGCTGCTGCGCGGAATAGTCCACCGAATGCATCACGAGAAAGAGGTAGCCATCGTATTCTTCCACCTTCGGGTGTTCGGATGGCTGGATACAGTCCTCAATGACGAGGGGGTGGAAGTTGAACATGCTCTCGAGCAGCTCTTTGTTCTCTTCCGGTGTGGCGTGATCGAGGTCCACCCAAACCTGCGCATCGTCATCAATGAGCATCACGCGGAGGAAGTCCAGGCCGAGGTCCTGGCCCACCAGCTTCCCTTGACTGAATACAAACGAACGAATCATGGCGCGCTACAGTGTTGAATACTTTTTTGTCGCGGTCAGCGTGCGCCGGGAGTGCAAATTTGGCAAGGCGTTTTTCCGCGCGCGGCAATGTTATGCGTCGCGCGTTGCGCTCAGACGATCGCGCGCGCGACGGCGAGTCCGAGGAAAAGCGCGGCGAGCCCCACTGCGTTCTGTCCGAGAATGTTGAGCAGTGCCGGGATCCATTCCGATCCGCGCAGGAGCGCGCCGGTATCGTGCGCGAATGAGGAGAATGTGGTGAACGAGCCGAGGAAGCCGACCAGCACCGCGGCGCGCAAATGGCCGAGCGAGGCTTGTCGCTGCTCCATGAGCATCCAGAGAAATCCGAACAGGAAGCAGCCGATGATATTGACTGCGAATGTACCCCACGGAAACGACGGTCCTGCCCAGCGCTGCACGGCGGACGACACGCCGAAGCGGGCGAGGGTGCCCACGGCTCCGGCCAGTGCCATCCAAAGGAGGTGCATCGCGCGAGGTTCCGTGCGGGTATCGGCTAGAGATTCACGTAGCGGAAGCCGAGTTTGCGCGCTTCATCGCCGGAGAAAAAGCTCTTCACGTCCACCAGCACCGGCGTCCGGCATTTCTTGCGCAGCTCCTTGAGCTTCAGCGACTGGAATGCATTGTGTCCGTTGATCAGAATGATGGCGTCCAGCTCGCGCGCCTGTTTCGGCAGTGTGGTTTCGAGATCGAAATATTTTTTGATCTGCTCGGGGGTGCCCATCGGCTCCCACGTGGTGACTTCGCAGCCGAATCCGCGCAGGTAGGCGACGACGTCCTCTGCGCGAGTGTTGCGGAAGTCCGGCACGTTCTCTTTGAACGTCATGCCCAACACCCAGACGTGCGCGTTTTTCGGGAGGCGCCCTGCCGCGATCATTTCGCGGATGCAGAGATCGCCGACGTACGCGCCCATGGAGTCGTTGATGCGGCGTCCGGCGAGGATGACCTCGGGATGATAGCCCAGCGCCAGCGCGCGGTGTGTGAGGTAGTAGGGGTCCACGCCGATGCAGTGTCCGCCGACGAGGCCGGGGTGATATTTGTGGAAGTTCCACTTCGTGGCGGATGCCTCAATCACATCGCGCGTGTTGATGCCGATGCGCGCGAAGATTTTCGAAAGCTCGTTCATCAGCGCGATGTTCAGGTCGCGCTGGACGTTCTCGATGACCTTCGCCGCTTCTGCGGTCTTGATGTTTGCCGCGCGGTGGACGCCCGCTTTGATGATGGAGCCATAGACGGCGGCGCAGCGGTCGAGCGCCTTTGCGTCGTGCCCACTGACGACCTTCACGATGTTGGTGACGGTGTGTTTCTTGTCGCCGGGGTTGATGCGTTCCGGTGAATAGCCGAGCTGGAAGTCGCCGAGTTTGAGGCCGGATTCTTTTTCGAGGATCGGCAGGCAGGTCTCTTCCGTCACACCAGGATAGACGGTGCTTTCGTACACCACCATCATCCCGCGCTTCAGAATACGGCCGACCGTGGTGGAGGATTTGACGAGCGGATCGAGGTCCGGTTCCTTCGCGACATTCACCGGCGTAGGCACGGCGACCACGATGAACGTGCAGTTTGCGAGGTCCTGCGGATTGTCGGTGAATGTGAGGTTGCGATGGCGCAGATCGGCAGCCGTCGTTTCGCCTGTGTGATCGTTGCCCGATTTCAGCTCCGCGATGCGCGCGGGTTTGGCGTCGAATCCGACCACGCGATATTTTTTGGAAAACGCAATGGCCAGCGGAAGGCCGACATAGCCCAGTCCGACCAGTCCGATGATTTCCTGCTGCTTCGGTTTTGCCATAGAATCCTCACTTGTCGGGGGTTAGCCCCGCGAAAGGGATAAGGTATAGACCCCGCGGGATGTGAAAAGCACTTTTTCCAATCATTGGAAGTCAAAATGGCGGCGACTTCCAATCGTTGGAAATTCGGGCGTGGGGGATCAGCCTGGGCCGGACTTCAGGAGCCGGTCAATGAGGACGAACGCCAGCGCGGCGCGCTCGTTGCGCGTGAGTTTTTCTTCCAGCGCGGCGATTTCCGCCTGAATGCGCGGCGCGGTTTGAGGGTCGTCATTCGCGAGTCGGAACGCGTTTTTGAGCTGGCTCTCGTTGATGCAATAGACGGACTCGCCGCCGAGCAGTTCGATGGGGCGGATGGTCATGGCGCACTCAGACCGCGAAGGAGGAACCGCAGCCGCACGCCTTGACGGCCTTGGGGTTTTTGAAGCGGAATCCGGCGGAGATGAGGTCGTCGGAATAGTCAATTTCGAGGCCGTCGAGGAACATCGCGCTGCCGGGATCGGCGACGATGCAGAGTTCGTTTTCTTCGAAGAGCACCTGATCGGTATCTGCGCGCGTGTTGTCAATGCAGGCGGAATAGGTCATGCCTGAGCAACCGCCGGAGGTGACGGAGATGCGCAGAAAGCTCGGGTGTACGACATCCAGCTTTGCCAGCTCCTGCTTCGCCTTTTCAGAAATGTGAATTGCCATGCTCGCTCTCCTGCCTGCTCTATTCCTTAACTAAAGGGCTTTGGAAGCTACGGTGGAACCCACGGACTGTCAAGGCAGGCAGGCGGGATCATTTTGATGTATAGTGGGCGAGGAGCGGCGCGCGAGAAGCAGCCGCAGAGGTTATTATGCTGTCATTTAAGAAGGGAGTTCCTCCACCGGTCATTGCCGCGCTGGCCGTTGCGCTGGCGTGGTTGATTGCGCGGAAGTGGGCGCCGCAATTCGGCTATTTCTTTGTCGGGCGCGTTTCGCTGACGGCGGTGTGCGTGGCGATTGGCGGCGTGATCGGGGTGTGGTCGCTGATCCTGTTCCGGCTGTCGGGCACGACGACGATGCCGCACACGCCGGAGCGCAGCTGCGTGTTGGTGCAGGGTGGGCCGTATCGCATTTCTCGCAATCCGATGTATCTGGCGATTGTGTGCGGGTTGCTTGGCGTGTGTGTCTATTTGGGGAATCCGCTTTCGCTCGTATCGGTGGCGGCATTCATTGCCTACATCACGCGATTCCAGATCGCGCTTGAGGAACGCGTGCTGCAGGAGAAATTCGGCGAAGCCTTCACCCGCTATCGCGCTACCGTCCGCCGCTGGATTTGAGGTTCGCGGGCCGGGGAAGGCTCGACGGAGGAGCGGATTGTGTGTAACCATTAATAGTGGTGCGGGGAGAAAGGATTGGCGAGCTGCCCATCTACATTCGCCGCTCTCCGTGAACGGTAGTTTGTGCTGAAGCGATTCCTGCTGCTGCTGACAATTTTTGCGACGCCTCTCTCGTGCGCAGCGACGCAGTTGCAGCCTGTTTTGCCGCGTGCAAACTTGGCGAGGGTCTGGATGGGGGCAAGAAGTGCTACTGCCCGAACGGTCCCAACAAGGGCATCTGGTACGATGACTATGACGCTATTCCCGCGAGTTGCTGGGAAGACGAAGACGACACCACCGCCATTCCGGACCTGATCCCCGCGGAATAAATCCGCTTTCACCTCAACGCCCTTCTGTTTTTTTCACTTCAGCGACGAACGAAGCGGCTGCTCCACCGGATAAAGAAGGAGAACATTTACGACGGCCTCCACATAAGCGCGGCGGGATACGAAGTTTGGATCGGTATCTTGCGGAGGAGATGAAAACGCTCGGTGCCGTGATCCCTCACGGTTCCGGAACCGTCACGCGGTAGAAAATCGGCCACCCGTTCGGGGCGTTCGTGTCTGTGTAGGTAGTGGTCGTGCCAGACCCCTCGATTCCGGAGGCAACGACAACGTCAACACTGCTATGCAGGTTCGTGATGCGGCTCAGGTTATAGGTGATGCCCGTCACGCTGGACCAACGGATGGCGAGGTCGGCAGCGTTGGTGAGGGTAATCGAGATTAGCCCGAGGAACGAGTCTTTATTCGTCGGATCCGTGCCCGACACGTATTCCTGCCAAGCCGTCATCAGGTCGTGGTCGCTATCCTCGTCGGCCACCACATTGGTTTCGCCGCCGTAGTAGCGGATAGCCCACCAGTCCGGAATCCTGTCTCCGTCCATGTCCGTGGGGCTGAAGCGGATGAGGAACGGCAGATTCGTATCGGGGCGTTCCGTGTCGTAGCCGTTCCAGATTCCGTCGGCCATGAACAACTCGCAGGTCAACGCGCCTCTCTGGAGTGTCGAGCCTGTCACGTGCCATCGGACGTTCATCAGGCCAAGCGTTCCGTTGGTTTCCGCATCGCCCTTGCTGAACTCCGACCAGACGAACGGCACGATGCCGCTGTCGAATGTGTTCGTGTCTACCGTCAGCGTCGCGCCGGTCAGGAAGCCGGTTGGCTGAATATCCGCGACAACAACACGCATTGGATCAAACGTGAGTCTGCCGCCGACGAGCCACGGGGTCCAGTTTGTCACAGCCACCGCGACCAGCGTGACAAACTCGCTGTCGAGGTAGATGTTGGTGGGCGGAGGCGAGCTGAGCGTGGTCTGTTGCGGCGGTAGGCTGAGGCTTGTCGCGTGAACGGTGTTTGAAAGAGGAAGTCCGCGGGATGCCAGCGCCGACTGCACAAACAGCCGCCCGTCAATCAGATCGAACTGTCTCGCGTTCTCGGAAGACTTCTCCCGGGCCGCGATCCATAGGGTGGCAAGTTCTTGGGTTCCCGGCCACTGCCAGATCGTCGAGGTTTTGGCGCCCAACAGTCGGAGCTGCCCGCCGGCCAGTTTCCATGTGACGGGCCGCTGCCGGTCGAGGGTTGACACGTCGAGTATCTCGACCGCTCCGGTCGGAAACGAAAGGGTGGCGTCGAAGCTCGACACGAACTCGCCGGCGGATTCGGCGGTCAGCCGGACCGGATACAGTCGGCCTCGCTGAAGCGTCGGCGGCAGGTCCGTCAAGTTCAGGCTGTGGCTGGTTGCGCCGGATACCGTGACCGTCAGCACGGCCGAAGCGGCGCTCTGTGTAAGCTCGCGGCATGGCGCGATCACGGCGGAATCATTCGTCGGAAGGGCGGCGGTGCTCCACAGGATCGCATTGGTCAGGGCGATTGTGCAGAAGTCGCCCGGCAAACCTTGCACGTCGAAACGCAGCGTGGCAACGCGGCTCGTGCCGGACGGCGCGTCAGCCCGCCATGAGTTGACGGAAACTACACGCGTAAGACCGTCCGTGGCGATGGCCGCGTCGCATGTAGGGAAAAGGCCGCCACCGGCGCGGCCATCGTTTCCGAAAGCGGCGACACAGCGGACGACTTGAGTGTTCGAGACGAGAACATCGAAGCGTGCGGCGCCGACCGGCCTTCCCTCCGTGACGGCAAGTACGGCCACATCGCGGTAGCCTCCGGCGCGCCAGTCCCCGCCATCAGGCCGGAGGAGCAGCGTGTTGTCCGCGGCTGCGCCGGCGACCGAGATCGCAAGCAAGATAAATACCCAGCATCTCATGAGACCTCAGGGTACGGGGAGTTTCCAGATCAGGTTATTGATGTACGACTCGATCAGCAGGGCGTCGCGCGTGTCAACGACGCCGTTGCGATCCACATCGGCGACGGCCTCCTCGCCGGGGTTGAGCGTGACCAACCCGACAACCGCTTTCTTCACGAGGTCAGCGTCGGCTTGAAGGGTCCGATTGCCGTTGTCCGAACCATCAACGTCGGCCTGTGGAAAGACGTTGGTGGCCGAAATGGGAATGGCGACATTCGTGGAGAGCGCGCCGCCGAAAAGCGCCGCAGCGATCGTGTCTATGTTGGTTGTGCCCCAGTAGTTGTTTGCCAGATTCGTGAGGCCGCCCACGTTGAAAAACGATCGGGACAGCGTGGACAGGGCACAGTGCTCGATGCTCCCCGCGATGCTCCCCTCTAATCCGGCCCCGGAGGACGACGCGTACAGGCTCGGTGAGGCAGCTCCCAAATCGCAATCCAGCACGCGGAGTCCTGTAACATTGTGGTATCGGTCGCCCGATAGGTTGATGCCCGTGCCGCCGGCGACGCGGTTATACCTGAAGA
The DNA here is from genome assembly GCA_039807095.1 of Kiritimatiellia bacterium. Classification (GTDB taxonomy): domain Bacteria; phylum Verrucomicrobiota; class Kiritimatiellia; order CAIVKH01; family CAIVKH01; genus JAMLJG01. The sequence continues at coordinate 13,271 of JBDHQM010000037.1, forward strand.
AATCATGGTCGTTCAGGGCCGTGGTGCTCCAGCTCGGAAAGTTTACCAGCAGGCCGTTCCGGTCAATCGCGTTGTACCAGATTGTCGGGCACGTCTCGTCCGAGAAGGCGGTGACGGCCATGTAGACGGCATACTGGTCTGGCGCGTTGTTGCGGAAGATGCAATGAAGGATCCGCGCGGGCGCGGCCGAAAGCTGAATGACGTGAGCAGAGAATTTCCGGAAAATGCAGTACTCAAACAAGTGATTGCCCTGCGGGGAAACAGAGGCAATCTGGAATCGAGTGAGGTTGGCAAAATGGCAGAAGCGGAATTCGCACGTCAGCGATGTGTCCAACCGGACTGTGCCGCCGGGCGTCAACTGGCTAACCCCGCCGAAGCGGATGGGGTCTTCCGACGAACCCAGCGCCAGAATCTGGGAGCCGCCGTTGAAGGTCAGGTTCCCGCCCGAGGGCATTTGCACGACCGCGCCGGCCTCGATGTTGACGACCGCCCCGCTGCTGACCGTCATGTCGCCAACCCAAGTGTGCGGGCTATCGGCCTTGGTCCATGTGACCGAGTTCGTAATAGGCGATGTCCAGACGGTTGCCGTTGCAACTCCGGCGGATTGGACGATGGACAGGATCAGGAGAACCAAGATGAGCCGATTTCTATACATGGCATTATCTCCCTCAAGATTTTAAGATGTCGGCCGACGATTAACACCTTTACGCGGATAAGTCAAATCCATACGGCTTGCGAGGGATCAGCGAGGGATCAGGGTTTAAGAATAATTAATGGAAGCCGCGTCCATTGAATCCGCAGCGTGTAATGAGCAGGCCGGGGAAGGCTCGACGGAGGAGCAGATCGTGTGTAACTATTAATAGTGGTGCGGGGAGAAAGGATTGGCGAGTGGCGAGAATGTTGATGGTGTGTTTGACGGGTGTTGCGCTGGCGGTGTCAGCGCAGGCGCAGTCGTATACCATTCAGAAGCCCGGTGAGTTGCCCACCTACGTGCGCCCGACTTCGGGCGGTGGCTATACGATCCAAAAACCCGGTGAGCTTCCGGTCTATGTCCGTCCGTCCGCCGGTGGCGGGTCCACGATCAATAAACCCGGCGAGTTGCCGGTTTATGTTCGTCCGACATCGGGTGGCGGCATGACGGTGAACAAGCCGGGTGAGCTGCCCACGTATGTCCGTCCGGTTTCGGGCGGGGGCTACACGGTCAATAAGCCGGGTGAACTTCCGGTGTATGTCCGGCCCACGGTCGGCGGTGGTTACACCGTCAACAAGCCGGGCGAGCTGCCCGTCTACATTCGCCGCTCTCCGTGAACGGTAGTTTGTGCTGAAGCGACTCCTGCTGCTGTTGACAATTCTCGCGACGCCGCTCGCGCGCGCTGCGACGCGCTATGACGGCGATGGCGTGCATTCCGCGCGCCTTGAAGCGCAGCGTTGGTTCATCAATCGCGCGCGCTATGCGCCGGAGCGCGAGGCGGATCGGCTGAGCCTCACGAACTCAACGCCGGGCGGACACCCGAATTATGACGCGTGTGAGGACACTGACGGCGCGAATGATTTTGGAACGACCACCAATCAGTGGGCCGTGTGGATCGCCAGCAAGCCGCCGCTCGCGCCGAATGCGCGGATGAGCATCGCGGCGCAGAAACATTCGCAGGATATGGCGGAGACGGGGCAGCTCGTCCACAGCAGCCCATCGAGCAACTACTATCCGCTCGGCAGCTCCCCGATCAACCGGCATCAGGCGGAGCACTACACCAATTCGATCAGCGGCTATTACGAAAACATTTTTCACGCGTATTGGAAGAATCCGGGTTCGTACGTCCCGTACGCGATCACGTCGCCCGAAATCCACGACTGGTATTACAAGGATACGCCCATTGCGGATCGCGGGCACCGGCAGGCGATTCTCAACGCGACGGCGCGCGAGATCGGACTCGGGCACCAGCAGACGAAGAAATATGAGGCGCCGTATTACGTCACGCGCGATTACGATACGCAAGATTTCGGGCGGGAGAGTACGAACCACTTTTTCACCGACACGATTTTCTACGACGCCAACACGAACGCGGTGTATGACGAGGGCGAGGGGGCGGGCGGTATTCAGGTGCGCTTGTGGAAGAGCAATGGGGAGGAGGCCGCGTGGTATGACGTGTCGGAGGCGTGCGGAAGTTTTGCCGTGCCGCTGAACGGATTGCCCGGCGGCGACGAGATTTTCATTGAGCTGCGGAACACCAACGCGACGGCGCGGAATCTGAGTATTCCGCTCGGCTATTCAACGCACGGCAGGGTGTATCTCACCAACAACGAGTCGCGCATCTACGGGTCGTTCATCAAGGCGACCAATGCGGTGAACGTCGGGTTTCGCCAATCGCGCCCGCTCTATCGCGCGGCGGATATCAGTGCCGCCAGCAACGGCGTGCAGCTTTCGATCCAAACGCTCGCGGGTGTGGTCTATCGCGTTGAGAGCAGTCCGCAGCTTGCGCCTGCGCCGGTATGGAGTCCGCTGGTGACGGTCACGGCGGCTACATCGCAGATCACTGTCACGGATACCAACGCTGCCGCCGGTCGAATCTATCGCATCCTTACCCACGCACCGTGATCCGCGCGCGGCGATGTGCGGCGCGCGCGTGGCTGGACAACGTTAGGGGAGGTTGATGACCTGACCGACTTTGAGGCGGTTGGGGTTGAGGCCGGGGTTGGCCTTCAAGATTGCCGCTGTCGTGGTGTTTTGCTGTTTCGCAACCTTGCCGAGCAGGTCGCCTGCGCGGATGACGTAGGTTTTTCCGCTGGGCTCGGAGGGGGCTGCGGTTTGCGTCGCGGCTGCGTCTTGTGCGGGTGCAGCGGCGGGCGCGCGACCGGAGAGGTCGGTGCGGAGCTGATTCATTTGCGCGCTGACTTCCTGCAGTGCGCTTCGGGTGGAGCTGTGCAGGCCGCGAATCTGGCCGGTGATTTCCTCGCTTGCGCCGGATAGCCGGTCCACGCGCTGTTCGAGTTCGGAGATGCGATCACTTTGCAGGCTCGCCTGCCCGCGTCCGGAGATGCCGACATAGAGCCCGATGCCTCCGATCGCGATTGCAAGAATTGCGAGGCCGATGGAGACGATTGAGCCCGAACCACTACCGCCCTGATCAATATTCATAATGCGCCTACTATGGCGGGTGCCCGGTGCGGTGCAAGTACGATCTGATGGTGTGTGAGGGGGTATTGGGACGGGTGTCGGCTTGCAAAAGGACGCGCGTTCGGAATGATGGTTGCATGCGCCCTATTGCCAGGATCGTCGTGGACTTGTCGCTGGATCGAGAGTTTGACTATCTCGTTCCGGAAACGCTGGCGGGGTCACTACAGATCGGATCGCGCGTGGAGGTGCCGTTCGGACGTCGGCTTGTGAATGGCTATGTGGTCGGTTTTTCGGAGTCGTCGTCGTTCCCGAATCTAAAACCAATCCAAGCCATTGTGGGAAAGAAGCCGCTGGTGGAGGAGAATATTCTCGGGTTGGCGCGGTGGATTTCTGACTACTACGTAGCGCCGGTCGAGCTGGCTGTGCGCACGGTGTTGCCGAGCGCGGTGCGGCAGGTGTCGGCGCGTTTCAAGGAGGTGAATCTGGTTGAGCTGACGGAGCTTGCGCGCGATGGAGAGCAGGTGGCGGCGCTGCGCCGGAAGGCGGCGCTGCAGGGGAAGGTGATTGATGCGCTGGCGGCGGGGCCGCTTGCGCTTCCGGAGCTGACGGCGCGGCTGGGGGCGTGTTCCGCCGCAGTGCGCGCGATGGAGCGCAAGGGGTTTGTGCGGGTGGGCAAACGCGTGTTGCGGCGTCGCGCGGACGCAGGGCACGAGGTGCTGCCGACTCAGCCGCTGGCGTTGATGCCGGAGCAGGCGGCGGCGCTGGAGTTGATCCGGAAGTCCATTGATACGCGGGATCCGGCGGTGGTGCTGCTGTTCGGCGTGACGGGTAGCGGCAAGACGGAGGTATATCTGCAGGCGATTGATCACGTGTTGAAGAAGGGGCAGGGATGCATTGTTCTGGTGCCCGAGATTTCGCTGACGCCGCAGACGGTGGACCGCTTCCGCTCGCGATTCGGGGATACGGTGGCGGTGCTGCACAGCGAGTTGTCGTCCGGCGAGCGGCACGACGAATGGCATCGCGTTCACGAGGGGTCAGCGCGGATTGCGATCGGGCCGCGCTCGGCCGTGTTTGCGCCGATGAAGAATCTCGGCCTGATCGTCGTGGATGAGGAGCACGAGTACAGCTACAAGCAGGAAGAGGCGCCGCGCTACAACGCGCGCGATGTGGCGGTGATGCGCGGGCATCGCGACGGGTGTGCGGTGGTGCTGGGGTCTGCAACGCCTTCGCTGGAATCGCACAACAATGCGCAGCGCGGAAAATATGCGCTCGCGCGGATGCCGCACCGCGTGGACCACCGGCAGATGCCGACGATGCGGATTGTGGATATGCGCCAGGAGCAGGAGAAGGAGGGCCGGCTGAACGTGCTCTCCGGCGATTTGCGCGAGGCGATCCGGTCGCGCCTGGAGCGGAGAGAACAGAGCATTCTGTTTCTGAACCGGCGCGGTTTCGCGACCTCGCTGGTGTGCCCCACATGCGGCATGGTGGCCCGGTGCGAACACTGCAGCGTGTCCATGACGTTCCACAAGCGGACGAATCGCCTGCTCTGCCACATTTGCGGCGCGGAGCAACCGGTGCCGGATTGCTGCCCCAATCCCGAGTGCGGCGATCCGGCGTTCAAATACTCCGGCATCGGCACGCAGCGGGTGGAAGAGGTGTTGCGCAAGGTGTTCCCCAAGGCGCGCCTTGAGCGGATGGATTCCGACACGATGACGCGAAAGGATTCGTACCGGAAGATTCTCGGGGCGTTCCGCGCGGGGGAGATTGATATTCTGCTCGGCACACAAATGATTGCGAAGGGGCTCGACTTTCCGAGTGTGACGCTGGTGGGCGTTGTTGCGGCGGATCTGAGCCTGCACATGCCCGATTTCCGCGCTGGCGAGCGCACGTTTCAATTGCTCACGCAAGTCGCGGGCCGCGCGGGACGCGGCGATCTCGCGGGCGAGGTGATTGTGCAGACTTTCACCCCGTTTCATCCGGCGATTCAGGCCGCGCGCACGCTGGACTATGACGGGTTTCTCGATCAGGAGTTGGAGTTCCGCCGCGAGCTGGGCTATCCGCCATACAGCCACCTCGTCTGCTTCACGATCCGCGGCGAGCAGGAGCAGCTTGTGAAGCTCACAGCGGAATCGCTCGCCAAGCGCGTGCAGGAGAAGTTGAGCGCCGCCGTGCGCCTCGGCGGCCCATCGCCTGCGCCGCTGGCCAAGGCGCGCGGGGAGTATCGCTATCAGATCATCCTGCGCGCGCCGCAGACGCGACAGATCACGGCGCCGCTCAAAGACGTTCTCCGCGATTTCAAGTGGCCGGAAAAAATCGCGTGGTCGGTGGATGTGGACGCGTTTTCGCTGATGTAGCCGCGCGAGGGCTTGCGTTCCGGCGCGATCCCTGTTTGAGTGCGCGGTCGAATTTTCGGGGAAGTGTTGTATAGTTATTCGCTCAGGGAGAAATATGAAGCCGCTTTCATTTCGTCAGGAAGACACGATTGTAGTTCAGAAGATCAAGGAGCTGTGCCAGACCATTCTGGATCAGCCCGCCTATAAGGAAATGCGGCGCACGATCGAAGAGTTCCTCGCGGACACAGAGACGCGCGTGCAATATCAGCATCTCTGCGATTTGCAGGAAGCGCTGCATCAGAAGCACCAGTCCGGCGTCGAAATCAGCGAGGTGGAGCTGCTCGACTTCGAGAATCACGAAACGGCGTTTCTCAACAATCCGATTGCGCAGGGCTTCATCGAGGCGCAGCGCTCCATGCAGAAGATCGAGGCCACGGTCAACGCATTCGTCCGCAAGACGTTCGAGCTCGGACGCCTGCCGGAGAGCGACGAGGTCTCCACCGGCGGCTGCGGGTGCGGTTCCGGTTCGTGCGGCTGCCATTGAGTTGCGCGAGCTGTCCGGTTTGAATTCGCTTCCTTCGCCCGTGTGCCCCGCTATTCTCGCCGCATGAAGACGCGCACGATAGCCGTGGCGGGTGGCGGCGCGGCCGGCTTCTTCGCTGCCATTGCGGCGGCGGGGGCCGACCCGGGGGCAACTGTACTGCTGTTTGAAAAAAGCCCCGAACTGCTCTCCAAAGTAACGCTTTCCGGCGGCGGTCGCTGCAACGTCACGCACCACTGCTTCGATGTGGACCGGCTACTGCGCAATTATCCGCGCGGCGCGCGCGAGTTGAACGGGCCCTATCACCGCTTCCAGCCGCGCGACACGGTGGAGTGGTTCGAATCGCGCGGTGTGCCGCTCAAAGTTGAGAGTGACGGACGGATGTTTCCCGTCAGCGATTCCTCCTCCAGCATCGTCAATTGCCTGCGCAAACAAGCGGAGGCGGCGGGCGTGCGCGTATTTACGCGACGCGGCTTGCGCGAGTTCCGTCGCGATCCCGCTGGCTTTGCATTGGAGCTGACTGATGGCAGCGCGCTGGAGGCGGATCGCCTGTTGCTGGCGACGGGCGGCAACAAGGCGACTGCGGGCTACCGCCTCGCCGCATCGGCCGGACACACGATTGAGCCGCCCGTGCCGTCGCTCTTCACGCTCAACATTCAGGACGCCTCGCTCCACGCGCTCGCCGGAATTTCTATGCCCGACGCGCAGGTCGCCGCGCCTGCACAAAAACTTGCGCAAACGGGGCCGCTCCTGATTACGCACTGGGGCTTGAGCGGGCCCGCCGCGCTGAAGCTTTCGGCGTGGGGCGCGCGGGCATTTGCGGAGTGCGGGTATCATTTCGACATTGCGGTCTCGTGGGTGCGCGGCCCGCGCGAGGCCGTTGCCGCGCGCATTGCCGAACTTCGCAAACAGCATCCGCGCCGCGTGGTGCTCGGTGGCGGCGTGATGGATGCGCCGACGCGCCTGTGGGAGTGGCTATGCCAGCGCGCGCAGATTCCGGCGGACCGGCAATGGGCGCAATTGAGCAAGGCGCACGAGGTGAATCTGGTGAAAGAGGTTTGTCAGTGCGCGCTGCAGGTGAACGGCAAGAGCATGTATAAAGACGAGTTTGTCACCTGCGGCGGCGTACGGCTGAGCGAGGTGGATTTCCGGACGATGGAAAGCAAGCTCTGCCCCGGCCTCCACTTCGCGGGCGAGCTGCTCGACATTGACGCCGTCACCGGCGGCTTTAATTTTCAGGCCGCGTGGACGTCCGGTTGGATTGCAGGCCGCGCGATGGCGGACGCGGATTGAAAAACTTCCAAGGGTTGGAAGTCGCCGCCGTTTTGACTTCCAACGCTTGGAAATTTGCGTTATTAGGCACAATTATGAAAACGCGACTTCTCGGGGCTGTTCTTTTTTTCTCTCTCTGCGCGCTTCTGAACGCCGCGCCGCCTCAAGCGGGTGATCAGGCCGGGACCTATTCGGACAAGAAGTGGTATCAAAACGGGAAGGGCTACGCCGAGGCGCTTGAGATTCAGAAGAATACGGGCGCGCCGCTGTTCGTGTATTTCGCGCGCTATGGCGAGAGCGACGAGAAGGGATTGTGCCACTGGTTTGAGAAGCGGGTCCTGCAGGTGCCCAGCGTGGAGAAGGAGCTGCGCGGATTCGTGAAGGTGAAATTTATGTTTCCGCTGAGCAAGGACGACAACGCGATTGCGGAGCAGTTCTGGGTCAAGAAGACTCCGGTTGTGTATGCCGTGCCCGCGGAAGGTCAGCGCCAGAAATTGACGCCGCTCCACTGGACGAATAAGAATCCGAAGCCGGTGCTGCCCGAAGAGTTCATTGCTGAACTGCGCGAGAAGGGCGCGACTCGCTAGGCGGGCTCGGCAACCACACGTGAAAAAAAACTGGATCGAGCCCAAGCTCTACACCGTTCTCTTCCGCGAGCGCTACACGCTCTCGCAATTCAGCCGCGACCTGATCGCCGGTATTCTCGTTGGCATCGTCGCGCTCCCGCTGTCCATTGCGCTCGCTATTGCCTCGGGGGTGAAGCCGGAGCAGGGGATCTATACCGCGGTTATTGCGGGGTTTCTCATTTCCGCGCTCGGCGGAAGCCGCGTGCAGATTGGCGGGCCGACCGGTGCGTTCATTGTGCTGGTGTACAACACCGTTCAGCATTTTGGCTATGGCGGGTTGGCGGTGGCGACGATGCTGGCGGGCGGGCTGTTGCTCGTGATGGGGCTGTTGCGGTTCGGGTCGGCGATCAAATTCATTCCCTATCCCGTGACCGTCGGGTTCACCTGCGGCATTGCGGTGTTGATCGCCGTAACGCAAGTGCGCGATTTGCTCGGATTGACGATGCCCGCGCCGCCTGCTGAATTTCACGAAAAGATGATCGCCTATGCGGAGCACATCTCGACGATCAATCCCTATTCCGTCGGCCTCTCGGTCGCCGCGCTGGTGATTATTATGCTCTGGCCCCGCGTGACGCGGCGCATTCCCGGATCGCTGATCGCCATCCTCCTGCTCTCGCCGCTGGTGATTCTGCTCGATCTTCCGGTGGAGACGATCAAGAGTCGCTTCGGCAGCGTGCCCACGATGCTGCCCGTGCCTGCGATGCCCGAGATTGACTGGCGCCAGCTCCCGCGTCTTTTTCAGCCCGCATTTGCCATCGCGATGCTCGGCGGAATTGAATCGCTCCTCTCCGCCGTGGTGGCGGATGGTATGACCGGTCGCCGGCATCGCTCGAACACCGAACTTGTCGCGCAGGGCATTGCCAACATCGCCTCGCCGCTGTTTCTCGGTATCCCCGCGACCGGCGCCATCGCGCGCACGGCAACCAACATCCGCAACGGCGGTCAGACTCCCGTTGCGGGAATGGTCCACGCATTCACGCTGCTGGCCATCATGCTGGTCTTCGGCAAATGGGCGGTGCTGATTCCCATGCCGATTCTCGCCGCGATTCTGTTGAAGGTCGCCATGGATATGGGCGAGTGGCGCCTGCTCATCCGGCTGCTTAGGGCACAGCGCGGCGATGCGCTGGTGATGGTGTCCACATTCCTGCTGACCGTATTTGCCGACCTCACGGTGGCCATCGGGTTTGGCGTTGTGATGGCGTCGTTCCTCTTCATGCACCGCATGGCGGAGTCCACGCAAATCGGATTCATCACGGACGAGCTCAACGGCGATGATGTCGCAGACGACCCGAACGCAATTCAAAAGCGCGTGGTTCCGGCGGGTGTCGAGGTGTTTGAAATCTATGGCCCCTTCTTCTTCGGTGCCGCAGACCGGTTCAAAGATGAAATGCGCCGCATTGAGAAGCCGCCCCGGGTGCTGGTGCTGCGTATGCGCCACGTGCCGACAATTGATGCGACCGGCCTCATCGCCCTCGAAGATCTGCTGCGCAAATGTCAGAAAGAAGGAACCACACTCGTCCTCTCCGGCGTGCAGAGCAAGACGTGGGATCAGTTGGTTGAGGCGGGGCTCTACCGCCGCTTCGGCCCGGAGAACGTCCACTCCCACATTGACTATGCTCTTGCGCGCGCCCGCGAAATTGTGGAGGCGCCCGCCGATGCAGCGGGATGACGCCGCGGGGTGTAGGACAGATTCTTTGATCCGGCGGGTTCATGCGGCTTTTGAGAGGTTCTTGCAGTAGGCATCGAAGAG
>JBDHQM010000006.1:0-89303 GCA_039807095.1 Kiritimatiellia bacterium
CGGGGGTCGCTGAGCGGATTTCCCCGATAATCCGCATTTTTCATCGCGTAACTGTCGAACTTGGGCTAACGAGGACGACGACAGCTTCGTCCGCCCGCAATGCTACGTATAGCGTTGCAGGCGGGGCACTCTGTTGCCGGAGATTGCTCAACTAATCATTCCGCCAGTTTCGGCCATGCAGGAGTGTGGCGTTCCAACGGGCACGACGGAGCGTGCCTCTCCGGAGGTTCTGTAGCTCTGCCCGCCCCAACGAGGGCGGCAACAGATGCGTAGAACCATGCAGAGGTGGTGCGATCACTTCCGGCTTCGTCCGGGCGCGACAGGCGGACGAAGCGTGGTTCTTCTGAGTAATGAATCGAGCGCACCGTATGCCTCCAGCGATTTTCTGGCGCTCGCCTTTTACTGAGAACAACATCCCGATTCGAGCGAGAGATGCGGACTAAGGTACGGAATCCCAAGATTCAGGCCGCGCAGTATCAGAATAGCTCCGAGCACGATCAGTGCGATTGGAATCAGCTTCTGTATTTTATTTCGCGCTGATGGGCCGAATATCCGCCCCGCCAGTGACACGGCAAACATCGCAGGAAACGTGCCGAGTCCGAAAATCGCCATGAACGCTGCCCCGCGCATACTGGAATTCGTAGCAGCAGCGCCGGCAAGCGCCACGTAGACCAGCCCACACGGCAAAAGCCCGTTCAACAGCCCAATCGCAAGAAGCGCGCCGTTCGTACGCCGACCCAACAGACGGCGCAGCGCATTGCGCAGCGGCGCGAAGGAATACGTGGGCGTCAGACGATGCGCAAAAAAGGCGGCTAGAAGCATGAAGGCACCTGCGGCAATCGAAACGCCGCGCTGCCAACCCGCGAGCGCGAGAGTCTCTCCGAAGAGGCCGAAAATCGCACCGAGAATCGAATACGTGACGATGCGCCCGGCATTGTAAAGCGCGCGCCCCAGCATATAGCGGCCGCGCGATTTCGAGAATGACGGAAGCGCCAATGCCAGCGGCCCGCACATCCCGACGCAGTGCAGGCTCCCCGCAAGGCCCAACACAAGCGCGGGCCAGAGCACCGCGGATTCGTGCGCAAATGAAACTGCGTGAGTCATCGCACCATGAGCGCATCCTCGACGAAGTAGGACACGTCCTCGCGCTGCCAGCTGATCTTCACGCGCCACAACCCCGGAAGCAACGCAACGGAGATTGTCTGCGCCCCTTCCGCATCCGGCTCGAATGCGAATTGCCGGTCCAGCGCCGCATCGGACGGGCGATAGAACGTCACGGTGCCGGTGGCAGATTGCAGCGCGGCACCTTCCGGAAACCGGATCGTAAATTGCGATTGCCCGCGATCATACGCAACGGCGGGCTTGAGTCCCTCTTGTTTCGCACGCGTCTCCGCATTGATCCGCTGCTGATGCTGAATCTCCTGCGCGTAATAATCTGGTGCGACAAGGTCCACCCGCTGGCGCAGCGACCAGACCACAAAGACGACCATAACGGCAACCAGCAGAGCAAAGAAGCTCGTCAGCGCGATGGGCCACGGCGATTTCATTGCGCCACGGGACCCGACGGACCGGTGAAGGTCGTCTTGAGGCGTTGGATCAGCCGGTCGCCGCTGTAGAGTCCGATTACCACGTCGCGATGTCCCTGCTGCAACGCATTCAGCGGAAGCTGGACGGGAATTGCCAGCTGCACGAGATCGCCCGACGGAATTTCCTGCCCGCCCTGCAACATCACGCGGCCGCTTTCCGGTTCAATCACGCGCAAGGATATCGGCAGCGGATCGCGCGCCTTATTGCGTACTTTGGTGAGATACACATTCTGCACCCAATCGTCAGCAAGCCGCGTATACACCTGCCCCGGCATGCGCAGAAGCGGAGTCGCCTGCACATCGGTTCTACTCAACAACAGATAGCCGAGAAAGACCGTGAGCAGCACCAGCACCCCGCAATAGCCGATCATGCGCGGCGTGAAGCGGAACGGCTTGCCGGTGTTGATCCCCTCCTGCGAGGCGTAGCGGATGAGTCCGCGCGGCAACTGGAGGCGATCCATCACGCTGTCGCACGCATCAATGCAGGCGGTGCAGTGAACGCACTCCATCTGCAACCCGTTGCGAATATCCACACCGGTCGGGCACACATCCACACAGAGCCCGCAGTCGGTGCAGTCGCCAAATCCCAGCGCGCGTCGCTCTGCCAGCGGCTGAGTGCGGCGGAAAGGAGCGCGTTGCTCCCCGCGCTTCGGATCAAACGAGACGATTAAGGAATTGTTGTCTACCAGTGCAGATTGAAACCGACCATACGGACACACGAACGTGCAGGCCTGCTCCCGGAATCGCGCAAATATGAGAAAGAAGACCCCCGTGAACACAAGCATGGCACTCAATCCGCGCAGATGATTCAACGGATTGTCCGAGACGATCGCCCAGACATCCTTCCAGCCAATGATATACATCAGCAGCCAGTTGCTGATGATGAACGACACGCCGAAAAAGATGCCGTATTTGAGGGCGCGGCGTCCGATTTTTCCCACCGTCCACGGCGCGGAGGCAAGCCGCTTCTGCGCGTGATAGTCGCCATCAATCCAATACTCAATCCGGCGGAACACCATCTCCATCAGCACCGTCTGCGGGCACATCCATCCGCACCAGATGCGCCCGAAGACAGCGGTGAACAGCGCGATCATCACGAAAAAGATGATCATGCAGACCGCAAAAATGAAAATGTCCGACGGCCAAAACATCTGCCCGAAGATCGAGAATCGGCGCTCCACCAGATTGAACATCAGCAGCGGATTGCCATTGATGCTGACAAAGGGGCCGACAAACATAATGGCAAGGAGCAGCCACGCCACCCATTTGCGCCATGTGTAGTAGCGTCCCTTCGGCTCGCGCGCGAAAACCCATAAGCGTTTTCCCGTGCGATCCGCTGTCGGAATGATGTCGCGAAACTTATCAGCCGTCTGCTGATTCTTTGATTCCAGTTTTGCCATGGTCTGTCGCGCAGCCCCGTGTGTGTGCGCCGCGCATACCTACACGGCGCACACCTGCATCACGTCGGCCGCTTGTATTCCTTTGCTTCCGGTTCCGGCGGCTTCGGCGGCGGCACAGACTGCGAGACATCTGTACCGTGCAGCGACCAAATGTAGCTGGCTACCGCATGAATGTCGTCTTCCTTGAGAACGAGCTTCCAACTGATCATTCCCTTCTCCGGCACGCCTTCCACAATCGTGTGCACGATCTCAGGGAAGGATCCTCCGTGAATCCAGAAATCATCCGTGAGGTTCGGACCCACCAACCCCTGCCCGTCCATTGCATGACAGGCGACGCAGTTGATTCCATAGATGGATTTGCCTTTGGCGAGAATGGCGGCATCGGTTGAAGGCTCGTTGAGATCCACTGCTTCTGCCGGCCCACGACTGGCCGCCTGCGCAGCCTGCGCTTTTTGCGCGGCGAGCATCTCGGCTTCATATTCGCCAATCTGGAGCGGGCCCATCTTGAAAACGTGGTAGTACAGCAGATACAGCACCGCAAAGATATTGCAGAGCCAGAACAGCCACACCCACCAGCGCGGGAGCTGATTGTCCAACTCGGAAATGCCGTCCACCTCGTGACCGGCCAGTGGATTCTGATCTTCATTACTCATGACGATGTTCTCCTTCGTTCACGGATGCGTCTTCCAACGGCAATCGTCCGTATGCAGACGCTTCGGACTTCTTCAAGCTCAGCGCCCAGAGCGCCGCGCAAATAAATACCAGCATAAACAGGATGAGCGCGATGATCGGCAGCACGGTGACGTGCTCGATGTTCGCAATGACGTTCTTAATCATTGTGCCGCGACCTCCTCCACCACTTCACTCTTGCGGATGTCGGTGCCGAGGCGTTGCAGATAGGCGATGACCGCAACGATTTCGCGATTCGCGTCAATTTGCGATGCGCGATCAGGCAACTGCGCTTTGAGCCGGGCGGCGATTTCTTCCGCCTGTGCCATCATGGCGTCCGGCGCGGCCGCAATCTCTTCATCCGTGTATGGCGTGCCGATCTTGCGCAGTACGCTCATTTTCTTCTGAATCCCGCTTGTCTTCAGCTTGTTGTGCAGCATCCAGGGATAGGCCGGCATAATGGAGCCGACGGACATCTGGCGCGGGTCCTCCATGTGCAGGAAGTGCCAGGAGTCGCTGTATTTCCCGCCCACGCGATGCAGGTCCGGCCCCGTGCGCTTCGATCCCCATTGGAACGGATGGTCATACACAAACTCGCCCGCCTTCGAATACGCGCCGTAGCGCTCGGTCTCCGCGCGGAACGGACGCACCATCTGCGAGTGGCAGACGTAGCAACCTTCGTTCACGTAGATATCGCGCCCTTCCAACTCGAGCGGCGTATAGGGCGTGACACTCGGAATCGTCGGAATGTTGCTCTTCACAATCGCCATCGGCACCATCTCCACAAGGCCGCCGATCGCCACGGCAACAAGTGAGAGGACGATGAAGAGAACGGGCTTGCGCTCCAGCGCGCGGTGGCGCCACGGATTCGGTCCGTCCACATCTTTCGTGGGGGGCGTGAGCGCAGCAGCCTGCGCTTCTGTCTCCGGTTCAAACGAGCCGGAACGAACCGTCGCGATCAGGTTGATCACCATCAGCACGGCACCGGTGAGATACAGCGTGCCACCGACAGCGCGCAGTTTGTACATCGGCAGAATCTGAACCACGGTTTCGAGGAAGTTCGGATATTGCAGCGTGCCCTCCGGCGTGAACTGTTGCCACATCAACCCCTGCGCGATGCCCGCCCAATACAGCGGCACGACATAAAACACAATGCCGAGCAGGCCGATCCAGAAGTGCGTCGTCGCGAGTTTCGTGGACCACAATTGCGTATTGTAGAGTCTGGGAATCAGCCAATAGAGCACGCCGAAGGTCAGAAACCCGTTCCATCCCAAAGCGCCGGTGTGTACGTGCGCAATCGTCCAGTCGGTATAGTGCGAGAGCGCGTTTACCGTCTTGATCGAAAGCACCGGTCCTTCCAGCGTCGCCATGCCGTATGCCGTCACGGCAACAACGAGAAACTTCAGTACGGGATCCTGCCGCACGCGATCCCACGCGCCGCGCAGCGTCAGCAATCCGTTGAGCATACCGCCCCACGACGGCGCAATGAGCATGATCGAGAACACCATCCCTACCGACTGCGCCCAGTCCGGAAGCGAGCTATACAAGAGGTGGTGCGGCCCTGCCCAGATATACACGAAGATCAGCGACCAGAAGTGAATGATCGAGAGGCGATACGAATACACGGGGCGATTTGCCGCCTTCGGCAGGAAGTAGTACATCAACCCGAGATACGGCGTGGTCAGGAAGAACGCCACTGCGTTGTGGCCATACCACCACTGCGTGAGCGCGTCCTGCACGCCCGCAAAGACCGGATAGCTCTTGGTCCACGAAACCGGAATTTCAATCGAATTGACAATGTGCAGCATCGCCACGGCAACGATGGTTCCGATGTAGAACCAAATGGCGACGTAGATGTGGCGCTCGCGGCGCTTCAAGATTGTGCCGAACACGTTGATCGCAAAAATCACCCAGACAATCGTGATCAAAACATCAATCGGCCACTCGAGTTCCGCATATTCCTTGCTCTGCGAAATTCCCAGCGGCAGCGAAATCGCAGCGAGCACAATGATCAATTGCCAGCCCCAGAAATGGAGATTGCTCAACAGATCGCTGAACATGCGCGCTTTGCACAATCGCTGCGTTGAATAGTAGACACCCATAAAAATGCCGTTGCCCACGAAGGCAAAAATGACGGCATTCGTATGCAGCGGGCGCAGGCGGCCGTAGCTCAGTTCCGCCAGATTTCCGCTCACACCGGGCAGGAACAATTCAATGGCAATGAAGAGGCCCACGAGGAAACCCACCACGCCCCAGATCACCGTTGCCAGTGCGAAGTTTCGCACGATCCGATTGTCGTATCGGAATGTCTCTATATTACTCATGAGGTTCTTTCTTCTCCTTCAAATTCGTTCCCTTCACTCCACCATCTTCCATCAGGAGGCGCATCGTCGGTGTCTCCGTGTCCTCAAACTGGCCCCGGCGCACCGCCCAGATGAAGCCGGCCAGAAATCCCGCCGCGAGGAGAAAACTGGCACCCATCAATATGAACAGCACACCCATCTACGCGCCCAATCCCATCCGCCGCGCCACAATCTTCGCCACGCCAACGGAAAAGCCCATAACCGAAAACGAACTCAGCGGCATCAAAATCGCAGAGATCAAGGGAGAGAGATATCCGCTCGCGGCGATACTCACCGCGAGGACGTTGTAGGTCAGCGAAATTACAAATGCCGCGCGCAACACACGAAGGGATGCGCGTGCAAATGCCAAATAGTCCGGGAGCTGTCCGAATACCTGCGCGTCGAGAATGGCATCGCACGACGGCGTGAATGCCGCGACATCCTCTGTCAGCGCGATCCCCACATCGCTCTGCTTCAACGCGCCCGCGTCGTTCAGTCCGTCGCCCACCATCACCACGCGCCGACCCTGCTCCTGCAAATCGCGCACAAACTCCAACTTGTCGAACGGCGTCTGCTGAAATCGCGCGCTAACTCCCGCTCCGCAAAGCTGCTCCAACGCCGCTTCCTCACCGGGGTTGTCTCCGGACAGAATCGAAAGGCGGAATCGCTCCGTCAGCGCAGCCATTACGCGCCGTAAGGCGGGCCGATATGCCGCCTTCAGCACAAACCGCCCGCGAACGTCGCCGTCAATCGCAAGATAGGCGGCCGTTGTATCGTCGCCGCGCGCCTGCAACCAGCTCCGCGAACCGAGCTGGAACAACCGTCCCTGCACGCGACCTTGAATCCCCCGCCCCGCCAGTTCCTTGAAATCCAGAATCTCCACCGCGCGATCCGATACACCACTCACCGCGCGACTGATCGGATGCGTGGAGTGCCGCGCAAGCGCTGCGACGGCGGCACGCTCTTCCTCTGTCAGCGGCATTCCTTGATACACCGCCTCCTGTGCGCGCGATGTGGTCAGCGTGCCGGTCTTATCAAACACGACATAATCTGCCTTCGCCATCGTTTCCACCGCGTTCGTGTTGCGGAGATAAAAGCCCTGACGCCCGAGCACGCGCAGAGCCGTTCCCAGCGTGTACGGCGCGGCAAGCGCCAGTGCACAGGGACACGCCACCAGTAGCACAGAACAAACGGCGCGCACTAGAATCGAGGGGTTGGCAAACCACCAGAACAACGCCGTGCCCAGCGCGATCGCGAGAATTGCAAATGTGAAGTAGCGGCCCGCCACGTTGGTGAGCGTTGTGATGTCGGGCCGCTCCGATTTGTTGAACGCTTCGTTATTCCACAGCGATGTGAGATAGCTCTGCGAAACGGCCTTCGTGACTTCTACCTCAATCGCGCCCCCGCGCTGACGCCCGCCCGCATAAAGATAGTCGCCGCTTGCCCGCGCGATCGGCGCGGATTCGCCCGTCACAAAACTGTAATCCACGGATGCCGCAGGCGAAATCAATACGCCGTCTGCGGGAATAATTTCTCCGTTGCGGATGATAATCCGGTCGCCGACCTCAACCTTTGAAACGGGAATCGAAGTTTCACCCGCTTCGGTTTTGCGCAACACCGCGAGCGGGAAATAGGATTTGTAATCGCGCTCAAACGAGAGCCGATCATACGTCTTCCGCTGGAACCACTTCCCGCACAGCAATAGAAAAACGAGTCCGGCGAACGAATCCAGATAACCTTCGCCGTGCTGCATAAAAATATCCCACAGACTCTGGAAGAAGAGCGCGGCGATACCCAGTGCGATCGGAAAATCTATCGTCAACACGCGCGCCCGGAAGCTCTGCCACGCGGATGCCCAGTAGCCGGACGCGCTGTAAAAGAAGACCGGCAGCGCCAGCGCAATGGCGATATAACCGAAGGCGCGCTGGATGAATCCTTCCGTCGCGTGATTCAGCCCGAAGTAACTCGACACGCTGAGCAGCATGATGTTGCCTGCGGCAAATCCCGCAACACCGAGGCGGAGCACGAGCCCGCGCGCGACAGGATCCTTCACAGGCCCCTCCACGCTCCCGAGGTTCAGACTCGGCTCATAACCCAGCGAGGCGAGAAGCGCAGCGACTTCACTCAACGTGATTTTCGCTTCGCTGAACTGGATCGAGACCTGCCTGCGCGGAAAGTTCACTTCACTCCGCCCGATCCCCGGATGGAGCTTGAAAAGATTCTCCAGCAACCACACGCACGCCGCGCAGTGCATCGCAGGAGTGTGAAAGGTCACGCGCGCGACCCGACCGTCTGAGAAATCGAGGAGCTTCCGGCGCACCTCCGCATCGTCTAAAAATGCAAAGCGGTCGCGTGCCGAATCACCCTGCGGGCGCACACCGGCTGCAGGACTGAGGGCATAAAAGCGTTCGAGCCCTCCCTCGTTGAGAATCTCATAGACCGTCTTGCAACCTGCGCAACAGAAGTGCTTTTCCCCAAGAGCAAAGGCAGAATCCGGGCAAACCAAACCACAGTGAAAACACAGCCGGCTTCCATCAGCTTCCGATCCCACCCAATCTGTTGGTTTATCTATCGGTACAGCGCAATCCACACGGTCTCCAACTCAATCGAATCAGTTTGGTTGAGGGCGCAAATAATGACAACGCTCAACCGTATCGGGGAAACCCCTATTTGAGGCGGACCAGCGCAAATGCGCGGTGCGATTCGGATCAGCGGCGAAGGAGTACCGAGCGGGAGGAAACATCCAGATCGAGATGAATATCGAATTCAAGAACGGATGTTGCGACTGCCGTTCCGCGTGTTGCAAGATTCGCAAGCGGAATGCGTTCTGACGTTTGTCGCCACTCGGCTTTGACTCCGGACTTGCCGTCCACTTGGATCTCTGAGACCTGCCGGTTCAAGCCGTGAACGCGCAGACGAATCTTCCGCGCTATAGGCGCGAGTGCGCCGCCCGCGGATTCAATCGTGAAGCGATGTTCATCCCCGTTTGATTCCGCACGAAATCGGGTCTTCCGGAAGACACCATCGCGATAGGCACGGCTATTGCCATCGTCCTCATACAACTCGCGCACAACGGCCGTGCGATGCGGCGCGAGATACCAATCAATCGTCAACTCGGGCCAACTCGCCTCGCGATTGTTTTCAGCCCTTGGAGCAGAAATCAGCAGGCCACCCGCCCGGACAAATAGCGGAATCTGCGTCAACGTTGCGGCGGTGTGATGCACTGTTTCGCCTTCGAGCAATTGCCCCGTCCAGACATTGAACCATGCACCGGGCGGAAGCCAGACGTTGCGCTCACTGATCTTGAGGTTGTGTCGGCCCCACCGCAACTCACACATCGAAAACCACGCGCCGGTTCCGCGATATTCGATGCGCAGTGAATAGCGTTTCCCCGCCTGCAGTTCCACATGCGCACTCTTGAAGGAGGGGCCGGAATGATCGCGATAATCAATAATCAGCTCGTCATTCAGCCAAGCCTGCGCGCAATCGTTCGTGCGAACAACAATGCGATATAGCCCGCCCTCCGGAATCGGCCCCAATTCGCCCGTCCAACGCACGGAAAACCGCCGCTCTGTAATCAACGGATGCGGCGCTTTGCCGGTCCAGTCGTGTATCACCTCGCCCTCGACAATGCGCGCGACAGGCTCTCCCTCCAGCCGCGGATTATTGAAATATGCCGCTTCCAGACCCGGCTGCCCATCTGCCGTGCGCAATACACTGTTAGAAAGCGGCCCAACCGGAACCAACGGCTCCAGAATCGGAGCCACAAGCAAGTCCGCGCCCAACAGATACTGAGTATCCGCACTCGCTTCGGGATGATCCGGCCATTCGAGATCGCACCGGCGCAAAAGCGGCGTACCGGAATCGAATGCCTCGCGCGCGGCAGAGTAGAGTGTGGGCAACAAGCGATAGCGCAGCCGGATGTAATCCTCGGCGATATCACCTGCCAAACCGAATTGCCACGGGTGCCGGTTGAGCGATGCGGAACAATGCAGGCGGCAGATCGGAGAGAGCGCGCCATACTGCACGAAGCGTGCATACAATTCCTGATCCGGCGTGTCGTGGTGCCCTCCAATATCCTCGCTCATGTAGGGCAGCAGCGAGCGCACACCACCGTTCACGGCATTCTGAACGCCGCGCCGCAAATCGGCCCACGTCGCGCGCGTGTCGCCGGTCCACCAGATCGGAAAGCGGTGTGCAGCTGGCGACGACGGGGCATTCAAATGGCCATTATCAATCCCCTCGACATTGGACATGACCAACACCCGATCATCAGGGCGATGCGCTTCCGTGATGTCGTGGTAGAGCCGCATGCCCCACACCTCTTTCGAGAGACCCGGCACAGGCGCACCCAGCGCGGTATGCCAGTTCCGGTCAAACCACCAATAGTCCACACCCAGTTCGAGTAGAGACGTGAGGCCGCGATAGCGATAGGAAAGCTCTTCCGGCGAAAGCGCGACCGGATGATGCGGTTCCGGGTGATCATTCAGCATGATGCGTACCCCGCGTGCATGCGCCTCGCGAGTCAATTGCGCCATGTCGGGAATCAGCTTGGTATTAATGCCGTATCCGTGCGACGCGCCGATCCGCCAGTCGGTATCCAACACAAATATCCCCAGCGGCACATTGCGCTGCCGGAAGTGATCCATCACTGCCAGCGCTTCGTCCTGCTGATATGGATAATAGCGACTATCAATCAGCCCCAGCGCGCAGAGCGGCGGCATCGGAATCCGTCCGGTCAGGCGAAGAAAATCGGTCACCAATTCACGGTAGCCATTCGCGGCAGGCAAAAATACAAACACATCGCGCGCCTGATTGCTGACATCCCAGCCCGATGTAGAAGTGGCCAATCCTTCCGGCGGCGGCAAAGCGCCCCACGAGGGAGGAATGATGCGCGGCGAATCGGAGAATGCCCAACTGGCAGAAGCAACACCCGGGTCTGGCAAAAATACGTTCGACGCGACCGGGCGCGCCCCGTCAAACAGCAACGCGCCATCCAGGGAATAAATGCGCACGTCTTCCAGCGAAGATTGGAATCCAGATACCTCGATGCGGAACAAGTCGCTGCGCAGTTCAACACGATTCGCCACCTCACGGCGCTCAACCGGAACCGCTGGCCAGCAGCGCTGCACAACATGAAAAGACGGGCGATCTTCAAACCCCTGCGCCCCACTCTCCTCGATCCGGATCAACGCCCTCGAAAGAACCTGAACCCGCAAATGCTCCCCAAGCACAAACTCTGTAGGTTTTCCATCCACGCAGGTGCAGGCATAGCAAAAAACCGCAACACACTCAAGTGACCCATCAAAAAAGGTTGCGCGCCGCACCGCGACTGCTATCTAGTCCCGCTCCACCAACCCACCGTGCAACGCAACACTCAACAACGCGACGCAATTCGCAAGGCCATTCGGGACGCTGACCGCCCCTTAACCGCACACGAAGTATGGCATGCTGCACAGCGACACTGCCCCGATCTCGGCCTCGCGACCATCTATCGGGCCCTCAACGCACTTCGAGACGAAAAACTCCTCACCGCCGTTGAACTTCCCGGCTCTGCCATTCGCTACGAAGAACCCGCCACTAGCGCACATCACCACTTCTTCTGTCACACCTGCGAGCGAATGCTAAAACTCCCGGGCACCCCCGCCAATCTCCGCAGCCTTGCGCCCAAAGGCTTTCGCGTCGAGCGCTGCGAACTAACCCTCTTTGGCCGCTGCGCCGATTGCTGTAAACCCGCACCCCGCCCCACCAAGCGACCATCCGCCATCAAGTCTGCCACACACAAAAAGAAAAAACGCCGCACAGCAAAGAAATAGCGGTCTAGGCTCCTCCTTCTTCTCCCGCACAGCCCTACCAAAAAACAATTGATTTGTTTTCCCGTAGATTCTATTTGTAGAGACGAGTATTCACGCAGCAATTAAAACGCTATGAAACCACGTCAACGGCATCCCGGCGGAAGACCGCGCAAATTTCAAGAACCCAGCCATCCCGTAACCGTTACTCTTCCGGATCGCACACTCCAGCTCCTCGCATCCATTGATCACGACCGCGCGCGCGCGATCGTCCGCGCGACGGATCTTGCGGTACCCAATGAAGTGCCACCGCAAAAGTTGGTCGAAGTTGTGGAAGTTGCGCCGGGCGTCGGAATTCTCGTTGTGCCGCCGAGTCAGATTCTAAAGAGAGTCCGCAAACTGAAACTCGCGGAAATTGCGCCTTCCCGCTATCTGCTCACCATCCCCACCGGTACCGCACTGGCCGAACTGGAAGTTGCCATTCACGACATCCTCGATGAACTGCCGGAAACGGAAGCCCGTGAACGCGCAATCGTTAGCGAGCTGCTGACACTATTCCGCCGACTGCGCCGCGCCGATCAGGTGACAAAAGCGGAAATCATGCTCGTCGAAATGTAGCCTTACGTCCGGTGCAGCGCGGCAACGCTCTCAACGTGCGCCGTGTGCGGGAATAGGTCCACTGGCTGCACGGGGCCCAATGCGTAAGCGCCGTCCGAGCAAATCGCGCGCGCGTCCCGCGCAAGGCTTGCGGGATTGCAACTCACATACACAATGCGCTCCGGCTTGAGCGCGCGCAGCTCCTCGATCAAATCCGGATGCAGCCCGGCGCGAGGCGGATCCACAATCACCACATCCGGACGCAACTCAGCGGGTAATTCGCGCACGGCCCTCGCATAGTGCTTCAAATCGAGCGCCAGAAAGCGCGCATTTCCAACCCCGTTTGCTTTCGCATTTGCCTCGGCGTCGCGGAGCGACGACGCCTCCAGCTCGCAGCCCACCACAGAGCGGCAGTGCGGCGCGAGCCACAGCGAAATGGTACCAGTCCCGCAATACAGATCGTGAACCACGTCCGTCGCGCGCGAATTCGCAACCCGTAACGTCTCGTCATACAACCGCTCCGCCTGCGCGGTATTCGTCTGGAAAAACGAAGTCGGCGAAATGGCAAATCGCAGCGGACCCAACCGCTCGGTAATAAAACCCGGCCCGCGAATCACAATGTCCTCATCGCCACGCGCAACGGTATTCTTCCGCGACGTCACCCCATTCACAAACGTCGTGAGGCGCGGCCCGAAATGCGTCGCCAGCTCCGCGTCCAGTTCCGCCATCAGCGCGGCATCGTGTGTCGAGGTGACGAGATAAATCATGAACTCGCCCGTCGCCCGCGCTTTCCGCACCACAAGATTGCGAAGGAATCCGCGGTGCTCGCGGGTGTTGTAGATGCTCAACCCGCGCGCGCGGCTAAACGCCTTCACCAACGCCAGCGCCTCATTCATTTCCGAAGGGCCCAACAGGCAAGCATCAATATCCACCACTTTGTCAAAGCGACCGGGTGCATGAAAGCCCAACGCAAAGTCCGACGGCTTCGCGAGAGCCTCTTCACTGAGATCCATCTCTTCCGGCAGTTTGTAGCGCCGGTCTCCAAAAGAGAATTCGAGTTTATTACGATAGCCGTAAATGTCCGGCGCGGGAATCGGCTCGGCCACTTCATGCCCCGCAAATCCGCCCAGATGCGCCAGTGCATCCGCGACAATCTTCCGCTTCACGCGCAACTGTTCGGCATACGCCACATGCTGCCACTTGCATCCGCCGCACACGCCGAAATGGGGGCACGCAGGCGAAATCCGCTGCGGCGATGGTGACAGCACACGCGTCATTCGCGCTTCGAGGTAGTTCTTCTTTATCTTGGTGATAGATGCCTCTACGCGATCGCCCACCGCCACGATCCCCGAGACAAAAACCGCGAGTCCATCGGGAAGCTTGCCGAAGCAGACCTGCCCCTCCCCCGCATCGGCAATATCCACCTCAATCAACTGACCTTTGCTATACATCACGCTCTTCTACCCGCCTCATCTCTCCGAAGCAATCCGGCACCAATACTCCCGCAACATACGCGAGGCGGGATGCTCCGACGCCATGCGCTCCGGATGCCACTGCACCGCGGAAATCCGGTCTTCCGGATTCACCGATTCAACCGCCTCCACAATCCCCTGCCCGCTCCACGCCGCAATGGTCAATCCCGCACCTACGCGATCCGGATTCACCGCCTGATGATGTGCGCTGTTCACATCGCGAGCCGATGCAAGTGCCGCGCCCAATCGTGTCTCCGCCAAAAAGCGTATCGGGTGCTGTGTATCACAATCTTCAACTCGCCGATGCAGCTCTACTGACTCTGCCACCACATCCGGCACGTGTTGAACCAGGCCGCCACCCAACGCGACATTCAGGATTTGGATTCCCCGGCAAATGCCGAACACGGGACGCCGCATCGCGCGAAACTCAGCAATGAGTTGCAATTCAACCTCGTCGCGCGCCTCAGACACCCCGTCCACCTGCACGTGATTCTGTTCACCATATCGCGCAGGATCCACATCCCCGCCACCCGGCAGCAATAATGCATCAAAGGAACCGACCTCACCGGGATGCGCATAATCAGAATCCAGAAGGACCGCCTCGACTCCGGAAGCCTTCAGCCACCGGCAATAAAAATCAACCGACGGCCCATTCTTTGGATAAGACAACAACCAATGCACAACCAACCTCCGCAAAACTGATCACCGACCGAGATCAGGGACACGCCATCACAGCCGACCCCGCAAAGTGATTTCCAGCCAGGGAAGATACCAACGTTCGACGGCATAGCGAATCCGATAGTCTTCATTTTTTTCATCGCTCGCATACCAAGCGACGAGGTCAAGCACCCGCACGCCCGCGGACAGAGAGACGCCGGTATATCGCACATCGCACCAGTTGCCGCGCAACAGGTATCCGGCAAAACGAAGGTTAGGGTTGCGGCCTCTCCATATTCGGGCCTATTCTATCAGCATGCACATGCGAGTAGTTATTTCAGCGCTGGTCCTTCTCTGCCTCTTTAGCTCGATAGAACCTGCGCAGGCGGCAAAGAAGTGGCGGGTGAAGGAGGATTGCACGCTTATTGCAAACGCATCGAACGACGGCGACAGCTTTCACGTCCGCATCGGACGCCGCCACTATCTACTTCGCCTCCTGTGGGTGGATGCACCAGAAACGGATAACCGCTTCCCGGATCGCGTGGCTGAACAGGCCGCCTATTTCGGAATTTCATCGGAAGACGCAATCAAGGTAGGCAAAGAAGCTGCGCGTTTCAGCACCGCTTTCCTCTCGCGCCAACCGTTCACAGTCTA
This sequence comes from Kiritimatiellia bacterium, assembly GCA_039807095.1. Lineage (GTDB taxonomy): Bacteria > Verrucomicrobiota > Kiritimatiellia > CAIVKH01 > CAIVKH01 > JAMLJG01. Next base: position 15,170 of record JBDHQM010000006.1, read on the forward strand.
TACCCAATTCGCCGACGCACTCGGCTCCAGCACGCGCGACCGCGACTACGCCATCATCAAGTCCGGCGACACCTATTTGATGGACGCGCTCGTCTCAAACGGCCTCGCCCGTATTCACGGGCTGCAAAAAGTGCCACCCGAAGGACCGAGCGAGTCCGTCACCCGCATGCGCCTCAAAGGCCTCGAAAACGATGCGAAGCGGAACAAACGCGGCGCATGGGCATACGCAGGCGCCCCCGCCAATCGCATGGAGCGGTTTGAACAAATGAATCGCCCGCCGGAAATCAAGGCGCAGACCATCGCGCTCACCCGCGCAGTTCAGGTCTATTCACTCGAGGATTCCAGCCGGATGCTCGGTACGCTGGGCGCAGGTATGTCGGTCACGATTTTGCGGGCAGAGTCCCTGCACATGGCGCGCATCCGCTTCACGCTGAAGGACGGTCGGACAATGGAAGCACAAGCGCGCGCGACCGACCTTGGCCTCTGACGCCCGACTATTCGACCGATTCCGAAATCCAGTTCAAGAAATCCGGGTTTCCCGCTTCGATCGAAACGGAAACGGCACACGGAACTTCATACGAATGCAGCGCCTTCACACGCGCCACAAGAGCCGATACGCGACTCCGCCGCGTTTTGGCAATCATCGCCACCTCGCGCCCGGCCTCGACCCGGCCCTTCCACCGATAGATCGAATCACAGGCGCCCAAAATATTGACACATGCGGCCAGCTTCTCCCCCACCAACGCAGCTGCAATTCGCCGCGCTTCCGCCTTATCGGCCGCCGTCAAATATACCATCGCCAACCGCCCGCCTCCGCGCACCGCCACTCTCCGTTTGCCAACACTCATCGCCACACCTCACACCTCAATTGTTGCGCTAAATCCTCGCACAGAGATCACCCGAAAGGAACTCGAATAACAATTTTGAATATTCTCTCTCAATTTTGATAACGGTTTCCTCCTCGCCCCTTTGGCCCCCCGCGAGACAAGATGCCGAATTTGGGCCGTTTTCTTGCGGTTTTAGCGCATTAATAAAAGTTGGCACGGTGCCTGCTACTATAAGACCCCGAGGACTGCGATGAAATTGGCGACTCCAGTCTATGCAGTGATAGCAGCAGCCGGATTGCTGGTGGGCTGCGGCACAGTGCAAGAAGCGTACAAGCCAAAACAGTTAGGAAATTTAGCGGACAGTAGAATAGACAGCAGCATTCAGGTGTTGCTCAAGCCCGACAAAAACAGAGCGCGAATCGGTGATCCGGTGACCTTCACCATCGTCATTCGCAATATCGGAACTGAGACCATCCTGTTGCCGGACGATCCGGATTTGATCATGACGTGGGTATATCCAGATGGAAAGCGCGACAACCTTCTCCGCAAGGAGCGGAAGGGTGTGCCGGCGCTCCTCCAGCTCAAACCCGGTGAAGAGCGCATCGCGCACTCCGTCGTCACGACCTACTATTTCGATCACAGCGGCGTCCACGAGTTCCGCGCAGTTCTCTACGGAAACAACCATCTTGCGATGAACACAAGCAACCCCGCCTGGCAAGGCCGGGCGGTTTCAAACGGATACGGAGTACTTTTCGACAAGAATTAACTGAGCAACAAAATCTTCCATCCGCGTTTCTTTAAACAGACGGAGCCCGCGAACCCTGCTGCCCCCCCCACCCACAGATCGCGGGCCGTCTGCTTTAACGGCAGCGTCACCTCCCGATCCGAAGCGTTGAAGTAAGCGCGAATCCGCTGTCCATCCAGGCGGCGTTCAAATGCCAGCACCCGATCGTTCCCCGTGCGAATCCAATGCAGACTGCCGCGCCGCAATGCAGCGTGCTCGCGGCGCAACGCAATGGCCTTCTTCATAAATGAATACAGCGCCGCATCCGGCTTGCGCGCAGTCGGGCGAATCAACTCGCCGTTCGCGCTGTAGCGCTCGTCATCATACTGCACATCATCCCATAGCATCGGCTGCCGGTCGCAGGGATCGTTGGCACCCCACATCCCCACCTCGGTCCCGTAGTACACCATCGGCGCACCCTGCCCGCACATCTGATACACGATCGCCTGGCGCAAGGCCTGCCACGCGGCAGAACCGGGTCGCTGCGTTTTGAAATCAGGCCGATTCTTCACGCGAGATATCTCAAAATACTCCGAGAACTTTTCAATCGGTTCCCGCACATTCTCCAGCATCGTCACAAAGCGCGCGACATCGTGCGAATCGAGCAAATTCTGCAAAACCGGAATCGTCTCCGGCGCATACGCCCGCTTCAATTCATTCAGCCGCTTCTCAACCGTGCGCGCCGAATAGCGCTGTGAATGCGGTGCAAAAAAATTCAGCGTCGGGTAGAGCCACATATAATTCATCACGGCGTCAAACGTGTCGCCCTGCAAATACTCGTCCGCCCGCGCGACAATTTCCGCCGTCGTGTACGCATCCGGATTGATCCGCTTCACATGGCGACGCCATTTGCGCCAGAACCCGAGCGGCACGCAGAACGCAACATCCAACCGCCAGCCGTCAATTCCGTCCTGTGGATCGCCATCCCCGTTCGGATCCATCCACCGCTGCGTAATGTCAAAAATGTACTGCCGCACCGGCTCGACCAAATCGTTTTTCGTTTGCGCGAACTCCGGCAGCGCCTTGTGCCCAAACCACCCGTCATAGTCAAACGTACCGTCAGCGTTCCACTTCTTGATCTTGAACCACTCCGCATAGCGCGACTTTTTTCCGTGCTTCAACAGATCGCGAAACGCAAAGAAATCACGACCCGCGTGATTGAACACCCCGTCAATGATGACGCGAATCCCCCGCTCGCGCGCGTCCGCCAGCAGTTCGAGAAAATACAGGTCCGCCTCTGTCCATATCCACGACGCCGGATCCTCCGTCTCCTCCGCGCGCGCCAGCATCTTCAAATCTGCCGCGCGATCCGGCCCCAGCGTCGGGTCAATGTGATGCATGCACGACGCGTCGTATTTATGGAGCGAACGCGCCTGAAAAACCGGGTTCAAATAGATTGCATTGACCCCAAGGTCCTGCAGATAGGGAAGCTTCTGGCGCATCCCGACCAAATCCCCGCCATAGCGCCGCATAAAAACTGTTTTCCAGAAATTGCCAACCGGCTGCTCCCAACGATCCAGCGCATACCAGTCCATTCCCCACGGCGTCACGCGCCAGCCCGGTACGCGCCGATCCGAAAAATCGGAAACCTTCGGATTGCTCCGTGCGCATCCGTTGCGGAACCGCTCAGGAAAAATCTGATACCACACCGCATCCTGCGCCCAATCCGGCACACGCGCCTTCTTTGCCTTAGCCATTCGACACTCCTTCAGTCCACAAATTGTTCAATGTAGAAAACTTCCAAGCCTTGGAAGTGTTGCGCGCGCCGACTTCCAACCCTTGGAAATCGCGTCGCTCAGCGGGCGTCCAACTCCTCAATCAGCGCTTTCGCGACATTCGTCGCCGCACCGCCGACGCCCAATTTTGCCTCTACCTCGTCCAGCGCGACCCGTGCAGCCGCCCGCTCCGGCGTGTCACGCAGCAGCGGCAACAAGCCTTCTGCCAGCCGCTCCGGCGTGGCATCCTGCTGAATAAATTCGCGGAACGCCTCGCGCCCAAGGATCAGATTCACCATTCCCAAATGCGGCACGCGAATGAGGCGTTTGCCGAAGAAATATGTGATCGGCGAAGTTTTATACACAATGCACATCGGGCACTTCATCAGCGCCGCTTCAACCGTGGATGTGCCCGATTTAACCCATGCAGCCGTAGCCTCCGCCAACACGCGCCGCGTCTGGCCCACCACCACTGCATAGCGCGTCGGCCCGCCACCGGTCATCACGGCCAACGCGTGTGCGCGTTCAGCCAGCTCCGGCGAGGGCGCGGCAAGAATAAATCGCGCATTCGGAATCTCGCGCTCCAACAAACCCGCCGCACGCCACATCGCAGGCAAAATGCGCTCAATCTCCTGCTTGCGACTCCCCGGCAACAGCGCCACACGCGGCGCATTTTCATCTGACCCCGCCGGCCACGGCGCAACATCCCCGTTCCCTTCGCGTTCGCGCGCAGCATCATCAACCAACGGATGCCCCACGTGCTCCACGCGCAACCCTGTTCCCTCAAAAGCGCCGACTTCGAACGGAAATATCACCAACAGGCGATCAATAATTTTCGCCATCTTCTGAATACGCGAGCGGTGCCACGCCCAGACTTGCGGGCAGATGTAGTAGAGCACCGGAATATTCAGCTTCTTGAGCTCCGCCGCGAGGCGCAGGTTGAAACCCGGATAGTCAATCAACAGCGCCAGATCAGGCTTGCGCTCGACCGCGCTTGTGCGGATGTCGCCGAATACGCGGCGGAAAAACATGTAGCGCTTGAGAACTTCCCAAAGGCCTAAGACCGCCATCTCGCGCGCATCCACCAGAATTTCAGCGCCCGCTGCCCGGAGCTGGTCGCCGCCGATCCCATAAAATTGAATCTCCGGTCGCTCACGACGTACTGCCTCCACCACGCGCGCACCGTGCTGATCGCCAGACGTCTCGCCCGCGATAATCAGTACATTCTTTGGAGTTGGAGCCAGTGTGCTCAAGATGGCCCCTGCCGCATTTGGCGCGTAATTTCCACCGCCAGCTTCAAAGCTTCTGCCGCGTGCTCACCGCTGACCACCGGACGGTCGCGCCGCTGCACGCAACGCACGAACGATTGCAATTCTAACGCGAGCGGTTCGCCCTTCTCAATCGGTACTTCTTCTCTCCCAATTCCAGTCGGACCCTTGCGGAACAACTCACCTGCCTGATTCTGATAATCCAGCGAGAGATACGCATCTTCCGTGAATACGCGGATCTTGCGCATCCGCTCCGGGCTGATTCGGCTTGCCGTGATATTCGCGACACATCCGTTCTCGAACAATAGGCGCACATTCGCGATATCTTCGCTCCCGCTCAGCACCGGCACGCCAACGGCGCGCACGTCGCGCACGGGTACACCGACGAGGTGTAGAATGATCTCCAGATCGTGAATCATCAAATCGAGCACAACGTTCACTTCCGTCCCGCGCGGATGCATTCCCTCGCGCGGCGGCGGAAACGGTGCCAACCGGTGCGCCTCAATGAAGCGCGGCTTCGGCGCATGCTCTTCGAGGAAGCCCAGCACCGGATTGAACCGCTCAACGTGGCCCACCTGCAAAATCACTCCCTTCCCCTGCGCCTGATGCACCAAATCTTCCGCCTCTTGCGTCGTGGCAGCAATCGGCTTCTCCACGAGGACGTGGACACCGCGCTGAATCAACGCCGAAGCCACTTCGTGATGCAAATGCGTCGGCACCGCAACACTCGCCGCTTCGACCGCGTCTGCGAGCTGCTCCAGCGATTGGAATGCCTGCGTTCCGTGCTTTGCCGCCAGCTCCGCTGCGCGCGCAGAATCGGCATCAAAAAGACCGACCAGTTGCGCGGACTCCAGTTGCGAATAAATGCGCGCATGGTGCTGGCCGAGACTGCCAACACCCACAACGCCAACACGAATTTTACGGGGCTCACTCATGCGCTGAATCCTCTGTGGGAACGGCCGTAAAAGCAATGCCAAGCCGATCGGCCTCTACGATTAGCCGGTCGCGTTCCAACAAAATCGTGCGCCCCGCCTCCACGGCGAGCGTACTGATTCCGGCCTTCTTCAAAATCTTGAACGTGTGCATCCCGACCACGGGAATATCAAACCGCATATCGTGCCCGCGCTTAGCAACCTTCACCACCACGCCGCCCTTCCCACCCACTTTGCCCGCGCGCAGAATCGCCTCGTCCGTTCCCTCAAATGCCTCCACCGCCAGCACCGTCCCACGCTTGATAATCACCGTCTGCCCGATGTCCAAGCCGCTCGTCGCCTTCGCGACTTCCAACCCCAACTCAATGTCAGCCTGTTCATCCGCATCGGGCGCGCGCGCGCTGAGCTGGCCCGGCTCCGGCATCGCCGATTCCATAAACAAGCTCGCGGGTGAAAGCTCCACGCCAACTTTCCTCAACTCGTTGCCTACGGCGGTGAAAATGGTTTCCGCGTTTCGCTGTTTCAAACTGCCCAGGAGATTCAACATCGCGCGATCGGGCCGCACGCGAAACAAATGTGTCGGCGTGATCTGCCCCACCATCACAGCGCGATTCACTCCGCTCGCGCGAAATGCCTCCAGCATCGCCTCCAACTGGCCGACATACAGCCAGCGCACCTCATCCACGAGCTTTTCCAGCGAGCGCTCGGTCTCCCCCTTGAACGCCACGGCAAAGAGACGCTTCACTCCCTGCGCGCGCGCGGAACGCGCTAGCTCCAGCGGATACACGCCTTTGCCTGCAATCATCCCTAATGCTGTTGGTGCCGGTTCGGTCATGAAATTATCAGGTCGCTCAAATCAATAGCCGTGCAGTATGCGATGAACCATTGCGAAGGTCAAAGCTGCGATAGCGGCACGTCAGGCTTCCGGCGCCACCCGCCCCTTGCGCGTCATTAGCGTGTAACTGCCGACAATCCCCCAGCGCACACCGAAATGCAGCAGAGTTTGCAGTGAAAAACGCCCCGCATCGGCCCGCGCGGCTTCGTATTCTTCTTTGAACTGCCGCGCAAAGTGCTGCCCGCTGATCGAAGCGGTATGCCAGCGGAACGCCGCAATCGGCGGCCCCGGAATTCGCACCGCACCGCCCTGCCGCCACAAACGCAGAAAGAACTCGTAATCAAAGGCTGCCTTCAAATCCTCCCGCAGCAGTCCCGCCGCTTCCACTGCGCTGCGCCGGAACATCGTCGCGGGCTGCGAAATGTAGTTGATGCACTGAAAGGTGAAGCGCGAGGAGATCGGAAAAAACGCCTCTTTGAATCGTGTGATCCCTTTCCGGATTTCCTGATCGGCGTCGTTCACAATCCGGCACCGCCCGAAATAGAACGAAGCGCGCGGATGCTGCTTCGCAACGGCCACCACGCGCGACAAGGTGTCGGGATAATACACGTCGTCAGCGTTCAGCCAGCCGACCAGCTCTCCCGTCGCGCGGCGAAACCCTTTATTGATCGCATCGGCTGGTCCACGATCAGGCTCAACAATCAACTGGTCAATTCCCGACCGGTGCCGCTCCAGAATTTTGAGGGAACCGTCCGTGCTCTCACCGTCCACCACAATGTATTCGAGATCAACGCCCGACGCGCGTTGCGCCTGAATGCTCCGCAGGCAGGCGTCCAGATAGCGGGCGCCGTTCCAATTGGCGGTGATGAGGCTTATTTTCATTTCTGCAATCGAAAATCAAAAACGGTGGAATCAAAACGGAAACCGCGTACTATGACAACCGTCCAGTTGCGATAAAGGAGCTTGGCATGAATTTCTGGTCAAATAAACGAGTTTTGGTTACGGGCGGTTCGGGCTTTCTCGGCCACCACGTCATCCAGGAATTGAAACGCCGTGGCGCAACGGATATCCACGCTCCGCGCAGCCGCGAATATGATCTCCGCAAGCCCGAACAGGTCCGCAAGTGCCTCGACGACATCAAGCCGAACATCATCATTCACATGGCGGCCGTCGTCGGTGGAATCGGTGCGAACCGCGCACACCCCGGCAGCTTCTTCTTCGACAACGCGGCAATGGGAATTCACCTCATCGAAGAAGCCCGCCTCCGCGGCGTCGAGAAAATGACGAACCTCGGCACCATCTGCGCCTATCCCAAGTTCACCCCCGTCCCCTTCCGCGAGGAAGAACTCTGGAACGGCTATCCGGAAGAGACAAACGCCCCCTACGGACTCGCCAAGAAAATGATGCTCGTTCAGGGGCAGGCATATCGGCAGGAATACGGCTTCAACACCATCTTCCTGCTCCCCGTCAATCTCTACGGCCCGCGCGATAACTTTGACCCCGCCAGCTCTCACGTCATTCCGGCACTGATCCGGAAGGCCCTCGAAGCAAAAGAAAGCGGCGCAACCGAAATGGTCTGCTGGGGAACCGGCTCTGCCACGCGCGAATTCCTTTACGTTGAAGACTGCGCGCGCGCCATCGTCCTCGCCACAGAGCGCTACGACGGTCCGGAGCCGATCAACCTCGGCAGCGGCATGGAAATCAGCATTCGCGACCTTTCCGAAACCATCGCGCGCCTCTGCGGATTCACCGGCAAAATTGTGTGGGACAGCACGAAGCCCGACGGTCAACCCCGCCGCTGCCTCGATGTCGCCCGCGCAAAAGAAACCTTCGGCTTCGTCGCAGAAATGTCATTCGAAGAAGGCCTCAAACGCACCATCGCGTGGTATCTCGAAAACCGCCACACTTCCGCAGCAACCGCCCACAAATAACAGTCTACAGTCTACGGCTTGCCACGGCGTAGTTCGGGGTGGCAGGGGAGAACGAAGCCGGGTCTAATCGAGCACGTAGTCTTTACGCCAATCCACTTTGTCTTTCCACTCGGGCTGATCGGCCTTGCTCAGCAGGAAATCGCCGAGGACAAGGTAATCCATCTCCGTGCGCATGAAGCAGCGGTAGGCATCTTCCGGCGTACAAACGATCGGCTCGCCGCGCACATTGAATGACGTGTTGATGATGCAATACACGCCTGTGAGATCGCCGAACGCCTTGATCAGATCGTAATAGCGCTGATTCACATCGCGCGCCACCGTCTGGATGCGGGCGGAATAATCTACGTGTGTAATCGCGGGCAGCGTGGAACGCGCAACATTGACCCGCTTCGTCAGATCCGGGTCCTTCATCAACTGCTTCTGCTCATCCGTCAAATTTGTCCACAAATCGCGTCTCACCGGAGCGACGAGCAGCATGTACGGCGATTCGCGATCGTGCTCAAAGTATTCACTGACTTTGTCCACGCAGCAGGACGGCGCAAACGGGCGGAACGACTCGCGATACTTGATCTTGAGGTTCATCACCGACTGCATCTTTTCAGAGCGCGGATCGCCGATGATCGAGCGCCCGCCCAACGCGCGCGGGCCGAACTCCATACGCCCCTGCACAAGTCCCACGACATTCTCTTCCGCCATCACCTTCGCAATGGTCGGCGCCCATTCGGCTTCCGAAAGTTTCTTCGCCGGATAGCCCCGCGCCTTCAGAAATTCCTCAACCTCGCCATCCAGATTCGGGCCAAGATAAGACCCCTGCATACTGTCCTTCACGCCGTCCGCATTGCGCGGATTCCCTTTAACGTGATACCAAACCGTCAGCGCCGCACCCAGCGCGCCGCCAGCATCGCCCGCTGCAGGCTGAATCCAGACATTCTCAAACGGCCCCTCGCGGAGCAGGCGTCCATTCGCCACGCAGTTCAGCGCAACACCGCCCGCCATACAGAGATTCTTCTCGCCGGTGACCTTGTGGAGATGGTTCGCCATCTTCAGAACAATCTCTTCCGTGACCACCTGAATCGAGCGCGCCAAATCCATTTCGCGCTTGCCGATGTTCGACTCCGACTGGCGCGCCGGGCCGCCGAACAACTCGGCGAACTTGTCGTTCGTCATCGTCAGGCCCGCCATATAGTTGAAGTATTCCTGATTCAACTTGAACGAACCGTCCTCGCGCACCGCAATCAGATGATCATAAATCTGCTTCACGTACGTCGGTTCGCCATACGGCGCCAGACCCATCAATTTATACTCGCCCGAATTGACCCGGAACCCCGTGAAGTACGTGAAGGCGGAATAGAGCAAGCCCAGCGAGTGCGGGAAGTGCAAATCGCTAATAACATTCAGCTCGTGCCCCTTGCCGTGTGCGAGTGTGCTGGTCGCCCACTCGCCCACCCCGTCAACCGTCAAGACCGCCGCGCTCTGATACGGCGACGGATAGAATGCGCTCGCCGCGTGCGACTCGTGATGCTCTGGGAAGAACATCTCCTTCGGCGCCTTCACCCCGCACTCTTCCAGCGACTTCTCAATCTCCAGCGGAATCCACAACTTCTCGCGAATCCACAGCGGCATCGCCATCATGAACGATTTCAAACCACCCGGCGCAACCGAAAAATACGTCTGCAGCAAACGCTCAAATTTCGTGATCGGCTTATCGTAAAACGCCACCGCGTCCAAATCATCCGGTCCGATACCCGCCTCATGGAGGCAATAGCGAACCGCATGGAATGGAAACCTCTCGTCGTGCTTTTTGCGTGAAAAACGCTCTTCCTGTGCCGCAGCAATAATTTTGCCGTCGCGGACAAACGCCGCAGCCGAATCGTGATAAAAAGCGCTGATACCGAGAATATTCATAGAAAACTCAATGCTGCTTCTTGTACTGCTCCATACTCGGAACCGGTGGACGTGGAATCCAGAACGTCGCTCGTTCCGCATCCGGAAACGCGCGATCCATCGGATCTTTCCCGCTCAGAAGCAAAACCAGACGTCCGCCAACAAACACAATGTAGAAAAACGGTACCAGCAGCAGCCACGTCAAACCCGCTGCAACCCAATGCGCCAGCTTTGCGCCAAACTTTTCGAACGCACGGAAAAGAGGTGGAATGAGCCAACCTCCGATCAGGAGCAACCCTGCGATGGACCAGACAATCACAGGCCCAACGATATGCCCCAAAAAGCGATACATCAAAAATCCGACCACCCCGCCCACGGCCGCCTGCAGCGTCGCCTTCAGTGGAACCGGCATCTTCTTCTTAACCGTAGGCGGCGGCGCACCCACCGCCTTCCATACCCACGTATTCACAATCTTCGGCTCGTTAGACACGGGAAATCATACTCCTGTAAAAAGACTACAGCTTACGGGATTGACCCTTTCAGTCAACACAATGACACCAGCCAAGAGCAGCTCAGTTTTACCCACATAAAGCTCCTCACCGCAAAAAACAACTTTCAGAATTCCTCTCAATCTGTGCAGTTCCACCCGCAAACTTCAATCGGCGTGATGACGGACTAGTCTTCTGTCAAATCGCGCTCCATTTTACTAGCGGAGGGGTAGCTGAGTGGTTTCCACTCCGTCCTGCAGTTGCAGGACGAAGTGGTCGCTTCATCCCGCATTCGCGGGATGGACGCGAAAGGCGGCGGTCTTGAAAACCGTTGACTCGTTCACACGGGTCCGGGGGTTCGATTACGAGCCGCGAGGATAGCGGCTCGGAAAGGCCTCGCCCCGCGAGACCCCGAAGGGCAAGAGGTGCGGGCGCACCTCGCAGCAATCCCTCCCCCTCTCATCCTAAATCGCGAGATAGACGTCTCACCCTCACCTTGCTAGAATCCCCGCCTCAATAATCCCAACTTTTCGCGGAGGGGTGGCTGAGTGGTTTAAGGCGGCGGTCTTGAAAACCGTTGACTCGTTCACACGGGTCCGGGGGTTCGAATCCCTCCCCCTCCGCCAGGCTTCGCTCGGAGCGCAGCGCCGAGCAAAGCCTGCCACGGCGTAGTTCACAGAACGAAGCCGGGCGAACTGCCCGCTGCACTCCGGCTACGCCCCGGCATGCCAGATCAACCAAACTGCTGCACTCCGAACTACGCCTTGGCAAAGCCAACCTTCTTTATAGCAGGAGGGATGAGAACCCCCGGATCGCCGGTTCGATACTGCATCCCCAACCGATCATTTGGATACGCTGTAGGCTTTCAGCTGTTCTGCGGCGCGGTTGATGATGCGTTGACGCGCGGCGAGAGTGGCCCATGAGAGGTGGGGTGTAATGATGCAGCGGGGGGCGCGCAGCAATTGATTTTTGGGTGACGGAGGTTCCATCGAAAGTACGTCGAGTCCGACGCCGCCAAGCTTTCGATCTCGGAGTGCCGTCGCGACGGCATCTTCATCCAAGAGCGCACCGTGTGCGGTGTTGAGCAGGTATGCGGTCGGTTTCATCCGGGCGAGTGTCGCTTGATTGATGATTCGCTCTGTCTGCGGTGTATGCGGGCAGTGCAAGGTCACGACATCCGACACAGCGAGCAGCTCCTCCAGCGGTGCCGCGATCACGTCCGGCGGAAGAGGATTGGGCAACACGGGATCGCACACGACCACGCGCATACCGAAACCGCGCGCAATTCGCGCAACAGCCTGCCCTACCCGCCCGAAACCGATGATGCCAATGGTACCTCCGCAAAGTTCCGTCAACGGCTGCAGCCGAAATGTGAAATCCTGTGCACGAGACCATCGTCCGTTTCGCACCGCGTGTGCGTGATGACCAACACCGTGTGTGAGTTCCAGCAACAGCGCAACTGTATGCTGCGCGACGGATTCAGTATCCACGCCGTCCGTCCAATTCACGATGACGTTGCGCTTTCGCGCCGCGTCGAGGTTGATGCTGGATGGATCGGAGCCGAGTACGCCGATGTAGCGCAGATCGGTCAGGCGCCGGATCAACTCGCGATTAAATGGGACTCGAATGGTTAGGACAGCTTCCGCGCCACGCAGTCGCGCCTCCACCTCGGCGGGTGCGGTTCGGTCGTGAAGAGTCACACTCCCGAGGGCATTAATCGTATCCCACGAGATTTCGCGCGAGTTGAGCGGTGCGGCATCTAAAACAACAATTTTCATGATCGGGGTAGCGGCGTCATCGCCAGCATCTGATCATACACAAATGCGGCGAGCGGGAAAAGATTCCGCACATCTTCTGCATTGTACGCCAACAATAAATCTAGCGCCTCCCGCGAACCGTATTGCCATTCGCGCCACAAGCGCACCGCATCCCATCCGCCAAGCCCGATAGTTTCTGCACTCCGCTCTATACCCAACTGCTGCTCGATCCTTTTCAATCCGCCTTTGAATCCGAGGCGATGCAGGGCGAAGCGAAGATCGAAGTGCAGATGATTTTGCAGGCGGTGCGTGAAGCGCTGGCGAATCAACGGCAGGTCAAAGAAAACCCCATTGTAGGAGACGATAAACGGGAACTGTTCCAGATAATCAGCCGCGTCTTGTATATTTTCTTCTGCAACGAAATGGCGGACTGTGGCGCCGTCGAAAGTGCCGATGACTGTGATGGATTCCGGCGCAGCGCCGCCGTCAGTCTCAATATCTACAAATACAGCGCGATCGCGCAGATCGCCCCACGCACGCCATTTATGGACATTGCTCAGCGCGTTTTCAAAGAAGGACCAGTTGCCGACTTCGAGGGCGAGGCGCGAGTCTTCGAGGACGCGTCGTTGATCATCGCGGCAAGAGACAGCAAGGGCCGCATCCCAATCGGTGCGGCCCTGTTGCCACCATCGTCGCTCCGTGGCCTCTCCCACACCCGGTAGATGCAGGAAGGTGTTGCGGAGCATGGCGATCAGCCTTTGAAATACATCTGAGGATTATGACGCGCTTCAAACGCCGTGATGCTGGCTTCGTGTTCCAGCGTCAGGGCGATGTCATCGAGGCCGTGGCGAAGGTGCTTCTTCACAACGGGATCAATGTCGAAGTGAAACGCGATTTCTTCCGGCAAGTGCAGAACTACGCGCTGCTCGTCGAGATCAACCGTCATTTCGAGCCCGCTATTGCGCTCAACCATTTCGAAGATTTTATCCACTTCCGGCGCTTCCAACTCAATGGTGAGCATCCCGTTCTTCACGGAATTATTCCGGAAAATATCAGCGAACCCCGGCACCTGCACGCCACCGATTTCCTGGCGCGGAGCAATGATGGCGCGGAATCCGTACTGCATGACGGCCCACACCGCGTGTTCGCGGCTGGAGCCGCAACCAAAGTTATTGCGCGCGACGAGAATCGAGGCGCCTTTGTAGCGCGGCTGATTCAAGACAAACGACGGATCGGGCTCGCCATCGGGGAGATAGCGCCAGTCAAAGAAAAGGCTCTCGCCGAAGCCCGTGCGTTTGATGGATTTCAGAAACTGCTTCGGAATGATGGCGTCTGTATCAACGTTTGCGCGATCCAGAATGGCCACCAAGCCGCGATGTGATGAAAACGGTTCCATTGTTTTTCCTTCTCAATCAGGCGTTCAGAGCTTTCAGCCCGTCCCACGTACGAATATCAACGAAGTGGCCTTCCACCGCAGCAGCAGCGGCCATTTCGGGGCTGACGAGGTGTGTGCGTCCGCCCTTGCCCTGACGTCCTTCAAAGTTTCGGTTGGAGGTGGAGGCGCTGCGCTCGCCCGGCTTCAACTGGTCCGGGTTCATGCCGAGACACATACTGCACCCCGCGTGGCGCCATTCCGCGCCGAACTCGATCAGAATCTTGTCGAGCCCTTCCGCTTCCGCCTGCCGGCGAACCTGCTGCGAGCTCGGCACCACCATCACGCGGACGGAATCCGCTTTGCGGCGGCCTTTGACCAACTTGGCGACCTTGCGCAAATCTTCGATACGCGCATTGGTGCAGCTTCCGATGAAGATCGTGTTGGGCCGAATGTCCGTCATCTTCATGCCGGGCTTCAGGTCCATATACTCCAGCGCCTGCTCGACGTCGCGGCGACTGTACCCCGGAACTTTGTCCGGATCCGGCACAACGCCGGTGACATCCACCACCATGCCGGGGCTGGTTCCCCACGTAACCTGCGGAGCGATATCCGAGGTATTGATGGTGATGGTGCGATCAAACTCAGCGCCCTCTTCCGTCGGCAGCGTTTTCCAGTAGGCAATCGCCTTATCCAACTCCGCGCCACGCGGCGCATACGGGCGATCGCCCTTCGCGATATATTCAAACGTCGTATCGTCCGGCGCAATCATACCCGCGCGCGCGCCACCTTCGATACTCATGTTGCAGATCGTCATACGCGCTTCCATGGAAAGCGCGCGGATGGCTTCACCGCAATATTCCATAACGTAGCCCGTGCCGCCGGCCGTGCCGATCAGGCCGATCAGCTTCATGACCATGTCCTTGGACGTACAGCCGGGTTGCAAGCGGCCCGTAAATTCAACTTTGAACGTCTTCGACGGCGTCTGGCGCAGCGTCTGCGTCGCCAGTACGTGTTCGACTTCCGATGTGCCGATGCCGAACCCGAGACCGCCAAACGCGCCGTGTGTGGAGGTGTGCGAATCGCCGCACACCACCGTCAGACCCGGCAGGGTGATACCCATCTCGGGGCCGATTGCGTGGACGATGCCCTGGTGGCCCGTGGCATAATCAAAAAGCGTAACGCCGTTTTCACGGCAATTCTTGATGAGCGCCTCGACCTGCGCCTTCGAGATCGGATCCTTAATGTTGAACGGATCGTCCGTCGGAACGTTGTGGTCCAGCGTGGAAAACGTCAACTCGGGACGCCGCACACTGCGCTTGCTCAACCGCAGACCCTCGAAGGCCTGCGGGCTCGTTACCTCGTGAACCAGATGCCGGTCAATGTAGAGAAGGACCGTGCCGTCAGGCAGCGTTTTTACAACGTGAGCGTCCCAAACCTTTTGAAATAATGTCTTAGCCATAAGAAGCGACTTATACGACCACGCAGCCGCACTTTCAAGGCTAGAACAAAAAAATCAGGTCAGTTCGTCGCCGCGCGCCATCAACACCTTGCCCGTACGGACCAGCTCGATGATCGGGAACTTGCTGAGCATTCCGATCAACGCATTGAGCTTCTCGCTGCTGCCCGTGCACTGGAGGATCATCGAGGTATCCGTCAGATCCACGTTCTTGCACTTGAAGTGCTCGCCGATCTGCAGCACCTCAGCGCGGTGCGCCGTGCCCACTCCCACCTTGATCAGGGCGAGTTCCTTGACGACGGTCTCTGCGTCCGTCTGATCCACGCAGCGCAGCACGTCAATCAACTTGCTCGTCTGGCGAATGATCTGTTCCATGCCCTCAGAATTGCCGCTCAGCCCAATGGTCATTCGGGAGAACTTTCCATCCATCGCCGGCGACACCACGAGCGACTCAATGTTGTACCCGCGGCGTGCAAACACTTGGGCGACCCGGGCGAGAACACCCGGCTTGTTGGCCACATACACACTGATTGTGTGCAGACCGGATGAGCGGGCGATGTGCGGATTTGCGCTAGAACTTGTCATGACAGCACCTATTCTCTTTCTGAATCAAAAATCAGGTCGAGCCCGTGGGCTTCTCCATCTTGTGTTTGGGCGCCTCCAGCAGCATGTCCTCAATCGGACGGCCCGCCGGAATCATCGGATACACATTGTCGGCCTTCTCCACCTCGGCATTGATCACCGAGGGACCGTCGTTGTAATCCATCGCCCGCTTCAAAATCTTGCGAATATCCGCGCCGCGCTTGAGCGTGAAGCCCTTCGCGCCCGGATACGCCTCCGCCAGCTTCGCGAAGTCCGGATTGCCCTCGAGATCCACACCGCTCTCGCGGTTCTCGAAGAATAACTCCTGCCACTGACGCACCATTCCCAAGTAATGATTGTTCAGCACCAGCACCTTCACCGGCAGCTTGTTCACCGCCGCTGTCGCCAGTTCGCACATCGTCATCTGGAAACCGCCATCGCCCACGACGGCCCACACCGGGTCCTTCGGCGCCGCAAACTGCGCGCCAATCGCCGCGGGGAAGCCATAGCCCATCGTACCCGCGCCGCCCGAGCTCAGCCAACCGTCCGGCCGCTCGCTCTTATAGAACTGCGCCGCCCACATCTGATGCTGACCCACGTCCGTCGAGACGATCGCCTTGCCGCCCGTCAACTTATACAGCTCGTCCAGAATGTGCTGCATCTTCAGCCCGCCATACTTCTTATACTTGAGCGGGAACTTCTTCTTATAGCCCTCCAGCCTGTTCAGCCAGTCGGCGGTCTTCAGCGCGCTCACCTGCGGAATCAGCGCTTCGAGAATATCCTTCGCATCACCCACCGCATAGTGGTGCACGCGGATCATCTTGTTGATCTCCGCCGCATCAATATCAATGTGGATGCGCACCGCATCTTTGCAGAACAGCGGCGCCTGACCAATAATGCGGTCGTCGAAGCGCGAGCCGATCGAAAGAATCAAATCGCATTCCACCACCGCCTTGTTCGCAGGCACCGTACCGTGCATACCCAACATGCCGAGCGACAGCGGATGCGATTCCGGAATTGCTCCCTTGCCCAGCAGCGTCGTCGCCACCGGCGCTTGCAGCGTTTCCGCCAAGCGACGCACATGATCCCACGCGCGCGCAATCAATGCGCCGTGTCCCGCGAGAATCAGTGGACGCTTCGATTTGCGCAGCGCCTCCGCAATCGCCTGCACCTTCGCCTTGTCCACCGGAATCTCCGGATGATACCCCGGCAAATCCATCGGCGGATTCAACTCCCCGGTGAACGGACCCGAGCTGATGTCCTTCGGAATGTCAATCAACACCGGCCCCGGCCGTCCCGTGCGGGCAATATGGAACGCCTCCTTCACAATTCGCGACAAGTCATTCGTCGCCTTCGCCAGATAGCTGTGCTTCACCACCGGCATCGAAATGCCGAACACATCCGCTTCCTGGAACGCATCCTTACCCAGCATCGGAGAAATCGTCTGACCCGTCAGCACCACCATCGGCACCGAGTCCATCCCCGCCGTCATAATCCCCGTGACAGTATTCGTCGCGCCCGGCCCGCTCGTCACCAACACCACACCCGGCTTGCCCGACACGCGCGCATACCCATCCGCAATGTGAGAAGCGCCCTGCTCGTGCCGCACCAACACCATCTTGATCTTCGTGCCCGTCGTCACAAGCGCATCAAAAATCGGAATCGCGGCACCGCCGGAAAGACCGAAAATGTATTCGACCCCTTCCCGCTCCAAGCCCTTCACAATCGCCTGCGCGCCATCCATCGCCGCCTTCGACACCGCAGGCCCCTTCACTTCCAACCCCGGCGTTGCCGCCGACGCAGAAGCCTTTTTGGATTTTCCTTCAGTTGCACTTGTGCTCATAAATCACCTCTCGATAACGCAAAGATACACCGACAATCCTGTTGTGCAAGAAAATTTTTCGATATTTTAATGCAAATTGAATGACGAAATCTCAACCGTCAAAAATTTCACCCCATATTTCTCAAAAACTAATGCTAAATTTTAGATCGCTACTCAATTTTTATCATTTTCGACAGAAAACTAGCCCCACCGCACCTGAACCTTGTCTCCAACGGCAATCCCAAAGAGGTCTGCTGCACTCCCGCAATTGACCGAAAGCTCGAGGAGGCCCGATGACTCTATGAGCGCCGCCGCATTCCCCTCCGGCACACCCGCATACGAGCGGCAGAGCGATACGGCGTGAAATATACCACAATCCACCATCAATTCCGTCTCCCGCCCCGCCAGCAGTGATGCCGGAATATTGCTCACCGCATTGCCGAACCGGTCAATATGGACAATCTCTCCAACCACTCCGCCGCGTCGCTTCCGAACCGGCGGCCACGAAAAGCGGATCGGATCCACTTCCCGCGGTGCCAGCTTCTCCCGCTGCATCCCCGCAAGCAAACGACCCGCCACATACGCAAACACATCTCGTCCATGAAACGTCTCGCCCATCCCCTCCGGCCTCCGGGCCGATGGCGCGATCCGCCACGCCTCCCAGCGGCGCGCCTCGCGCAGTACCCACGAAAACAGTCCGTTATCCGGACCGACCAACCAGCGGCCATCCGCTCGAATCAACAGCGGCTTGCGCGACGACCCTACCCCCGGGTCCACCACCGCCACATGCACCGACTCTTTCGGGAACACCCGCCAATAGTGTCGGAGCGCCCACGCCCCTGCCCTCACATCCTGCGGTGGAACCTCGTGCGTAGCATCCACAATGCGCGCCGACGGACACTCCGACAGCAACACCCCCTTCATCGCCGCCACATACCCATCGCCCGTTCCAAAATCGCTCAACAACGTCACAATGCCCATTGCACACCTTTTTTAGTCCGCCCCGAAAGGATATACCCGTTTCGCGCGACAAAACAAAATAAGTACAATATCAAAAACAGCAGCGTAGCCTCGCGTGCGGATTCCCGTACACTGGCCGCACAAGGAAAAGGTGAACACAATGGACATGGAAGAACTCGTCAGACAACAACTCATCGCGCTCGGTGAAGATCCTAACCGCGAAGGCCTCGTAAAGACACCTCACCGCGTCGCCGAATCCCTAAAATTCCTCACCCGCGGTTATCGCCAATCCGAAGAAGAAGTCATCAACGGCGCCCTCTTCAAAGCCGAATCCGACCACATGGTCATCGTCAAGGACATCGAAATCTACAGCCTCTGCGAACACCACATGCTCCCCTTCTTCGGGCGCTGCCACATCGGTTATATCCCGCGCGACAAAGTCATCGGCGTCAGCAAACTCGCCCGCATCGCCGATATGTTCTCCCGCCGACTCCAAATTCAGGAGCGGCTCACCCAGCAAATTGCCGATTCGCTCATGAAGCACCTGAACCCGCTCGGTGTCGGCGTCGTTATCGAAGCGCGTCACCTCTGCATGATGATGCGCGGCGTGGAAAAACAAAACTCCTTCATGATGACCTCCGCCGTGCGCGGCAGCATTCACAGTTCCGCCGCAACCCGCACGGAATTCTTCAACCTCATCCAGTGCAGCGGCCGCCACGTCTGAGTTCGTTTGCCGCGAAAACTTCCAACGCTTGGAAATCCGCCGCGCGCGGACTTCCAACGATTGGAAGTTTTTCGTGGCCGCCGCCGCGATAAACCGGAATTATTCTTCCGCTTCCGGCAATTTGCGGTACAGCGTCGCCAGACTAATATTCAACGCCTTCGCGGCCTTCTCTTTATCGCCGCCGTAGTTGCGCAGCACCTGGCTGAGATATTCCCGCTCCTTCGCGCGCAGGAAATACCGCAACGAGCGACCCTTCAACTCTTCTGACGCAGTGGCCTCTGCGGGCAGGGCCGACACCGCACTCAAAATCTTCGCGGGGAGATCTTCTTTTTTGATCACACCCTCGCTCGCAAACGCCAGCGCGTGGCGTGCCGCATTCTGCAACTCGCGCACATTCCCCGGCCAGCTATAGCGCTCCAGCACCAACGCCGCAGCGGGATCAATCGAAGGCATCGGATCGCTGCCCCGCACTTCCTGGCGGATAAAATGCCGAAACAGCGGCTGTATATCCTCCCGCCGCTCGCGCAGAGGTGCCAGCTCAATCGGAATCACGCTCAACCGATAATACAAATCTTCGCGGAACGTCTGCTTCTCGATCAGCTCTTCGAGCTTATCGTTCGTCGCCGCAATCACGCGTACATCCACTGCAGTGGACTCGTTGCTCCCGACCCGGCGCACCTGCCGATCCTGCAATACGCGAAGCAGTTTCGCCTGAATCCCCTGCGGCATCGCCCCGATTTCGTCCAGAAAAATGGTTCCGCCGTTCGCCGCCTCGAAGAGGCCCTCCTTGCTCGCCACCGCTCCCGTGAACGCGCCCTTCACGTGGCCGAACATTTCCGATTCCAGCAGTGGTTCCGGCAACGCCGCACAGTTGATCGGCAAAAAGCGGCGGCCCCGTCGCGCGCTATGTGCGTGGATCGCCTGCGCGACCAGCTCCTTGCCCGTCCCGCTTTCGCCTGTAATCAGCACCGTCGCATCTGTACGCGCCACGCGGCCAATAATCTCGCAGACGCGCCGCATCGCCGCGCTTTCCGCCACGATATTCTCGAATTGATAACGCGTCTCCAGTTGCCGCCGCAAATCCTCGTTTTCGTTGTGTACGCGCGTATATTCGAGCGCGCGCTGCACCGTCAGCAGCAGCTCATCCACTTTGAACGGCTTGGTGACATAATCAAACGCCCCCTCCTTCATCGCATGAACGGCGGTCTCCACCGAACCGTATGCCGTCAACATGATCACCGCCATCTCAGGACGATCCCGCCGCGCAACCTTGAGCAACTGTAAGCCGTCAATCGGCGACATGCGGATATCGGTGATCATCAAATCGAAGCGCTCCGCCAGAAGCACCCCCTGCGCCTTCTCGCCGCCCCGAACCGCAACCGGCTCGTGCCCCTCCGACTTCATTAACGTGCTCAGCACGTTCAAAATACTTGGCTCATCATCAACGAGCAAAACGCGCGCCATAGGCGACCTCCACAGAATGCGAAACCCAACCGATTAGTTGCTGCCCCAAGACAAGCCTAGCAAAGGCCCGCTGAAACGTAAGCTAATTTTCTCATTCTTTCAAATTCGCGCACAAAAGCGCCCGAGTCGGGCAGTAGTTGATCCGGGAGCGCCGCAAAAATATGCAAAACGTGCCGTATTTCGCACAATTATGAGGCGGAAGCGGTGATCTGCGCGGTCAGGGAGCGTGGTCGGACACGCTGAGGACGGTTCGCAGATTTGAGTCAGACAACTCAGCAAAGGACTGAAAGCGAGAAATGACGGCGTCGAGGCGGCTGGATTCTTCAATAATCGCGCGGCACAGAGCACTTTGCTCGTCTGCCAGCAGTTTCGAGCACGCGAGGTCGCCGTTCAATGCCTTCTCATTCAGCCTGCTCAGGAGTTGAGCCGAGCCGGAAATCGCTGCAACCGGGTTCCGCACGTCGTGTGCAATTTGGCTGGCCAGACACGCCACCGCACGCATTTTGCCTTCCTCCATTTTCTCGCGGAGGTGCGTCAATTCTTCACCAGCAGCATAGGCATCGCAAGCGCTCGCACTGCGGCGGCCCAGGTTTCGCATCAGGAGCAGAAGGATACTCCCTGCACAGAATCCGGTTGCTGCGGAAACCAGCCACGAAAGTTCCCAGCGCAACTGCGCGAACACGCTGACACCCGCCGTCACAGCCAGCGCCACGATGGACGGCCATAAACGCGCGCGGCGCGTCGCAAATCCCTCTATTGGCTCCTCTCCAGCCATTCCCAACTCTCCCGTCCCGATCTCCTATCCACTCAGCAAACCCTGCAGGGCGGACAATCGAGTCAACGCATTTATTCAGCAGGAACGGTGCCAGAAGAGCTTTTGGGCCATATTTTTCAACTTACGCGCTTCTGTTTTTGCAAACTTGGCGGATTTCTCCACGCGCCGCTTCATTTCTGCAAAATCCAAACCAAACGGCGCACCCGCATGCACCTTCCGGCGAATTGCCTGATCGGGGTCAAGTTGAGCCAGCTCGTGCAAGTTGTTCTTCACATGGTGATACGCATCGCGAAATGGCATCCCCTCGCCCACGAGCTCCAGCGCGCGGTCAGTCGCAAAGACATCCGGGGTGAACCCCTTCCGCAACGCTTCGCGGTTCGCCGTCGTACCCGCCATCAATCCGGTCATCACGCGCACACTTGCGCGGGTCGTGGCGATGCCCTCCATGAACGGCTCCTTCGCCTCCTGCAGATCGCGATTGTAGCCGGAGGGCAGACCGCGGCTCAGATCATAGACCGCGCTGGCGTGCGCCCGAACGCGCGCGGCTTTTGCGCGCACGAGTTCCAGCACGTCCGGATTCTTCTTTTGCGGCATGATGCTGCTCCCCGTGCAATATTCAGCGGGCAGCGTGAAGTACGCAAACTCCGGCATCGTGAAGAGCATCAGGTCCTGCGCCAATCGCGAAAGGGTGAGCATGATCTGACTCATCCCGTCGAGCACGAGCGATTCCAACCGACCGCGCCCCTGATTCGCATACAGGACGTTGTGGGCAGGCCCCTCGAACCCGAGCAGGCGCGCCACGAGCGCGCGGTCAATCGGCAACGGCACGCCGTAGCTTGCAGCCGAACCGAGTGGCGAGCGGTTGTTCAAATGATACAGCGCAACCAGCAGCTCCATCCCGTCCGCCAGCTCCTCACTGAAAGCCGATGCCCACAAGCCGACAGAACTGGGCATCCCCGGCTGCATGTGCGTGCGCCCAACCATTGGCAGACCGACATTGCGACGGGCGAAAACCAACAGCGTGTTCGCCAATGCGGACACTTCGCCAGTCGCTTCGAGAAGCTGATTGCGCGCATACAGGCGCAAGTCCAGCGCCACCTGATCGTTTCGGCTCCGCGCGGTGTGCACCTTCTTTCCCACATCGCCCAACGCAGCCGTGAGCGTGCGCTCGACTGCGAGATGAACATCCTGATCGTCCAACGTGATTTCAAACGCACCGGTGCGCGCGCGTTCAATGATCTTCTGCAACTCGCCTAAGACCTGCTTGCATTCAGCAGGCGTGAGCACCGGCGGACTCACCTTCATCCGGCTGAGCATCGTCACATGCGCCGCCGTACCAAGGCAGTCCACCTCGATCAACTCGCGATCAAGAATCACATCCTTGCCCGCTGTGAACGCCAGCACGCCGGGGTCAATCACACCCACCGTCGTCGCTCGGCCCGCACTCTTTTTGGTCTTCGCCATATTCCAATCACCTCTCCGCCGAACGCGCACAATTTGGGCGCGCTCGAAACGAACTGCGAATCAGCGTAAAAGTATCGCCGCCATTTTGCACGGGGAAAGTCAGGGGCGCGCCGCCCGGCTTTCGACCGAATCCAGATAGCGGCGGACAGCACTCGCGCCCGCGTCATCCGGGCGCATGCGCTCTTCGAGCACATCTAGATACCGCTGGCGCCCCTCCACCATCACCTCAAACGCAACGCGCCGCTCTTCCGCTTCCGCCCATTTCTTTTTCAGTGAGCGCGTCGAGCCCCGCTGCGCCACTGCATCCAAAAATTGCGCATAGCGCGTTGCGAGGTCCACCGCTTCCGCCTCAAGCCCGATTGTCTCCAACCGATACCGCAGCGCAAGGCGGACGGCGAGCGAGCGAACCCACGGCTCATCGCGATGGCGAATCAGCACAGAGAGCGGCTCTCCTGCAAGCTCCGGCGGACCGCCTGCCGATTCCAATGCCGGAAGGGGCAACAGATGTACCCGCGCCAACATGCGCGCATCGCCAGCGCTCAGCGTCTGCGTGCGATTCTGCAGCTCTGCAATCCAGAGGTCCCACTCGCGCTGCGCTCGCGCGATGTCCGGCGCGCCAATCACCTGATTGGCCCACCATGCCGCGTCGGGCATCTGACCCTGCCCCTGCAGACGCAAGGCCTCGCCAAGCAGCGCTGTACCGCGCGCGGAATCGAGCAACCAACTCACCAGCAGTGTCGAGTCCGCCTTTTCAGGCCAGCGACCCGGCGGAATAAAATAGCGATCGAGCAAACCCGACAGCGACTCCAACTGACCCACCGTCCACCGCTGGATCGCCGCCTCCCGATCGCGTGCCTTCAGCTCGGGCGAAGTGTGGTGAATCAACCCCACCACCAGCCAATCCGGCGCGCGCCCCGGCGAAACACAGCGTGCAGTGGGATCCTGTGCCGCTTGTACGTAGCGGCTGATCAACAGCCCCGCCAACACCTCGTCCGCCTGCTCCGCCTCAAGCTGCTCGAGATTGCGCATCGTCAATTTCTGCCAAACGACGCCCTCGCGACAACCTTGCCCCGCATGCAGCAAGGCATCCAGTCCCGCGCGCGTGGCCCCCTCAATCAAAACCGTTTCGCCCCGCTCAAACGGAATCGGGCCGAACTGATTCGCCACCCGCTGCGCGACGCCTTCGGCCCACCGCGCGATCTCCGTGCCGCGCGCAAGCGGAAACCCCGTAACAATAAAGCGTCGCGTCTCACTGAAAACCGTGCGCGGCTGCTCAAGTCGCTGCTGGCGCGGCGGCTCGACACCCGCTGCCGGATTCAGAAAAGACAACGCCATCATCAGCGCCGCACCGACGTGAAATACCTCCGCTCTCACGGCGACACCCTACCCTGACTCTCCAGGTGCAGCGTCACCGGACCGTCATTTTCGAGTTCAATCCGCATGTGCGCTCCGAAGCGCCCGGTCTGCACAACAAATCCGCCCTCGCGCAACAACGCGGCAAACGCTTCATACCCGGCTTCCCCCTCCTCAGGAGGTGCGGCATCCAGATAACTCGGGCGATTGCCCCGCGCATAATCAGCAAAAAGGGTGAACTGACTGACCACCAGAAATTCAGCCTGCACCTCGCGCGGCCCCAGATTCATCCGCCCGTCCGCATCGTCAAACACGCGCAGATTCATCGTCTTTCGCGCGAGATACTCGCGATCCGCGGGCGTATCGCCGCGCCCCACCCCGCAGAGAATCAAAAAGCCGCACCCGATGGCTGCAACCGCCTCATCGCCGACCAGCACCCGGGCACGATTCACGCGCTGGATGACCAGTTTCATATTCGATCGAGCACCTCAGCCCGCAGCCCGCGAAATGCGCAGCGACGCAAGGCGGTTCAGCGCGGCGGCAATTTCATAGCGGCGCGGACGCGCCAAATCGCCGCGCAAATCACGCGTGAGACACTCCAACCCCTCTGTGCTCAAATCGCGATCAATCAAATCCAGCACTTCGCGAATCGGACGCCCCTCATTCAAATAGCGGTTCTTCGCGTAGTATAAAATTAAGCCGATCGTCTCGATCTGATAGGTGTCCGCCAATTGTGTGACGCCTTCCAAATCAATCACACTGTTGCCAAAACGCAGACGCCCCAATTCCTCCACGCCAATCACCGCGTCGTGCCGGCCGGAACTCGCATCAATGCTACTCGGAACGATCCAGCGCGAATAATTCGTCAACCGCGCCAACGCGGCCTCGTCGGCTTTGATCTCTTCCGGCTGAATAGAAAGCTGCTTCGCCTCGCGCGTCACATCCACCACTTGATAGTCATCCACCCGCAGCACTGTGTCGGCAACCGGAATGAATTCTGCCACCGACGAAGCGCCCGCCACCACAACCGAAATACCCAGCGCATCCACCATCTGGCGCGCGCACACCGAGAACGGCACTAGGCGCGGCTCCGCACCCGAGGCCAGACCCTTCAGGCGCGAATCCTGACTCAAGAACCCCGAGTTGGAGTCCGATTCATCAAACAACAACGCGCGCGCGCCAATCTCGAGCGCCTCTGAAACGGAAGCCGCCTGCGCCGCCGACGGATCTGCATGCGTCGTCGTGAACTGCCGCACATCGCGACCCGCCGGATTCTGCCGTACGAACGCGCTGATATCCACGCGCTGCACGCTGCGACGATCCTCCGCCGTGATATACACCGCGTCCGGCGTCATAATCACATATTCACGTCCATCGCCCGGCACATGGTTGTAAATCCCCGCCGCCAACGCCTTCATCAGCTCGCGGCGCCCGGAATACGCATCCCCCAAAATCACCGTGATGCCGCTGGGAATACCCAACCCGCGGACGCGCCCCTTATTCGGGACATCCACATCCACCAGCAATTCATCCGGCACAATGAACGGGACATCGCGGTCGTAGTCCGGCCGATCCGAATGATCCACCCGAATCAGGAACGCGCCCTCACCAACAAAGCCAATCAGCCCGCGCGTTGGAAGCGTCTGCCGGATCGCATCCGCATCCTCCATCAAATCCACGAATTGATTGACCTCCACCTCTTCGAGATTACAGAAAATCAATGCAGAATTAACGATTGCGGGAAGCTCCTCAAAAAAGACGTGGCGCGCCTCTTCACCCAGTACATTCCCGCGTCGCGCCGGGAGCTGCACACTCAACCGCGCCTCAATGAAATCGTCCGAGATCACCAGCGCCGAACGCGGCAGAATCTTCTGCCCCGGCGTCGCCACGGAAAGGCGCCGCCGCGAGATGCCCTGGTCGTCATACGCCGCCACGCGCGAGACCGCGTCCGACAATTTGCGCACGAGCAAATCTTCCAACGCCGTGCGCCGAATCGCCGTCGCATAGAGATCGGGCGGAAACCCGGCAATCGCCGATGGCACACGCACCACAATCAACGTCTGCGAATCATCGGCCTCCGTCGGAATACGCGTCAACTTCAAGACGTAACGCGAGAAATCGTAGTCGCCGATGATCCGGTTGTATTCCGAAAAATCGCGTCCGTCTATTTGCCCCAGCAATTCGAAAAACTCTTGCTTGTCCTTCATGCTCGTCCTTTCCGGTACTTACCGGGAACCCCCAACCTTTGCCAGCGCCCGACCTTCAGCAATTTGAAGACTCGTCAGCGATGCCAACAACTCGCGTTCGTGCGTCAGATTATCAAACATCCGCACCCATCTTTCCAGCGTCCATTCTGCAACGACGCGCGGAAGCGGCAAATGCCCCATCCGCACACGAAACAACTGCCATTCCAATCCCGCCGCTCCCACCGTCGGCAAACACGTCGCCTCCAGGCTCAACGGCAACGCGCCGATCTTCGCGCGCCACACCACCACGAGCGACTCCGGCAACATCTTCACACCAATCTCTGCAATATCTGCGCCGACGGCGCCGCCCTTGCTCCGCGACGGACTGCCCACGACTAGCCGCTGAAGATATGCGTTCAGCTCTGTCTCCGGCAGCACTTCCTCCACCGCCTGCCCCTTCATCACGCCCGAGTCCAGGTGCTTCAAACGCATCAGGAATCGCTGCGCATCATCGTCCGTCCCTATGCGCCCCTGCTGCGGAACTGCGCGCAACATCTGCACCAGCGATAACAAAAGCGCCAGTGAAATCACCAGCCGCAATGCGCGTAAAATCTGCTGCCCCACATCCGATCCGCCCCCAGGCCGCAGGTTTTTGATGTCCAATTCCTGGCCGCACTTCATACAGAACTTGCGCCCCAGCGGCGTCTTCGCTCCACACGCGCGGCATTTGATTACGGAACTCATGCAGGTTTCTTTTTCGATTTCGGTTTGGACTTTTCACCCGCAGCCGGTTTCATCGCAGCTTTTTCAGCAGGCTTGGAGGACGCAGCCTCTCCTGCCGCGGGTGACGACGGGACATCCGCCTTTGCCGCTTTCTGATACCCTTCGCTCCGGTAATCCGTGATATAAAATCCATTACCCTTAAAAAGCAGCCCCGCCCCCGTGCCGATCTTCCGGCGCACCTTTCCGCGGCACTTCGGACAGCGCGACAACGGCTCTTCGCTCATCCGCTGGAATCGCTCAAACTCCAATCCGCATTTTGTGCATTCGTATTCGTACGTCGGCATCGCGCTTCATTCCTCTGCAAAACGTAAAGAGTAGATTTCGCCCGCCCGCCTGTCAAACCGTGAGCACAAACACCGCGTCGCCATTCCATCGGCAACCCGGCGCACGAACAACCCCTCCCGCTCGCTGCGTTCGCGACAGAAACAAATAACGTGCGGCTCGCAATCGCGAACCGCACGTTATTCGATGCAAACAGTCTGACCCGACGCGCTTATCCGCGACGGCGGCGCGCGGCAAATGCGATCCCCGCCCCGATGCCGATAAGTGCCATCGTTCCGGGTTCCGGAACTGCATTGATCGTGACCGAGTAGTACTCTTGAATTGTATCCACACCGTCGTCATGGCTGGGCGAAAGCGAGAGGTCCGTATTTTCGTTGGATCCGGGGAAACTGCCCGCGATGGAGCCCGGATCGCTCGGACCCCACTGGCCACCGGTGTCGGGATCGCCGGGGTTATCACCAATTTGTTCGTACGGACCACCGTTGCCGAGGCCCGGTCCGCTGTCATAAGCGTCGTAGCCCGCCATGTTCTGTGTGACGTACACCGCGAAACGCAACGACTCTCCGGGCGGGGGGCCGCCCAGCGAAAGCCCGAGCATCGTCCACGGAATGCGAAATTCAAACTCACCGGCGTTGCCGTTGTAGGTGTCATACGCAGCGGAGGAGTTGATAGTCGCGTGCCAGTCAAAACCACCATTGTTCTGGTTCTGCCATTCGCCTGCGAGCGTCAGGTGCGTACCCGTCTCCTGAAGATCTGCGTAGCCGCCACCGCCGCCGCCATTGTCCACATATTGAACACCGAGAATGTGCGTCGGGGTCCAGCCCATGAAGTCAACGGCCATTGTGCCGAAGTTGTTGTGCCCGTCCTGAGCCGAGAGCTGACCGCTGGCCGACCCGAGCGAGGAGTCAATGGCGATGTAGAGGTTGCCTTGATCGTCGGTACCACCAGCATCATTAAAGGAGTTGAATGGAGCCGTAGGGCCTGCAACCGCCAGATACAGGAAGTTGTAATCGCTCGCAAAATGGAAGTTGATCACGTCGCCACGATTGTCGTCAAAAGCGTGGTCATTATTGCCGTCCCACCAATGAAACGACGAGGATTCTCCGACAAGATCGGATGTAGTCGTGCTGCCGCCGCCCGTATAAGGTTGCGCATAAGCGGCTTCCGTTGCCAATGTCCATCCATCACCGGCGGTGATGGAACCGTCAATGGTTGGCGCAGCTTGGACGGCCAGCGCGGCTGCAAAATACGCCCCAACCAGATACTTAATCTTTTCCGATATTCTCACGATACCCCTCCCTAGAAAGTCGAAATGAGTATTGCTAAAGCGTTTTTCCGTCAAGAAATTCTCTTGTTTTTTTCGACCGCTTTCCGGAGGCTCGTCAACCCGAATGCGACTGGCGATTCCTGCATGGACGCGCTACCCTCTCGCCATGTTTGATTTACCCAGCTATCTCCTTCAGCAGCGGCAACGGGTGGACCGCTATCTCGACGAGCAGCTCCCCTCCGCTTCGACACGCCCCGCGATTCTGCATGAGGCAATTCGATACAGCATGTTCGGCGAAGCAAAACGAATCCGGCCCATTCTCTGCATCGCTGCCGCAGAGGCCGTTGGTGGCACAGCCGATGTCGCAATGCGACCCGGCTGCGCGATCGAGTTGCTGCATACCTACACACTCATTCACGACGATCTCCCTGCGATGGACAACGATGCCCTTCGCCGCGGTCGCCCCACCTGCCACATCAAGTTTGGGGAAGCCAACGCAATTCTTGCGGGCGATGCACTGCTGACGCTGGCATTCGAATGGCTCGCCGACTGCCCCGCTCCACCGCCCCACGCACCCGCTGCGCTCGTACGAGAGCTGGCCACTGCTGCGGGAAGCCAGGGCGTGATCGGCGGACAGGTCGAAGATATCGCTGCAGAGGGCACAACACCCAATGCGGACCTCGTGGACTACATCCATCTCCACAAAACAGCCGACCTTCTCCGCGCCGCAACGCGAATGGGCGCAATTGCCGCAGGCGCATCCACCGGACAAATCACAGCGCTGGGCCAATACGGCGAAGCGATCGGCATCGCCTTTCAAATTGCAGACGACCTGCTCAATGCGACGTCCACTCGCGACGCGCTGGGCAAAAACACCGGCACCGATGCCGCACGCGGAAAACTGACCTACGTCTCCGTCCACGGCATCGAAGAATCGCAGCGACGCGCCCGGGCGCACATCGCTTCGGCAAAACAATTACTCCTCAATCTCCCCGGCAACACCGCCCCCCTCGCCGCACTCGCCGACTACGTCCTCGCCCGAAAGTCCTGACCCCACCCCGTCTCCTTCTCGATTCGTCCCACTCGTCTCATTTGTCCCATCACCCTCATCAACGCACTCTTTCGCCGCAACCCCAACCGCATCGGTCGGGCAAAGCCGAAAAAGGCCGCTCTGCCGAGATACGATTTTCCGCGCTGAGTTTGTGCGATTAAAAACAAACAGCCGCCTGTTTGCACAGACGGCTGTTTGAAGTTTATGTGTGACAGTATTTTTTAGTAATCGCCACGACCCCCGCGATCGCCACGGTCGCCGCGATCACCACGGCCACCACGGAAACCACCGCGGTCGCCACGATCACCGCCACGGCCACCGCGGAATCCACCGCGATCGCCGCCACCATCGCCCCAATCACGACGCTCACGCGGAGGACGATCCTCGCGCGCCTGCGCTTCATTGACGCGGATGGCACGACCTTTGAGGTCTTGATCGTTGAGCGCCGCAATCGCTGCGGTCGCTTCATCACGATTCGGCATTTCAACGAAGCCGAAGCCACGCGACTTGCCGGTGAATTTGTCCAGGATCACGCTCGCCGAGCTGACTGTACCATGTGCTTCAAACGCGGATCGAAGATCTGCATCCGTCGCACCGTACGGAAGATTGCCAACGAATATGTTCACTACCTACTCTACCTCTAGCTCTTTCTACTGTCGCTATTACTTAACCTGTCACCCGATGAGTCAGCGACTGAGAACTCCGGCGTGATTTCCACAACTAATAGGTGAAATAATCGCTCCAAATCAACTGAAAAAAGGCAAAATTGAAGCGTTCAGCCGGAGGACTTTCCCTCTATTCGTCCGACAGTTTTCCGCCCAAAAACGCCTCGTAGGCGCTCATGTCGAGCATTCCGTGCCCGCAGAGATTGAACAGAATAACCTTTTTGCGCCCTTCTTCGCGCGCTTTGATCGCTTCATCAATCACCGCCGAAATCGCATGGGACGGCTCCGGCGCCGGAATAAGCCCTTCCGTGCGGGCAAAGGTGACAGCGCTCTCGAAGACCTTGGTCTGCGCGTGCGCAACCGCCTCGATGAGGCCCAGCTTATAGGCGTGGCTGACCATGGGCGCCATGCCGTGATAACGCAATCCGCCGGCGTGAATGCGCGGAGGAATGAACTCGCGGCCGAGCGTATGCATCATCATCAACGGCGTCATGCCGGCCGTGTCGCCGAAGTCATAACGCAGCTCGCCTTGCGTCATGGACGCGCATGACGCCGGTTCCACCGCGATGATGCGGTAATTCTTTTTGCCCGCCAGTTTCCGCTGAATCCACGGGAAGGTCATACCGGCGAAGTTGCTGCCGCCGCCGACACAGCCGACGATGATATCAGGGTCCTCTCCGGCCAGCTCCATCTGCTTGATTGATTCCTGCCCGATGACGGTCTGGTGCAGGCAGACGTGGTTGAGCACGCTGCCGAGTGCATACTTCGTGTTGGGATGCTTCACGACGTCTTCCAGCGCTTCGCTGATCGCGATCCCGAGCGAACCGGGACATTCAGGGTCTGCATCCAAAACTTTCTTTCCGAAATCCGTATCGCGTGAGGGGCTCGCATGCACCGTTGCGCCCCACGTCTCCATGACGCTCTTGCGATACGGCTTCTGCTGGAAGCTGATGCGCACCATATACACCACGCACTCAATGCCAAAAAGCTTGGTCGCCAGCGCCAGCGAAGAGCCCCACTGCCCGGCGCCGGTCTCCGTGACAATGCGCTTCACGCCCGCTTCACGATTGTAGTAGGCCTGCGCAACAGCGCTGTTCGGTTTGTGGCTGCCCGCCGGGCTCACGCCTTCATACTTGTAGTAGATGTGCGCGGGGGTGTTCAGCGCCTTCTCAAGGCGAACGGCTCGCAGCAGCGGAGTCGGACGCCATAGCGCATAAATGTCGCGCACCTCGTCGGGAATATCCACATGGCGATCCGGCGACATTTCCTGGCGAACAATGTTCTCCGGAAAAATCGCCGTCATGTCGGAAAGTGTCACCGGCTGCTTGGTGCCGGGATGGAGCGGCGGCGGAAGCGGCTCCGGAAAGTCGGCCAGGAGGTTGTACCACTGGCGCGGAATATCATTCTGACCGAGCGCAAAACGAATAGCAGTCATGCAAGCATTCTCCCATGATGGTTCAAACGCACAGCTTAATATGCTTGTGCCGGAAGCGCCATTCTGAAATGCGCAAAAATTGCGGCCCGCAGCAGGCTACGACCGAATGGCCAGCGCCTCGCGAATTGACGTGCAGAGGTATTCCAGATTGCCCGGCGTGATGCCGGCCACATTGATGCGGCCGCCGCCCACGATATAGATACTCTTCGTCTCGCGCAGGAACTTCACTTGCGCATCGGAAAGACCGCTGAAGGAGAACATCCCCTTCTGTCGCGCAATGAAGTTGAAATCGCCCGGAACTCCGTGTGCGGCGAGAGCCTGAACAAACGTTGTCCGCGTGCGCGCAATATGCTCGCGCATCGCCGTCAACTCACTTTCCCATTTCGCACGCCGCGCTGCGTCCCCGAGAATCGTGCTGACAATCAACCCGCCGTGCGCAGGCGGATTGGAGTAGTTCACGCGAATCGCGATTTCAACGTGGCTGAACGAAGCAGCTGCGGACTCGGAGTCCGCAGCGATCAGTGTCAGTGCCCCGGTGCGATCCTGATACAATCCAAAGTTTTTCGAGAACGAGCTCGCCACGAGCAGTTCCGGACACGCATCCGCCAGCGCGAGCAGTCCCGCGCGATCTTCTGCCAATCCGTCGCCATACCCCTGATAGGCAAAATCCAGGAACGGCAACCACCCACGGTGCGCCGCAACTGTGGCCACTTCGTACCATTGCGCAGGCGTCAAATCCACGCCGGTCGGATTGTGGCAACACGCATGCAGGAGAACGATGTCGCCCGGCGGCACGTTTGCCAGCGACTCAATCATCCGGCCAAAGTCGAGTCCTTTGGTTGCCGGGTTGTAATACGCGTATTCTTTAACAGGAAAACCAGCGGACTGGAAAGCGCCCTTGTGATTGGCCCAAGTCGGGCTGCTTACCCACACGGTCGCGTCCGGTGCAAACTTCTTGAGAAAATCAGCGCCCACCCGCAGTGCCGCAGTGCCGCCCGGCGTGTGCGCCGTGCGGGCACGCTTCTCCACAAGGACGGGATGTCCCGCGCCCAAAATCATCTCCTGCACGTGCTGGCGATACTCCGGCGCTCCCGCGATGGGCATGTAGGACTTCGTCACCGCACTCGACAGGATGTGTGCCTCCGCATCTTTCACCGCCTGCAGAATCGGCGTGCGCCCCTTTTCGTCCTTAAATACGCCCACCCCCAGGTTGACCTTTGCGGGGTTGGGATCGTTCTTCCAGGCCTCGGTCAAACCGAGAATGGCATCGGGCGGCGCGGGTATGCGATCAGAGAACATGGCAGTGTCCTTACGTAAGATAATTTACAGCAGCGGGTTCAGTGCGTGTCACGCGTAGTACTGTTCGTAATACCGGCGCGTCCAGTCTTCTTCCGGCTTCACAATACGCATTTCGCGCTGCGCGTTCTCGGGTGAATCCGACGCGTGCGCAGCGTTGACCATGATGTCGCGACCGAACTCTTTGCGAACCGAGCCGGGCTCCGCTTTGCTGGGGTCCGTTGGGCCGAGAATCTTGCGGATCTTTTCGACCGCGTTTGCGCCGGAATAAATCAACACAAGGCTCTTGTGACGGCCCGGCTGAATTTTCTGCTCGTGCGTGAGCCCCACCGGGGATACGCCCGTCATAAACTCGATGATCTGATTGAACTGAATGTCGCCAAACAGCGGGCCGAGGTGCTCGCCCACGACATCGCGCACATTCGCCGGCACCGTGAAACCCATCTCCTTCTCCAGCGCATCGCCACCGCGCTTGGCCATGACGCTCTTCATCTTCTGGCGAAGCACGCCCTGAACCGGGCCATAGAACTCTTCCGCCTGCGCAACCGTCATGCGATTCACTTTCGCCGCGACAATCCGGAGGCCCGAGCGCGAGAAGAGATCAATGATGTTGCCCGGACGCGAGTTCGGGAACGAGAAGTTGTCCGGCTTAATGATGACCAGCGTCTGCTGCACATCATTCTCTTTGCTCACATCATACGCCTGCGCAATCACGCCGCCGTCGGACTCCGCATAGGACGTCCACAAGTTCAGCGCCGCAGCAACCGAGTCCTTCGAGCCGGCTGTCATCACGGCGGGTTCGAGATACGTCACCTTGCCCGACGCATCCACGATGTAGTCGCCATACGTGTCGCGCACGGTCTCACCGGAATAGGCGTGCGGGCGCAGCGCGCCAACTGCGTCGCGCACCTTGGCCACGGCAGACTCGCCTTCAAATACGAGGAGCAGCACGCGGCGGCGCTTGCCGGACTTCGCATCCGGGCTATACGCCTTGACGACATAGTCTGCGAGGAGTTCACGCTCTTCTGCCGGAACTTCGGTATTCGCACGGATCAACTCCGCATATCGCGAGACCAGTTCAGCGCTCGGCCCAAACATGCGCGAGGCCACCAGCTCCAAACCGGTCCGCGTCATGATGCGCCCGATTACACCGCCCGTCCGCGACTTGCCGATCGTGTAGGGATTAATCAAACAGAATGACAATTCAATCGCCATAGTGGCCTCCGTAAAAGCGCCTAACGTAGCAATACATCTCCCGCAATCAAGCGCGGACTTGCCAAATTGCGCAAAGGCCGCGAGCATGCACGGCATGCGACCCGAAGCCATTCAACGACAAGCCGACGAAGCTCTCCGCATCCTGCATCTCGTAAAGGATGCCGTGGCAAACGGTGCCGCGGCCGATAGAGAGATCTCAACCCACTTTCGCGCAAACCGGCAATTTGGATCTCGCGATCGCCGCTTCTTTGGAGCGCTCGTCTTCAGCTATTTCCGCTGGAAGGGCTGGGTGGATGCGATACCCAACTTTCCCCGGGCACTCGCTGCCGCCTGCTGGCTAAGCAACGAAAGCCACCACCCCGCCCTCGCGCTCTGGGCAGAGATGCCACCGGAACCTGCCCCGACCGCATCCCTCACAGAACGCGCGGCTGCTCTCGCGACGTGGCAAGGCTGGGCACATGCGCCAGATCACCGCGCCCTCTTTCCGGATTGGTTCTTTGAAGAGGTCATTCGCGGCGAAGACCCGGCCGATGAAATCCGTATTGCGGCATCTTTCCAACAGCGCCCGCCCCTCTGGCTTCGCGCGCGAAGCGGCCACCAACGCGATGTTGTTCGCCTTCTCGCCAAAGCGGGATTCACCGCTACACCGGATGCGCGCGTCCCGACCGCGTTTCGCGTGGATGGTACACCCAGCGCCGAAGTCTTGCGCCCCATCCTTCATCAGCATGCCGAGGTGCAGGACATCGCCTCGCAAGTGGTCGGACAGCTCTGCGCCCCCACTCCAGGCCAACAGTGGTGGGACGTATGCGCCGGAGCGGGCGGCAAAACACTGCACCTCCTCGATGCGCTCGACAAAAAGGGATTCGTCTTTTGTTCCGACATCCGCGCTGCCGCACTGCGCGAATTGACCCGCCGCGCACACGACGCCCACTACTCCTCGTTCGCAACGCGCGCACTGCCGGAAGACCCCGCCGAATGGCGAGTGGAAGAACAATTCGATGGGATACTATTGGATGCGCCCTGCTCCGGCATCGGCACCTGGGGCCGCGCGCCTGACGCGCGATGGCGCATCACGCGCGACGAATTGCGCAGCCATCGCGATCGTCAACTCGCGCTGCTCCAACATGCGGCGCAACAACTCAAACCCGGCGGCCGCCTCGTCTATGCCGTGTGCAGCCTGTCAAAAAGCGAAACCGGAAATGTCATCGAGGCGTTCCTGAATCAATCTCCGTCCTTCACACGTGACCCAGCCGGATGCCGCACAATCTATCCCGACTTCGGACCCGGCATCGGAATGTGGATCGCTACGCTTCACAAAGCATAACGCACCGCCGCACGCGCGCCCTCAACTCTGGCTGAGGCGTTTCGCAGGCGCTTCGAAAAAGCGCGCATGCGCTGCGCGTAAAATATCGGAGATGCGATTCGCAAACGGGCTCCTCGCAAGCGCTGCACGCAAATCGAGTGATTCCACCTTCGCTGCATTTTGACCTGGCTGCCAGTGGTCCCCGTCGCCCAGCAGCGCATAGCGCATTTTGGCGAACGAATCCATATCGAGCGCGACAGCATAGGTCCATAACCGCAGGATTTCGTGGATATTGATTTCGCCCGGCACCTCCGACCAACGCGGCAACCCGACATGCCACGACTGCGCCCAATCCGTTCCGTGCACACGCGCGATCTCTTCGTTCAATCGCCTGGCGATGGCCGATGAAAGCTCCGCGCGCCGATCGTAGTGAGCGAGCGCCGCAATATGCTCGTCAAAGTCAGTCAACCGATAGGCGCCAATGCTGAGCGTATGCACCTGCGAACGGCTCAAACAATAGAGATCGTTAAATTGCATCGGGCTCAGCGGAGCACAAAGATTACGCAGCTTTTCTGACGCGTCGTATAACTTGCCGCCCTTATCGCTCGGACTGATAATAAATACGCCCATGTCGTGCCGCGCAGCGGCCTCCACCGCAGGCCACGTGAAATCATTGACGAAATACCAATGCAGATTCACGTAATCAAACCGGTCCGACTCAATTGCGCGAACAATCACGTCGGTCGGTCCGTGCGTGGAAAATCCGATGTGGCGACAGCGCCCCTCGCGGCGCAGCTGCTCCGCCGCCTCAACTGAACCGCCGGGCGCCAGAGCGCGAGAAACCAGCTCGTCCGTATTCAGCCCGTGGATGGCGAGCAGATCCACGTACTCAATCTGAAGATTTCGCAGCGACTTTTCGAACGCCGCCCTGAATTCCTGCTCGTCATCGCGCGGGCCAATCTTGGTCTGCACAATCAACGACTCGCGCGAAAATCCGGGGAGAATGCGGCCCAACTGCACTTCCGACGTGCCATAGCCACGCGCGGTTTCGATATGGTTGATCCCCAACTCAATCGCCCGGTGAACCGTGGCCTCGAGATGAGCCTGATTGTCGGCGGGTACGTCCCGAAACGGCAAATCGCTCCACGAATGCTGATAGCGCATCCCGCCGCACGAGAAAACAGGCATCGCCAGTCCGGTGCGCCCGAACCGGCGGCGAGGCATCTTGAACAGCTCCGCGCTCACTCGCCCTCGAGATGACCGACCCCGCGATCCAGTTGCCGATCCATTTGATATTTCGGATCAGTCGCAACCGCAGCTTCGCGCGGACGGTCTTCACCGCGACGGAAGTCGGACGGAAGCGAGCGCGCAAATTCTGACACAAGGTGGCGCGCTTCATCCATCGTCGCCACCAGGCTGAACCGTTCACGCAACCGGTTCACGTGCGGGAAACCGGACGCATACCAAAGCAGATGCTTGCGCGTGAGGCGTGCGGCCAGCTCATTGTCGCCGTAATGCGCGGCGTGGTAGTCGAGGTGGCGCAGCACCGTCTCTTCCCATTCGGCAATCGTGGGATCATCAGTGCCCTGTCCGGCAATCGCGCGAAATATCCACGGATTCCCCAACGCGCCGCGGCTGACCATGATCCCATCCGCTCCGGTTGCCTTCCGCATCCGCTCCGCATCGGCGGAGGACATGATGTCGCCATTTCCGATCACGACGATCCCCGGATTCACCGCGCGCGCGGCGGCAATACCCGCCGCAATACCCGGCAGACTCACGCGCACTGCGTACGAATCGTCCCGTGTGCGGCCATGGATCGTCAGCATATCGGCGCCCGCCCGCGCAATTGCGGCTGCATTCGCCTCCACATTGACTGTGTCTGTAGTGAAGCCGAGTCGGATCTTCACAGAGAGCGGGCGCGCCGTCGCCTCGCGCGCGGCGCGCACAATGCCCTCCAACTTCGTTGTGTCCTTGAGCAGGGCTGAGCCGTTCCCCGACCCGACCACTTTGCGGACCGGACAACCCATATTCAGATCAATTGTTTCAAAGGCAGCGGCGTCCAACACGCGCACCGCCGCCTGAATCCGCTCGGCATCCGGCCCGGTCACCTGCACGCCCAGGACGCGTTCCGATGAATGGCGCGCAAGCATCTCGTGTGTGCGCTGATTTCCACGCACCAGCGCAATGGCCGCGAGCATCTCGACGTATGTCAGACCCGCGCCGAGTTCCTGACAAATTCTGCGAAACGGAACATCGCTCACCCCGGCCAGCGGCGCGAGCAGTCCTCGATTGGCCAGTTGCAACGGGCCGAGCTGGAACGGAGTATCGAGCATAAATCCAAACCCGCGAGGGTGCGCCTCGCCTTCAGCGCATGAGGAACTGATGGCGATAGTAATTCAATTCTGCAATGGATGCGAGGACGTCGTAATATGCGTCGTGCGGCTTGCCGTCGAGCAACTGCTTGGGACCGGGCAGATAGGTCCGCAGCTCTTCGATGTCTTCTTTCCGGAAGCTCGGACCCTGCCGCCAATCCTGCCACTGCAACTTCAGCGAGGTCACATCGAGATGCCGATAGTGCAACAGCCCCATGAAGCGCGGCAGAAACTTCATCGCCAGCCGCCAGTCGGCGTGGATGCTGTTTCCAGCCAAAATCGGGCGCCGCTTTTCTTCGCCGCCGGGCACGTTCACACGCCCCACCAGCTCAGCCAAACGCGCATCCACTTCTTTCACGTCCAACGCCAATTCAGAGCGGCAGATGCGCAGAAGGTCCGGCATGTTCTCTTCAATCCACGGACTCACCTTCGTGCCGTCGGGGATCCGCACATACACGCGCAAATCGTCCTCCGGCGGAAAAATCCGCTGCAGATCCGCATCCGTAATGACGGCGGCGACCTGAAGCAACACAGCCGACTCAAAATCCAGAGTCGAATACTCGGTATCGAACCAGACGTAGGCTGTGCTGCGATAGGTGCGCGGTTCCATGGCAATCAGTCTGCGTTTGGCCCGAACTGTTCCGCCGTGTTGCCGTTCGGCGACGGAACTGCACAAGGCTTCAATCCCCAGATGTCATCCGAGTATTCGCGAATGGTGCGATCGCTGGAGAACTTGCTCATGCGGGCAACGTTCAGAATCGCGCGGCGCGCCCATTCCTGCTGATTCTCATAAAGTTCAGAAACCTGCGCCTGCGCCTTCACATAGAGATCAAAATCCGCAAGGTGGAAATACTGATCGCCGTATTCCATCAGCGTACGGTAGATGTCCATGAACAGCGGGCCCTCTTCCGGCACAAATTCATTGTCGCGAATCGAGTTGATCACGCGGCGCAGCACGGGATCGCGATTGTAGTAGTCCCACGGGTTGTAGGTCTTCTTCAACTCGATCAGTTCGTGTGTCTTGTGCCCAAAGATGAAGATGTTCTCGTCGCCAACTTCCTCGGCAATCTCGACATTCGCGCCGTCGAGCGTGCCGATGGTCAGCGCGCCGTTCAGCGAGAGCTTCATATTGCCCGTGCCGGACGCTTCCTTGCCCGCAGTCGAAATCTGCTCGGACAAATCCGCCGCCGGAATGATGATCTCCGCAAGCGAAACACTGTAGTCCGGAATGAAGATGACCTTGAGGCGGTCCGCCACATCCGGGTCGTTGTTGATCGCGCGGCCCAGCGAGTTGCAGAGCTTGATGATCAGCTTCGCCAGGTGATAGGCAGGCGCAGCCTTGGCGCCAAAGATGAATGTGCGCGGCGTGATGTCCGCATTGGGATCGTCCTTGATGCGATGATACAGCGCAATGATGTGCATCGCGTTCAAAAGCTGACGCTTGTATTCGTGCAAACGCTTGATCTGGACGTCGAACATGGAGTCCGGATCAATCCACTCGCCCACGAGGTCCTGAATGATGTTCGCCAGACGTTCTTTGTTCTGACGCTTCACCTTCATGAACTCCGTGCGGAATGCGCGATCCTCCGCAAACGGCTCCAGTTTCTTCAGCTGGTCGAAATCTTTGACCCAGCCATCGCCGATCTTGCTCGTGATCAGGTTGGACAAACCGGGATTACACACCAGCAGCCAGCGGCGATGCGTGATGCCGTTGGTCTTGTTGTTGAAGCGCTCAGGCCACATTTCTGCAAAATCGCGAACAGTGAACTCCTTGAGCAGCTCGCTGTGCAGCGCGGATACGCCGTTGACCTTGTGGCTGCCCACAATCGCGAGGTTTGCCATGCGGACCTGACGCGTCTCGCCCTCTTCGATCAGCGACATGCGCTTCACGCGTTCGCCGTCGTTCGGGAAGCGCACCTCCACCTGCTGGAGGAAGCGCGCGTTGATTTCATAAATGATCTGCAGGTGGCGCGGCAACACGCGCTCCATCAACTGCACGGGCCACTTCTCCAGTGCCTCGGGGAGAAGCGTGTGGTTTGTGTAGCCCATCGTCTTGACGGTAATTTCCCACGCCTTGTCCCACGGGACATCCGTTTCATCAATGAAGTAACGCATCAATTCGGCAACCGAAAGCGCCGGATGCGTGTCGTTCAACTGAATCGCATTCTTGTCCGCAAACTTGCCCCAGTTCGAATGCTTCTTGCGGTAGCGGCGGATGATGTCGCGAATCGCGCAGGTGACGAGGAAGTACTCCTGAATCAGGCGCAGCTCCTTGCCCGCATGCGTCGCGTCGGACGGATACAGCACCTTCGTGATCGTCTCCGCCCAGTTCTTCTCCTCCACCGCGCGCACGTAGTCGCCCTGGTTGAACACGTCGAGACGGAAATCCTCCGTCGCGCGCGAACTCCAGAGTCGCAAAATGTTGACCGTGTTCACGTCAAACCCGATCACCGGCATGTCGTACGGCACACCCTCGAGCATCTGCCAATCCACCCACACCGGCTTGCGGCCGCCGCCCACCGTCGGCACCTGCTCAATGCGCCCGTACACCAAAACAGGCACCGTATATTCCGGACGCACCACTTCCCACGGGTTGCCGAACTTCAACCAGTCGTCCGGCCGCTCCTTCTGCCAGCCATTCTCAAATTCCTGGCGGAACAAACCGTGCTCATAGCGAAGGCCGTAGCCGTAGCCGGGGTATTCCATCGAAGCCAGCGAATCGAGGAAGCATGCCGCAAGACGCCCCAACCCGCCGTTGCCCAACCCCGCGTCCACTTCCTGACCCACGAGGATGTCGAGGTCAATGTCCATCTCTTTAAGCGCTTTACGCGCCGCCTCGGTCACCCCGACCGCCGCGATATTGTTCTCCAGCAAACGGCCAAGCAGGAACTCCATCGAGAGGTAGTACACCCGCTTGACGTCCTTGTCCGTATGCGTGCGCTGCGTCGCAATCATCCGGTCCATCGCCAGATCGCGGATCGCGAAAGCCAGAGAGGCCTGCTTGTCGTAGTCCGTCGCACTCCGCCAATCCTTACAGCGGGTGTAGGTCAGGTGATACAGCATCCGGTCGCGGATCGCCTTCGGAGTCACCTTACTGTTGCTCGCAGCAGCCGATTTTGTCGTTGTCGCCATACTTCGTTTCCTAAGTCCTATTGTTAAACGTGCTACCCCTAGCTCTAGCGGACAAATCCGCCCTGCAGTCGCACGCAAT
Source organism: Kiritimatiellia bacterium (assembly GCA_039807095.1). Taxonomy (GTDB): domain Bacteria; phylum Verrucomicrobiota; class Kiritimatiellia; order CAIVKH01; family CAIVKH01; genus JAMLJG01. The sequence goes on from JBDHQM010000006.1 coordinate 56,635, forward strand.
GCCGAGGCATTGGTATAAGGGCCGATAGTTTACAAGCCAGCCGTTTTCGGCAACATAAATCTTGCCTCACGAGTAAAAACGGTTGACCGGCGCCCCTTCCGGGATCGCGCAGTACTCATGGCGACCAAACCACCGAACCCGGTTTTTGGCAACATAATCGTAGAGTTTGTCGCGCAAACGCCGCGGTAAAACCCGAAATATCCGCACCGCACGCCACGGCCACCTTAAGTAACGAGCCACTTCTAACGCCGCATCACTTCGATCCAGCAGCGCACCGCTTTCCCACAAATAGAAGGTGTCCAGCCGATCCGCAGCCCCGCCCGCCTCCGAGACCAACCTACGACCGGCCTCCGACTGCAGCGACGCGAACCGGCACCACGCAGCCCGCTCGCGACGCAACACGAACCGCACCGCCGCGCTACACAAATTGCACTCACCATCAAATAAAATGACCGGGGCCTTCTCCACGCGCCGATTATACCACAGCGCGGAACTGAAAAACTTAAGCTATTTCGGATGAGATTTTCCTCTTTTGCGGATTGACGCACCGCCTCATTGCCTGCAGCATGCCCGCCAATCACTCAAGCCGCGACCGCGGCGACTGTATGCGTGTTCAATGGTAAAAAAACTCCTTCAACGTGTTATCGGCCACTTGCGTGGCAACCCGGCAAAAAAATCAACGAGCAAATCCCCGCTCAAACCGGAATTCAAAACAGACCCTTCGGCGCGCGCCAAACAGCAACCGCAAGCGGAATACAAACCCCGCCGCAAATCCGATAGCGCGCAAAAGCCGCCTCGCTCTGCCCCCAAGTCCGCCCCGTCTGAAGCGCCTCACGAAGCGCCCGCAGCGGCTACTCCGTGGGACCCGGCTTCATTCCAAGTTCCACCCGCTGAAGGCAAAACGCGCTTCCACGATCTCGGCCTGTCCGATGAAATCATGCGAGGCATCGCCGACCTGGAATTCTCCTACTGCACACCGATCCAAGCCGGAATCCTCCCCGAAACCCTCAAAGGCCGCGACGCACTCGGCCAGGGCCAGACCGGCACCGGCAAAACCGCTGCCTTCCTCCTCACCATCTTCAACCACATCCTGCGCAACCCCGACCGGAAGCCGCGTAAGCCCGGCCACCCGCGCGCCCTCATCCTCGCCCCCACGCGCGAACTCTGCATCCAGATTCACAAAGATGCCACCAAGCTCGGCGCCTACACGGGCATCAACACCATCGCGGTCTTCGGCGGAATGGATTACGAAAAGCAGAAGACCCAACTCCACACGCAGCGCGTGGACATCATCGCCGCAACGCCCGGTCGCCTCATTGACTTCAAACGCCGCGGCGACCTCAACCTGCGCGGCGTCGAAATCCTCGTCCTCGACGAAGCTGACCGCATGCTCGATATGGGCTTCATCCCCGACGTGCGCACCATCGTCCACGCCACCCCGCACAAAGATAAACGGCAGACGCTCTTCTTCAGCGCAACCTTCAGCGACGATATTCGCCGCCTCGCAACCTCCTGGACCCGCGACCCGGCCTCGATCATCATCGAACCGGAAAACGTCGCCGTAGATACAGTCGAACAAATCGTCTATATCGTCACCAAAGATAAGAAGTTCGCCCTTCTCTTCAACATCCTCCAGCGCGACAACGCGCGCCGCGTGATCTGCTTCGTCAACCGCCGCGACAACGCCGAGCGCCTCCTCGACAAGCTCCGCCTCTACGGCATCAACGGCGCCCTCCTCTCCGGAGCCGTCCCGCAGGACAAGCGCGTCAAAACACTCGAACGCTTCCGCGCAGGCGATATCCACGTCATGGTCGCCACCGACGTCGCCGGACGCGGCATCCACGTAGACGACATCACCCACGTCATCAACTACAACCTCCCCGACGATCCCGAGGACTACGTCCACCGCATCGGCCGCACAGGCCGCGCAGGACACAGCGGAATCTCCATCAGCTTCGCCGACGAAGAGGACTCTTTCTACATCCCCGACATTGAAACCTTCATCGGGCGCCCCCTCGTCTGCACCCACCCCGAAGACTCCTGGCTCGAACTCCCGCCCCCGCCCGAAGGCGCAGCCCGCGAATATGCAGCGCGCGCAACAGCTCGTCGTTACGGCGGCGAACGCGGACGCGGCCCGCGCAGCTCCGGACCCCGGAGCGGTGGAGACCGCCGTCGCGGCCCGCGCCGCAACGGCGATCGCGGCGGGAAACCGCGCCCCCCTTCATCGGGCAGTCATCGCCCGCCAGAAGGCGCACCTCCCGCAGGACAATAGCGCATAACGCCACGCCTCCGCCGGATACCGAACCCGCCACGCGCGAGGAATACGGCGCAGGCAATTATTTAGCAAATTGCTTCTGTACGACCACCGTTCCTGCGATGAAGTCGTGGATTGCACGCTTTCGCTTGTTGAACAAGAGGACAACAAGTTCGCTCCAAATCCACACCTGCCAAAGAACCCTGATTGCTCCGTACCATGCGGGGGCACGTGCCGCTACTTTTTGCGTTCGTTCCATCCACCCCCAAGATACGTAGGCTTCGGGGTCAATTTGAATCAGCCCCCCGACCTTGACAATCAAGACAATGGCGGCGAATACGAGATCCACCGAGGAGCGTTTCCACGCCTCACTCCAGTTGATTCTCGAACCGTCTGGTTTGGTGATACGGATTCCTACCGCAAGCTTGCCCGGTGTTCCGCCGAATCGTGCATTGAAATACACATTGTACATCGCGAATAGGATGGACGACGGAATGGTAATGAAGATGGCCAGCGTCCTGTCGAACCCCTCCAGCCAGACAAAGAGAAAAGCCAAAGGAAAGAAGACAAACCCATCAACCAATTCAGCCCAAAACCGTTTCCAAAATCCGGCGTATACCCTCTCTCCGTATTTCGTAATCGGCAGGAATTCCATTTCATTCTCCTTACAAAACATCACGTCTCATCGGTACCCGCCACGGATTTCCGATAGGTTGAACGCCCGCGTTCATCTACGCGCCGCTTACGGCACGTAGACGTGAAAAGCAGGGGCGGTTCTATTTTATATCTTCTATGGGTAGAATCTGCTTCGTATGCCGCACCGTGAGGATCGAAATCAGGCGGGAATCGCTGCGATAGATGATGCGGTAATTGCCCCAGACCAGTTCCCGGATATCCTTTCGTCGCGTTTCGGGTATGGGCCTTCCGCTTTGCGGAAATTGTCTCAATTGCCCGACACGCACGAAAACATCGTGAATCCATTTCTCGGCGGCGATCGGATTATCTTCCGAAATATAGGCTGCAATTTCTGCAACTCGATCAAGGGCCAGTGGCGCCCATTGCACCTTCATCAGCGCACCTTGGCCAACACCTGCTTGAGTGCGGCATCATGCGAAATACCTTCGCCGCGCGCGAGTTGGTCTTCGGCGAGGCGGATATCTTCAAGAACCTCCATTTTTTGTAGCAACCGCTCGTATTCCGCGACGCTCAGGAGCACGGCGGCAGATTTGCCATGATGAGTGATAACCATCGGACGCCTGGTCTGCCGGATTTGGCGGATGCATGCCGTGACATTCGTGCGGAACTCGGACAGAGGCTTGACGTCTTCGTCTAAATTGAGGCGCATTCCCATCAATCTCCTTTGTGCTATATAGCGTACATTATTTTGTACGCTTGCCAAGGCCCAACGTCAGCCAGCAGGCATTGACCGACTTTGTTGGTCTCATTTTGCGTGAGTTGGTGTTTTGGTGGCGAAATGGCGTGTTTTTTATTTTGGCGAATTCTGGGAGACCAAAGCGGCACTTTCCTCACTCTTTGCCGTAAGGTCACTCCTTCGCGAAAGCGATGGGACTTTGGAGACAACTCCTCATTTGCAGAACGCCACGAGTGAACGGATTTGCGACCATCCGCGGGTCACAGGTACGCTCCACCCCCTTGATCGATCTTCATTTTGTCTTTGATGTACTTGGCGATGTCCTTGGAGACGTCGTCATATTCCGCACGATGGATCCGCTTCGATTCGTAGTCAATCTTCACGTCTTGGAGAAACTTGTCGAAATCCCGATTCTGTTCGCACAACTTGTTAATGGTTTCCCAATCCAGGGACGCCCGCCCTCTTGCGGGGTATAGAATGCGGGACGCATCAATATCGGCTGCGTCAAGCTGGATGATTCCAATTCCAAACGACGAGGCCAGTCTTTCCAGTTCGGCAAGGAAGTCATCGTCATCGAGGATGTCAGCCGCAACGAGATAGCCCTCGTGAGCCCACGAAGAGTTAGAAACCGCTTGGAAATACGACTCTCTGTAATTGGCTTTTGTCAGTGCCTTCTTGATTTCAAAGGAAAAAAGCCGCAAGGAGTTGTTGTCAGAGAGCCGGTTGAACTCGATAACATTCGGGCGCCAATCATCAAGCGGAAGATAGAAACCAACCATGTCCGGGTGAATCCACTCGTTGTAGCCGCCCTTAGTGGATTTCTCGTGCATAATCGTCTTGGTGTATATGGATCGCCCTCGATTGAAAGATGGGTTGGAGTTGGCGTAATAGGTGAGTAGTGGGTGCAGATCACGCTCGTGATACCCAGTCTTCTTCTCACCCTTCTTGCCCTCTTCCTTCTCCAGCTTGCTGATTGCGTCCGCCGGGAGTTCTGCTGCTCGCTCTTTGAGGAAGAAGCGAGCCGGTCTATTCCCCACCTTGATGAATCTCCCCCCCTCGTTGTCGTGGACTTCGACATAGAGACGCGCGCCAAGACTCTGCCATGGCGTCTTCCCTGTCGTTTCCAGCTTAGCCGTGAGTCCTTTGTCGTGTGCGTCCTTCCAGATTTCCTGGTAGATCATTGGCTGCGTCGCCTTCTTTAGGACATCGTACGCCAGATCGAGGAACGAATAGCTCATTTCATCTTCTCCTCATTGTCTTCTCACAAGGTCGAATCTCCCGCCTCACCGGACGCGAACCCAGTATGGGTGAGCGGTACGGTGGAGATGATGGTTCGGAGTTCTACTCCGGCTATTTTGAGCAGGTTTTCCTCGGCTGTCATCCATTTTTGCCGCCGAATCAGTGCCGCATCGGAGGCAGAGGCAGCTGGCGATCTCTATTTCAATCCATCGATCGTCAATAGTGAGGGGGATGAAGTTAGGCCATTTTTCAAAGGCATCTCGATCATCTAAGGGGATGAAAAATAATTTTTCAGAGGGATAAAAAGAGGCTCGACTATGATTTCAACTTTCATCCGCCCCCTCTCGATAAAGAAACAAGAAGTCCCAATCCAATTCCTTACGGCCTCTCGGCACCAAGTATTTATTCAAGCCTGTAATATCAGCGATGGGACGTTCCGGTACGGGTTAGCGGAGCGGTAGAGACGATGGCTCGGAGTTCTATTCCGGTTATTTTGAGCAGATTTTCCCCGGCTGTCATTCATTTTTGCCGCCGAATCAGTGCCGCAACCATGGTATAGGCGGCGGTTCTTTCGTTTGCCTAAGCCTTGATTCAGCGCTGCAACAAGCGCCGATACACTTCGATCAGGTGCAGGCGGATCGGTTGCGCGCGTTCGGCGAGCTCCGCCTGTTGGCGTTGATATTCCTCCCGCCCCGCCTCCGTCTCAATACACACAGGCTCATATCCGTAGGCTCGCACATCGTACGGGCTCGCCTTCATATCCAACTCGCGAATTTCCACCGCCAGCAAAAATGCATCTGCAACTAAATCAGCGGGAATCCACGGCCAGAATTTTGTCGCCCATTTGTAGAGGTCCATATTCGCGTGCAGACATCCGCGCTGCTCTAGCGTCTGAATCGTCTCCCGCGTCGGCTGCAACACATTCCGCGGACGCGCCGCTTTTGTGAAAAAGCGAAATGCGTCGAAGTGTGAGCACACAATCCTTTGCGACTCCACAAACGCAGCCACTTCGTCATCGCTCATTCGCAGCGGAGTACTCGCATGCCGGCGCTCAGGCGCTCGATACACCATCGCCCACTCGTGCAAACCGAAACACCCGAATCGCGGCGGCCGCTCCACTGTCGCCTCCAGCAGTTTCAGAATCCACTCTGCACCATGCCGCCGTTCAGCCGATAACACCAACGACTCCAACCCCACCCCGCCATCGCGCTCAACGTAATGCTCAAACCGCAAGAACTCGCGCGCACCCTCCCCATCCAAAACAACATCTGCTCCCGGCCCCCATCGCAGCAACCAGGACGGGCGAAACCCGTAGTATTGGAACAGGAAGTCCATCACCGGATGCTTCTCGCCCCGCGACTGCCGCTCCACATGTGCCGACACAACCGCCCCTAGCCGCTCCTCATGCCGCGCCCGCAACCGCCGCCACTCCACCTCCGGCAATCGAACCAATCCACTCACTGCATCCATCGCAAACTCATCCATCCTGTGAGCGAAATCCTTTCACACCCGCCCCCTCACTACAAGACCCCACCGACCGGGGTCAGGCCGTAAATTGTAAATCTACCGCGCGCAGCGAGTCGCGAAAAAATACCGCTGGCGCTGATAAAGAAACGAATCAAACACGCGGAAGGTCGTAGCCCGCTTTGGTGGGGAGAAGTGTGCTCCCCATCAAGTGCCGATCTAGTTCTCTCGCGCATTCGCGGCCTTCGGAAATGGCCCAGACAATCAGCGATTGGCCGCGACGCGCATCGCCTGCGGCAAAAACGCCCGGCGCAGTGGTCGCGAAGTTGCCCGCCGCCTTAATGTTGCCACGCGCATCCACCTCGCACCCGAGTTGCGACGCAATTGTATCCGTTTCCGGCCCTGTGAAACCGAGGGCGAGCAAGACCAGATCAGCCTTCCACTCTTTCTCCGTGCCGGGAATTTCGGCAAAGCGCGGCGGCCCACCTCGCTGCGGCTCAAGCTGGATATTAACCGTTTTCAGTCTTGTTACGTGCCCATTCTCACCGATAAGCTCTTTCGTCGAAATACTGAAATGTCGGTCGCCACCCTCTTCGTGCGAACTGCTGGTCCGCAGCCGCATCGGATAGTAGGGCCACGGCTGACGATCGGGCCGACCCGTGGGAGGAATAGGCAGCAATTCAAAATTGGTCACCGATGCCGCGCCTTGCCGGTTTGCTGTTCCAATGCAGTCGCTACCCGTATCGCCGCCGCCGATCACAACCACATGCTTGCCCGTCGCAACAATCTGACCCGCCACGGTATCACCCGCGACAACTTTGTTCTGCTGCGGAAGATATTCCATCGCAAAATGCACGCCATCGAGATTCCGACCGGGAACCGGAAGATCGCGAGAGCGCGTGGCCCCGCACGCGAGCACAATGGCATCGAACTCGGCTTGTAACTGTTGCGCAGAAATGTCTTTTCCGACCCACACGCCAGTTTTGAAAACAACGCCTTCGTCGTGCATCACTTCGAGTCGCCGGTCAATGACGCTCTTCTCCAACTTGAAATCGGGAATACCATAGCGCAGCAATCCGCCGATGCGACTCGCGCGCTCGAATACGGTTACAAGGTGCCCCGCTCGATTCAACTGCTGAGCGGCGGCGAGGCCTGCCGGGCCGGAGCCGATAATGGCAACCTTCTTACCCGTCCGCCGCTCTGGTGGCTCAGGTACAATCCAACCCTCGCGCCACGCGCGCTCCACAATTTCCTTTTCGATCAACTCAATCGTCACGGGCGGCTCATTAATACCCAATACACACGCCTCTTCGCACGGCGCGGGACAAAGCCGACCGGTAAATTCCGGGAAGTTGTTCGTGGAAAGCAAGCGGTGCGCCGCATCCTTCCAGCGCCCGCGATACACGAGGTCGTTAAAGTCCGGGATGATATTTCCGAGCGGACAGCTCGTGTGGCAGAACGGCACACCGCAATCCATGCAACGCGCACCCTGCTCGCGAAGCTTGGCTTCCGAAAACGGCAGCACAAATTCGCGATAGTTCTTGATGCGCTCAGCCGGCGCGGCCTTACCCGGAAGCTCGCGCTGAAATTCTTTGAATCCTATAATCTTTCCCATGGTCTGATTTTTACAGGCGCAATGCGCCTGTCTCCTATTTTACCTGTGCGTCCGCCAACTCTCCCGCAGGCAAACCTTCCACTGCGGCGAGTTGCTGCTCCGCGCTCATTTTCTCCAATGCCTTTTTGTAATCCGTCGGCATGACCTTCACAAATTTCGGCAACAGCGTCTCCCACTGGTCGAGCACACGCTTCGCAACGGTGCTGCCCGTGTACGCGAGATGCTTCTCAATGAATCGGCGAAGCGTCGCGCTGTCGCGCGCATCCGTAACCGGTTCAAGTCCCACCATCTCCAGGTTGCAGTGATGCGCGCCAAAATCACCGGTCTCATCGAGAACGTAAGCGACACCGCCCGACATGCCCGCTGCGAAATTGCGCCCGGTCTTGCCGAGAACAATCACCATTCCGCCCGTCATATACTCGCAACCGTGATCGCCGACGCCTTCCACAACGGCCTCCACGCCGCTGTTCCGCACCGCAAAACGCTCACCGGCGAGTCCGCGAATATAGGACTCGCCCCGAATCGCGCCGTAGAGCGCGACGTTGCCGACCAGAATGTTCTGCTCCGGCGCGAATGTCGCGGCGCGCGGCGGATAGATGATCAGCTTCGCGCCGGAAAGTCCTTTGCCGAAGTAATCGTTCGCGTCCCCTTCAACTTCAAACGTGATCCCGCGCGCGCCGAAGGCGCTGAAGCTCTGTCCGCACGAGCCGACGGCCTTGATCCGGATGGTGTCGTCCGGCAATCCCGCCTCGCCATATTTTTTTGAAATGCGATAGCTCAGCATCGTTCCGACGGTGCGGTTCGTGTTGCGGATGCGCTGCTCGAACGAGACCGGCTCGCCCCGCTCCAGCGCGGGGGCCGCCTTCGCAATCAATTCGTGGTCGAGCGCCTTGTCCAAATTGTGATTCTGCTTCTGCGTGCAGTGCCGCTCCGACGCGGCGACGGCGCCGCCATCGTCGCTCGATCGCAGAATGGCGGACAGGTCCAGCCCCGCGGCCTTCCACGGTCCAGCCGTCTCTCGCGCGACGAGTTTGTCCACGCGGCCCACCATTTCATCCAGCGTGCGAAATCCGAGATTCGCCATGATGCCCCGCAGCTCCTCGGCGACAAAGCGGAGGAAGTTGACGACATATTCCGGCTTGCCCGCGAATTTTTTGCGCAGCTCGGGGTCCTGCGTCGCAATCCCGACCGGGCAGGTGTTCAGATGGCACACGCGCATCATCACGCAGCCGAGTGTGATCAACGGCGTCGTCGCGAATCCGAATTCTTCCGCGCCGAGGAGACACGCAATCGCGACATCGCGCCCGGTCAACAGCTTGCCGTCGCACTCGACAGCGATCCGGCTCCGAAGTCCGTTCAACACGAGCGTCTGATGCGTCTCCGCGAGCCCCAGCTCCCACGGCAGCCCGGCATGTTTAAGCGATGTTTCCGGCGACGCCCCCGTGCCGCCGTCATAGCCGCTGATCAGCACGACATCCGCCTTGCCCTTCGCGACACCGGCGGCGACGGTGCCGACGCCGACTTCCGACACGAGTTTTACGCTGACGCGCGCCTCGGGATTCGCGTTTTTCAAGTCGTGAATCAACTGCGCGAGGTCTTCAATGGAATAAATATCGTGATGCGGCGGCGGCGAAATGAGCTGCACATAAGGCGTCGAATGCCGCGTCTTCGCGATCCACGGATACACCTTTTCCGCGGGCAACTGCCCGCCTTCGCCGGGTTTCGCGCCCTGCGCCATTTTGATCTGAAGCTCTTTCGCGTTCGCGAGATAATAGCTCGTCACACCGAAGCGGCCCGACGCAATCTGTTTGATCGCGCTGGAGCGCAAATCGCCGTTCGCCATCGGTTCATAGCGCTCGCTGTCCTCGCCGCCTTCGCCCGAGTTGCTCTTGCCGCCAAGGCGATTCATCGCAATCGCCAGTGCCTCATGCGCCTCCTGGCTGATAGAGCCGTAGGACATCGCTCCAGTCTTGAAGCGCTTCACGATTTCCGTCCACGGCTCAACCTCATCGAGGGGAACAGAATCGCCCGCCACGGCAAAGTCGAACAGCCCACGAATCGTCGAAAGTTCACGCGACTGATCATTGATGATGCGCGCAAACTCTTCATACTGCGCCGCATTGTTCTCGCGTGTCGCCTGCTGGAGTTTGGCGATTGCGAGCGGATGATACAAATGTTTCTCCCCATTGCGCCGCCACTGATAGAGCCCGCCCGCATCAAGAGTAAGCGCTGCGGGAATATGCGCAGGCGGAAATGCCCGGTCATACCGCTGCTTCCCTTCCCGCGCCAGTTCGTCGAGCCCCACGCCACCGATACGCGATGGGGTCCAGGTGAAATATTTATCCACCAGCGCGCGAGAGAGACCAAGCGCTTCAAACTGCTGCGCTCCCTTGTAACTCTGCAGCGTGGAGATTCCCATCTTCGACATCACTTTCAACACGCCCTTATTGATAGCCTTGATATAATTGCTCGCTGCTGTCGTCGGATCCATATCCAGCGCACCCTGAACAATCATCGTGCGAAGCGTCTCAAAGGCCAGATACGGATTAACCGCACTTGCACCGTAGCCGAACAACGTCGCGAAGTGATGCACCTCGCGAGGCTCGCCACTTTCGATCATCAGCCCGCAGCGCTGGCGCAAGCCCGTGCGAATCAGATGATGATGCACACCCGCGCACGCGAGCAGTGCTGGAATCGGTGCCAACTCGCGGCCCGCCGTGCGGTCGGAGAGAATCACAATTTCGTAGCCGCCGAGAATGGCGCTCTCCGCCGCGGCGCAAAGCCCCTCCATCGCCGCTTCGAGCGCATCGCCGCCGCCCGCCGCATCGAACACCATCGGAATGCGAATCGCGGAAATGTCGGCGCGCTCGCTCGCGCAAATGCGTTCGAGATCCTCGTCGGTCAACACCGGCTGCGGCAAACTGAGCTGATGACAATGCGCCGCCGTTTCGTCCAACAGATTCCGTGCCGCGCCGATGCTGGTGCGCAGCGACGTCACCAACTCCTCGCGAATCGCGTCGAGCGGCGGATTCGTCACCTGCGCGAAGAGTTGCTTGAAGTACGAATAGAGCAACTGCGCCCGCTCGGATAAAACCGCGATCGGAACATCCACGCCCATCGATCCTGTGGCCTCGACGCCGGTGCGCGCCATCGGCGCCATGACGATGCGCAGATCTTCGAGCGAGTAGCCGAACAACTTCTGAAGCGTGCCGACGCTGTCGGCTAGTTGCGGCAGCGCGCCGCACACGGGCGGAAGTTGATCGAGCGAGACGAGATGCTTGTTGAGCCACGCGCGGTACGGCTTGCGCCCGGCCAACTCGCTCTTGATCTCTTCGTCATCCACGATGCGCCCCTGCGACATATCCACGAGAAACATGCGCCCCGGCTCCAGCCGCCCTTTCTGCGCGATATTCACCGGATCAATTTCCAGCACGCCCGTCTCCGACCCCATAATCACAAAGCCATCCTTCGTCACGGTATAGCGCGAGGGGCGCAGCCCGTTGCGGTCGAGCATAGCGCCCACACAAACGCCATCAGAAAACGGAATGGATGCCGGGCCGTCCCACGGCTCCACAAGGCAGGCGTGATACTGATAAAACGCTTTCTTCTCGTCCGGCATCGTCGCGCACTTCTGCCACGCCTCCGGGATCAGCATGGACATCGCGTGCGGAAGCGAGCGCCCCGCGTGATAGAGTAGCTCGACGGCGTTGTCGAGAATCGCCGAATCGCTCGCCCCCGGCGCAGCAATCGGGAAAAGTTTCCGCAGATCGTCGCCAAAGAGCGGGCTGTGAAACACGCGCTGTCGCGCCGCGAGCCAGTTCGCGTTGCCGCGAAGCGTGTTGATTTCGCCGTTATGACAGAGAAACCGGAACGGATGCGCCAACTCCCACGACGGAAACGTGTTCGTGCTGTAGCGCTGATGCACCAGCGCCATCGCGCTCTCCATGTCTGGATCCGCGAGATCGGGCAGGAACGCCTCAATTTGATCCGCCAGCATCAAGCCTTTATACACCATGGTGCGACTCGAAAGCGTCGGCACATAAAAGTAGCCCTTCTCGACAACGCTCGACTCGCGAATCGCCTTCTCCACAACCTTTCGAATCACGTACAGCTTCCGCTCGAAATGGGCCTGGTCTTTAATACCCGTTCCGCGCCCGACGAAAATTTGCTGAATCTCCGGCTCAACGCGGCGCGCAATTTCACCCAGCACCTCGTTGTTTTGCGGCACGTTGCGCCAGCCCAGAAACTCCTGACCCTCCGCGCGGATCACGCGCTCGAAAAGATCCATACAAAATTGTCGCGCCAACGGGTTGCGCGGCAGAAAGACCAATCCCGACGCATAGGCGGTTTCCTCGGGAAGCGATATGCCAATCCCGCCTGCCACCTTACGAAGAAACCTGTGCGGCAACTGGAGAAGAATCCCCGCACCATCACCCGTCGTTTCATCGCACCCGCACGCGCCGCGATGCGAGAGATTCACCAGAATCTTCAGTCCGCGATGAATCACATCGTGCGACTGTAGTCCCTTCAAATTACACACCATGCCCACGCCACACGCGTCGTGTTCAAATTGCGGATCATACAAGCCGTACGCGAGCGGCCGCCCATTCATCCAATTACCTGTCGGTTGCATAGTTGGTCGTCCAATTCACTATTGCCGACAAGGTAACGCTTGAAGCGCGCCAAGATTGGAAACTATTTACAACGCGCTATTACTCAACCTATTGCGAATTTCGCTACGGGAAACAGAGACGGCTTTTCACACATAAATGTCGCTACAAATTGAGCCAACCTACAGTTTTGTGCTACCGTGCGCTTGCATCCACACTATGGGTCACGCGTAGAAGTTCCGGCTGCTACGCGCATAAAACGCGTCGGTTATCAGCGCTTTTTGCGGCTGGGTTCTTCCGGTGCATAACGCTTGGGATCAATCCCGTAGCGATGGACCTTGTAGACAAATATCCGCTCGGTCGTCTTCAGATTCCGCGCCGCTACGGCCATCTTACCGCGCGCCGATTTCAGCGCGTCCACAATGATGTCGCGCTCATACGCCTCGACAATTTCCTTCAGCGATCCGCGCACGCCGGAGCCGCTGTGCTCTGCTGTTTGCAGAGTCGGCGGCAAATGGTAGGGGTGAATTACATCGCCCTCCGCCACAAGAACAGCGCGCTCGATGCAATTCTCCAGCTCACGCACGTTTCCGGGCCAATGATAACTCATCAGCATGTCAATCACGGCGCTTGATAAGCGTCTGACCTTCTTACCTGAATCGCGCGCAAATTTTTCGAGAAAATAGTCGGTCAACAAAACTACATCGGCCTTCCGGCTGCGCAGCGGCGGTACATAAATCGGGAAGACGTGGAGCCGGTAAAACAAGTCTTCGCGAAATGTACCCCGCCTAACCATCTCCTCGAGATTCCGGTTCGTGGCGGCGATCAATCGAACATTCACCTTCACCGGCTGCGTCGAGCCGACGCGCTCAAATTCGCGCTCCTGCAACACGCGCAGCAGTTTGATCTGAATGGAAAGCGGGATGTCGCCGATCTCATCGAGAAACAGCGTGCCGCCGTTCGCTACCTCAAAGCGGCCCTTCCGGTCTCCCATCGCACCGGTGAACGCGCCGCGCACATGCCCGAACAGCTCACTTTCGATGAGATTCTCAGGAAGCGCCGCGCAATGCGCCTTCACAAACGGTTTACCCGCGCGATCGCTATTGTAGTGAATCGCATTGGCGACCAGCTCTTTGCCGGTACCCGTCTCGCCCAGAATCAACACTGTGGTAGCGCTCTTGGAAACCCGGGCTATCTGATCATACACCACCTGCATTTCGTGCGAGGTGCCGACAATATTGGATGGGCGAAAGCGCTCCTGCAATTCGCTGCGAAGCCGCTCATTTTCGCGCTCGAGCTTCTCCCGCTCTTCCTGCGCCGTGCGCCGCAACTTCACAGCCTGCGCAACCATAGACGCCACAATGCTCAGCAAACGGACATCTTCTTCGAGTTGCGCGTGGGCCTGGTGAAGCTGATCCACGCTCAGCGCGCCGACAGTCTCCTTGCCGACTTTGATCGGAACGCAAATAAATGAGGTGTCCTGCCGTTTGCCGCGCCGGGTGCGATCCAAAATCAACGGCGAATCCTTTTTGCTCGGAATCACAATCGCTTCGCCCGTTTGAATCACCTTACCCGTGACACCCTCGCCAACTTTGTAGCGACCGCGCCGGGCCTGCTGTGGCGACAAACCATGTGCAGCTTCGATCAGAATGTCGCCCGTTTTCCGGTTGAGAAGCGTCAGGGTTCCGTAATTCATCCCCATGAAATCAGCCAGCGCATCCAACACCGGACTCACCACGTCACGCATGTCGAGGCTTTGATCCAGAATGTTGCTGAGCGCGTGCAGCAGTTGCAGTTCTCTGACGTGCCGGTCTGTTGAGACGGGCGCTCCGGCATCCTGTTTCATCGCGGTTTTCCGTAATGATGGGTCATAGGCAGGCGTCGCCCGGGCGCAAATATCCACGGCGAAATAGTCGCGCCGGGTGCGCTCTGCCGCCGCTTGTATTCGTTCAGATGAATCATGCGCAGCACGCGCCTGACCGTTGCCTCTTCAAAGCCATCGGCAACGATTTCATTCACGCTCCATCCGCGTTCGGCATACCGCTCAATGATCCCATCGAGCACATCATAGGGCGGCAGCGTGTCCTGATCCTTCTGATTCGCCCGCAGTTCCGCCGACGGCGCGCGCTCAATGGTACTCACCGGAATCACCTCGCCCCCGGCATTGCGCCAGCGCGAAAGCGCCCACACCATTGTCTTGGGCACGTCTTTGAGCAGCGCAAAACCGCCCGCCATATCGCCATATAGCGTGCAATAGCCCGTCGCCAACTCGCTGCGGTTTCCCGTCGTCACGGTCAGCCATCGAAACTTGTTTGAAAGCGCCATGACCGCATTGGCTCGAATGCGGGCCTGGAAATTCTCCTCCGTCGTGTCACCCGCCTGCCCCGGCCACAACGGCATGAACTCATCGAGATAGGCCTGATGCAACTTTTGAATCGAAAACGTGTGCACTTCCATGCCGAGATTCTTCGCCAGTTGCAGCGCGTCGCCCAACGTCTCATCCGAGGTATATCGCGAAGGCATGGTCACCCCCACCACGCGATCCGGCCCCAGCGCATCCACACAAATCGCCGCCGCAAGCGCTGAATCAACCCCGCCGCTAAGCCCCATCACTACTTTCGAAAAACCGTTCTTCTCAACATAATCACGCACTGCAAGCTTCAGCGCGGAATAGACCTCTTCCAGCTCTCCCTGCACCGCGAAGCGACGGTTTTTCCAATTCGTCGCCGGTCCGGCCACGCTCGACCCGCCCGCGAGCGCGAGAGATTCCGCCTGATTTCCAACGCTTGGAAATGGAACCGAAACCGAGTTCCAACGCTTGGAAGTCCGGGCCGGTTTCTTCCTGCCCAGCGAGATTTCGGCAAACAGGGTCTCTTCCGAGAACTGATGCGCACGCGCCAGCACACGTCCTGTCGAGTCGAACACCGTGGACGCCCCGTCAAAAATCAATTCGTCCTGCCCGCCAACCAAATTGATATGCACCAACGGCGCCCCCGCTCCCCTAGCCGCGCGCGCCAGGTTTCCCGCGCGCGCCTTCAGCGTGCCCCGGTGATAGACCGAGGCTGCAAGATGAACCACAGCGTCCACACCCGCAGCGCGCAACGTCGCGCATACAGAAGGTTCGGTCACATCCTCAGCAATCGCCACCCCCACCCGCAACGCGCCGAGATTCAGCACCGTCGGCGCCGTGCCTGCGGAGAAAAGATCGCGCTCCTCCAATGCATCGCAGCGCGACAGGCACAGTTTTCGATGGGCGCCGCGAAGGCGTCCGCCCTGAAAAATAAACCCCGCATTGAAGACCTCACGCCGCTCTCGCAGCGGCGCACCCACCACGATCACCGGCTCCCGGGGCAACGCCTTCACCAGATCGCGCAGCGTCGCAGCGCAATCGTCCAGGAAGTCGCGCATCCGGACAAGGCCCTCCAGTGGATAGCCCGAGAGCGCCAGTTCCGGAAACACAATCAGGTCGGCGCCCGCCCCGGCCGCGCGCTGCGCAAACTCTGCGATGCGCTCCGCGTTTCCCTTCAGCGCGCCCACTGTTGCGTTCATCTGAACCAACGCAACCCGAAGCGAATGCACACGATTGCTTTTCATGGAAAGCCTATTCTCCTCACCGGGGCGGCGGGTCCCGGCGGCCCCGCCATCTCAGCGAATAAACAGCATCTCCTGATACGTCGGTAGCGGCCACAAATCATCGGCAATCACCATCTCCAACTTGTCGGACACCTCGCGCACGGCGAGCATCGCCGGGAGCACCGTGTCGCGAAAATATCGCGCCTCTGCCAACACGCCAGCCCCGTGTACCTTCTCCTCAATCGCACGATCCAGCGCACTGATGGTGCGCTCGAAATCGTGAATGAGCTGCGTCATCACATCGAGAGACGATGTGTCGCCATCGCGTCCGGCAATCTTCAGCGATGCCACGGTCGAAGCCAGCTCGCCCTGATAGCGGTACGCCGCTGGTAGAACCTGCGATCGCGCAATGTCGCTGCAGAGCAAAGCCTCGGTATTCGAATCCTTGCAATAGCGCTCGGCATAGATTTCGTTGCGCGCCGAAAACTCGCGCTCGGAGAGCACGTGATATTTCGCGAACAACGCACCGTACGAGCTGTTGCTCATCACCGCGGCGAACGCATCTACACTGTTGCGATGGTTCGGGAGCCCCCGCGCAGCCGCCTCGCGCTGCCACTCTTCAGAATATCCGTCGCCATTGAAAACGACGCACTTGTGCTCCTTGTAAATGGAGCGAAGAAGATCCTGCACCGCAGTATTGAGGCTCTCCGCCCCCTTCCCCGTCGCCTTCTCCAGCTCTGTGGCAATATAGTCCAGCGACTCCGCCACAATCGTGTTCAGAATCACAAGCGGCCCCGAAATGGACTGGTTCGATCCGACCGCGCGGAACTCGAACTTGTTGCCCGTGAACGCAAACGGCGACGTGCGATTCCGGTCGCCCGCATCCCGTGGAATCGGCGGCAATACATCCACACCGATTTCCACCGTACTCGTGGATTTCGACTTGCGCGCACCCCCGCGTTCGATCTGTTCGAAGATATCCGTCAGCAACTCGCCGAGGAAAATCGAGACGATCGCCGGCGGCGCCTCGTTCGCGCCCAGGCGATGATCGTTCCCCGCATGCGCAATAGCCACGCGCAGCAGCTCAGAATACTTGTGCACCGCGCGAATGACCGCCGCACAGAACACGAGGAACTGCGCGTTGTCCTGCGGACTCTTGCCCGGCTCCAGCAGATTCATTTTCGCCGTGCCCAACGACCAGTTCAGGTGCTTACCCGAACCGTTGACCCCCGCAAACGGCTTCTCGTGCAGGAGGCAGGTCAGACCATATCGCTCTGCGACACGGCGAAGCGTCAGCATCACCAGATGCTGATGATCGGCTGCCACATTCGCCGTTTCATAAATCGGCGCAATCTCGTACTGACTCGGCGCAACCTCATTGTGCCGCGTCTTCACCGGCACACCCAATTTGTACAGCTCGCGCTCCACCTCAATCATGAACGCGAGAACACGATCGGGAATCGTACCGAAATACTGATCCTCGAACTCCTGACCCTTCGCCGGCTTTGCGCCGAAAAGCGTCCGGCCACAAAGTGTCAAATCCAACCGGGCAAAAAAGAAGTTCCGGTCCACGAGGAAATACTCCTGCTCCGCTCCCGCAGACGGGAATACGTAGCCGGGATCCACATGTCCAAAAACTTTCAACACGCGCTGCGCCTGCTTGTTCAACGCCTGCATGGAACGCAGCAACGGCGTCTTCTTGTCGAGCGCCTCGCCGGTCCACGAACAGAATACCGTCGGAATACACAGCGTCGTGCCATTCGGATTCTCCAGAATATACGCAGGGCTCGTGATGTCCCACGCCGTATAGCCTCGCGCCTCGAACGTCGCGCGAATACCACCGGACGGAAACGAAGACGCATCCGGCTCGCCCTGGATCAGCATCTTTCCGGTGAACTCTGCAACCGCCCCGCCCTCTCCATCGGGGCTCAGAAAACTGTCGTGTTTCTCTGCCGTGCAGCCCGTCAACGGCTGAAAAATGTGCGCATAATGCGTCGCGCCCTTCTCAATCGCCCACTCCTTCATCGCCTTCGCAACCGCATCCGCAACACTTCCGTCAAGCTTCTCCCCGTTCTTGATCGTGCGCGCAACCGCGCTATACACCGGTCCCGGCAGCCGCTTCTTCATCTCCGCATCACCGAAGACGTTTGAGCCGAATATCTCTTCCGCAGGCGTCTCCATGAAGTTCAACGCCTTCTCAAGCGGACGATACGAAGTCACGGCCGCAACCGCAGCCTGACGCGCATTCAACTGTTTAATATGCATGTGCATCCTACCTTTAGATTCATCGCGCCTGGATAGCGCCTGACACTTGTATAAACACGTTTTGTGCCAGCGTCGCTAACCATTTCGCAAAGACCTGTAATCAACGATATTCCAGATAATTACACAAAAAACGAAAACCCGGCCCCAACCATCGCTATGAGCGTGTATCAACAAATTTGTTATGTGAGTCAACCACAAACGACAAATATGTAGGAATTGAACCTGGCTCAATATCAGAAAGTCTGGGCAATCCATCGGGTTCCTTCGCGCCCCGGCAAAACAATTCGCAACGTATCCGGCATCAAAGAGACTCTGGAATTGCGGCGAGCCAGTCGGGCCAATCCGCAGCAGCGGCACGGAGATCGTCAGGATCAAAATGCAGGTCAACCCAGGACGGCGCAGGCGACTCAGCGGGCTCCAAAGCGACAACAACACCGCCCTTCACCGAAATTCGATACGACACTCCCCCTACCGTCAGCGGCCACGCAAAAGCGGGGGTGTAGCCAAAGAGCCAGTTCCACGAGCTGTGGCGCGCGAGTCCGTCATCAAACTCAGAGTCAACCGGCGCAGTTGCAGTCTCCCACAATTCCGTCCCCGCCAGCTCGCTTGTCAAAGCGCGAGCGGTTTCTTCAATAGAAATGCCGGAAGCAAAATCGGCAAGATTGGCGACCGATGCAGGCTTCGACGGAATGGCGCGCGTCTCCACATCCGGCAGCGCGGGTACGAGGGCTCTGCGCAAACGCGCTAAATCGGAGCGCACCAACAACGTACCGTGATGCATCGCCGCGTTGGCGCGCAGGCAAAATGCAGTGCCAGATATTTTCTTTCCCTGCGCCGCGATGCTGTTGCCGTTCTGAAGTTCCGCCGCGATTCCGACGCGCTGAAGCGCGACGATCGTCTTCGCAAACACGTCCGCCTGACGATACGTGGCGCGCGATTGAATCAGAGTGAAGTTCAGATTCCCTTCATCGTGGTATACCGTGCCGCCACCCGAAATGCGGCGCCCGAAGGCGACGCCCTCGCGGCGCGCCCAGCCCACAGCCGACTCGCGCCACGGGTTTTGATTTTTGCCGAACACGAGCGACGGCGAACTCACGTAGAACAAAAGCGCAGGCCCCTGCTCCTCGAAGTGATCAACCAGCCACTCCTCCAACGCGAGGTTGTGATGAATCGAGTGCGACGCTGACCAAAGGACTCTCACAACGTGCGTTGAATCAAGGCGCGAAACTCACTGACGGGTCTTCAGGAGCGACTCAACCACACCCGGATCTGCCAGCGTGCTGGTGTCGCCAATTTGATCAATCTGCCCTTCCGCAATTTTCCGCAGAATGCGCCGCATGATCTTTGCAGAACGCGTCTTCGGAAGCGCATCGGCAAACTGAATCTTATCCGGCGTCGCCGTCGGTCCGATCTGCGTGCGCACGGTCTGCACCAGCTCCTTGCGCAACTCGTCAGACGGCTCAACACCCGCCTTCACTGTGACGAAGCAATAGATGCCCTGCCCTTTCGTCTCGTGCGGATATCCGACAACTGCCGCTTCGGCAACCTTGGGATGCGCGACCAGCGCGCTTTCCAATTCTGCCGTCGCAATGCGATGCCCCGAAACATTCAGCACGTCGTCAATCCGGCCGAGCAGCCAGTAGTAACCATCCGCGTCGCGGCGGCACCCGTCACCGGAGAAGTACATTCCCGGTACGCGCGAAAAATAGGTTCGTTTGATCAACTCGCTCTTTGTGTCGCCATACGTCCCGCGCAACATTCCCGGCCACGAGTGCTTCATAAAGAGCGCGCCGCCCTCATCCACACCCGCTTCTTCGCCGTTCTCTTTCAAGACCAGCGGCTGCACACCGAAGAACGGAAGCCCCGCACAGCCCGGCTTCGTGGCCATCGCGCCGGGGAGCGTGCTGATCATGATGCCGCCGGTTTCGGTCTGCCACCATGTATCCACAATCGGGCACTTTTCTTTGCCGATCACCCGGTGATACCAAATCCACGCCTCAGGGTTGATCGGCTCGCCGACCGACCCCAACACGCGCAGGCTCGAAAGATCGTATTTGTTCGGCCACTCCTCACCGAGTCGCATCAACGCGCGGATCGCGGTCGGCGCGGTGTAGAAAATATTGACCTTCTGTTCCTGAATAATCTTCCAGAAGCGATCCGGCTGCGGCCACGTCGGCACGCCTTCAAACATCACGCACGATGCACCCGCCGCGAGCGGGCCATACACCAGATACGAATGCCCGGTGATCCACCCGACATCCGCCGTACACCAGAAAATATCGTCTTCGTGATAGTCGAAGATGTATTTGAACGTCATCTGCGTGAACAGGAGATAGCCGCCCGAGGTGTGCAACACTCCCTTCGGCTTGCCCGTACTCCCGCTCGTGTAGAGCACGAGCAGCGGGTCCTCCGCATCCAGCACTTCCGGCGCGCACGTATCGGAGATGGCAGGATCAGCCAGTTCTTCGTGCCACCAGAAATCGCGGCCCGCCTGCATCGGCGCATCCACATTGCCGCGGTTATAGACGAGCACCTTCTTCACCGTCGGGCACTCCGCAATGGCCTGATCCGCCTTTTTCTTCAGCTCCACAATCTTGCCCGCGTGAAATCCGACATCGCTCGTCAGCACCATGTAGGAGTCGCAATCCTGAATCCGGCTCTTCAGTGAGTCCGGGCTAAACGCAGAAAACACCACGGAGTGCAGCGCGCCAATTCGCGCGCACGCGAGCAGCGCGACCGGCAACTCGGGAATCATCGGCATGAAGATCGTGACGACGGTGCCCTTCTTCACTCCGTGCTTCTTCAACACGTTCGCAAAGCGACTCACCTCGCGATGCAACTCGCGATAGGTCAGCGTGCGCTTCTCTTCTTCCTTCTCGCCCTGCCAGATGAGCGCCCGTTTATCCGCGCGCCCACCCTCCACGTGCCGATCCAGACAGTTATAGCTGACGTTCAACTTGCCGCCGCTGAAATACTCCACATACGGCTCCGCCTTCTCGCCAATCGTCGCAAAGCGCTCCGTCACCGCCTTCTCCGGCTTCTTGAACCAGTGCAGATAGTCCTCTGCCATTCGCATCCAGAACGCATCCGGATTCTCGACCGACTCCCGATACAACCGCTTGTACTCCTCAAGGGAAGAAATATGCGCGCGCTTCGCAAACTCGGCGGGCGGCGGAAACACGCGGTGTTCCTGCAAATACGAATCAATGCTCTGTGATGACATGGACTCCTCCTGAATACGGAGAGTCTACGGCAAAGCCGGATTCTTGGAAAGTTTGTTTGATCTACAAAATCAATTGCGCCGCGTTATTTCCAACGATTGGAAACTCGCTGCGAACAGGCTTCCAAGGGTTGGAAGTTTCGAGGCGGATGCAACGCGCGCGCGGCAAGCTATTCCACCCGCATCGCGTCTTTCCACAATTCTTCGAGCTGATAGTGATCGCGCAGATCGGCCTTGAAGAGGTGAATCACAAAGTTGAGATAATCGGAAACAATCCATCCGCTTTCTGCGGTCCCGGCCCGGCGAAAACAGCGGATGCCCTGAGCGAGAAGATCTTTCTCCACTTCGTTGGCCAGTGCCCGGAGGTGGGGCGTGCTGTTGCCGGTCGCGATCAGATAGAAATCGGTGACCGATGAAAACTTCGACACATCGAGCAGAACAATCTGCTCCCCTTTCTTCGCCAGCAGCGCTTCGCGCGCGCGGCGGCATTGCTCAAGTGTTTCTATGGAAGTATCTCCTGCTATGAATAAATTCGGTGAGCGGAAATATAACGCTCCACACGGGCTGGCACAAGATAACGAATACTGGATCCTCGCGCACAGCGGTTCCGGATATCGGTGGACGATATTTCCATCCGGTGCCCGACCACGATATTCGCCGCGAGGCGCGCCGGCCACGGATCGGGCAAGTTGAGGGTTTGGGCGGTGATCGCCTCCAGCGAAATGCCGGGCCGACCCACGGTGACAATTTCAGCCAGCTCCAGAACCGTCTCGATTTCGCGCCACGTGTGCAGCTCCAACAGGGTGTCGCCGCCGATGAGAAAATACAGTGCGGCATCCGGATAGCGCGCGCGGAAACGGCGCAGCGTGTCCACCGTGTAGGAAATGCCGCCGCGATCAATTTCGTCGCTCGATACCTCAAAGCGCGGGTCGTCGCCCACGGCCAATCGCAACATCTCTAAACGGTCGGACGCAGGCGCGCGCGCCTGTGAAAGTTTATGCGGCGGTTGAGCGGCGGGCAGAAAAATGACGCGGGTCAACCCCATCTGCTCCAGCACATCCTGGGCCGCCACAAGGTGGCCCAGGTGCACCGGATTAAACGACCCGCCAAAGATTCCAATCCGCTCCGACATGATCCTCCCGACGCAACGCGCGCCGATCTGCATCCAGTCTACCTCGCACCGGATAAACGCCAATCTTTATCGGCGTCAACCCGCGCGCGATGTCGCCGCGCTGCTGTAGAGCTCTTCGTTGTTCTGTGAATTGACGATGGTGAATTCCTCCACGTGCATGTTCGCATTCGCAACAAACGTCATGTGCCCGTGATAGCGCTCTTCCATCTTCACCAGAATCTCCTCGTCCTCATTCCGCAAGCGGTCGAGCACGGACGGATTGATCGTGACTTTGATGTTCAGCGGATTGGAGCTGGAGGCCTTCTTGCGACGCATCACCTCGGCGATGTGCCGCTGAATTTCCACGCTCATCGTCAGCGCTGACTTCACCTTGCCCCTACCCTCGCAATACGGGCAGTTCTGATAGGTCGCCGCGCGGACGCTCTCTTCCTGCCGCTGGCGCGTCATCTCCATCAAGCCGAGCTGAGAGAGAGGCAGCACGTTGGTGCGCGCCTTGTCGCGGCGCAGCGCTTCTTTCAGCGCGCGATAAACCTGGTTCTGATGCTTGCGCGACTTCATATCAATGAAGTCAATCACCACCAGCCCGCCAACGTTGCGCAGACGCAACTGGCGCGCGACCTCGTCCACGGCCTCCTTGTTGACTTCGAAAATGGAGTCTTCCTGATTCTGCGCTCCTTTGTGGCGGCCCGTATTGACGTCCACCGCAACCAGCGCCTCCGTTTCGTCCACGATCAAATAGCCGCCGCTCTTGAGCCACACCTTGCGACTGAAAGCGTTCTCCAACTGGCGCTCGACATCGAAATGTTCAAAGATCGGGGCATCGCCCTCGTAGAGCTGTATCCGGGTGCGGGTGCGCCGCGCATATTTGCTCACCACATTGCGGATGCGGTCATACTCCTCACGCGAATCCACCACAATCCGGTCCACATCTTCTGTGAGCGAATCACGGACGGTCCGCTCGATGAGGCCCGGCTCCTGATAGAGTCGGCATGGAGCGGGGTGGTTATGAATGCCATCCTCAATGTCCTTCCAGATTTCGCCCAGCGCGCGCACATCCCGCGCGAATGAAACCGGACGCGCCCCCTCGCCCGCGGTGCGGACGACCAGGCCGTTGTTGCCCGGCGAAGGCAGGCGCGCGAGTACCTTCTTCAAGCGCTCGCGCTCTTTCACGTCTTCAATCTTGCGCGAAACTCCCTTGAGCGTGGTGCCCGGCATCATCACGAGATAGCGCCCCGGAATGCTCAGGTTCGCTGTGACGCGCGGCCCCTTCGTGCCAATGGCGCCTTTCGTGACTTGCACCACTATCTCGGAACCCACGGGAAACTGCTTCGCCATCTCGCCGGGACTGAACTTCTTCCGGCGCCCCGGACGGCGTGTCTCCACGCCTTCCTCCGCCTCGAGGCGCGCTGCGTCCTCCGGGATCATGTCCCAGTAGTGGATAAACGCATTCTTTTTCATCCCGATATCAATGAAGGCCGCCTGCAAGCCGTCTTCCAGATTCTGGATGCGCCCTTTGAAGATGCTGCCGACAATGCGGTCATCGCTGGATCGCTCAATGAAGAAGTCTTCCAACTTGCCTTCTTCCATCGTCGCAACGCGCGTCTCGAGACTCTCCGCGTTGATCACAATTTCTTTCTTTATCTTTCTGCGGGCAAATATCTTGAGGAATCCCCACATAACCTACTCCTTTCAGCGCCGAAACCGGCGCACGTATACACTTTGCACAAGGCCCAAACCGGCCATCGTGCACAACATGAATGACCCCCCGTAACTCACCAGGGGGAGAGGAAGTCCGGTGATCGGCATCAATCCCACTGTCATCGCAATGTTCACAAACGCATGACTGAACAACAGTGTAACGACGCCAACCGCCAGAAGCCGTCCCAACTTATCGCGCGAAGCAAGGCTCGCCCGGAGCCCGCTTCCCGCAAGAAGCGCAAACAGAATCAACAGCACCATGCTGCCGATAAAACCCGTCTCTTCAGCGATCACGGAAAAAATAAAATCCGTGGGCGCCACTGTTCGCGGAAGGAACCCCAGAATGTTCTGAGTCCCCATTAAATACCCTTTACCAAACAAACCGCCTGATCCAACGGCGATGCTGGACTGGATGCTGTTCCAGCCTGCGCCCAGCGGATCCCGCCCCGGATCAAAGAACACCAACAGTCGTTCGCGCTGATAATCATCGAGCGTGAACCAGCCCGGAACCAACGCGAGCAAACCGAGAACACAGAGAATCGCCAGATAGCGGAACGGCACGCCCGCCACAAACAGCATCGTGAACACAACCGGCACCAACGTCATCGCCGTGCCCAAATCCGGCTGCTCCAAAATCAGCGCCGTCGGCACGGCCAGCACCAACAGCGCAATCAGCAGTGTGCGCGGGTGCGTCAAATCGCGACCCGGTTCACTCAAGTAGTGCGCCAGCATCAAAATCGTGCCCAGCTTGGCAAACTCTGACGGCTGGATCAAAATGCCGAACAACGACAGCCATCGCGTGGCGCCGGATATCTTGCGCCCGACGAGCAACACCAGCACCAGCAGCGCAATGGTCGCGAGATAGAACACAAATGCGCCGCGATTCACCTTGCGATAGTCCAGGCCAACCGCGCCGAAAAACAACGTAAAACCGACCAGCGCCCACAAAATCTGCCGCTGCGTCATCGCCGTCAGTTGCGCATCGTCCTGGCGCGACGACGCGCTGTAAATGAAGAGCACACCGACGAGGACCAGCGCGACGAGGTTCGCGACAAATAGCCAGTCCATCCGCTTCCACAGATTGATGATCTTCTGCGAGGACATCACCCGTGGCCCTCCGCCCCATCCGCAGGCATCAACAATCCCTGCAGCAATTCACGCACGCGGGGTGCAGCCGTCTCACCGCCGGAAATACCTTCGTCCACAAGCAGGGCCACCGCATACCGCGGCGCTTCAAACGGCGCAAATGCAATCATCCACGCGTGGCGCTTCCGCTCTTCTTTTCGCCCGAACTCCGCGGTACCCGTCTTTCCTGCAATCGCAATGCCCGGCAGTGCAACACGGCGTGCCGTGCCGCGTGATCCACCAATAACATCGCGCATGCCTTGCCGCACCAGATCAATATTTGCAGGCGCCCAATTCATCTCGCGCAACAGTTCCGGCGGCTGCAAAACAAACTCGTCATCTTCCGACTCGCGCACACCGCGCAGAAGCCGTGGGCGATAGAGCCGCCCGCCGTTCGCCACCACACTCGTGAGCATCGCCATCTGGAGCGGCGTCGTCACCAATGCACCCTGACCAATGGATACGTTGCACGTGTCGCCATCGCGCCACGCATCGCGCACCTCCCTGCGCTTCCACGCGTCGTCCGGCACCAACCCTGCCACCTCGGCGTCGAGCTCGACACCCGTCTTCGCACCAAGTCCCATGCGCCGCGCCATTTCAGCAAGGCGATCCTGCCCCATGGTAAGGCCCATGTGGAAGAAATACACATTGCACGAACGCTCAATCGCCTGCTGCAACGTAAGCGCACCGTGCCCCGGATGGAACCAGCAGCGGAATGTAACTTTTCCCAGTGTGAAATAACCGGGGCACGAATACACGTCGTCCGCCCTGCAGCGCCCGCTCTCCAATCCCGCCAGCGCAGTGACCGGCTTGAAGGTACTGCCGGGCGCGTAGCCGCCGGCAACCGCGCGGTTGACCATCGGCTTGCGAGGATCGTCGTTCAGTTCCTTCCAACGCGCGGGTGAAATACCCGGGATGAAATCGTTGGGATCAAATCCCGGATTGCTCGCCAGCGCGAGCACGTCGCCGTTCTGCGGATCAATAACGACACAGGCGCCCGCGTCGTTGCCCAGCACTTTTTCCGCAAGCGCCTGCACCCGCATATCGAGCGTCAGCATCACATCGCGGCCCGGCTTCGGTTCGCGCTGCTTGAAATCGTAACGCCGGTACCCCGTGACATCCACGCGCAAGAGGCGCCCGCCCGCTTCGCCGCGCAGATACGAATCCAGGGTCTTTTCCAGTCCGCTCCGGCCCGAAACTTCGGGGAGATAGAAATGGAACGGCTCCTCTTCATCCTGCTGAATATCCGCCCGGCCTACATATCCAATGGTCTGCCCGGCGAGTTTGTGGAAGGGATAGACCCGCATACTCTCCGGTTGAATATCCACGCCCGAAATCTGGCCCGCCTGTTCAGAAAACCGTGCGATTGCATTGGCATCCAAATCGCGCCATGCCGTGAGCGGCAATGGAAGGCGACGGCGAATGTGATTCCGGATGTCCTGACGCGTCAGTATCGAAGGCACGCCGATGATGTGCTCGATGTCGCCCAGCAGCGCCTCGACACGCTCGATCGTGCGATCCCACGAACCGGGTTGACGCAATTCTTCGAGATAAATCGAAATCGTGTAGCTCGGTTGATTGTCTGCAACCAGCTTGCCCTCTCGATCATAGAGACGACCGCGCACGCCCGGCAACCGGACGCGGCGCATGCTCTGTCGGTTCTGATCTTCAGCGAGGCTCGGTCCGCGTGTGATCTGGATATGCCAAAGCCAGCCCCCGAGGCCGATCAACATCAACAGCATAATCCCCATCAGCAGGCGAATGCGGAGAAATTCATCATCCCATGGATTTCCTCGCGCCATCAGCTCGCCTCCACTTCCACGCTGCCCAATGTGGTCTCAAGGCGATTCATCACAGCGAAAATTATAGGTGACACAATTCCACCCAACACCAGGGCGCCCACCAGGCGCAACCCGAGATATAAAATCGGCGGATGAATCAATTCGTCCTTCAGCAGAATCAACATCGAGAACAGCGTCACCCCCGCATTCAGCATCGCGCCGAACGCGACGTGCGTCGTCCATTGATGCTCCATGACATCGTCGCGATAGCGCTCGATGATCAAGCCCGCCACGGCATAAGCGAAACACGTGGTGCCCAGCGGCATTTGACTCAACGAATCCTCGATCAAGCCCGCCAGCAGCGCCGCTTCCAAAACCAGCGGTCGGCGATGAATCAACGAATAATACAGCACGAGCCCACTCATCAGCGGAGCGGGCGCCCAACCCGTCCACGCCGTCGTGGGAAGCATCGCCTGCAATACCGCAGCCGCCAGCAGCGCCAAAAATAGAGCGACTTGGCTCATCGCCGCGCCCCCCCACCCTCTGCGCGAGGGGCAGGTGTTTCGGGCGGGACATCGCGCACAGCAAACACATATTGAAGCGTACCGATGTCTGCCTTCGAGATAATGTCCGCATTCTGATACAGGCCGGATCGGTCCATCGTCACGCGATCCACATACCCGATCAACAGGCCGCGCGGGAAAACGCCGCCCAACCCCGACGTAACGACTTCATCGCCCGGCCGAACCGCAATGTTCTTGTTGATGAACTCCATGCGGCAGAGCACTGCCCCATCCCACTGCGGACCGCGTCCGGAAACAATGCCAAACGCACCCGTACGCAGAATCTGCGCGGAAACCCGGCACGTTGGATCGGAAAGCAGAAGCACATCCGCGGTCCGCCGCGAAACAGACGACACGCGCCCCACCAGACCGTCCACAGAAATCACCGCCTGATCCGGCGCCACTCCGTGCTCGGAACCCTTGTTGATCCGCAGCGTTTGCCACCAGCCATCGCGACTCCGCGCGATCACCTCGGCCGGAATCAAATCCCGCAGCTCGCGGCTCGCAAAGCCGAGCACACTCCGCAACTGCTCATTCTCGCGCTCCAACGATTTGAGTTCGCGCACCTCGCCCAACAGGCGCGCCACCTCGGTGGACATGCGTTGATTTTCAAGCGCCATTCCCCCCAAACCGCGCACCGTTGCCCAGCCTTCACGCAGGCGATGCCAGCCATCTGAAACCGATTCCTGCAGCGGCGCAAGGGCCGAGCGAACGGCATTCTTAACGCCAAGCGTTTGCGCGGCAGGCAAATTCAGGAGAACAAGCAGCAGAATCGCCAGTACCACCCAAATAGTGAAACGGCGCTCCCTCATCCAAGTATCCCCGGTCTAAAATGTGAAAAGTTCGGTTGCATACCGGAACCTTTCGGTGTCCCAGGGCGAAGAGACGGTCAGTGCGGTGGAAGCCGCCTGCGATCAATACACTTTATCGGAGCGCGAGACCTTGCGCAGGAAATTGAGTTCGCTCAGCACGATGCCCGTGCCTTCGGCCACCGCACTCAGCGGATCGTCCGCCACGTGCACCGGCAGCCCGGTCTGTTCTGCGATCAATTTATCCAACCCGCGCAGCAGCGAACCGCCACCCGCGAGAATCATGCCTCGATCCACCAAGTCCGCCGCCAACTCCGGCGGACAACGCTCCAGCGTAATACGCACAGCTTCCACAATGGAGGAAACAGGCTCCTGCAACGCCTCACGGACTTCCTCGGAAGTCAACGTGAGCGTCTTCGGCAATCCTGCAACCAGATCGCGACCCTTAACCTCCATGGACATTTCTTCTTCCAGGGGATAGGCCGAACCCAGGGATATCTTGATCTCCTCCGCCGTTCGCTCACCAATCAGCAGGTTATACACCCGCTTGAGATACTGAACGATCGCCTCGTCCATCTCATCGCCACCAACCCGCACACTGCGACTGAACACGATGCCGGCCAGCGAGATGAGCGCCACCTCTGTGGTGCCACCGCCGATATCAACAATCATGTTACCTGCAGGATCCTGCACCGGCAGGCCCACTCCAATCGCCGCGGACATCGGCTCTTCAATCAGGAAAACCTCACGCGCGCCGGCATGGACTGCAGAGTCCTTGACAGCGCGTTTTTCTACCTCCGTTATGCCGCTGGGCACAGCCACGATCACTCTTGGCCTGACCAGTTTCCGGCGGTTATGTACCTTGCGAATAAAATACCGCAACATGGCCTCCGTGATCTCGAAGTCGGCAATCACACCGGCCTCAAGCGGTCGAATAGCCACGATGCTGCCGGGCGTCCTGCCCAACATTCGTTTTGCTTCTTCACCCACAGCCAATACCCGGCGGGAGCCCGTCTGCAGAGCCACCACCGAAGGCTCGCGCAATACGATGCCGCGATCCTTCACATACACCAAGGTATTGGCTGTACCTAAATCAATGCCAATATCGTTCGAAAAAAGGCCGAGAAAGCTGTTAAACATGTAATAGTCTCGTTATTCCGAGAGTCAATTTCGTCAACTCTGCTCCAGTGCACTTCCCAACGTCAAGAATGAATCGCACTTTTGCACCATTCCAATCATTTTCGCCACTCTATTCCACCAGTCGCGCTGCGGCAATTTCTGCCGGGGGGCCGCCCTCTCTCGCGCGTGGACCCATTTTGCGGATCAACTGCCGCGCAAGCGCCAAGCGTTTTTCTTCCAACTCCAACCCGGCCATCTCGCCGGTGGAAAGATAACCCGCAGCCATCTGGTCGTGCCCGCCCGCTGCACCGGCCCGTCCGATAGCGGATCGCAAAATCTGGCTGCACCGCGCTCCGCGCCGCTTGCTCCGCAACGAAACAAACAACCGCCCCGGCAACTTGGCAATGCAGAATGACCAGCGGACGTCTTCCATCCGCAACAACAAGTCCGCCACTTCCGCCGCAATCTCCGGCTGATCCACATGGCTCAAATGCGTCCACGCGACATCGCGCAACAGCCGCGCGCGCGCCAAGGCTTCCTGCAAATGCACATAATAACTGCGCGTCAGCGGCGCATGGCGGATCCGCCCGATGATTCGCAAGTCCGCCTGCGGAATCAAATCAATGTACGCGCGCAAATCAATCGTTGAAACCTCGCGCGACAAATCCTGCGTCTCCGATGCAATCGCGTAGGACATAATCGAGGCGAGCCATCGCGGAATTTCAACCCCCGCCGCGCGCAGATATTCATGCGCAATCGTCGTCGTGGCCCCTACGTCATGGCGAATGTCCGTATACAGGCCCGGCTGCACTGCGCGCGCCTTATATTCATGATGATCTATCACCGCCCGCACACGCGCGCCCGCAGGCAGCGTGACGTTCTTCGACCACGGCGCTGTGTCCACCAGCACAATGTCGTGATCCGCGCCGCGCCGCAAATACAGCTCCCCCATGCGATGCCAGCGACAGCAGAGACGTCGAAGCAGCTCTTTATTCTCTGCGCGCGAAACTTCGCCGCTGAACGCAATCTGGCTGTTCAACCCGAAATGCTTGTCGAACAACAAATGAAGCGCCGCCGCAGCCGCCAATGCGTCAGGATCCGGAAAGTCGTGCGGAATAATAAGGATGCGCCGCCCGGCCGGCAGTGCCGCGCGCAACTGTTCCAACCGCGATAGCGGCGCTGTGGGGGCTGCATCCGTCAACTTCACACCCCGCAAAAAAGAGAACCGTCTACGCTACAACAATTTCGCATTTCTCAACTTCGCGCGCCACGGCAGCGTCAGGAAACGGCCTTGAAGCACAGCGTGGCGTTATGGCCACCGAAGCCAAACGAGTTTTTCAGTGCAGCGCCGATCTTCATCTCGCGCGCCGTGTGCGGAACAAAATCGAGATCGCAACCCTCATCCGGATCGTCGAGGTTGATCGTCGGATGCGCCACGCCGCGTTTAATCATGTGCGCCACCGCAACAGATTCCAAACCGCCCGCCGCGCCCAGTCCGTGGCCGATCATGGACTTCGTCGCGCTCAAGGCAATGCTCTTCGCGTGCTCGCCAAATGTCGTCTTGATCGCTTGAATTTCGCAGAGATCGCCCAACTGTGTGCTTGTCGCATGCGGATTCACATACGCGATATCTTCCGGCCGCAATCCGGCATCCCGAATCGCATTCGTCATCGCGCGCGAAGCGCCCGCACCCTGCTCGTGCGGCGCGGTGATGTGATACGCATCACAGGTGCGACCGTACCCGGCCAGCTCGCAATAAATATGAGCGCCACGCGCCTTGGCTCGCTCCATCTCTTCCAGCAACAATACGCCCGCGCCCTCGGCAATCACAAAACCATCGCGCCCGCGATCAAACGGACGCGAGGCCTTTGTCGGATCGTCATTTCGCGTGCTCAGCGCGCGCATCGCGCAGAACCCGCCAATACCGAGCACACAAATGGATCCCTCTGCCCCCCCCGCCAGCATGACATCGGCTTCGCCATCCCGGATGAGCCGCATGGACTCGCCCAGGCAGTGCGTCGCCGTTGCGCACGCAGACGTGATGCAGTAGTTCGGACCCTGCAGGCCATACTCAATCGCCACATACCCCGCCAGAATGTTTGTGATCATCTGCGGGATCATAAACGGCGAAAAACGCGGCCCCCTCGAAAGATACGTCGTCATCTGGTCCTCCAGAATCTGGAGTCCCCCGATGCCGGATCCCACCAACACGCCGCAACGGGTCGGATCTTCTTTCGAAAAATCAACCCCGGCATCCTGCACCGCCAACTTGGACGCCGCGATGCCGTAATGGCAGAACGGATCCATGCGCCGCTGTTCCTTCTTGGGAATGAAGCGATCAACCTCAAAGTCAACCACTTCACCCGCAATCTGCGATGCATAGGCGGATACATCGAATGTCTGAATGCGGCGAACACCCGACTGACCGGCCACCAATCTGTCAAAAAACAGATTGTGATCGCAGCCCAATGGCGACACCACGCCCAGACCCGTAACAGCAACGCGACGACTCATAGTGTATCTCCCGTGGGAACAGCCGCGATTGCTCGCGGCCCCACGTCTTCGATCCAGCGGATCGGGCCGATTTAGCCCTCGCCCAGACCTTTGCCCTTCAAATAGCTGACAACCGCGCCAACGGTGGTCAACTTCTCGGCGTCTTCATCCGGGATTTCCGCCCCGAACTCTTCTTCAAACGCCATGACGAGCTCAACCGTGTCGAGCGAGTCGGCGCCGAGATCGTCAATGAACGAAGCCTCGTTCGTGACCTGCTCCGCATTCACGCCCAACTGCTCAACGATGATGTCTTTTACTTTATCTTCCAGTGCCATGT
>JBDHQM010000007.1:0-88389 GCA_039807095.1 Kiritimatiellia bacterium
TGCTATTCGGGCACTTTCTTCTTCAATACCCCCAAAAATAGTTCGTTTTATCCCCCAACTGTCGAACTTGGGTTAGGGGCTGTATTTTATTCGGAATCAACGCCGTGATAGACACGTGGCGAGGGCGCCACGCGTAGCACGCTCCGTCTTCGTCCCGTGCGGGACTTCACCGAGACGCGGGAGGGCGCGTGCGCTCCCCTGCGTCACGGCGAAACCGGAAGTGATCGCACCACCTCTGCATGGTTCTACGCATCTGTTACCGCCCTCGTTAGGGGCGAGCAGAGCTGCAGCACCTCCGGAGGGGCACGCTCCGTCGTGCCTGGTGGAACGCCACACTCCCGTGTGGCCGAACGTGGGCGCGCCACCTATGAATGTCTAAGCGAAGGTGGCACGGACACTCCGTGCGCGTGCTTTGATCGCTTCCTGGTTACGGGCTGATGACTCGGTAGAAGAGGGTTGCCAGATTGGTTGATGAAGTGTGGTCAATGTTGGCGCTGCCGCCGGTTAGGGATGCTGTATAAAGCTCGGACCAGACTCCCCGGGTGAGATTGGTTGTGTATTCAACCCGAACCGGGATGTCGGGCGTTCCGGTTATCATGACAAGTTGGGGAATCACCTGGATGGTGGGGTTCCAGTGCGCTGTGGGAATACTTGCGTCAGAATAGGTCGGACCCCAGCCTGTGGGATTCACGTAATAGACTCTGGCGCCACTCGCGATTTCTGCGAAGGCTCCCTCGTTGGCGGTCGGTGGGCTCCCCAGAAAATATAGATTCAGAATATCTGACGCGTCGGAAAAGGCGAAATCGGCAATAGTGACGAGACTTGCAGGAAAGACAACGCGAGTCAGCGCGGTGCATCCTGCAAATGCTGCTGCGCCGATTGTTTTCAGATTGGGACCCAGAGCGATATTCGAAAGGCTGAGGCATCCCAAAAACGCATACTCGGATATGTTTGTGAGTCCATTCCCGAGTTCAGCCGATTGGAGCTGTGGGCAGGAACTGAACGCCATGGGTTCAATATTAACTGTGCTGTCAGGGAGTGTGATTCGGGTCAAATTGGGATGCCCTGCAAACGCTGACTCTGCAATGACAAGCGTTCCGGCAGGCGGGCTGTATGCGCCAACTCTGCCGAGAGGATAATAGAGCAGGCGGGTTGCCGCCTTATTGAAAAGAACGTCGTTCTTGCTGGAAAAGGTTGCGTTCGTGGAGTGCACCGTGATGGAGGTGAGATTGGTGCAGGTGCTGAACGCTGTGTTGTCCATCGCGTTGAGCCCACCGCCGAGAAAAATGGATGCAAGGCTGGAGCATCCGTCAAATGCGGAAGCCGGTATGGAGAGCAGCGTGTCCGGTGTGACAAAATTGGTGATGTTGCTCTTGTTTCGAAATGCTGTGGACGTCATGTAGCGAACGGGCTTTCCGTCAATCAGCGCAGGAATATTGACGGACGTATTTGTCGCTCCGGTGTACAGCGTGATGGTTATGTCGGCGCCGATCCCTACTGTGTAGTTGAAATCTCCCTCTACAAGATCGGCGTGGGCCATGAATGATGCGAAGAGAAGTGGCAAGATCAGTCGTGCTGCGTGTTTCCAAATCATTTGGCGCTCCATAGTTAGGTGCTCACTCTATGCCTAGCAGGTTTATTGCCATTTTGATGGATTCCGTTTCAGAAAATTACCCCGTGTTGTCTTTTTCGATTAAGAGCAGATGGGGCGGGAGGGCAAATCGCAAATGTTTGCGGAGCTGAGCTCGAAGCATTCTCAATTGTGATGACTACGGCGCCAACAGGGTCTGGCAGAGCTTCACTGCGTCGTGTGTGGGAGTGAACGATAGGATGTGGCTGGGCGCTGCGCGCGTGAGTTGCTCAATGAGCGAGAGGGTGTGTTCAAGCGCGTCTGCGCGATAGAACGGGGCGACCGTGTTGCCGAGTAATCGCGCAGCGGCAGCGGCCCCGCACAAGGAGACGAGGTGGTTCACCGGTGCCTGATTCAGGTGGACGATAGCTCGAAGTGGAACGGTAAGATTGTTAATCTCGGGTTCCAGTCCGTGCCATGGGGTGGGGGCAAGTCGCGCCTCACCGTTTTCGATCCAGAGGAACTGGCGATCATCGTTCAGGAGTGTCGCGCCCAGTTCACGACAGAGTCTGCTAAGAGTTGTCTTGCCCGCACCGGAGCGCCCGCAAAAAAGAATGCCTTGTCCATCGAACGCTACGGCGCCCGCGTGGACGATACAGACACCGTGCGGCGCGAGAGCGTTGAGGACGGCGACCTGATCGCAGGGATAGTTGAATGCGTATGGCGTGGAAGCGCCGTGACGACCCGCGCGGCGAAGGAGATCGCCAGAGGAAAAGTCGGGTGCAAACCGTGCGACGGTAATGGGGTGTTCGTCAGGAAGAACGTGAATGGCGAGGTAGAAGTTGCCGCCTTCGCTGCGCACCATCCGCCAGGTTTCGGTTTGCCAGATGGTGTCACCCTCTACCGCAGTGGGCCAGGGGACATTGTCAGGGTCTAGAACCCGATAGCGTGCCGCAGTGGGCAGTACATCTTTTTCGAGGCGAAATGCGTCGAATGCCGGCGGCAGGAGAGGGCCTCCCGCGCTGTCTGCCACGAACGAAAAGGCATAGCCCGCGAGCGCGAGATGCGCTGAAGAATCCGGGTTGGTCACGCAGGCGATATCAGGAAGGAGAAATGTCGAACGCAGGCAGGCGCTTCACTTCATCGCCGATGTCGTCGAAAATGATCTGCGCACATGCGTCCGTTTCAATGGCATCCTTGCAAGCCGTCTGTGCGACAACGGGCTTGTCCTCGAGTTTCACCGAGGTGAGGCTGGGCGACACATAGGCTTTGCGTTTCGGTTGTTCGTTCATGTAGCAGTCTCCAAAGGATGGGTGACTTTTTCTTGTTCCGTCTCTTTTGTCGAGGTCGAAGTGAGCTCAAACCGGTGAAGTTTTAACTGTTTCTCGCGCGTGTAGTTGATTTTGCAGTAGTAGTCCACCGGCTTTCCGGGGACACCGTTGTTTTCGAGGGCGGACGTCGCAGCACAGTTGTTGCAGGCGATGTGATGGACGCAGGTGCGGCAGGGCGAGTCCTCCGGGATCGTCGTTTCATCCCGCAGTTTGTTGAGATGTTCAACCCAACCTTCGATGGTGCCATTTTTGAGGTCGTAGGGCGTTGCGCGCCACATCATGCAGGGATGCAGTTTACCGCGCGGATCCACGTGGAAGGTCTTGATTCCCGCCCCGCAGGTGAACGCCTTTTTGCTGCGCGGCCGTTTTTGCGCCATTTCGAGCAGTTTTTGGTAGTGCCTGCGCGTGGATTCCGAGGAGCCTTCCAGGCGCAGGTATTCCTCCGGTGTGATTCTTTCCTTTAGTACAGCCGTCCCGCCGTCGAGTTGCGGGTTGATCATGGAATCGAACCGGAAGGGGACGCCGAGTCCCTCCGCCCACGCCTGAATCTGTTCGAACTCGTGGATGTTCGATTTCATCGCCATCGTTTTGAGAGAGAGGGGAAGCTTGCGCTCCAGGAGCAGCTCCACGCCGCGACGGAACCGTTTGAACGAGCCGGGCAGGCACGTGACTTTTTCGTAGGTCTCTTCCGTGTGGCCGTAGATCGTGATTTCGATGCGGCGCGGTGGCCACTCGGCGAGGAAGTCGGCTGTGTCTTCGTCAATCAATGTGCCGTTCGTGAAGAGAGTGAGGAGAAAACCCTTTCGTTTCGCGTACATGTAGAGTTCACGAAAATCGCAACGCGCGAAAATCTCGCCGCCGGTGAGGAGAAGGAAGAGGACCCCCTGATCGGCTAATTTGTCGAGAATACCTTTGACCTGTTCGGTGCTCATTTCGCCGGTCGTCGCGCCGGGGAACATGATGTAGCAGTGCCTGCAGCGGGCGTTGCAGCGGAGTGTGAGCTCAAGACTGCCCGCAATAGGGAAGTCGCCGGGCCGCGCCATCAGGCGATTGACCAGCTCAGAGGAGGCGATTTGATGCGTAATACAATCGGAGCAAGCCATAACGCGCGTTACTCCTCGTCAGTCGCGGATACTAGCGCGCCCACCGCAACCAGTTCGTTCACGATATTACTCACATCGTTGCGGGCATCGGCGAGCTCAATTTCGTATTCCGCGGCAAGCTGCGTCGCCATTTCATCCAGAGACCGGCCTTTGCCAATCCACGCCCAGATATCGGCTGCCGTTTCATTCAGCGTAAAGAATCCGTCCAACGCCGCACTTGTGCGCCGTATCGGAACCAAGATCAGCTCGCCTCGAATTCGCCTCGCCACCACATCGGGCGCATGACGCCATGCGACCACACTCAAAGAACCTTCTGCCCCTTCCATGCGCTCACGCTACTGCATCCGAATCCGTGCGTCAAACAATGTGCAGTTGAATTGCGTTTAGATTTGAGCTGATCGGTTTTTAGCTCGTATAAAAACTGAAGCGAAAGGGGAACACTTCTACTTAAGTTAAGTCGGGAATGGAGTGGTCGAAAAATTTTTCAGGAAATCGGGGCATCCACTATTCACAAAGTTTAAGCAGCCTGCTATTTTCTCTTCCGAGTTGTGGGACCGGAATTTACCAAAACAGTAGCAGGTAGGTGAGATCGCGAGGCGCGATATGAGTCGTCGTCTCGCGATTTTTGCTTTCCTGTAAGTAATAGTTACAGATTTGTCAGCATCAGAGGTGGGGAAATGAATTCACTCGTCAGCAGTGGTGTGCGCCGTTTTGTCGCCGCGGGGCTCTTGGTGTGGCTGGGGACGGCACTTTCCAGCGTAGGCCAAGTCGTTCACACGGTTACGGCGCCAGCGAATGTCTCGTATTGCGACTCTATCGTTGTGACGACACGTCTCCAGAATACCGGTTTGATGCTTGACGGGTTGCAGCTCCACCAGGTGCTACCGCATAACGGCTTCCGCCTGATTCCTGGATCTACGGTACTCCAGTTGCCGGGTGGAGTTGTCTCCGGCCCAAGTGCTGAACCCGTTATCACGGGGCAAACGAATTTGCTTTGGGATTTCAGCAGCGTCTCGTCGGGCGGCGGAGCTACGCACGTTGTGATTTCGGAAGTGAATCATCGCGCGACGCCTAACTCCAGCCAGTGGATCGAGTTGTTTAACCCCACGCCCGCTGCGGTGGATATGACCGGTTGGAGTATCAAGGATACGGTTCCGGGTCAGTCGGATGCGCTGCCTCCGATCATTATTCAGCCGGGTGAGTTCGTGATTATTGCCGCCTCGACGAACAGTTTCGCGACGGATTATCCGGGCTATACGGGCCGCGTATTCCAGGTGAGCGATGGCGCCATCGGCAACGGGTTGAACAACTTTGGCGATGGCGTGTTGCTGGTTAATGCGGCCAGTGTCACGGTGGATGCGATGTCGTACGGAGCCTCCGTTGTCGGATTCAATCCTTCCGCCCCTCTGGCATCGCCGGGACAAACGCTGCAACGCAGTCCTTCAAACAAAGACACGAATACGCGCGGCGATTGGGTATCTGCGTCGGAAACACCGGGGACGGGTATTGCCGGAAGCGCCGGAATTGATACTGGCGATGGCATCATCATTGAATACGGGCTGGAAATTGTTTGCGGCTCGGTGGCGGGGCAGATCCGTTCCTTTGCGGATTACTATCAGCCGGCAGGGGGAACGTTCCGTACGAACTTTGCGGCGGCGTTCGTCACGGTGAACCCAGGCGACCTGGTTGTCCTCAAGACGCCGGTGGTGCAGAGCGGTGGCGTTGGCGATGAAGTGGTTTGGCAGGTCACGGTGCGGAATGAAGGTTTCGGCGATGCGAAAAATGTAGAGATTACCGACAGGCTCGGAGCGGGCTTGGCGTTTGAAGGGTTTAGCGTGAACCCGCTTCAGGCCGCTCCGTATCCGAATACGGTGACCTGGGATTCGACGGTCATCTCTGCGCTCACGAATCTTGCGCCGCAACAAGAGGTGACGATCACTGTTACGGGTAAAGTGGTCGGCTGCAGCGACCTCCTTAATCGAGCGGACGCGAAGTGGGGCTGCTTCGGGATGCAGACGGTCACCAATAGTTATTGTGAAGACACCTCTCTGCTGAATGAAACGGCCGGTGCGTCTATTCAGTTTATTGATCGCTATCCGCAGCTGAAAGCAACGCTCGCGCCTGCGGCCGTGATTGGTCTCGATTACTGCGAAGGTACAGAGCTTACGCTTTATGTGACAAACACTGCGACCGGCCCGAAGGCGGGAACGGGATATGACATTCGCTATCTCGGCTTTATCCCGGACGGATACACTGTGCAGGGGGCGAGTGTTACGGGTGCTTCGGTTTCTGTCGGAACACTCGCGCCCGGTCAGTCCACCAGTGTGACATTCCGACTGATTCCGGGATCCCTCGAATGTCCGGTGATCCTTGATCAACAAGATATCTATTTTTATGGAACGTTCCGCGATGCGTGCAGCAATACGTACGCCGCAGCCCCTCAATATACAGAAGTCCGCGTGGTGCAGGAGCCCAGGGCCAGCGTGACCAAGATTATGCCCGAATCGGTGAATCCGTCGGGGTCGGGATTCAACGTCACGGTTCTTTATACCTACTCAAACCTCGTCAATTCGACGGTCAACATTTTGGATACCTACAGAACGGATAGCAATTTGGTCATCAGCGGTATTACACCGAGCGGTACACACAATCCTGCCGCTGGCACGATTGAGTGGACCACCGTCTTGAATGGTTCTGGTGTTTATACGGCGAGCTACCACGTCGCATTTGTGAATCCGTGTTCCGGTCCTTATGGCGCGTGGCCGAACCGGATCAATGCGCAAAATTCGGCAGACTGCCAGGGTTGCACCATTCAGGTGGTTGGCGACAATGCGACCTACTACACAGACATCGCGCGCTTCTACTGCGGTACAGAGGGAACAGATACATGCTCGTTCACCTCGGCGAAATGGGCCACGCCCGAGCTGGCGGAAGTGTGTGAACCGGTGCAGTTGACGCATACATTTACCAACTTCTCCGGTGGCGCGTTGCCCGGGAGCTGGAATGGAGTGGTCTTCACGTCTTCGCTGGCAAATGGTCGTGGCTATCTCGCGTCCACGTCTTCCGTCCAGGTGACGGTGAATGGCTCGAATGTGACTCCCTTTGTCAACATCACGGCCACGTCTCCGAATCTTGTGATTAATCTTGCGGGCCTGAACGCGAGTCCGTTCAGCTCGCCTGGAGCTGTGACGAACGCCCTCACGATTATGTGGGAGGTTGCCTCCACCAATATTGGTATCCTTGAGGATCGGTCAACGCTTCCGCTTGGGGCGTGCGGCATTGAGGAGCGATTTGTCTCATGGGAAGTTGGCGAGTCGCATCTGCGGATTAGCTTGGAAAATCCTCCGTTCTTTGAATCCTGCGGCTTTATTCCGGGCAGAATTGAGCTGACCCAGCTCTCGGATCCGCCTGGATTCCTCGCGGGCAATCGTCTCTTCCCGTCCTATGACGTACAGGTGGTATTGAACTTGGACGAAGACGGATCAGGGACCAATTCATTCAGCTATGTGCCGAATTCCACGATCTTCGCGGATTTCTATGACCTCTTGGGCAATCCGATCCCTGCAGTTGAACCGACGGTTGTTGGCAACACGCTCGTGTGGAATATTGGCGATGTGCGCTCCAATGGGGTGGGCACGATTACCTATCGCCTGCGCGCAGGTTGCGATGTTGAGCCGGGTGAGCAGGTTTCTGCAAAAGTCCTCTATAACAACCGCTGCCAGGACGGCACGGTGCCGCCTGTTCAGTCGGCATCAAGCAAAACAAATACGTTCTCGGCGATGTTCAAGGCTGACTTGGATTATGAAATCAAGCCCGAGATCCTGTTCCTGACGACAACGCAGGTGGTGTATACGTTGGAATTTGTGAACCGCGGTGCGGCGACGGCGTATGACGTGCGTCCGGAATACGTCTTCCCGGTCGGCGTCGGATTCAACGGCGCGTCTATCGCGCCCTCGATCTTGAGTGCGACGAATGCGATCTGGAATCTCGCGCTTGGCGCGCCCCTTGATTCCCTGATGGATATGGATGGGGATGGATTCTATGACGATCTTCCCCCGGGCGGAACGTTCTCGATTACGGTCACCGGCACCGTTGATAGTTGTGACAACGACACGGTATTTCTGCGTGCGACGCATGGATGCGGCGGAGAAAGCTGCCAGGTTCCAGTGGATAAGTCGTCCACCTTTGTGCCGCTTGCGGGCAGTATCGTGACGCGCACTGTTTTCCCGGCCGATGCGGAGCTCTGCACAACGAACACCGTCTTGTATGAGGTGCGGAACAGCGGATTGATCCTCGACCGCATTGTCACCGTCTGGCAGGAAATACCGAATGGAATGACCTACGTTCCGGGCAGCGCGCGCTATCAGTATAACGGCGGCCCGGAGACCGCTGCGCTGACGGACCCGAGCGGGTCGAATGTACTCACGTTCACGGAGGCGAGCATTCCCGAATTCCACGTGCTGCAGCCGGGTGATGTCCTTTCGCTCAAGTATGACGTGGTCGTGGGCTGCGATGCGGTGTTTGATGACGCCATGTTCCGCGCGCAGGGATCGTTCCTGGACCTTTGCGGAAACACGATGAGCAACGAAGTCACGCAGTCTGTCATGCCTGTGAATCAGCCGACGCTGACCGTAAAGAAAGAAGCGCGGAATCCGGGCGGGTTGCAGTCCACCTTTACGACGGATCGCGTGTATGCAGATCAGGGCGATACAGTTGTCTTCCGTGTGACGATTGAGCACGACCCCTCGTCCGAGGCGTCTGCGTATGCCGTTCAATTGACTGACATGTGGCCGACGGGCATCACCTTCACGGGTGCCTCCGTCGCGCCGAACAATATCACCACATCCGGTCCATCGGTCGCTATGACCTGGAACAGCAGCACGTTGCTGGCACAGGTCGGTGGGGCGCCGTGGTCGGAGGCGAGCGGCACGCAAATTACGATTCTGTTGACCGGCGTTGTGCAGAACTGCTCCGCAGGCATTACGAACTACGCGGAAATTGCGTATGGCTGCAGCGACTCGTGTTTGACGTTGGAGGAATCCACTTCGCAGGCGATCGGATCGAATCCGAACGTCGCGTCGGATTCCAGAGGCGTGCTTGACCTCACCACCTGTGGAGGCACCTACACGCTCACAATCACAAACCGCGGCAGCACGCTTGCGGGCATGGTCATTACCAACACTGCACCAGCGGGCTACATCTTTACAGGCGCCAGCGCAACGGGTGAATTTAACTCCGCCAATCTCACATTGAATCTGAGCGGTTCGCCGACCGGCTCAATTGCGGTGCTCGACCTCCGCACGGCGGCAGCGAGTGGCGCCACAGACGTTGATGACGATATGGGCGATGGTTTGGGCAACCTCGACCTCGCACAGGGCGACACGGTCACGATCACGTTCCATCTGATTAGCGATGGTTCCGGATTGGATTGCCTGGCGAATCCGACGGACCTCGATTACGAGGACCCGGATCCGGCGACGGTTCTGAATGTCACCGCACGTTCGGATTTCGGCTTCGGGAACGTTTGCAGTGATCCGTTGCAAGCCTCGATTTCTACGTCCGTCATGCCGAATCAACCGGATCCAGATATTGACCTGCAGCCTAACAGTTTGTTGGTCACGAACGGGCAGGAAGTGATTTTCACGGCGAAGATCAGGAACAACGCGGATAAGGGCAATGCGGACAATCTCCACGCTCGCCTTCAGTTCGGCACGGGCTGGACGAATCTGACCTATGTCACAAATACCATTGTTTCCAGTAGCGTGACATCGTTTGTCTATGAGATTCAGGGCAGCACGAACGTCTTGATTTCACTGCCGGGCGTGGTGCTGGACCCGATTGACGATTACGTCGAAGTTAAATTCAAGGCTACGGCTCAGGCTAACGGCAATCCGCTTACTGCCCGCGCTGAAGTGGTGGGCGAGTGCCTTGCAGCGGGAATTGTTGCCCAGTGCACGTTCCTGAATACGCTGGGTGAACCACCGATGGCGGATACGATGGATGGGACGACGATCCACCCCGCGAATGGCGTGTATTACGGCTTTGACCAGGATCAGTCGTTGGGCCTCGGGTTCAATCTCACGAAGACTGTGCGTCTGGCGGGAGAGGCGGCACCTGGCGGAACAAACCGTCCGGCGCGTGTGGGTGAGGACTTGATTTATCGCATTCACGCCACGTACTTCGGCCAGGTCTTCTCCAACGTGGTGGTGAAAGACAGTCTGCCGACGAATCTGGTGTTCGGTGTGCCGGTGGATGCGGGATCGAGCGCTGAAGTCACAAACTGGACATGGAACGCGACGACAGGTGAGTTCACGCTGCCTTCGCCGATCACAAACAGTGTGGACTTCATTGTGGACATCCCGGTGATTGTCCGCAACTCGCTCGCGAATCAGGGCGAACTGAATAATCAAACCACCGTCACTAATATTGCCTCCACAACCTTCCACGTGACGGGCGCCACGAACGTGCCGCCGGACTCGTCAACAACGATCAAAGTGGTGGAACCGGTTTTGGAGGTTATCAAGACCTCGA
The DNA here is from genome assembly GCA_039807095.1 of Kiritimatiellia bacterium. Lineage (GTDB taxonomy): Bacteria > Verrucomicrobiota > Kiritimatiellia > CAIVKH01 > CAIVKH01 > JAMLJG01. The sequence goes on from JBDHQM010000007.1 coordinate 10,536, forward strand.
ACGTCGGTACAAACCGCCTGCAGGCGGGCGACACGGTCATCTTCTCGAACGTGATTCGTCACACTTCGCAGTCTATGACCACGGCGTACGACGTGGTGTTCAGCGATACGCTGCCTCCGGGCCTCACGTTCACGGGCATCAGCCTTCTGCCTGACGGCGTGGACAACGATGGCGATGGCACCATTGACGAGGCTGACGAAGGCACCTTGATTTCGACCAACACCATCACGGTGACGACGAATAACAACATTCGTTTCCTCGCGCTTGCGACAAACGAGTCTGTCACCATTGTATTTGCAGCGATTGTGGATGATCAGTTTGTGAGCACGGTCATCACGAACCGCTCTAAGATTGAATGGACCTCGCTGCCGGGAGTCGGCACGAATGGCCACGAGCGTACGGGCGATGAAGACGAGAACCCGGCGAACAAGTATTCGGATGATGATCCGGAGCCGGTTCCGCTCCAAGCCATCGGGGCGGTCACAAAGAGTCTGATCTGGACCTCGCAAACGAATACGGTGGACCCGCATGTGACGATCGGCGAGCGCATGGTGTATCGCCTCCGCGTGGACGTTCCGCAGGGTGTGATTTCGAATCTCGTTGTTACAGACGTAGTGCCGCCGGGGCTGGACTTCGTGGGTGTGAATACGAACGTGGGCCTGAACTTCCCCGGCTATGGCTACAGCGTGTCGTTCCCTGCGGGCAATGCCTTCTTCGATACAAATTCGATCGTGGTGACGGATCCGGATCCCACGCCTGCGGATTCGCTGACCAATGACGGCTCGGGTACTAACGTGGTCTTCAGGTTCGGCACCTTTACGAACGCGCCGGACAACAACCTGACGAACGATTACTTCTTCCTCGATATGGAGTTCGTCGTCTTGAATATGCCGATCAACACGGGCTTGAGCGGGAATAGTTATTCAAACGTGAACCGGGCCATCGTCGCGGACGCGTTCAGCAGCACGACGGTAACATCGCCGGTCTACAATATCGCGGAGCATCTGACCTCGGTTCGCAAGACGCGCACTCCCGCAGGGCAGGTGGACGCGGGTGATCTCATTACCTTCAGCATCATCGTCTCGAACAGCGCGTCGGCACTCGCAAATGCGTATGATCTGGTCGTGAGCGATGTGCTGTCCAACTCTCTGTTCGACACGAGCACGATTGTGAACACGGCGCTGCCGACGGGGTGGGCGATGGCGACGAATACGCTCGGGTTCGGCGCAGAGCTGGTGTTTAGCAGCGAGCCGGGCGTCGCGCTGGCGCCGGGACAGACGGTTACGGGAAGCTTCACCGTGGTGGCATCGCAATCGCTGCGGCCGAATCAGCGCTTCAATAACGTAGTGACGCTACCGGAAAGCGATACGATTGATGGCACTCAGCCGGGCGGAATCCCGGATCGCGATCGCGGAAGCACAAACACGACCGGTTTGAGTGTTGCGAATCTGCGTTTTGCCAAGTCGCTCTTCTCGACGAGTGAAACGAATCTTGTGGATTCGACGAGCACCAACGTGCAGGTCGGCGAAATTGTCACGTATCGCCTCGATGTGACCATGCCGGAAACTACGATCACGAATCTCCTCGTGACGGATGATCTTCCGCTGGGCATGGGCTACATCATCGGGTCCGCGCGTGTGGATACGAATGGCTTCGGCGGTACGCTGGGCACATTCAACGTATTGGGGCCGGTCGGGGTGAACGGCACGCCTGCGCCGAGCGGATCGAACGTGGTTATCCGGTTCGACGGCCTGTCGGTCGTCACGGGCGACAACAACACGAATAACAACAGCTTCGCGATTTATCTCGATGCTGTCGTGCTGAACACGAACACGGTCGTGGGTCTTCCGGGCAACCAGACCCTTCTTACGAACACGGCAAGTGTGACGTTCTCGGGCAATCCGTCGAACGCCATCCCGGCCGGTCCGGTGGTGACGCCGGTGATTGAGCCTCGTCTCGATATTCTCAAGGATATTGATATTGATACCGGCGATGCAGGCGATATTGCGACGATTACGCTTACGGTGACGAACAACGGGTTGGCTACGGCGTACAACGTCGTGGTGACAGACTACATCGCGCAGGCGTTCTTCGACATTGGCTCCTTGACGCCTGTCACGATCCCGGCTGGATTCGTCTATACAGTCACGACAAATCTGCCGGATGCAACGGTGTTCATCTCGTCTGATCCGGCGTCCGGTCAGCCGACAAACACGATTGAAGTAGGTGAGACGGTGACCTTCGTCTTTACTGCTGCGCTCTCGCAGAGCGTGAAGCCGCAGTCGTCGTATGAAAACGTTGCGGGTATCGAGAGCTATGACTCGATCTACAACACGCCGACGAGCGGGGTGGAGCGCACGTACGAAGGGCCGGAATCCTCGGATTCTGTGGATACACCCTCGCTCGCGCTTGCGAAAGCGCTCGTCCGCACCTCCGAGACGGGGCCGGTGGATACGACCGGTTCCGACGTTACGATCGGTGAGGTTGTTACGTATCGCCTCACGGTGACGTTGCCGGAATCCACGATCACCAACTTGATCGTCACGGACTTCCTGCCGGTTGGCATGCAGTATTGGAGCAATGTGGTGGTGGATACCAGCGGCTTCGGCGGCACACTGCCGGGCACTCCGACGGTCAGTGGCGGCGGCGGCAATGGTGCGCTTGTATCCTTCCAGTTTGTCGGCGCGACGGTCGTCACGGGTGACAACAACACGAACAACAACAGCTTTTCGATTGAATTCGACGCGCTGGTGCTCGATGTGGCAACAAATGACGGATTGCCTCCGTCCGTTGATGGCGATGGGACCACGATTCTCACGAATCGCGCGCAGGTGACTTTCCCGGGCAACATGAATGATCCGACGCCGTCGGATCCGGTGGTTGTCCAGGTGGTTGAGCCGTCGCTGTTGATTCAGAAGACGATGAGCGGGCCGAGCAACGGCGTGGTGATAATTGATCTCGTGGTCACGAACCGCGGCCTTGCAACGGCGTTTGATGTCGCTGTGACCGACTTGATCAGCACGGCGTGGTTCGACACGACGACCATTGCGCCGGTTAGCATTCCGGTTGGCTTCACGTTCAATTCTGCCGGCGCACCGGGCAATGCCACGATCACGATCGCGAGCGATCCGGCGAGCGGTCAGCCGACAAACTCGATTGAAGTTGGCGAGACGGTTGCGTTCCGCTTCCGCGCGACGCTGATCCCGGGCGCGACGGGTGTGATCTCGAACACCGCCGTTGTATCCGAGTACAGCACGATTGATGGTGACGATCCCAATGAACGCGATGAGCCGCCTGCGGATGACGACGACGAACTCCCGCTTCCGAGCTTCTCGATTGCGAAGACGTTGACGAGTCCGACGGGTCGCCCCGCAGAGGTGGGCGAGGATGTCCGCTTCACGATCACGGTGCAGAACACCGGCCCGATTGGTTTGGGCGTGGTTCCGCTGCAGGACATTTATGATGTCGCGTACCTCGCGTTCTCGAATGCGACGCCGACAGAGACGTCCGCTTCGCCGGGCGCGATTAACTGGGCGGATGTCGGCCCACTGCCGGTGGGTGCCAGTACGAATATTATCGTGGACTTCATTGCGCTGCAGACCACGCCTCCGGGCGGAACAACGAACCGCGCTATTGCGTCGGCCACGACAACGAACGGCTTGCCGCTGCCTCCGCAGACGTCGAGCGTGCCGGTTGAAGTGTTGACGCCGGGCTTTACACTGGTGAAGCAGCTCATCACGCCGACGGGTGTCGCGACGGTGGGCCAGGATGTGGTCTTTACAATCACGCTCTCCAACAGTGGCGAAATCGGGTTGGATCCCGTGCCGGTGGTGGATACCTACGATACTGCGCGCCTGACCTTTGTGTCTGCTGCACCGGTGCAGGATTCTGCGTTGCCGGGCACAATTACGTGGACAAACGTCGGCCCGTTGGGCGTGGGCGATTCCATTGTGTTGACGACACGGTTCACAATGGCCTCCAGCACGTGGCCGAACGACACGACGAACATCGTGGTGGCATCGCCGTCCACGACAAACGGCGTGCCGCTCGATCCGCAAACATCGAGTGTGCCGGTTCAGTCCGCTGCGCCGGCAATTGGCCTCATCAAGCTGGCAGGTAGCGCGCCGGATGGCGGCGTTCACTACACGAATGCTGGCGCGGATGTCGTCTATACCTACATGGTGACGAACAGCGGCGATACGCATCTGTCGAGTGTGACCGTGACGGACGACGTGTTGGGCGTGATTGGTACGGTGACGAATGTCATGGCGCCGGGCGACATCGCATTCCTCTACTGGACATCGAGCATTCCGAGCGCGGTGACAAACTGGGGCACAGTGATTGGCACGCCGAGCTACACGAACGGCACGCCGATTCCGGGCCTCACGAACGTCGTGGCAACGAACGACGCGATCGTCGAAATCTTCGCCGCGATCGGGGACTACGTCTGGCTGGATGTGAACGGAGATGGCATCCAGAGCGGCGGTTCAGAGACGGGTATTCCGGGCGTGGTGGTGACGTTGTATGACGCTGCGACGAACGTATTGAGCACGACGACGACGGATTCAACGGGCTACTACAGCTTCACGAACCTCGTGCCGGGCGCGTATTTCGTCGGCTTCACGCCGCCGAGTGGCTACATGCTCACGCAACAGGATCAGGGTGGTGACGATACGGTGGATAGTGACGCGGATCCGGTCACCGGCTTCACGGCGCTGACGGTGTTGGAATCCGGCGAGTATGATCCGACGTGGGATGCAGGCTTGCTGCGCCTCGCCTCGCTGGGCGACTTCGTCTGGAATGATCTGAACGGCGATGGCATTCAGGACGCGGGCGAGCCGGGTGTCTCGAACGTGACGGTGACGCTATACGATGCGAGCTCGAACGTGGTCGGTACGACCACGACGGACTCGAACGGTCTGTACCTCTTCACAAATCTGGTGCCGGGTACGTACTTCGTCGGCTTCACGCCGCCTGCGGGCTTCGTGTTCACGCAGCAAGATCAGGGCGGAGATGACACGCTTGATAGCGATGTGAATCCGAGCACGGGCTTCACAATTCCGACGACGCTGGTCTCGGGCGAAAACGACCTGACGTGGGATGCAGGCTTGGTCAAACCGGCTGCGCTGGGCGACTTTGTCTGGAACGACTTGAATGCGGACGGCATTCAGGATTCGGGTGAGCCGGGGTATCCGGGTGTTGTTGTCAATCTGTTGAGCAACGGTGTGGTGACCGCCACGACGACGACGGATGTGAATGGCGCGTATGCGTTCACGAACCTGTGGCCGGGCACGTATGCGGTTGAATTCATTGCGCCAACGGGCACGGTGATCAGTCCGCTCGATCAAGGTGGGGACGATACGGTGGATAGCGATGCGGATCCGAATCAGAATGGCCGCACCGCTGATGTCGTCCTGCAGTCGGGTGATAATAATCCGACGCTGGACGCGGGACTTTATCTGCCTGCGCGCCTGGGCGACTTCGTCTGGCTCGATCGCAACGGCGACGGTATTCAGGATCCGGGTGAGCCGGGTGTCTCGAATGTGACGGTGACGCTCTATGATGCGAACAGCAACGCTCTGGCGACGACGACAACGGATGGCGCCGGTGCATACGGATTCACGAATCTGGTCCCGGGCACGTACTTCGTTGGCTTCACGCTGCCTGCGGGCTTTGAGTTCACCCGTCAGGATCAGGGCACTGATGATCGTTGGGACAGCGACGCAGACCCGATTACGGGCTTCACAGCTCCGACGACGCTGATCTCGGGCGAGAATGATCCGACGTGGGATGCCGGTTTGATTCAGCGCGCTTCGCTGGGCGATTACGTCTGGGAAGACACGAATGCCGACGGCATTCAGGATGTGGGCGAGCCTGCGTTCTCGAATGTGGTGGTGAACCTGTTGAGCAACGGTGTGGTTATTGCCACGACGACGACGGATGTGAACGGTGCATACGCGTTCACGAATCTGTGGCCGGGTGAGTACGAAGTGGAATTCGTGCCGCCGCCGGGCACACACTTCAGCCCGCCGAATCAGGGTGGCGACGACACGGTGGACAGCGATGCTGACACCGGCACGGGTCGCACGGGTACGGTCACGCTGGAATCCGGCGAGAATAACACGACGCTGGATAGCGGTCTGTACTATCCGGCGAGCCTGGGCGACTTCGTCTGGCTCGATCGCAACGGTGACGGAATCCAGAGCGGTGGCTCAGAGACTGGAATTCCGGGCGTCGTGGTGACGCTATATGATGCAAGCTCGAATGTGTTGGGTACGGCGACGACCGACGCAACGGGCTTCTACAGCTTCACGAACCTGGTGCCGGGTACCTACTTCGTCGGCTTCACTCCACCGGCGGGCTACGAGCTCACTGTTCAGGATCGTGGTGGCGACGATACGCTCGACAGCGATGCTGATCCGATCACCGGATTCACGATTCCGACGACCCTGGTCTCGGGTGAGAACGATCCGACGTGGGATGCGGGCTTAATCCAGCGTGCAGCGTTGGGTGACTTCGTCTGGGAAGACAAGGATGCTGATGGCATTCAGGACGCCGGCGAACCCGGATTCTCGAATGTGGTAGTGAACCTGCTGAGCAACGGCGTGGTCATCGCGACGACGACGACGGATGTGAACGGTGCCTATGCGTTCACGAATCTGTGGCCGGGCGAGTATCAGGTGGAGTTCGTTCCGCCTGCGGGTTCTGTCTTCACGGGTCAGGATCAGGGTGGCGATGACACTGTGGATAGCGACCCGGATCGCTTCACCGGTCTGACCGGAACAATCACACTGGAATCGGGTGACAACGACACGACAATTGATGCCGGTCTCTTTATCCCGGCGCGCTTGGGCGACTTTGTCTGGCTCGATGTGAACGGCAACGGCATTCAGGACGCCGGCGAGCCGGGCGTGTCGAATGTTGTAGTGCACCTCTACGACGATACGCTGGCGATGGTGGATACCACCACGACTGACGGCACGGGTTACTACAGCTTCACAAATCTTCTGCCGGGCACGTACACGGTCGGGTTTGAACTGCCTGCGGGTTATCAATTCACTCTGCAGAATCAGGGCGGTGACGACACTGTGGATAGCGATGCTGACCGCGTCACCGGCATGGCGACCGCGACCACGCTGGAGTCTGGCGACAATGACACGACGTGGGATGCGGGTTTGTACATCCCGGCGAGCTTGGGAGACTTCGTGTGGCTCGATCGCAACGGCGATGGCATTCAGGATTCGGGTGAGCCGGGTGTATCGAATGTGCTGGTGACGCTCTATGATGCGAACAGCAACGCCTTGGCGACGACGACAACGGATGGCAGCGGTGCCTACGGATTCACGAATCTGATACCAGGCACGTACTTCGTCGGTTTCACGCTGCCTGCGGGCTTTGAGTTCACCCGCCAGGATCAGGGTGGCGATGACACGCTCGACAGCGATGCCGATCCGGTCACCGGTTTCACGATCCCGACGACGCTGATATCGGGTCAGAACGATCCGACGTGGGATGCCGGCTTGATTCAGCGCGCTTCGCTGGGCGATTACGTCTGGGAAGACACGAATGCCGACGGCATTCAGGATGTGGGCGAGCCTGCGTTCTCGAATGTGGTGGTGAACCTGTTGAGCAACGGTGTGGTTATTGCCACGACGACGACGGATGTGAACGGTGCATACGCGTTCACGAATCTGTGGCCGGGTGAGTACGAAGTGGAATTCGTGCCGCCGCCGGGCACACACTTCAGCCCGCCGAATCAGGGTGGCGACGACACGGTGGACAGCGATGCTGACACCGGCACAGGCCGCACGGGTACGGTCACGCTGGAATCCGGCGAGAACAACACGACGCTGGATAGCGGTCTGTACTATCCGGCGAGTCTGGGCGACTTCGTCTGGCTCGATATTGATGGTAATGGCGTTCAGGACGGCGGCCCCGAAGCGGGTATTGCGAATGTTCTCGTGACGCTGTACGACGCGCAGTCCAATGCGTTGGCTACAACGACCACAGATGGAACCGGCTTCTACAGCTTCACGAATCTGGTGCCGGGTACCTACTTTGTCGGCTTTACGCCGCCTGCCGGCTATGCGATTACGCTGCGCGATCAGGGCGGCGACGACACGCTGGACAGCGATGCGGATCCGATTACGGGCTTCACGATTCCGACGACGCTGGTCTCGGGCGAGAACGATCCGACGTGGGATGCAGGCCTCTACATTCCTGCCTCGTTGGGCAACTTCGTCTGGGATGACCTGAATCGCGACGGCATTCAGGGTCTCACGGAGCCGGGTGTGTCGAACGTCACGGTCCAACTCTATGATGCAGCAAATGTGCTGATCGCGACGACCAATACCGATGCGAGCGGTTTCTACAGCTTCACAAATCTGATTCCGGGCACGTACTCGGTGACATTTGTTCTGCCGAGTCAGTATGAGTTCACCTTGCAGGATCAGGGTGGCGACGATGATCTGGACAGCGACGCGGATCCGATTACGGGCGCTGCGATTCAGACCGTGCTGGTTTCGGGTGAGAATGACCTCTCGTGGGATGCGGGTATCTTCCGCCGTGCGTCGCTGGGCGACTTCGTCTGGCTGGATACGGATGGAGACGGCGTTCAGGATCCGGGTGAGAGCGGAATGACCAACGTTGTGGTGAACCTGCTCGATACGAACGGTGTCGTCATTGCGACAACGGTCACCGACAGCACGGGCTACTACAGCTTCACAAATCTGCTGCCGGGCACATACGCGGTTGAGGTGATTCCTCCTGCAGGCTTCGCCTTCAGCCTGCCGGGCCAGGGCGGCGACGGTTCGCTCGACAGCGATGTGGACGTGAATACCGGCCGCACGCCGTACGTGACGCTGATCTCCGGTGAGCACAATCCGACACTTGATGCGGGCCTGCACATTCCGGCGTCGCTGGGCGATTTCGTCTGGCACGATTATGACGGCGATGGTCTGCAAGGCGCTAGCGAGACCGGCATGCCGGGTGTGGTGGTACACCTCTACAATACGAATGGCGTGATCGTTTCGACGACCACCACGGACGTGAACGGCGCGTATCTGTTCACGAATCTGATGCCCGCGTTCTATTACGTGGAGTTCGTGCCTCCGACGGGCTACCAGTTCACCAAGCCGGATATTGGCATTGATGATGAGCTGGACAGCGATGTGGATCCGCTGTCCGGTCTGACAGTTGTCACCCAGCTCCTCAGCGGCGAAAACGATCTCTCGTGGGATGCCGGTGTCTATCTGCCAGCCACATTGGGCGATCAGGTCTTCGAGGATCTGGACTACAACAGTGTCTTCGACGGGCCGGGTGAAATCACTCCGAGCGTGACCGGATTGACCGTGAATCTCTATCTGGACAACGGTACATTTGTCACGTCCACCGTGACAGATGCCACGGGAGCGTATCTGTTCACGAACCTGCCTCCGGCGACCTATGTCGTGGAGTTCGTGAAGCCGACAAACTTCGTGTTTGTGACTCCGCTGCAGGGTGGTGACACGAATCTGGACAGCAATGCGGATCAGGTCACCGGTCGCACGGATCCGATCACGCTCTACTCGGGCGATGACGATCGCACCTGGGATGCGGGTCTCGCGCGCTACGGCGCACTGGGCGACTTCGTCTGGTGGGACATCAACAACGATGGAATCCACGCGGAAGACCTGACGTTCTACGGCATCAACGATGTAACCGTGCGCCTCTATCGCGTGCAGGGCGGCGTGACCAGCTTCCTTGCCCAGGCAGTCACGGCGACAGATACGAACGGGAATAAGGGACACTACTTCTTCCCGGCGCTCGAGTTTGGCGATTACTACGTTGAAGTGGATACACACGGCATTCCGAACTGGCTGCCGCGCCATACCACGGTACTGAGCTACAACGTGACGATCAGCCCGCAGTACGTGTTCTATGATGCGGACTTCGGCTTCAACCTCGATCCGACGGCGATCACCTTGCGCTATCTGCGCGCGGTTCGCACGGACGACGGGGTGCGCGTGGAGTGGGCGACAGCCTCGGAATTCGAAAACCTCGGCTATCACATCTATCGCGCGGCATCGCCTGACGGCGAACGCGTCCGCCTGACCGGCGAGATGATTATGGGCCAGGGTACTGGCAATGGCTCCACCTACGCGTTCGATGATGTCGGCGCGGATGCCGATGCGGCGTGGTACTGGCTGGAAGATATCAGCGAAACATTCGAGACGACTCTGCACGGCCCTGTTTCGGCAGGCGAAGCGGAGGAGGACGAAGAAGAGACCGGAACGCAACTGGTCGGCAACTTCGGCATCGAAGCCGCTGGCGCCGGTATCTATCGCCTGAGCTACGAAGAGCTTGTGCGCGCCGGTATTGCGGCAAATTCGCTGCGGGTTGCGGACCTCAAGCTGATTCTTGGCGGTGAGGAGGTCGCGCTCCTGCCGATTGCGCAGGGCGACACCCTCGCGTCTGGCGACAGCGTGCTCTTCTATGTGCCTGCGCATGATCGTGCGCTCTCGGTCTCCATTGAAACCGGTGCGGATGCGCTGCGAATGGGGTGGGCGTATGGGGAGCCTGCGCCGGAAGGTACCCTGTGGACGGGCGTTGTTCGCTCCGACGGACAGTTGCCGTTTGAAGTCTCGCCAGCATCGCAACGCTACTTGTTGGTTGGCTTTGAAGGCGACGGCGCGATGGTGCTCGACGTCACTGACGCGCACCGTCCGCTGGTGCTCTTCGACTACGCAGTCCTCAATATCCCGGGCCAGAGCGGCATTCTCTTGAGCTACGAGGTTGAAGAGGCGGCACAGTGTCTGGCGGTCCAGCTGGATGCCGTGCGCGACGTCACTGGCGTCACGCGCGCCGAGCCGTAGAAGCTATGCGGATTCTCAGTTGGGTAGGGGGCGCCGCCACCGCGTGGGCATTGACCTGCGCGGTGGTAGCGGGCGCGAGCGAACAGGCAATCACGCCGGATGGCTGCAACACAGAAACCGCCTGGCGTATTGAGTTGGGAGCTGCTTCCCTCGAGGTGCAACCGGATGGCTCAATAATCCCTCGCGTGGCAGACGGCGTGCACATGAACGCCGCGGGCACTCCGGACCTCCCGTATCGGGTTCAATTGCTGCCTGTTTCGCGCGATTGCGTCGCGACGATTGCCATTGACCGATTGGTGTCGCACGAGACCAACGGGATATCAGTCGCGGTTCGCAGTGGCTATCAGTTGGGCGAAGACGAAAACGGAAACCCGCGCGTTGTCCCGGCTGAGAGCGAGCGCTCTGTGGTATATTCTCGCGATGCGTGGTGGCCGGAGGAACCGTTGGAGGTTAGTTATTTCATTCAGGGCCGTCAGCGCTGGGCGCGACTTGTGTATCATCCATTCCAATATAACCCGGTTCGGGGTATGTTGCGTTACAACGACTTGATTGATGCGCGCCTGATCTGGCGCGAGACACACGCTAATGAATCTGAAGAATCGAATTGAGTGCGCGGCTTGCGCACTGAGCCTCTTTTTTGTGCTGAACGCCGGAGCAGGCGACTTGCTGCCACCGATGACAAACGGTGTGCCCTCGGAATTTGCGCCACGCCGCGCGGGCGCGGAAGTCGGCGCAAATCTCAAACTTTTTGTGACAAATGAAGGATTGTACAAAATATCGTACAGCAACCTTGTTGCTGCCGGGATCGCGAATCCGGTGGGATCAGAGCTTCGCCTCTTTTGCCGTACGCAGGAGATAGCACTTGTAACGAGCAGCACCGGTGCGTGGGATTCGTCTGACTACGCCGTCTTTTTTGGCCGTCCACACGACGGATACTGGACCAAAACGAATACCTATTGGCTGGGCATTGGCGGAAGCGGATTGCGAATGACAGAGCGAAACGCCGCGCCACAGACCAATATCGTCGTAGATCAAACCTCGCACTGGGCTACGGTTCGATATGCGCCTAAAAATATTTTCCCGTTTGCCTATCGGCCCACTGACGACACGTTTGATCACTGGATCGCCGAGAATATCTATCGCACCTCAGCCGTGAATATCAGTGTGACGCTACCGCACGTGATGAAAGGAGCCACTTCCACCGCGACGGTTTATCTCGCGCTGTGGGGACGCACTGCGGATGCAGCGAATCCGGATCACGCCACACGTTTCAGGATGAATGGGGCGGCGTCGCAAACAAATTATTATGACGGGCTGGAGTTTTATCTGGCGACGAATGTTGTCCCGCAGTCTGTCCTGAACAACGGCGCAAATACGATTCAGTTGCAGCAGGTTGCCACGAACCCGCCCAACGATGTTGCATCGTTGCAGTGGGTGTCAGTGGTTTATGAGGCGAGCAATCGGGTGGCAGCCGGGAAACTGGATTTGGACGGCATTTCGGGGACGGCGAATTATGCTGCATCGCCGTGGAATACAAACGAGACGCCGTGGTTGCTGGACATCACGGACCCCGTGCGCCCGGTGCGGTTAAAGAATTGGGAGTTGGACGCAGGGGATGGCAACGGCCGCGTGCGATGGGGCGATTTTGCGCCCAAGACGAATCGCTATTGGCTCGCATCGCCGACCAGCCTAGTGAATGTGGCGATTTCGGGCCCTGTTCTTTTCCGGGATTTCACGAACACGACGCGGAAGTTCGATTATCTGATTATTACGGATGGCAATTTATCAACCGGCGCCTATCAGCTTGCGAAATACCGCGCCCGGGATGGAATGAAGACCTTGATGGTGCCGATCGGCAGCGTGTATGACGAGTTCAGCTACGGCATCAAGGATGCGAGCGCGATCAAGCAGTTCATCGGATACGCGTATCATCACTGGGCGCAGCCACCGAAATATGTCGTTCTGGTCGGGGACGGGAATTACGCGCCGTGGCAATATTCCGATTCGATACCGGTGTATATGGGGCCAAGCGCGTTTGAATTTTGCGCGCAGGACGGGTGGTTTGGAACGGTAGATGGCCCGGATCATGTGCGCGATGTTCAGATTGGCCGCTTTCCGGTGGTGACGGTCGCGCAAATGACGGGCGCAGTCGCGAGGATTGCGAAATATGAGGCGAGCGCAGTAGGCGCCAACTGGCGAAAGAAAGCGCTTTATGCCGCCGATGTGAATGATGTCGCGCCGTATCATTTTCAAGATATGACCGATACGAATATTGTGACAAATCTCGTATTGGCTGGAGTAACAACGCACACGAAGGCCTATTATAACGGATCGAATTCTGCTGCGGTGATTGCGCAAATCAACAATGCAGTCAATGGCGCAAATTCATCGGGGCCGATATTCAGCGTTTCGTATGTCGGCCACGGATATCACAACGATTGGGCGCCGGGATTTGATAATTCGCGCGTGTTACTGCTGACGAATGCGGTCAGCCAACCAATGTTTGCGATGTGGACGTGCGCGAATGGCGCTTTCGCGGATCCGACGAATACGCCGATGGCGGAGCTGTTGATCCGGCGCGAGTGGAATCGCGGTGCATCAGTTACGATTTCAGGCTCAGGCCTGACGGCGAACGAAGCGATCAAGTGGATGGCGAACGGATTTTACAGCTATTTTACGAACAGCTTTCCCCGTTCCCGTGTTGGCGATGCGATGGATGCAGGAATTCTTTCCTTGCAAGGCGTTTCGCCCGGGTCGCGTGAAATGCTGTTCTATAATCTTTTCGGCGACCCTGCACAGGTGGTGCGGCCATGATTCGAACCCTGTTAGGCATTTTAGTTTTCGCTGCGCTATCGGTTCGCGCTGACGATGTGGGCGATGTGCCCGCGAATGCGGAGTTGTTGGATACGGGCACTGTCACGCGCGTGATTGAGCGATATGACGATGTGGATGTTTTTCAGCTTCCTGTGCTGCCGTATGTGACGAATGTGGTGACCGTTTCGACCGGCACGGTTTTCGATTGCGAAATGGAGCTGTATGCGCCGCCAGGTCTGGTGATCTCGCTCGCGACGAATACCGCAGTCGGGGTTCCGCAGTCGCTCGAAATTCTGAACACATCCATGGCGACCCGTGCGTATCTCTCAGTGAAAAGTCTGGCGGAGTTCACAACGGGCTCCTATCAGGTGGCGCTATCGCAGCGTTTTGCGGATGTGAACGGGAATGGATTGCCGGATGAATGGGAGGTCGCAAAGTTCGGCGGCGTGACAAACATCACCGCAGAGGGCGATGTGGATGGCGACGGGTTCTCGAATCGCAATGAATGGCTCGCGGGAACGCATCCGAACGATCCGGGCTCTGCGCTGCGTATTTCGCGAATTCAGCGCAGTACGAACGGGACGCTGGTGACGTGGACGTCGCTGCCGGATGGGCGATATCGGGTGCAGAGTGCGACGAATCTGTTTGCGGCTTGGAATACGCTGCCCGACACCGTTCTCGCGGACTCCATTTCAACGACGAGCGCTGTGCCGGTCGTCGCAACGGGCAATCTGTTCCGCGTTGAACTGATCTACTGAGCCCGGGCGAGCGGCGTGGTCGGCTTGGCTATTTCCCGAGGATGCGCCGCGTCATTTTGAATGGGTGCGCGACTCTGTCGGCGAGGGTGACTTCGGATTTGCCGAGAAATGCGGCAAGGTCATCGGGGAGGGGAAAGAGGAGGTCCGGCAGTTCTGCCATGCGGCCCGGTCGCCAGGTGCGCGCGTTGGGACTCATGAACCGCTTGTTGTTGCGGATGACCATTTTTCGCATTGCCTTGCGTCCGAGTTTGGGATGGACGGTGTCGAGCTTCAGATTCGCGAGCGCTTCCCGCGCGCGGCTGGCTGGAAGGAAGCGGGTGACCATGCGGAGAGTGATGGCGACGGGTTTTATGATGTTCCAGCGCCAGATGCGCTCGATGCAGGCCTGCCAATCTAGATCGTCTCGTTCAAGGAGTAGCGCGATATCGAGCCACCAGAGGAGCCGATTGCCGCTGGCAGGTGAAAGGAACCATTCTGCCGATTGGCCGAGCGCAAAGGCGGTCTCGTTCAGAAATCCGTGCTTATGCGCGTGGACGCAGAGATAGAGGAGCAGGTCTTCGTTGCAGAAACGCGGGAGTCCTTCAGCGCCCAGGCAGGCGCGGTCCAAACCGGCGTCATCGGGCAGGCGATAGAGATTTGCGCGATCCACCCAGCGGGTGTGGAGTTCGAGCGGGAGCGGGGCATCGGCGGGTGTGCAGGTGACGTGAAAGTGGTAGGACGGGCTTCGCTTGGGCGGGTTCCATCCGGATGCTGCGGCCGCTTCGATGGCTTTGGAGAGGTGCTCTTTCTCCACGAGGACATCGAGGTCGCTGTACGGGCGGGTGGCAGCCTCGCCATAGAGGAGTCGCTGTAGCGTGGGGCCTTTGAGGAAAACGTGGGGAATCTCGCGGTCGCAAAGTGCGCCCATCAGGCGGAATGCGGCTTTGAGGCCCGCGCCGTGGCGGAGGAGCGCTTCCGTGATTGTTTTGTCGTCTTCAGCGAGAAGGGAGTGGACGCCGTGCCCGGCGAGTGCGACCGGTTCCAGGCGCAGCAAAGCGCCGAGCATGCGGGGCAGGTCGGGGACGGAAGTTGGGATGGTTTCTTCGTCTGTCACACGGGTGTTTTACAAGCCTTGGAAGTTTACAAAAGGTCTTTTTACAGGCATTGGAAAAATTGCGGACGCCGCTGGTGCGTGAATCATGGCATTTTTGCATCGCGCGTGCTACACTCGCCGCATATTTTCATCGAATAGGAGTGAGTTCATGGCATACACACACATCAAGGTTCCCGCGCACGGCTCAAAGATTACGATGGGAGCAGGCGGCAAGCTGAACGTGCCGTCGAATCCGATTATTCCGTTCATCGAAGGCGATGGGACGGGGCCGGATATCTGGCGGGCGTCGGTTCGGGTGTTGGACGCGGCGGTGGCGAAGGCGTACGGCGGGAAACGCGAGCTTGTGTGGATGGAGGTGTTCGCCGGGGAGAAGTCGTTCAAGGCGTACAATTCGTGGCTGCTGGACGAGACGGTTGAGGCGTTCAAGGAGCATCTCGTCGGAATCAAGGGTCCGTTGACGACGCCTATCGGCGGCGGAATACGCTCGCTCAATGTGGCGTTGCGCAAAATGCTGGACCTCTATGTGTGTCTGCGTCCGGTGCGCTGGTTCAACGGAGTGCCCTCGCCGGTAAAGCGTCCACAGGACGTGGATATGGTGATCTTCCGCGAAAACACGGAGGATATTTATACCGGCCTCGAGTTTGAGAACGGGACGGAGGAGAACAAGAAGTTCAAGGAGCTACTGAAGCAAAACTTCCCGAAGGAATACGCGAAGATTCGTTTCCCTGACAGTGCGGGCATCAGCGTGAAGCCGGTTTCGCAGGAGGGAACGGAACGACTCGTTCGCGCGGCGATTGAATATGCGCTGGCAAACAACCGCAAGAGTGTGACGTTGGTTCACAAGGGAAACATCATGAAGTTCACGGAAGGTGCCTTCATGAAGTGGGGCTATGAATTGGCGAAGCGCGAATTCGGCGCGGTGGAGATTGATGGCGGGCCGTGGTGCAAACTGCCCGGCGGGTTGCTCATCAAGGATGTCATTGCGGACATTTGCTTCCAGCAGACGATCACACGCGCGACGGAGTTCGATGTGATTGCGACGATGAATCTGAACGGCGACTACATTTCTGATGCGCTCGCCGCGCAGGTGGGCGGCATTGGAATTGCGCCGGGCGGCAACATTAACTATGTGACGGGCCACGCGATTTTTGAAGCGACGCACGGCACGGCGCCTAAATATGCGAATCTCGACCGCGTGAATCCGGGCTCGGTTATTCTTTCGGGCGAAATGATGTTGCGTTATCTCGGGTGGACTGAGGCGGCGGACTTGATCATCAAGGGAATGGACGGCGCGATCGGTTTAAAGCGCGTGACGTACGATTTTGCGCGCCTGATGGACGGCGCAACCGAGATCAAGTGCTCGGAATTCGGCGACGCCGTAATCGCAAATATGTAGTTTGGCAGTGCAGTTGAAATGAAGATGCAGACCAAGATTCTGTCACGTGAGGCGATGATGCAGGAGCGCGCGCGCCTTCGCGCGGCAGGCAAGCGGCTGGTCTTCACCAACGGCGCGTTCGACATCCTTCACGCCGGGCATGTGACCTATTTGCAGTTCGCCCGTGAGCAGGGCGATGCACTCTGCGTCGGACTAAATTCAGACGCGTCTGTGAAGCGATACAAGGGCGATAAGCGGCCGGTCAACGGACAGGCGGATCGCGCGCTCGTTCTCGCTGCGCTTGCGTGTGTGGACTACGTCGTCATTTTCGATGAAGACGAGCCGAAAGAGTTGATCGGCGCGATTGTGCCGGATGTGTTGGTGAAGGGCGCAGATTGGGCACATTACGTCAGCGGGCGCGACATTGTGGAGGCGCACGGCGGGAAGGTTGTGCTGGCCGAAATGGTTGCGGGTCGTTCGACCACAAATGTGATTGCGCGGATCGTCGAGGCGTATGGAGGGGCGGCTTCTTCCTGAGAGATTGGAGTTTGCGTTATGAGTAAGTACATCGTTACGGGCGGCGCCGGGTTTATCGGCAGCAATATCGTCGCAGCGCTGAATGCGCGCGGTGAAGACGACATTCTCGTCGTGGATATTCTCGGAAAGAACGAGAAATGGAAAAATCTGGTGGGCCTGAAATACGCCGATTATCTGGAGGGCGATGCGTTCCGGCTCGCCGTTCAACAGGATGTGTTGGGCAAGGTTTCGGCTGTATTTCACATGGGCGCGTGCAGCGCGACGACAGAGAAGGATGCGTCGTATCTGGTGGACAATAATTACCGCCTGACGCGCGAGCTGTGTGACTGGTGCTTGCACAACGATGTGCGCTTTGTCTATGCCTCCAGCGGCGCAACCTATGGCGATGGCTCCCTCGGCTATTCGGATGATGACGAGGTGACGCCGACGTTGGAACCGCTGAATATGTACGGCTATTCCAAGCACATGTTCGATTTGTGGGCGCTGCGCAATGGAATCTTGAACGAGATTGTGGGGCTTAAGTTCTTCAATGTGTACGGGCCCCGAGAGGATCACAAAGATGATATGCGCTCTGTAGTGCACAAGGCGTATGGTCAGATCCAGCAGGAGGGTGTGGTCAAGTTGTTCAAGTCCTACAACCCGGCGTACAAGGATGGCGAACAGGTGCGCGACTTTGTCTATGTGAAGGATGCGGTGGATGTGTGCCTATGGTTTGCGGAGAACCGGCGCGCATCGGGACTGTTCAATGTCGGCACGGGCACCTGTCGGACGTGGGTGGATCTTGCGCGCGCCGTATTTGCCGCGCTGAAGCGCGATCCGCAGATTGAGTTTATCGAGATGCCGCTGCATCTGCGCGGGAAATATCAGTACCGGACCGAGGCGGATATTTCGAAGCTGCGTTCGGTCGGCTACGACAAGCCGATGACGACGCTAGAAGACGGTGTGCGTGACTATGTGCAGACCTGGCTTTCGCTGGATTAGCGTCTGGCGGGCTGACAGGAGCGCGCAACCGCGCGGGGATGCACACCGATGAGCTGTATTTGTTTGGAGATGAATCATGATTAAAGCAAAAATTGTTGGCGCGGGTGGATACGGAGGCGTGGGAATCACAGAGCTGCTGCTCAACCATCCGGAAGTGAAAATCACAACGCTCGTTGCCGCGACCGAGACGGGGATGAAGATCAGCGAGTTGTATCCGCATCTCGATGGATTCATTGACCTTCCCATTTTGACGCCGGATGATCCGGCTGCACAGGAACCGGCTGATGTGGTTTTCTTTTCGACTCCGGACGGGGTGGGAATGGTGCAGGCGCGCGCTGAGTTGGAGAAGGGCGCTAAGGTGATTGATTACAGCGGCGACTTTCGGTTCCAGACGACGGAGGAATACGCCGAGTACGCGCGTCGTTTGAACAAACCGACGGAGCACAAGGCGCCGGATCTGCTGGGCCTCTCGATGTATGGCGTGCCGGAACTGCGCCGCAAACAACTGAACCCGACGGTCAAGCTTGTCGGCAATCCGGGCTGTTTTGCGGTGGGCGTGGAGATCGGGCTTGCGCCTGCGATTGCGAATAAGCTGGTTCATTTCGACAGCATCATTTGCGATTGCAAGAGTGCTGTGAGCGGGGCGGGCAAGAAGCCCAATCCGAGTTTTCATTTCCCGGCTCGCTACGACAACATGAATGCCTACCGCCTGACGGGGCATCAGCACGTGGTCGAGGTGGAACGCGAGTTGCGCTACATCGCAGGCGAGCAGATCAATTTGTGCTTCACCACGCAGGTGGTTCCGGCGTGTCGCGGCATCCTCTCGTGCCTCTATGGCTCCCTACAGCCCGGTGTGACGGCTGCTTCGGCAATTGAAGCCTATCGCGAATATCACAAGGGCAACTGCTTCGTGCGAATCTATGATCGCAAGGCGACGGTGGGCACGGCGCACGTGCGCGGCAGCAACTATTGCAATCTGATTGTGGATGTGGATGAGCGGACGAACAAACTGCGCGTCATCTCGCACATTGACAACCTGATGAAAGGGCAGGCGGGCAGCGCGTTGCAAAACATGAATCTGATTTTTGGTTTTCCGGAGACGATGGGGCTCGATCGGCCCGGTCAGTATCCGTGATGAGTGTGAAGTGAACGAATCGAAGAACTAGTAGGAGACGAGACAATGGCGAATGAAAATGGACAGACGGTTATTTCTGCAGACGTGCAGATCATCGGAACCATCAAGAGCAATGGGCCGATTCGAATTGATGGCAAACTGGAGGGCGACCTCGTTTGTGCAGCGGATGCGGTGATCGGCCGCAACGCGGTGATCAAGGGCGGATTGCAGGTCAATAGCGTTGTGGTCGAGGGTGCGATTCAGGGGAACATCACCGCCAAGGACAAGATTGACATGAAGTCCACCGCGAAGGTGCACGGCGATATCGCGGCGAAGCGCCTTGCGGTTGAAGATGGCGTCACGTTCATCGGCCGCTCAGAGGTCAATCCGACGGGTGCAGTTGCCGGTGCGCCTGCGCAATCGCCAGCGCCCTCCCAGGAACCGCCCGCATCCGACAACAAGGGCGGGATGTTCGGACGCCGCTAATTCACGCTCGGGGCGACCTTGGCGGCGATGCGTAAATCAAAAGAGGTGGATGGAATGTCTCTCATCCGTGCCGTTCGGCACGGGCACGATGAGAAGACAGCGCCGCCGCCGTCTGCCCCGCCGCCGAAAAAGCCGGATAAGCCGCCGGATCCATCTGCGCCCGGTCGGCCCTCGCGCATCGGGCACACTGTGATGCCGACGAAAAACGAGATCCATTGCTACGAATGCGGTTATGTGTTTCTCGCGACGGGGCGTCCGCAGACCTTGCGTTGTCTAAAATGCAAAAATGTGTTGGATCAGGCCGATTACACAATTGAGAGCGAATGCAGCGATTCTGTCCGTACAACCGGCAATATCACGTTGGCGTCCGGCGGTGTTCTTAATGCCGGCGCGCTGATTGGCCGCGATGTGATTCTCGCAGGGCGGGTTGTGGGAGGAACGGTAAAGGCGCAGCGGCGAATTGTGATACAGGCAACGGCTGAATTTGATCAGGACCTTTTATCCGGCCAAGACCTGACTATTGGTCAAGGCGCCAGTTGCCGCTTTCGCGGGAAGCGTGTATTTCGCAACGTGGAGGTCGCGGGAGAGCTGGATGCGCATCTGGCTGTGAGCGGATTGATCGAAGTGAAGTCCGGGGGTCACTTGAAGGGGCGCATTGAGGGCGCCCATCTTTCCGTGGAGGAGGGGGGCGGGTTGACTGCTGAATTGCAAATTTCGCCTCCGTCGTCGCGATGAGTGCGCCGCGTCATATTCACATTGCAGGTGTGAGCGGGGTGGGCATGAGTGCCCTTGCAGAGCTCCTGTTGGCGCAGGGGTATGACGTTTCGGGGTCCGATCGGACGCTGGATCAGGGCGGTTCGTCTGAAGCTGTGGAAATACTCAAGCGCGCAGGGCTTCGCGTGCAGCCGCAGGATGGCTCCGCAATTACTCCGGAGACGAGTGTGTTGGCGGTCAGCACGGCGATTGAGGCGGACAATCCGGAACTGCTCGCGGCGCAACGATTGGGTGTTGAAGTTGTTCATCGCGCGGCGATGCTAGCGCGACTGGCTGCGGGCAAGCGCGTGGTTGCGATTACGGGAACGGCGGGTAAAACCACGGTGACCGCGATCGTTGGGTATCTTCTCGAACAGGCGGGATTTGATCCGACCGTTGTGAACGGCGGCGTAATTTTGAATTGGCAGAACGATGGGCGGCTCGGAAATGTGCGCGTCGGTGCCTCTGATTGGTGGGTGCTGGAGGCGGATGAGAGCGACCGCTCGCTTCTGCAATTCCATCCGGAACACGCGCTCATAACGAATATCTCTAAAGACCATTTTGAACTCGATGAGCTGCAACGCCTCTTCCGGCAGTTTGCTTCGCAGGTGCGCGGTTCGATTGTATCCGGCCCCGGTGTGGGTAGCGTGATCGAGCGCGCGACGATTGAGCCGGATTTTGCGCTGGAGCATGTCGGCACACATTGGACGTTCAAGGTGGAAGATTCCGACTTCAATGTTGTGATGCCCGGGCGGCACAATGCAGAGAACGCGTTGCTGGCGGTTGTGCTTTGCAGGCAGTTGGGTGTTGATATAGATGTTTTACAGAGTGCGTTGGCGGCATTTCGCGGCGTCCATCGGCGCCTCGAACGAGTGGGGAACTGGAATGGAGTGAGCGTGATTGATGACTACGCGCACAATCCCGCAAAAATCGCCGCATCGTGGCGGGCGGTTGCCGAAGGCGCATCGCGTGTGCTGGGGTTCTGGAGGCCGCACGGGTTTGCCCCGCTCGCATTGATGCACGATGAATTGGTGAATGCATTGGCCGGAGCGGTGCGGTCGGAAGATCGTCTTTTTATTTTGCCTGTCTTTTATGCGGGCGGAACGGCTACGCGCAAAATTGATTCGGGCGATTTAGTCGCGTCGCTTCAACAGCGAGGTGTTCTGGCAGAAATGGTGCCCGACTATGCAGCCCTTCGTGCACGGCTCGCGTCCGAAGTTCGCGCGGGCGATGCGATACTTGGGATGGGCGCGCGGGATCCTGAATTGCCGCGCTTTGCGCGGCGTCTTGCTTCGCAGGCAGATTGAAGCGGGGCCGTGGATGAGCCACGCTGATGCCGCCAAGCGGAATATGAAAATTGCGCTGCGCCATGAATCGGGTATTCTCGCCTGTCCATGTCGGTGAATTCCTCCAAGTCATTTGTGCCCGGCGGCTATCGCGAAGTTCTGAAAATTGCCTATCCGTTGGTCATTAGCACCGCATCGTTTTCGCTGATGCAGTTTGTGGATCGCGTGTTCCTTGCGCAGTACAGCACGATTTCCATTCAAGCGGCGCTTCCGGCGGGCCTGCTGTCGTTCACATTGATCTCGGGCTTCATGGCGTTGGCGGGCTATGCAAACACGTTTGTGGCGCAGTATCACGGGAGCGGAGATACGCATGGATGCAGTCGGGCAACAGCGCAGGGGGTGTGGGTTTCGCTCTTCTCGTGGCCGGTGATTCTCGCCTTGATTCCACTCGGTCGTTTCTTGTTGCGCATTGCCGGACATGCGCCGGACGTGCTGAGTCAGGAGCTGGATTATTTGACGCTCCTGATGATGGGCGGTGTGACAGTTCCGTTGGGCGCAGCGATTAGCAGCTTCTTCACAGGGCGCGGAGACACGTTGACGAATATGTACGCGCAGTTGGCGGGCAACCTCGTGAACGTCCTGCTCGATTGGCTCATGATCTTCGGGCGAGGCGGCTTCCCGGAAATGGGAATTCGGGGAGCCGCGATTGCAACTATTGTGGCTGGCCTCGTGCCGCCATTAATCCTTTTTGCCCGGTATTGGCATCCGCGAACGAATGCAGTGTATGCGTCGCGCTCATTGTGGCGTCTGGATTATCCGCTTTTCAAACGACTGCTTCGCTTTGGCATTCCATCCGGCATTCATCTGGTGCTGGATGTCTCTTCATTTTCGATGTTCGTTTTAATGACGGGCCACCTGGGCGCCCTCTCTCTGGCCGTGAGCAATATCGCACTGAGCATAAACTCGCTGGCGTTTATGCCGCTGATCGGGATTAGTATTGCGGCATCTACCCTTGTCGGACAGTACCAGGGCCGAGGCCAATCGGAGCTCGCAGCGAAATCCGGATGGACGTCGCTGAAGGTGGGTCTGATCTATATGACGTTCATGGCGGTGACCTACGCTGCCTTTCCGCAGGCGTATTTTCAGCTTTTCTCTGAGCGGGGCGCAGGAGGATTTGAGCTGGATGAACTGATGCAGATCGGGCGCTGGCTTCTGCTTCTGATGGCGGCGTGGGGGCTTCTCGATACCGTAAATCTTGTGTTGTCCGGTTCCTTGAAGGGCGCGGGAGATACTCGCTTCGTTATGTGGTATTCCACCTTGATGGCGTGGGGTCTTTTTGTGCCAGGGGAGTGGTGGGTTATTTATGTGCGAAAGGGCGGGATTCTGGAGGCATGGATCTTTCTCGCTTTCACAATTATGGTGATCTCCGGCGGCTTTTATTGGCGTTTCCGCTCAGGACGTTGGAAGAAGATTGATCTGCTCGATCGTCAATCGCCGTTGCCCCTTGCAAATGTCGGGCAGGACGGCCGCGCGCTATTGGACTGATTCAGGCGGCGGGGGCAGGGCAGGTTGGCTCATGTTGAGTGCGGCCCTATTTGTTTCTGCAGGCGGCGCGCGATATTGCCCGTCATCGGTGACAGGGATCACGCTGACATTGCCATACACCGGATTGTAGGAATAGGCGTAGCCGGGCGGCGCGGGTTTGAGTTCCGACAGGTAGCGACGCTGGACCAGCTCCATAAGGTTTGTGGGGAGTCGGGAGAGGTCGCGCTGAAAATTTCGGATGGCGTCTTCGAGTGCTTCCTGAATATGCCCCGGCGTTTGTCGGCTGCGGATACGATCGAGCACTTCTTTGTAATCGCGAGACTCCTCGTGCGCCGTGCGCTGGTCCTCCACAACCCGCGCCCGCTCGCGAGAACATCCGGCACAAAGCAGAATTGCGGTCGCGCACGAAAATAGATACTGGGTACCCCGTCTCATTCAGACACGAGCGTAGCGAGATTGGCGCGTGTGTCACGCCGGATTCTCTCCTGTTATCCGCGTGAGCCCCCAACTTTGCAAAACCCGACGATTTGCAAATCAGAAAAATAAAGCTTTCCAATTCAAGTCCAAGAGTCTAAAGAATCGTCATAGTCAGGGGGTTAGGAGAAAACATGGAGTGCTGCCTGGCGATGAGGGAAGCTAGAATTGTTTTTCAATGGCTGACCCCGTGACCGATGACCCTGTAACCGATTAGGACGATAGGAGGCTGTTCATGAAAGGTGCCGTATTCCTTTTGCTCGTATTAGGGTGTCTTTGGGGGGGCGCCGCCCACGCGCAGGCGCCGCAGTTGATCAATTATCAAGGTCGGCTGCTGAATGGAACAAATCTGGTGAACGGAAGCGTCGGGCTTTCGCTGCGGCTGTTTCGTTCAGAGATGGGCGGCACAGCCCTCTATGAAGACTCGAATACGGTCATCGTCGTGGATGGTCTGTATTCGACCTACATCGGGGATAATCCCACCAATGGCGCTTTTATCGCGGCATTGACGAATGCGGAAGTGTGGATTGAAACGGCCGTGAACGGGCAAACGTTGACGCCCCGCGAGCGCCTGGCATCCGTAGGCTATTCGCTGGCAACGCGCGGACTGCTGGTAACCACAAATGGCTCGGTCGTCCACAACCCGAACGACAACACGACCGGGGACGATTCGTTCTATGCGGCCATCGGCGGCGGGCTGGGCAACAGGAATAATTCACCTGCAGGAACCATCGGTGGAGGATACCTGAATGACCTTGGAATTGACACGTATTACTCAATAATCGGTGGCGGATACTCGAATAGCGTCAAGAGCCCTGCGAGTTATTCTATTATCAGCGGCGGGGCCGAGAACACGATTGAGAGCAATGCATCTCATTCGACCATCGGCGGCGGCCGCAACAACAAAGCGCAGCGCGGCGCCACTTATGCGACGATCGGCGGCGGACGTCATAATGTCGTTGGATCTAATGTCTCCTACTCTGCCATCGGCGGTGGGTATAGCAATAGGAACAATTCATCGTATTCAACCATTGATGGCGGCTACGGCAACAGCATTGGAACGAACTCCGACTACTCGACTATCAACGGGGGATACAACAACGTCATCGCATCTAACAGCCCCTACGGCATGATCGGTGGAGGCTACAACAACAAGATCGGCACGAATGCGCCGTTCTCCTTCGCTGCCGGGTATTCTGCTGCCGCGAATCATCCGGGTGCATTTGTCTGGGGTGGTTACTACAGCGGTTCAATTGCCTCCACCAATGAGAACTCGGTCACATTCCGCGCGCATGGCGGCTTCCGTATTTTTACGTCTGTCGGAGTGGGGGCTCAGCTGCCGCCCGGAAGCGGATCGTGGGTGATCATGAGCGACGGAAACACGAAGGAGAACTATCGCGAGGTGGATGGCGCGCAGATTCTCGACCGTATTGCCGCCCTGCCCGTGCGGGAGTGGAACTACAAGACGCAGGCAGACACGATCCGGCACATGGGGCCGACGGCGCAGGATTTTCGCGCGGCGTTCGGCCTTGGCGAAAGCGACACCGGCATCGCCACAGTGGACGCCGACGGCGTCGCGCTCGCGGCGATTCAGGCGCTGGTGAAGCAAAATACTCAGCTCCAAAATGACATCGAGGAATTGAGAGCGCGATTGGACGCTGTCGAAAACCGTTGACGTTTCGGGGCGAGAAACCATGAACCGAATACTGTGTATTGTTGGGGTTTTCCTGGCGGGTGTGTTGGTAGGGTCGGCGCAATACGCGAAGAGCAGCAGCGTGCTGGATGGTTCCGGCACGCGCGCGAGTGGCGGTGTGTATGCCAACCTCAGCGCCGCCGGCCAGCCCGGCGGCATCGCGGAATCCAGCGGCGGCAGCTATGTGAATCAGGCCGGCTTTCTTCAGACCTTTTTTATGAAGCCGGGTCTCGATACGGATGGTGACGGCGTGCCGGATGAGGCGGATCAGGACAACGATGGTGACTTGTTGAGCGATGTTGCGGAAATCGCCGGGAGCGCCTTTAATCCGATGACGGCCACGCTGGTGAACGAGGCCGATACGGACGGGGATGGAATGCCGGACGGCGCGGAGTCCGTGGCGGGCACCGATCCGACCAATCCGGACGCCCTGTTGAAAATTGTTCGAATTGCGCGGAGCAGCATTGCGGACATCTCCTGGACGGCGCGCAGCAATAAGACCTACAGAATTCTCTTCGCCACCACGCCTCTGC
Organism: Kiritimatiellia bacterium; assembly: GCA_039807095.1. GTDB lineage: Bacteria > Verrucomicrobiota > Kiritimatiellia > CAIVKH01 > CAIVKH01 > JAMLJG01. The sequence continues at coordinate 36,831 of JBDHQM010000007.1, forward strand.
AACCGGTCACCAATGTGCTGACAACCGTCACGGCGTCGGATTTTGCCGCGGCGCCGTGGTATGTGCTGACGAACACGGTCACCGATGCGACCGGACCGCATACCTCGCGCGTGTACGGGGTACAGGTACTGCCGTAGTCGCAAAAAAGTTCCAACCGTTGAATGGGACCGGGGTGGGACCAGGGGCAGCCCAACAGAAGAAAAATAAAGGAGGGGCAGGGGCAATAGTTGAAGCTCACCTCGAGTATCAAAACTTTTGAGGCAAAAAGATATCCGCCGCGCGGGAGAGCATTACGGCAAAGTTTTGGCGCTGTCTGCCGCGTAAACAGCAAGGCGGATGCGCTGTCGCGTTTCCCAGAGCAATGCGATGAGTGGGAGCAGCGGGGGCAGGAACAGCATAATGATGCTCGTGCGCGCCTGTGGTTCGGAGTAATAGAGGATGCGCAAGAGTTCGTACCACGGCATATCACTGGCGAAGCGCCGACTGCTCCAAATGAGGATCGAAAACATGAGCGCAGAAATAAGGGTGGCCGAGGCTGCGCTGAGATAGACTTCGACATGCAAGACCCGATCCTTCAGGTACTGGGCAATCTCGCGTGCAAGCAGATGAATCAGTATCAACGCAGACCCTGTTGAAAATGCCAGCAGCGCGAGGTTCAGGAGACGATAGGTACGCGGTGCAATGGGATGCCACCAACCGAGGTATGGAAGTAGATACAGTTGGAGAAGAATTGCGAAGAAGAAGAAGCCGGAGTGGGACCTCCACACGGGTGTGAGGGGAGGGACGCGGAAGATACGCCACGCCCCGGCGATCCAGAGAAGGGCGGGCAGCGCGGAGATCGGGATGCTCAGGCGTGAGAGCAAGGGGATTTGCAGGAAGCCGGACCACAACGAGAAGAAGAGCAGCAGGCCGAAGAGGAGCAGGGCGCAGCCGTCGGCAATGCGCAATAGGGCGAGGCTATTCGGTGCTGGGTACTCTTGGCTCACGCGGTATCGTTATGAAGGATTCCGGAATCTGTGGCAATCGCTCGCTTTGTTTCGCGGGCCGAAAATTTGAGATGGTAACGCGGACGTAGCTTGAGATTTGTACCGTCTGTCGCGTATGCTGCGCCCATGTCCAGTACATTCGGTAGATATTTTCGGGTCACAACGTTTGGCGAATCGCACTGCAAGGCGGTGGGCGCCATTGTTGACGGCTGTCCTCCGCGCCTTGAACTGACAGAGGCTGATATTCAACCGCAGCTCGACCGGCGACGCCCCGGGCAGAGTAGCGTGAATACGCCGCGGCAGGAGAGCGATACGGTGACGATTCTGTCGGGGACGGAGAACGGGCTGACACTGGGCACACCGATTGGACTCTATGTCCCGAACAAAGACCAGCGCCCCGGCGATTATAAAGCGATGTCGGACATTCCGCGTCCGTCTCACGCGGATTTTACCTACCAGAAAAAGTACGGCATCCGCGCTTCCAGCGGTGGTGGCCGTTCCAGCGCGCGTGAGACAATCGGGCGTGTCGCCGCAGGCGCTATTGCAGACAAGTGGTTGCGCCAGAATTTCGGCGTGGAAATTGTTGCATGGGTGAGCACTGTGGGGCATTTGACTGCACCCGCGATTGACATGGAAGCGATCACCCGCGCCGAGGTGGATTCAACGATTATCCGTTGTCCTCATCGAGCGACGGCGGAGCAAATGATTGACGCAGTGTCCGCCGCCCGCGAGGCGCAAGATTCGCTTGGCGGTATTGTTACCTGTGTATGCCGCCATGTACCGGTTGGATTGGGCGAACCTGTTTTCGAAAAGCTGGAAGCGCGTTTGGCGCAGGCGATGCTTTCGATTCCCGCGACGAAGGGCTTTGATATCGGGTCGGGATTTTCGTGCGTCAACCTGCCGGGCAGCAAGCACAACGATCCGTTTGTCTGGAAGGGTGATCGCCTGGGCACGCGCACAAATAATAGTGGCGGCATTCAAGGTGGAATTAGCAATGGCGAGCCGATTTATTTTCGCGTGGCGATCAAGCCGCCCGCGACGATTAGTCAGGCTCAGCAGACTGCCAACTTCGATGGGGAGGAGACCGTTTTGGAGGCGAAGGGCCGGCATGATCCATGCGTGGTGAACCGGGCCGTTCCGATTATTGAGTCAATGGCTGCACTGGTGTTGATGGACGCCGTGATGGCGCAGCGCGCGCGCGGATGGATCGAATAGAGGGGCGGGCATTGATGCACAAGAAAAGAATCCGATCGCGATTTCTCAGCATCGTTCTTGCGGGCAGTGTTGCCCTCGCGCTGCTTCCTGCGACGCCAGCGCGCGCGGAATCCAGCACGCTTGATCCCAATTTGACCATTGGCTTGCTGGTCGTTGTCGTTGGCGTGTTGGGTTGGGTTGCTTGGACGATTGACAAGGAAGACAAGGCCGACCGGATTCAAGCGCGAAGCGCGTTGCTTCCGCTGTATCAATCGGACGATGATTCGGCGGCGATTGGCCTTCTTTTGGATCAGTCCAGCGCAGAGAGCGATGAACTCGCGTTCGCTGCGGGACTTGCGATCGGACGTCGCTTTTAGGTCCGGTAGTTTGGCGCTTCTTTGCTGATTGTCACATCGTGAGCGTGGCCTTCGCGCGAGCCTGCGCCCGTGATGCGAACAAACTTCCCGCGCTTGCGCAGCTCCTCGATTGTCCGGCACCCACAGAAACCCATTGCCGCGCGGACGCCGCCACTGAACTGTGTGAGTACCTGTTTGACTGTTCCGGCGAAAGGAACCATGCCCTCGATACCTTGCGGAACCAACTCGCTCTCCGGCGTGTCGGCGAGTCCGTAGCGCTCGCGGCTACCCTTGTTGGATTGCATCGCGCCGAGGCTGCCCATGCCGCGATAGAGTACATACTGCCGGCCCTGATAGAGGAGCTTTTCGCCCGGACTCTCTTCCGTGCCCGCCAGGCAGGAACCCATCATTACGCTGCTTGCACCCGCCACCAGCGCTTTTGTCACATCGCCTGAATAGCGAATGCCACCGTCGGCGATGACGGGAATACTCTCTTCGAGCGCTGTTACAACATTATAGATCGCGCTGATCTGCGGAACGCCTACACCCGTCACTACGCGTGTGGTACAGATCGAGCCGGGGCCGATGCCCACCTTCACGCCGTCTGCTCCGGCATCGCGCAAAGCGATCGCCGCCTCGGCTGTCACGATGTTGCCTGCGATCACATCAATGTGTTCGTAGTTCTTTTTGATCCAGCGTGTCATTTCGATGACGCCCTTCGTGTGTCCGTGCGCCGTGTCCACCACCAGCACATCCACCTGCTGAGCCGCCAGCGCCGCGACGCGTTCTTGATCGTTGGGTCCCACGGCTGCGCCGACGCGCAGGCGATAGTCTGCATCGCGGTTGTAGAGGGGTTGAATGTTGTGAATTAGGGTGCGAACGTCCGTGTAGCTGTAGAGACCGACAAGTTTTCCATTCTCGACGAGCGGCAACTTGCCGATTTTATTTTTCACCATGATCTCGAACGCCTGTTCGAGCGAGGTGCCGCGCGGAGCGGTGATCAAGTCCTTGGTCATGATGTCGCGGATGCGCGCCCGCATGTCGCGGGAGAATTTGATGTCGGACGCCGTGAGGATACCGATTAGGCGTTCTTCTTCGTCTACAATGGGGAAGCCGTTGAAGTTGTAGCCCTTCTCCTCGCGCGTGTGGCGGACGTCGTCGAGCGTCTGATCTGCCCGGAATGTGATGGGGGAGGCGATCAATCCATTGAGATGGTTCTTCACCTCGCGCACGAGAGCGGCCTGGCGCTCGGGCGTGAGGTTCTTGTGAATGATGCCGATGCCACCCAACATTGCCATTGCAATTGCCATGCGGGACTCCGTTACGGTATCCATAGCGGAACTGAGGAGCGGCGTATTCAGTGTCACGCGGCGCGAGAGTTTGGTTGTCAAATCTGCGTCGGCTGGCAGGAAATCTGCGTAGTCCGCGACCAGCGAGATATCGTCGAACGTGAGCGCTTCATGCGGGAAGGCCTGCATGAACAAAGCGAGATGAGGATTGAGAGTCATTTGTTTTCCTTTTGCCCGCGGCACGATGGGGACGTCGGTCGGACATGTCAAACGATAATTCCAACTTCGCGTTTCATAAAAATTGCAAAAAGAGAATCATCGTGTTGACCTCCTTTTGCGGTGCGTCATATACTGCGCCCCGTTACTTGCACATGACGTCGAAGAACCACAGTTCAAGAATTCGGAGGCTCAGCATGAAATCCGCGTGGCTTCGCACCGCACTTCCCGTGTTCATTGCGGCGCTTTTTCTGCACAGCCCTTCGCCCGCTGCGGCACAGCAGGGGGGCGCTTCGGTTCCGCTGATTGTGAGGAAGGTCTCCGGCGGAAAGGTCGAGACGCCGGAGTATCAACTCAAGAAGAGCCAGTTCGTTGCGCGTACCCGCCAGTGGTTTCAGATCATTGTGGATTACGACACCGCCCCCGACTGGTTGGACGATGCGACCTTCACCTATTATGTCCTCGTGCGCTCCAAGAAGCCGGAAGCCGGCAAGAATCCTCTCACGCTGTTCAAGGGCGAGGTCACATACCGCGACATTGAGCGCGGCAAGCACAAGAGCGATATTTATTTGCATCCCAGCACCGTCTCTCGCTTTGGAGATGTGGAACGCGTGGCGGTACTCGTGAATGTCGGCGGGCGTCTCGTTGCGATGGATGGTCTTCCGAGCGGATCGGCGCAGCAGCGTTGGTGGGAGCAGCTCTCGCCGCTCGATGGCTATTTGCAGAACCGGATGCAGACGCCGTTTGCGATGATTCACTTTGATGATTACGAGGCGATCAAGCCCGCGCGGAACTAAGCGATAACGAGTTGGTCGAATTATGCAACGAATTCTAACCCTGGATATCGGCGCTAGCAGCATCAAGCTGGGCGAATTTGCGGCGCTGAAATCAGGCGGGCTTGAGCTCATCAATTTCGGGGTGAGCTCGCTCATGCTTGATCCGCAGGCGGAGGAAGAGCGGGTTGCGCAAATAGTCGCGACGATCAAAGAGCTCATGCAGGAGCACGGCATCAAGCCGGGGCCGGTGTTGCTGAGTGTGTCGGGGCAGGCGGTGTTCTCGCGTTTTGTTAAGCTGCCGCCGGTGGACAAAGAGAAGGTCTATCAGATCATTCTGTATGAGGCCCAGCAGAACGTTCCGTTCCCGATTCAGGAGGTTGTGTGGGACTATCAGTTGATCGGACGCGGCGAGGGTGAGCTCGATGTGATGCTCGCGGCGATCAAGGCTGACATCATCATTCAATTGACCGAGGCCGTCGAGCGGACGGGGCTTCAGACCGATCTTGTGGACGTGTCGCCGATGGCGCTCTACAACGCTGTACGGTTCAACTATAACGATACGAGCGATTGTACCCTTGTGATTGATATCGGCGCCCGCTCGACCGATTTGATCTTCCTGGAAGAAGGGCGGGTCTTTATCCGCAGTGTGCCGGTTGCCGGCAACGTCATCACGCAGCAAATCATGCGTGAGTTCGAACTCAATTTTGACGACGCAGAAGAGATGAAGCGCGCACACGCCTTTGTCGCGTTCGGCGGCGCGTATGAAGAGCCGAAGAGCGAAGTTGCGGACAAGGTCTCCAAAATTGTCCGCAACGTAATGACGCGTATGCATGCGGAGATTGATCGCTCGATTAAGTTCTACCGCAGCCAACAGAATGGCCAGAACCCCGCTCGCATTCTGCTTACAGGCGGGACCTCGGTCATTCCCTATACGGACACATTCCTGAAGGACAAGCTGAAGGTTGACGTGGATTATCTCAATCCTTTCATTAATGTCCCGGTTAGCGCCTCGATTGATGCAGAAGAAATCGGACGACATGCGCATCAGTTGCCGCAGTTGGTCGGCCTGGCGCTGCGCAAGGTGCATGCGTGCCCCATTGAAATCAATTTGTTGCCGCCGAAGTCTGTCAAAGAGAAGAGCTTCCGCCGGAAGCAACCGTTGTTGGTCGGTGCGGCATTTGCGCTGGTGATGATCTTTGTTGTTTGGGCGCTCTATTTCCTAAAGATGACCGCGGTTGCTGAGGAGCAATTGGATCGCGTGAAAGGCAATGTGGCGGATTTGGAGCAGGTCGCGCGCCCTCTGCGAGAGACTGAGTCAAAAATTGCATTTCTCCAGTCGCGTGTTACGGACGTAGATGCGGTGGTGGCCAAACGGACAGAGTGGCTCACTATTCTCAGCGAGATTCAAACGGTGTTGCCGCCGGATTTGTTTCTCTTGCACGTCAATCCGATTCGAGTCCCGCCCATTGACCCCAATCGTCCGCCGGTTGGAGGGGAGGAGCAGAGCGCACCGCCGGGCACCCTTGTCAGTATTGATGTCGAGGGCGCCGGTTATCTGGATAAAGTCACGTCGGCCACCCCGATTCGCGAATATCGAGATAAACTGCGGGAGGCCAAGTTGTTTTCACCTGCGACGGAAATCACGTGGCTGCCGAACCCGGCGCAAGACCAATATGTGCGTCGCTTCAAGATTAACATTGTTCTGAAAGAGCCGGTGCGTCCATGAACTGGCGCAAACACATCGTATTGATCGTCGGCGGTGGAATTGCCGTCCTGCTCCTCATCGGCGCCACTGTGTTCCTCACGCGTTCGATGGGGAAGTATAATCAGGTCAAGAGCGACCTTGATCAAGGCATGCAGCGCCTTGAAACTCTTACGCGCCGCGATCCTTATCCGTCTGCAGCCAACATCAAGCAGGTGGACGCCAATCTCGGAACACTCAAAGAGGCTGCTTCCGTTCTACAGGATACGATTTTGCGCGGACAGGTTCGTCCGGAGTCCATCGAAATTGCAGAATTCGCGCCCATGCTGGAGCGGACAAGCAAGCGTCTGGCCAAGCGCGCTGCCGATGCTGGAATTACATTGCCCGTACCGTTCAGCCTAGGAATGGCGCGCTATTCCGCAGGCGAGCTGCCCTCGCCGGAGGCCCTGCCGCGCCTGGTGATTCAGCTCAAGAGTATGGAGGCGATTGGGCAGATTCTGCTGCAGTCACATATATCCTCTCTCCTCAGTATCGAGCGGCAGGAGTTTGAATCCGGCGCTCAGTCGCAAGGCGAAGAACAGCCCACGATGCGCCGGCGTCAGGCTGCGCAGGACACGCAAGCGCCGACACTGCTTTCCGCGATTCCGATGCCGGCCAGCAACACACTCTATGAAGTGGAGCGGTTCCGCGTCGTGTTTCAGGCGCGAGACGTAAATGTATGGGAGGCCCTCAACCAGCTTGCGAAGGCACCGCTCCTGGTTTCCGTTGTGGACGTACAGCTTCAAAATACTGCGGCCGATTTGATCGGCAAAGCCACTCCGCTTACGCCGATCGGCGGCGAACAGGCCGCTGCTGCAGCCAGCGCGTTATCTCTTCAGGCACGCTATCCCACACATGAGGAACGCGTCGTTGCAGGCCGCGAGTTGATACAGGTCACGCTCGTGCTCGATGTGTACCGCCTTGTTCGGGAGATCAAGGAGGATGCGCCGTGATTGGCAACGCGAAAAAGCCCGGCGGTTCCTGGATGGAGCAGAACTATGACAAGCTTGCCTTGGTCATCATGCTCTTGGTTCTGTTGATATCCGCTCTGTTGCTGGTGCTGAGAATCGGTGAACAGCGAAAGAGTTTCAATGCCCGCTATGCCAGCGAGACGTCCTCGACAGGCGTCCCGGCCAAGGCGCTCGACGTTGCGCAGGTGAGCAACCTTCTGGCGCGTTTGGCCAGTCCGTTCCAAGCCCAGGTATCCGGCAAGGGATTCATGGTCGGCGAAGTGCGGGTTGCCAGCATTCCCAGCGGCGCACCGATCCCGTTCAAAGCCACAGTGGACCCGTTCAACAACACCGAGCAACCTGCGGTTGACTTTGATCCTGACAGCGATGGCGACGGCATCCCGGATAAAGTTGAGCTTCAATTGGGCTTGAATCCTGCGGATCCGACGGATGCCCGTGCGGACTTGGATGGAGACGGCTACTCCAATTTGGAAGAATATCTGGCGGGGACTGACCCGAATGATCCCAACTCGTTCCCGCCACCCGTTGCGAAACTCCGCCTTGTGCGCACGGTAATCAATCCGTTCAAACTGCGCTTCCTCGGCAGCTCACTGCTTCCCGACGGGGTTCGTTTCCAGCTCAATTTACGCACCCTTGAGCGCACCTACTTTGCGCGCATCGGCGAGGATGTGGAAGGATATCGCGTCGTAAGTTTTGACGACAAGGCTGCTGAAGGGCCGACGCTGACGTTGGAGAAGGACGGTAGCAGTATTCGTCTCGTCCAGGGACGCGTTATCAATCAGGAAGCGCGCACCGCGCTGCTGATTTTCCTGTTGGACAACAGTCGCTATCGCATACAGAAGGGCGACGAGATTAAGTTGAAAGACCTTGTGTATAATGTCGTTGACATCAGGGAAGATCGTGTCGTAATACGCGAACAGCAAACGGGTAAGCAAACGGTTGTAAATCTGCTTACGCCGGAAGAGCGGGCAGTGTTGCAGGGTGGGGCGGCTCCGTCGTCAAACGAAGCAGCTGCGCCGGTTTTTCCTTAGTGTTTTCGGTGTTTATTGGTCAGAGAAAAGTTTGAGGAAAGAGAAATTGGGCTTGTTTCAGGCTGCAGGACATTGTGAAGGAGTGACTTTATGAGCGTCATTAAGAGCCGTTATGTCGGACTGCTTATCGCTGTTAGTTTCATGTCGTTTTCGGCCGTGAACGGTCAGGACTTTGACGCGCTGCTTGACGATCTGGCGCTTCCTTCTCCAACGACCCTCGTAACTGAAGCTGCCGCTGACGCGGCGCCGGCGCCGGAGGTTGAAGCCGAAGCTACTGCTCCCGATATTGAGGAGGCCGCTGCTGATGAGGCGAGCGATCTCGCGGCACATGAATCGGAGTCGGTGGCGGAAGATGCAGGCGCACTGGACTTGGATGATGATTTCGGATTCGGCGCCGAGCCCGTTGCCGAGAGTTCCGAAGCTACAGATGTGGTTGAAAATGTTTCCGATGAAGTAGAGGCGCCCGTCGCTGATGCAGATGTTGCTGCACCCGAAGCAGACGTTGCCGCACCGGAAGTTGATTTCGACTCCGATGACCTTTTCGCCAGCGATGAGCCCGCTCCCGAAGCGGCTCCGCAGGCGGTGACCGAGGCGCCTGCTGCGTCGGAGCCTGTTTCGTTCGATGATTTTGACTCTGCAGCCCCTGCCGCGAGCAATGACGAAGCCGGAGTGGATTTTGGTTCTGATTTTGATTATGCGGAGTCGGCCACTAACGACGATGAAGCGCTCAGCGAGCCGGACGCTGTCCCGGTTGCGGCTGCGAGCAGCGGCATCCTTCCGCTTGATCCGACTGCGAGTGGCCTCAGTCCGGAACTCATTGCTCAACAAGAAGAAGTTCGCCGCCAGGCGAGCGAGGTTGAAGCCAAGGGCAATGCGGAGAAGGGCCTCGCCGCGATCCGCGCGGGCAACTTGGATGAGGGAATCCCTGCCTTGCTTAACGCACAGGAGAAACTTCCTGTTCGTCCGGCCAACAAATCGCTTCACGACCAGATTTCTGCGGCGCTGGCGCAGGGCTACGCAAGCCGTGCAGAACAGCAGCTTTCGCGCAACGAGTTGAAAGGTGCCCGTGAATCCATCGCGCGCGCTCAGAGCGCTGGAGCTGACGTGACACAACTGGAACGCAAACTTGTCGCGGCTGAAAAGCGCGATGCTGAGATCAAATCGCGTCCCGTTCCGGTCAGCAAGCGCCCGGAAGTCATTGCTCATCAGAAGTCTGTTGCCGAACTCATTCGCGAAGGACGTCAGTATTTCGACGTGCGCGACTACAACGCGGCGGAAGCCGTTTTTGAGCGTGTCCTTCTGCAAGACGAGTACAACCTCGACGCCATGCGTTTCCTCCGCCGGATTGACGAGGTGCGGTACAAGATTCGCTCTCAGGAGCGTGAGGCGACAGCGGCTGAAATGATGCAGAAGGTGCGCGACGGCTGGAACAGCCCGGTTCGCAGCGACGCGGTGCTTCCTCAGTCGGTCGTCAATCGCGGCGCGGTTGAGACGCAGAGCTCCGCGCAGAAGTTGCAGGAAAAGATGGAGAAAATCATTATTCCTTCCATCGAATTTCGCCAGGCGAACATCTCCGACGTTATCAACTTCCTCGTTGAGGCGAGCATCGCAGGTGACCCTGAAAAAGCGGGCGTGAACATCATTCTCAATCTCAATACGCCGGGCGGTTCTGCCGCGTCGGCGCCTTCACCGGTCGCCGCGCCTGCACCGTCTGATGATTTCGGTTTTGGCGATTTCGGATCGGATTTCTCGGCGCCTCCCGCGCAGTCCTTCTCGGCAGCAGCGCCCGATTCGTCCATTCCGACGATTACGTTGAATCTCCGCCGCATCTCCTTGCTGGACGCGATCAAGTACATCACGGAAGTGGCGCGCTTGAAGTACCGCTTGGAGCAGAACGCGGTCATGATCACGCCGGAAGGTGTGGTGTCTGGTCGCGTGCTGACACGTCTCTATCCCGTTCAGCCGTCCATCCTCGATGTGATTGTTGAGAAGGATGAAGCGCCGCAGCAGGCGGGTTTCGTCGAGTTGGGCGCAAAGTCCACCTCGTTCAAGAAGAGCGATGTCAAAGACTTCTTTGAAAAGGCCGGTGTGCCGTTCCCGGCGGGAACCTCGATTGCGTACAACTCTGCGATCAGCCAGTTGATCGTCGCGAATACGCCCGAAAACCTCGAGACGTTTGAGAAAATTCTCGCGCGCTTGAATGTGATTCCTAATCAGGTCGAAATTGAAGCGCGTTTTGTTGAAATCTCGCAGAACGATCTGGAAGAACTCGGATTCCAGTGGTTGCTGACGGACAACTGGGAGATTGCCCAGAAGACCGGCCCATTTGGCGCGGGTTCTGCAGAGCGTGTGCAGATGAATGCGGATTCCGATGGCATGACGAAGGGCCTGCGCTTCTTCGGCCGCAACAATTCTACCGGTGTACTTGAGCCCGCGACGCGCGGCCAGTTCGGCGCAAACATTACGCCCCTTGGCGGCATTGCAACCTTTGCGAGCGTACTGACGAATCCGGAAGTCTCGCTGGTCATTCAGGCGCTCTCGCAGCACGGCGGAACCGATCTTCTCTCGGCGCCGCGTGTGACAACTCGCAGCGGTGTGAATGCTCAGATTCAGGTCGTGCGTGAAATCATCTATCCGACCGAGTTCGATACCACGCAGCCGCAGTTCAACGATACGGGCCGCATCACTACGCCTCCGGTGGTGACCCCGGGCACCTTCGAGAAGCGTGAGACGGGTGTTATCTTGAATGTGACGCCGACTGTCGGTCCGGATGGCTACACGATTGACCTCGTGATGGCGCCGGAAGTCTCGGAGCTGGTTGACTGGATTCAGTATGGCTCGACCATCACCATTCCGCGCAGCACGGGTGCGATTGATGAACTCTTCACCCCGGATCAGACCTTTACCTTCAACATTCCGCAGCCGGTATTTGCCAGCCGCAATGTCACGACGAGCATCGTGATCTGGGATGGCCAGACGGTGGTCATGGGTGGTTTGATTCGCGAAGATTTGATCAAGGTGAAGGATAAGATTCCGGGTCTCGGTGACATTCCGCTCATCGGACGTCTCTTCCGTTCTGAAGGCGAATACAGCCAGAAGAAGAACCTGCTCATCTTTGTCACTGCGCGGCTGGTGGATCCGGCGGGTAAGCCGCTCAATCGTGGCGAAGCTCTGGCCGATGTGGAAGCCGCAGCGGCTGCTGCTCAGACGCCCTAAGTTTTGCCTATGCGCGCGGGTGCGTAGCAATGCGTACCCGCGCGACAGGCATTGTGAAGTTTTGTTCGCGCGGTGGTGTCTTCGCAGCACGGCCTGGGCGCTCTGCCGTTGCGACGCAGATGATTCTGCATCAAACCGCTGGAATTTCTGTTTGAACAACATCAAATGCCTGATTCCCAATGCTTGTTGCTGATTGATGCGATGGCGCTTGCGTATCGCGCCTTTCACGCCATTCCGCCGCTTTCTGCCAAAGATGGAACGCCAACGAATGCCGTGATGGGATTCATTAAGGCACAGAGAAATATGGGGGAGCGTTTTTCGCCCTCGCATCTGGCTGTAGTCTTTGATGGCGGTTTGCCGGCGTCGCGAATGGCGCTGCTGCCGGAGTATAAGGCGCAGCGTTCAGAAATGCCGGATGATCTCGCCAGGCAATTGCCGCTCTTGGATGCCTATTTGGATGCCTCAGCCATTGCGCGGGTGCGAGTGATGGAGCAGGAGGCGGATGATGTATTGGCGACGCTTGCGCGGCAGGCGGCGGAGCAGGGGATGCCGGTCGTGATTGCAACGAGCGATAAGGATTTGTTTCAGCTTGTGGGCGACCGCGTGAATCTTGTGGCACCGGTGAAGGATGCGCCAATGGTGGATTCGCGGACTGTTCAGGAGAAGACCGGGGTGACACCGGAGTTGATTCCTTCGTGGTTGGCGCTAACGGGGGATTCGGTTGATAACATCCCGGGAGTGCCGGGCGTGGGTCCGAAGACGGCGGCGAAGTTGTTGCAACAATTTGGGTCGTTAGAGGGAATTTGGGAAAATCTTGCAGAGGTTAAGGGTGAGAAACTGCGGGAGTCCCTGGCTGCTTCGCGGGAGGCCGTTCGGCGGAATCTTGCGATGGTGACTTTGGATACAGCGGTTTCACCCGTGCCAGCGCTCAGTGAGTTAGCAGTTTCTCAGCCGCACGGCGGGGCCTTGCGGGAGCTGCTGCTGCGTCTGGACATGCCTTCCCTTGCACCTGCGCCGATGGCACCGATCCAGATGGAGCTTTTATAGGCTGCAAGCGCTGATTTCGGATTAGGACCTTGATGAATTCGTCTTTTCAACGCGCGATACTAACTATCCTGGCGCTGCTATTTCTCTTCACAGTGGCGATGGGTGCCCGGATGGCGGTTCTCAATGCGCAGTATCAGCGCTTTGGATCAGACTTGCCCTTTACTCTTGAAAGCGCGCTGCACTATCGCCGTGTGAAGATGGTGTATGATACGGGGCGTCTGCCTGCGAGGGATATGATGGTGGAGTATCCGGGGGGGATAGACCCGCGGACAACCTACACAGTTGGTGCGGAATATATTTATGCGCCGCTCGCTAAACTATTGCCGTCTCACCTGCCGGTACCGAATCGTGTGCGGATAGTAGAGGCTGCATGGTTTTCTCTCGGGATTCCTTTTCTCGCACTGGGGCTATATGGATGGCGTCGGAGTATTGGAGCGGCTTTATGGGGGTCGCTTTTTTACGCGTTGGCACTCTCCAACGTAATTCGTTCGACAGGACAGGAACTTTCACACGAAAACTTTGCGATGCCGATGTTGATCGGGCACTGGGCATTTTGCGTGTGGGCAGGCGAACTGGCTATTGGATGGCGGCGTCGCGCTGCGCAGGCAGGCTCTGCGGTAATGCTGGCGCTGGCGCTTTGCGCGTGGGACATGGTTCAGTTCTACATCGCGCTTCGATTGATCTATCGCCTCTGGCGTATGGTGCGTGCGGCAGCCGGTAGTGTTTCGACGCGCGATGGGTGGGGGTTGGAATACCTTGCGCTCGCTGCGGTTGGAGTGTTGAATCCCTATCACCGGGGGCAGGGTTGGCTTCTTTCGGGGACGATGGGGTTGGCGCATGCAGCAACAATTTTGATTTTTGCGCGAGGATGGCTCGAGTCGCGATGGGGCGACAGCCGAATGCACGTAATTCGTGCCCGTGCGATTGCGGTCGCAGCGGTATTGGCGGGTGTCTGGGCGGCACATTTCCTTCTGCCTGCTGCAGGCGCTTATGGACATTTTGGCGAGTTGCTTTGGGCCAAATTGCGCTATTTGAATGTGAAGCCTGCGGATCCTGCTCGCCTGACGTTCGGGCAGCGAATCTTGTGGGTGCCTGCCTTAAATTCGACAGATTGGCGCCTTGCTTTAACGCTGTTTCCCGCGCTATTGGGATTGACAATCCCCGCGTTTATCGTAGCGTTTACGAAGACACGGAGATCGCCCGATTCCAGAGTGAGCGAGTTGATGTTCGCTTGGGCGGTGTCGCTGATAGCCTTCTGGTTGTTCGCACGATTCCATGTCTTTCTTTCCCTCTTTAGCTGCATGCTGATTGGATTGGCTTGGTCGCTCCTCCCGTCATCGCGTCTCTGGCTGAAAATCGTTGTCGGAGTTGCGGTCGGGGGCGGACTGTTGGTCGAAAGCCTACACACCTTGCGGCGTCCGGAGCAGTGGGGCCGGGTGAATGTTTATTTCAAGGAAATCAATGAACTGACCGAGTGGCTTGAGCGACACGTTTCGCCGGATGCGGTGTTGGCCAATTTCGGAACGAGCGCTTCGGTTGCGGCGTATGGCAAGTGCGCGATCATTTTACATCCGAAATTTGAGAATGCTGCACTCCGTCAGCGGGTGCGGGACTATGGAGAGACACTGTTTTTGAAGGACGAAAAGTCATTCCGCGATTGGGCGGTTGCGCGGGGCGCCCGCTACTATGTGTATGCATTTGGCGAATTCTCTTCGGTGCATCCGGAGCTGCAAATGCGCTATTTTGTGAATGCGCTGAATCCACCGGAAGATGCCGCCGCACGCGGGTTTGAGTTTCATCCGGACGACACGACATGGTTTGTACCGCTGTGGCGCAACATGAAGTATGCGGTTTATCGCGTAGTTTCGCCTGCGGATGAAGAGAATGCCGGACGGGATGTGGCGCTTGCGGAAGCCGCTTTTGAGCGCGGTAATTTAGATGAGACCTCGAGTTTGGCTGCGTTAGCGCTGCAGAATTTTCCCCGCCATCCGCGCGCGCTGGAACTGCTGCGTTTGGCAGGAACACTGCAGGCGGATGGATTTCGAGGGGAGCGCGCGCCGCGGTGAGTGCATACCCATCGGTGGCGGTGACGGGCGGTGTGGGATGCGGGAAGAGCGAGGTGGGGCGAATCCTCGCAGAGCTGGGTGTGGCGGTGTTGGATGCGGATGTGCTTGCGCACGAATTTTTGAAGCATGACAGCGCGGTTCGCGAAGCGGTGCTGCAGTTGTGCGGACGTGAAGTTTTGGATGCTGATGGCGAGTTGAATCGAAGAGCGATAGGTGCGCAGGTCTTCGCAGATACCGGGAAGCGGTTGGCATTGGAAGCCATTCTGCATCCGCGCATCTGGAGTCGGATTCGTTCCTGGCGTGAGGAGTTGCGCGCCTCCCAGGCGTCAGCCGCATTGATCCCGCTGCTGTACGAGGCGGGGTTGACGGAGGGATGGGATGCGATTTGGTGCATCGCAACGTCGGACGAAGTGGTGAACGGGCGGTTGCGCGATCGGGGCTGGAGTATTGAGCAGATTGAGCAACGGCGCCGCGCGCAATGGCCGATAGACGAAAAGATTAAGCGTGCAGACGTGGTGATCCGGAATGATGGATCGCGCGAGGCTTTGAAAGAGAACGTTTTGGAGTGTTGGACAACCTTAGTGAAAAGGAGCAGAGGTCATGGCGGATGAGCAACAGAACAACATGAGACATCGCAGAGGGCGTCGCCCCGGTCGTCATCATCGTCACCACGGCGGGCGCCGTGGCGGGCCGAATGTACCCCAGGATTCCTGGTCTCCGCCGGTGGGTGCGGATTTTGACGACCCGGGAGAATCGGGCAATGTCGCGAACGCGCCGGGCGCGATTCAGGAAGTGAATCCGAATGCGGACGGCAATGTGGGCGAGCTTCCTCCCGCGCCCCGCCCGCAGGGTGAGGCACGCCTATTGAAGCTGTTTGAACTGCAAACGCTTTCCGTACCAGACATCAAGGCGGTTGCAGACAGCTACGGCTTGGTCGAATTGGGCGCCTTGCGCAAACACGAGTTGATTTTCGAAATCCTGCGTGCAAACGCGCGCCTCGGCGGCCAGATGTTCGGGCGCGGTGTGCTGGAGATTCTGCCGGATGGATTCGGCTTCCTTCGCTCTCCGCTGAATAACTATCTGCCGTGTCCGGAAGACCTGTATGTCTCGCCGTCGCAGATCCGCCGCTTCGCGTTGCGGACGGGCGATTATGTCGAAGGCGAAATCCGCTCGCCGAAGGATAAGGAGCGCTTCTTTGCGCTTCAGAAGGTGGATCACATCAACGGGTCTGCACCGGAAAAACAGCGTTCGAAAGTTCCGTTTGAGAATCTGACGCCGCTGTTTCCCGATCGCAGGATCAATCTGGAGACGAAGCAGGACGAAGTCTCGATGCGGGTGATGGATATTCTCACTCCGATTGGCTTCGGCCAGCGCGGGTTGATTGTAGCCCCGCCGCGCACGGGTAAGACGGTGCTTTTGCAGAAGATTGCGAACAGTATTTCAGCCAATCATCCGGACGCGCATTTGATTGTGTTGCTCATTGATGAGCGCCCGGAAGAAGTTACGGACATGGAGCGTAACACGAAGGCACAGGTGTTGAGCTCCACGTTTGACGAACCACCGGAGCGACATGTTCAGGTTGCGGAGATTGTCATTGAGGTTGCCAAGCGCATGGTGGAGTGCGGGCGCGATGTGATCATTCTGTTGGACAGCATCACGCGATTGGCGCGCGCCTACAACACGATCGCGCCGCACAGCGGAAAGATTCTCTCCGGCGGTGTGGATGCGAATGCGCTGCACAAGCCGAAGCGTTTCTTCGGTGCGGCTCGAAATATCGAGGGCGGTGGCAGTCTGACGATCGTCGCGACGGCGCTGGTGGACACGGGCAGCCGCATGGACGAAGTCATTTTCGAAGAGTTCAAGGGAACGGGAAATATGGAGCTGGCACTGGATCGCCATCTGGTGGACAAGCGCATTTTCCCTGCCATCAACGTTGAAAAATCGGGTACTCGCAAGGAAGAGCTCTTGCTCCATCCCGACGAACTGGCCAAAATCTGGATTCTCCGCAAGGCGCTGAATGGTGTGCCGGCGGTGGAGGCGATGGAGTTGATTGTGAATCGCCTGAAGAAGACCAAGAGCAATGCCGAGTTCCTGATGACACTGCAGGGTTAGCGGCGGAAAGGACAGCGCGCGGGCATGAGCGTGCACACATTGAAGCGAAGAGGGCGGATTGCGTGGGCGGCTGCTGCCGCAGTGCTATCCCTCTTGCTGCATGCCGCGCTGCTGGAAAGCCTGCCGCCGATGGCGTTGGGGCGTCCGGTGGATCGCTCGCGTTGGATTGACTATTCCGCGCTTGCGCTTGGATCCGTCCAGGTGGAGCCGCCCAAAATCGAGTATCCGCCCGCTCGTTTCCGTCCGGAAAATCCGAACGATGTCATCAATGCGCTGGACGCCAGTGAGGCCAGCGCGATGAAGGCGGGTTTTGATATTCCGGTGCCTGCCGCGCCCGATGTTTCAGCGGGAATAATTCAGGGCGAGTCGCAGGCGTTAGCGGAGCCCGCGCCTCCGGAGCCGCGCGCTATTTGGGATCCGCGCGAGGAGATTATTCAGATTGAGCGGCGATCGGCGGATGAGCAACGGAGCGCGCTGCCCCGGCGCTACACGGAGGCCATTGATCGCTCTGTTCGCGTTCCGGATGTTACCCTGCCGCGAGAGGACATAGCCGATTTCCCCTCCGTTGCCGGCGGTCGTGGTACGCAGGGCGTAGAAACCGTGAGTCGCGCTGTCGAGTGGCCGGAAGGCTGGGGCGCGAATCTGCTCGGGGCCGTGGAACCGCAGACTGATTTTCTGCCCGAAGCTGCGACGTTTGCAAATCGGCCCGATCCGGAGCGCGTAGTTCTGCCAGCGACGGAGCAATATCTTGCGTTGGATGTGCAAACCTTCCGTGCAGAGGACGAGGGGGGCGCGGTATATTTCCGCATTCAGATCATGCGCTATGGCGAAGATTCGCTGCCGGTGATTCCGAAGGATGTGCTTTTATTGCAGGACTGTTCGGAAAGTATTACTCCCGCGAAACTCGCAGAGTGCAAGCGAGGTTTGCGGCGGTGGATGGATTGGATAGGCCCTGAAGATCGTTTTCAGATCATCGGCTTTAGCGATAAGATTCAGCGCTGCTTTGATGAGGCGTGGCAGCCCCTCACGACGACAACGCGCCAACAGGCATTGGAGTTTATTGATTCGCTGCGCGCGGTCGGGAACACAGATGTGTATGGATCGCTGGCCTCCGCAGCGGCACTCCCGCGCGATCCGGATCGCCCCTTCTTGATTGTCCTGATCACAGATGGTCGGCCTACGATAGGAGTGACGGGAAGCCCGGACATTATTGATCGTTTTTCGGCTGAAAGCGCGGGGCGCCTTTCGGTCTTTTCGGTTGGAGCCGGGCGGCGCGCAAACCGGTTTTTGCTCGATTTGCTGAGCTATCGGAATCGAGGAGATTCGCTGGTTGTGCCGGATGACTCCATGTTGGCGTCTGCGATGGATCGTTGGGCGCAGGAGACGCGGCGCCCTGTTCTTACAGATTTGCGCTACCGGTTCGCCGGACTGAGCGAGGCGGATGTGTATCCGCGCGCGCTGACGCCACTTTTCCTCGATCGCCCGCTTTTGTTGTACGGGCGGGCTGAGAATCCCGATGCCCGGATTGCCTTTCAGGTGGTGGGGCAGAGTGGTGGCGAGACGCGCGATCTGATTTTTCCGCTCTCCTTGAGTGAGTCGGGCACTGGCGATGAGGATCTCCGGAGGCGCTGGGCGTGGCACCGGATCTACTATTTGATTGGCGAGCATACCCGCACGGGTGATGCGTCGCTGGTTTCGACTATTCGCGAAACCGCTGCGCAATACGGCCTGACAGTGCCGTATGGATATAGTGAGAGTCTTCCGCGTTGGTAGATTGACGAGCGGGGGCCGGATACCTATTGTAGACCGTTTCTTTTTTGGGAGATCAGCTAGAATGAACATTCGTATTGATTCGTCCGGGCCGTGCCGTCGCGAGGTCCATGTTGAGGTGCCATCTGAACGCGTTCAGGCCGCATTTGCCGAAATTACCGCGCAGTATGCGAATGCCGCCCGCATTCCCGGATTTCGCCCGGGCCGTGCTCCGCGCGATATGGTTCGCCGCCGCTATCAAAAAGAGATTGTGGACGATGTGAAAGAGCGCCTGGTTCCTGAGGGTTTTCAGGCGGCGGTCAAGCAGGAGAAGCTCTCTACGGTGGCCGTACTTGACGTGCGCGAGGAGAAGCTCGAAGAGGGATCGCCCTTCTCGTTTTCGGTGGTAGTAGATATTGCCCCCGATTTTGAGCTCCCTTCGTACAAAAATATTCCGCTGACGCGCGAGTTGCGCCCGGTGACCGAAGCTGACATTGACGCGGCCGTAATGGAAGTGCGCGAGGAGCAGGCGACGTATGCCGAGGTCAGCGATAATCCGGTGAAACTGGGTGATGTGATTCAGATTGATTATGACGGCAGCGTAGAGGGACGTCCGCTTGTGGAGTTTGACCCCGAGGCCAAGGATATGCAGAAGGGCGTGGACTTCTGGATGCGCGCGAATCCGAAGTTTGAATTCCTGCCGGGTTTTGCCGATGCCATCATCGGAGCAAAGATCGGAGAGACTCGCCAGGTTGCGTCAACGCTGCCTGAAAAATTTTATATCGCCGGACTGGCGGGCAAGACGATTGATTATACCGTGACGGTGAAGGCGATTCGCACGAAGGTGCTCCCTGAGATTGACGCCGAATTTTTGAAAGGCGTTGGAGTGGACTCCATCGAAAAGCTTCGCGAGCGGATTCGTGCGGAGATGAGTGAGATGCGCGAGATAGGCGAAAATCAACGGCTCGAGGATGCGGGTTTGCGCCATCTTCTGGACAACGCCGCGTTCGACGCGCCGCAGTCCCTTCTGGAGGAAGAGACTCGCCGCGAGGTGTACAGCATGGTTCAGCGCACGCAGAGTCGCGGCGTTGAGGCAGAGGAGATCGAGAGTAAAAAGGAAGAGCTGTTTGAAAGCGCAACCCGGGCCGCCACCGAAGCCGTGAGACTCCGCTTCATTGCGCAGCGAATTGCTACAGAGGAAAAGATCGCGGTGACTGAGCAGGACGTGAACAATCGCATTCGCGCGATGGCAGCGGCGTATCAGATGTCCTACGACAAACTTCGCAATGATCTAGTGAAGAACGATGCGCTCAAGCGGATTCGCGATGAAGTGCTGGTTAGAAAAGTAGCGATCTTTATTCGCAAGAATGCCACCATCACGGAAAAGGAAGTTGCGGCATCATGAGTGAAGTTTCACAAGTTCTGATTCCGATGGTGATTGAGCAGACGGGCCGCGGGGAGCGGGCGTTTGACATCTACTCGCGCCTTCTCAAAGAGCGCATCATTTTCCTGGGTACGGGAATCAATGACGATGTCTCCAACTTGATCATCGCACAAATGCTCTTTCTGCAGGGCGAGGATGCAGAAAAGGATATCAGTCTGTACATCAACTCGCCGGGCGGATCGGTCACAGCCGGTCTGGCGATTTATGACACGATTCAATACCTGAAATGCGACGTAGCGACGTATTGTGTGGGGCAGGCGGCCAGCATGGGTGCCGTGCTGCTTGCCGCCGGTGCGGCGGGCAAGCGTCATGCGTTGCCCAATGCGCGGATCATGATTCATCAACCGTGGGGCGGGGCGCAGGGACAGGCGAGCGATATCAGCATTCAAGCAAAAGAAATTCTTCGTCTGCGCGACCGGTTGAATGAGCTTCTTGCGCATCACACGGGGAAGACGGTAGATGCGATTGCCCGCGATACAGACCGCGACTTTTTCATGTCCGCGGAGGAAGCGCGCGGGTACGGTCTTGTTGACAATGTCACAGGGACGCGGAAAACCGCGGCCAAAGGAAAGTAGCCATGCCTCCACGCCAGGAAATACCGAAATGCTCGTTTTGCGGGAAACCGCGGACCGAGGTGGAGCGATTGATCGCGGGGCCGGGCGTGAATATTTGCGACCAGTGCGTGGATTTCTGCCACTCGCTCGTCAATAGTGATGCAGAGCCGGATCCCCGAAGTGCAACAAAGGTAGCAGTACCCAAGCCGCATGAGATCAAGGCGGCGCTGGATGCCCATGTGGTGGGTCAGGATGTTGCGAAGAAGGTGTTGTCCGTTGCGGTTCACAATCACTACAAACGCATTTCCG
This sequence comes from Kiritimatiellia bacterium, assembly GCA_039807095.1. Lineage (GTDB taxonomy): Bacteria > Verrucomicrobiota > Kiritimatiellia > CAIVKH01 > CAIVKH01 > JAMLJG01. Next base: position 57,888 of record JBDHQM010000007.1, read on the forward strand.
CGCGGACGGGTCGCGGTGCAACTGTGGATTCACTTGCCGATGTCGAGATAGAGAAGAGCAATATTTTGCTTATCGGCCCGACCGGAAGCGGCAAGACCCTCCTCGCCAAGACGCTCGCAAAAGTGCTGGACGTTCCCTTCAGTATGTCGGATGCGACGACACTGACAGAGGCGGGCTATGTGGGCGAGGATGTCGAAAATATTCTGCTGCGCCTGGTGCAGGCTGCGAATTACGACATGGCGCGCGCGGAGACTGGGATCATCTACATTGATGAAATTGACAAAATTGCCAAGAAGGGCGCAAACGTATCCATCACGCGCGACGTCTCGGGCGAAGGTGTTCAGCAGGCCCTTCTGAAGGTGCTCGAGGGGACGATCGCCAACATCCCGCCGCAGGGCGGGCGCAAACATCCGCAACAGGAATATCTCAAGCTAAATACGCAGAACATTCTGTTTATCTGCGGCGGCGCCTTCATCGGAATGGAACATATTTTGAAGCGTCGCGCAGGGCGCAGCGCGCTGGGATTCGGGACAACCGCAGGGGGTGCAACCGATGCGGCGCAGCTACAGACGCGTGTGGAGCCTGAGGATTTGGTGGAATTCGGTTTGATTCCGGAATTTATCGGCCGACTTCCGGTCGTTGCGACGCTCAATGCGCTGACCGAGGATGATTTGGTTCGCATTCTTACAGAGCCGAAGAGCGCGATGACGAAGCAGTATGCGAAACTGCTCAAAATGGAAGGCGTCGAGTTGAGCTTCACCGACACAGCCTTAAAAGAGTTGGCTCGCATTGCACTTTTGAAGGGAACGGGAGCGCGCGGGCTCCGGTCTATTCTTGAGCACATCATGCTGGATGTGATGTATGAAGCCCCGCTCAAGGGGGATTTGAAAGAATTTCGCGTCACCAAGTCCGTAGTGGCCGCTCATCGCCATGCCTTGGGAATTCCAGACGATCACCTTAAGATCGCGTAGGAGCGGGCGCATCTTCCGCTGCGTTGCTGCGGCATGCTGTGTGCTGGCGTGCGTGGCAACCGGATATGCGCGCCATGTCGAGTTCACTGTACTCCACACGACCGACTTGCACGGGCATGTGGCGCCCACTACTGACTACGACGGCCGCACGGACGTAGGCGGGGTGCTGCGCGTTGCTACGCTGATTGAGCAGCTTCGCGGGCAGCAACGCAATACGTTGCTGCTCGATTGCGGTGATTTATATCAAGGAAGCGCAGAGAGCTATCTGACCGATGGCCGGATTATGATTCGCTCTCTGAACTGGCTGCGCTATGACGCGTGGATTTTGGGGAATCACGAGTTCGACTGGGGCCTCGACAAGATGAAGCGTCTGGTCGGTGCATCAAGCGTGCCCGTATTGGCCGCCAATATCGTGTCGCGGCCGGGGAAGCCCGCTCCCTTCCCGGAGGTGTTGCCGTATTTGATTCGCGAGGTGGACGGCATCAAAATTGCCGTGGTGGGGCTGATCACACCGGGAGTTCCGACATGGTCCACACCGGATTTGCTCGGCGATGCGATTTTCGAGCGTTCGGTGGATGCGTTGAAGCGCGTGATGCCTGCGGTGCGCGCGGAATCACCGGATGTGTTGTTGCTGGCGACGCATCAGGGCTGCAAACGACGTGGCGATGATCATGCGAACGAGGTCAATGCGATCGCGCGCGAATTTCCTGAATTCGACGTGATTATCGGCGGGCACACGCATCAGCCGATCCCAGAAATCTGGCTGCAGGACCGCGTGCTCTATACGCAAGCGGGTTACTTCGGCGCGTGGTTGGGTCAATTGGATTTGGTTTATGACACAGTTGCACGGCGTGTGATCCGCAAGTCGGCCAAGCTGCACACTGTGGATGACACCGTTCCCCGGCATTCTGTGCTGGAGGCCGAGTTGGCATCGGACTTGAAGCGTGCTGAGTCGTATCTGGCGCAGCGGGTTGGCAGCGCCCGGACCCGGATTGCGTGGAAGGGTGATGAGTATGGAACCTCGCCGGTGCAATCACTAATTGCGCGCGCGCTTGCTGTGGCGAGTGGCGCTGATTTGGTTTTGCATGGAGTTTTAGACGAGCAGGATTTGGAGCCCGGCGATTTGAAAATGAGCGATATCTGGCGGGTGGTTCCGTATGAAAATCGCGTTGCGCTGCTGCATGTGACGCCGTCTGAGTTGCTGGAAATTCTGGAAGAAAATGGCGAGGTGCGTTCTCCGTTGTCCTTTATGGGATTATTCGGCGCCCGCTATCAATGGAAGCAAACGGACAAGGGCGGGCGGAAGCCGGTGAATCTGGTGCTTTCGAATGGCAAGCCGCCGCATCCCCGGCAGCGATTGAAGGTGGCGGTGAATTCCTACGCGGTGGCATCGGGCGGCGGTCGCTACAAGAAATTGCGTGAGATTGCGGAGCGCCCGGAAACGCGGACAAAGATACTCGATCTGGATACGCGAACTGCAGTGCTGAATTATGTGAAGAAGCATTCACCTTTGGATGCTGCGAAGTTGCTGGAGAATCCGTGACCGGAGGCACTGAAAATCGCGCGATGGAAGTTCTCCTGCTGATTCACGCAGCGCTGTTGCCTATTTCCATTGCGGCAGGTCAGATTTGGGCCTATCTCTTTGCGCTCGTTGCGCTGATTGCGTGGGTGCGGGGTGGGCTGCCTTCTGTGAGGCGCGCGCCGTTGGCTGGAGTTCTGGCCGTATTTGCCCTCACCGTGTTCCTTAGTGCAATCGTCGGTGTCCGTCCGGCGCTGGCGCTTGCGAAGTCGGATCGGCTGTTGCTTTTGGCGGTTGCGCTTTTCTTTCCTCTGCTTTTCGTCACGCGTGAGACTGGCTCGGCAGAGTCGCTGTTGCGCAAATTGATTGCGCTGTTTCTCATCGGCTGCGCGCTGAAGGCGGGATATGACTGTGTGCGTATTCCGGTGACGCATTTTCTGGACGTGAGTCGCTATCGCGCTGCGGTGTCGGCGGGGACTTGGGCGGCGGGCGATTTGCCCCCGACGTTGTTTGATGCAGGAAATATGCGCGATCCGCAGTTTTATGCTGTGGCGCTATCGCTGGCGGGAGCGCTCTGGCTTTTGCGCGCACCGGGGTTCCGTCCGGCGTTTCTTGTGGGCGCGATAGCGGTGACCGGGTTGGCGTTGCTTCTGCACTTCAAGCGAGGTGCGTGGTTTTCTGCGGCTATTGCATTGCTGGTTTTAGCGCTCTTGAGCAACCGTCGCCGCATGGTGCTGGTGCTATTGGTGGCGGCATTGGCTGCGTCCTTTTTGCCTTCCGTTCGCGCGCGGGTGGGGCAGATTCGCGATGAATTCTCGTTGAAGAGCGGCGGGCGCTATACGCTCTGGACTCGCGTGGCTCCTGCACTGTTCAAAGAGTATCCGCTGGGTATGGGATGGCGCTCTGTTCAGCACGAGGACATGACCTATCACCGGGTGTCCGTTCAGAAAAAGCTGAACCATCTGCACAACAATGTGATGCAGGTGCGGCTCGAGCTGGGGTGGCCGGGTATGGCTGCGTGGTTGGCGTGGATGGGGGCGGGCTTTGTTCTATTGTTCCGCGCATGGCGAGAGGCTGCTGCGCGCCGCCCGGAGTATGCAGGCCCTGCGCTGGGTCTTCTGATCGCATTTCTCACGCTGCATCTCAACGGACTGGTGGAGTATAATTTTGGCGATGGCGAGATTTTTATGCTGATGAATCTCGTTCTAGCGCTGGGCGTGGCGGGTTGGGTTATGCTTCGCCGTCCGGCGGAAGCAGTGAGCCCGCTTGCTTGATCGCTTCTTTTACCCACGCGAACAGTAGATCGCGGTTTGCGAATTGTCCTTCAAGTTGCGCATCAAATGCGCGTTTCCTCCAGTATCCCACTGCGGGCCCGCTCGGGATGCCCAACTGCATAATGTCGTCTCCTGTGATCCATGGATCGGGGAGGCGCGGTTCGTTTTGCAGACGTTCCAATTCGCGTTTTGCGCTTTCGTAGGTAGCCAGCTGGCCGTTGCTGGCCAGACAGTCCGCGCGATGCAATGCCAGGTCGAGCGCGATGAGCGGGTGTGCAACGATCTTTCGGCGGGTGCTGGCTTTCATATCGGGCCAGTCGAGAAAGCGCATGTGATGATGAACGGCATGCACGACGCTTTCGCGCAGATCGTTTGACGCGCGGAGACGTCGCAAAATTGCATCGGCCATTTCTGCGCCGACGGCTGCATGTTTGTCGAAGCGAATTCGCGTGCCGGTTTCCTCCTGTACTTCACGATAGGTCGGCGGCTTGCCGACATCGTGTAGCAGGGTTGCCCATGCGAGGGCGGCGTCGGGCTGCTCCAATTGATCGAGGGCGAGCGCTGTGTGAACGAACACGTCGCCTTCGGGGTGATATTCCGGCGGTTGAGCCACGCCGCGCATTGCTTCGACTTCCGGCAGTACCTGTTTGAGAAGTCCACTGGCCTGCAGGATGCGGAGTCCCTGACCCGGCGGGCGCGATTCTGTCCAGAGTCGCGTGAGTTCCTGCAGGATGCGCTCTGCGCTGATCTGGTGGATGTGCGCGGCGGAATTACGGATTGCGGTCAAGGTGCCGGGTTCGATTTCAAACTGCAGAGACGCCGCGAAGCGCACTGCGCGCAGCATACGCAGATGATCTTCTTCAAAGCGGCTGACCGGGTTTCCGATCGCGCGTATTACCCGGTGCTGGATATCGGCACAGCCTTCCACGTAATCGAGAATCTTTTCCTGAATAGGATCGAAGAATATGCCGTTGATCGTGAAGTCGCGTCGCTGCGCGTCCTGTTCGGCGGGGACAAACTCAACGCGTTCGGGGCGCCGGCCATCCCGGGATCCTACATCGCGACGGAATGTGGCAACCTCGAAATGCTCTCCGCCTTGTGGAACGAGTGTTACGCCGAACGCTTTGCCGATGAAGCGAGCGCGGGGGAATAGTTGTGCGACTTCTTCTGGTGTGGCCTCGGTTGCAATGTCAATGTCTTGCGCTGGCCGGCCGAGTAGTGCGTCGCGAACGCAACCGCCTGCGAAAACAGTTTTGAAGCCGGCCTCTTGCAGTGTGCGGGCGATTTGAGTTGCCCGCGGGTCGAAATCAGTTGCCGAGATTGAGGCGAGCGGCAATCAAGTGCCCTCAGGGTTAGAGTAGAAGGATCCGCCTGCTGTCCGTCCGGCGGGTTGAGTGCTGGATTTGGTTCCGCGCGCGATGGTGCCGGGCCGGGTGCCTGCTCGTGTGCCTGCGCGAGTACCTGTGGATGTACGCCCCGCATCATGGCCTCGCAAGTGGGCGATCTGTTGAATGCAATAGGAGACGAATTCGTTTCGGTTTTCCGGAGAGATGAAGAGTGGTTTTGCCGTATCTAGCAATTCGATGCGCACGAGGGTGCGGGCGGAAGATGCGTAGAAGCGGCCGGTGGATGTGTAGGGCATGTGCTGGATTGGGGCGATGCCTTGAAACATTTCGAAGGGAAGGGGTAGCAGATAGAACCAGCCTTCCAGCAGAACTCCTTCAGAACATGCGCGGATAATATGGGGAGGATAGGCCAGCGGTTTGAATTGCGAGATCAAGCGGAAATAGGTGCTGTCATACGGAGACCGGCAGGTGATGTCCCACGTGATGTGGCGGAAGCGCAGAAGATGTCGCGCCATGCGTATTCGCGCCATGACGAACACGAGCACCATTACACAGGCCGCGACGAGAATATATTGCAGTACTGATCCGGTCAGAATTGTTGGCTGTCCGGAATCTACAAATGTCGTGTGGATCCGATAGTATGCCACGAGCGCGAATGCGACGGGTGAAAAGAGGTGGAGCACAGGAGTAGAAATCATCTCCAGCGTGGCGCCAGCCACTGCGAAGTGCATGATAAAGAGAACTACGATCCCGATTGCCCAAAGGACGTGCTGCTGTTCCTTCAGCGTCCACGTTACATCGCTGCTGTTGGTTTCAGTGAAGTAGTAGTAGGGGATGATCAGCGCGGCCAATACGAACAGCAGGGAAAGAATATCCATTTCCCACGGCCAACGAGACGGAATCCAAGTTTTATTCTTGCTCATAGCTATACGTTCACGACAACATCAGTATCAGTGGAAGTAAATCTAGTGCAATATGTACGTGAATAACAAGCATCTTCGTGTATTCAGACCTCTTGCTCTCTTGGCGGGCCTGTTGCTTCTGACTTGGGCACCTTTTTTTGCGGGCTGCCGGGCGCGCCCGCTGGATACGAAGACAGCGGAAGAGACCAAGCCTGTGCGAGCTGCGATTCCGGCGCCGCGTTTCATTTCCATTCGGGATGGAGAATTTGCGCTCGATTCCTTCAAGGGGCAGCCCTTGATCGTATCAGTTCAGGGAGTCGGCACGCCCTACCTTTCGGAAAACCTTCGTGAACTTGACGATCTGGGCAAAGAACTGGCTTCGAGCGGCGTGGCGGTTGTGGGTTTGCTGACAGCTTTTTCGGAAGAGGAAGACCCGGGTGCGTTTGCCCAAACCGTTCAGGTCTCCTATCCGCTGGTGGCTGCTGTTCCTGAATATGTGCGCGAGGTAGCGCAAGTGCGCGCGCTGCCGACGGTACTGCTGGTTGATGAGCGCGGCGTTGTGCGTAAGCAGTATGCGGGTGATTTGTCGTTGAGCGAGCTGAAGGCGGATGTGCAAGCGCTGGCGAGTCCGCACTAGTGGATGGGCGGTGCTCTGCGCTGAATCGCACCCGGCTGCGATGCGGCAAACATTGAGAAGTGATCGAATCAAACACGTTTAACCTCTAACCCCTGAAAACGCATGGCTGGACATAGTAAATGGGCAAACATCAAGCATAAGAAGGCTGCGGCTGATGCCGTCAAAGGCCGGGTATTCAGCAAAATCGCCAAGGAAATTATGGTGGCGGCGCGCATTGGTGGCGGCGATATGAGCGCGAACATCACGTTGCGCGCATTGGTGCAAAAGGCGCGCGGTGTGAATATGCCTGCGGACAATATCGAGCGGGCGATCAAGCGCGGCACGGGCGATCTCGAAGGCGTGGTGTTGGAAGAGATTATTTATGAGGGGTATGCGCCGGGCGGCGTTTCCGTCATTGTCCAGACGTTGTCGGACAACAAGAATCGAACTGCTGCTGAAGTGCGGCACGTATTTTCCAAGCACGGCGGCAATCTGGCCGGATCGGGCAGCGTCATGCGATCGTTTAGACGCCGCGGCTATTTTGCTATTCCGGCGGAGGTGGTGGAAGAGGATCGCCTGCTCGAGATTGCGCTCGAAGCGGGGGCAGAGGATGTCCGGCGCGATGGCGACAATTTCGAGGTGATTTGCGAGCCTTCTCAGTTCGGTGCCGTGAGCGATGCGCTCGCCGCCGCCGCTCTAACGGCGCAGACCTCGGAATTGACGATGCTGCCGGATTCCACGATGGCCGTAACTGAAGTGGATAAAGCGAAGCAGCTGATCGGATTTATTGAGGCTCTCGAAGACTTGGACGATGTGCAGAATGTGTACGCAAATTTTGACATCCCGGACGAGGTGATGGCGAAGGTTCAGGCGTGATCGCTCCGGTGCTGGATGGATCGTGCGTATCATTGGCATAGACACTTCGCTGCGCTCCACCGGGGTGGGGATCATTGAGGTGTCCGGCTCCAGCCTCCGTCTTGTGGAGGCAATCACGCTGGCAATCCCTGCGACGCGACCACTATCGGAGTGCCTTCGCCGCATTGATAGCGGACTGGCAGAGCTGATTGAAAAGTACAAACCGGAGGCGGCCGCGGTGGAGGGCATCTTCTACTGCAAGAATGTTAAAACGGCTGTAATTTTAGGGCAGGCGCGGGGGGTTGCGATCGCTGCCTGTTCGCGCGCTGGACTGCCGGTTTTTGAGTATCCGCCGCGCCGCGTGAAACAGGCGCTTGTGGGACACGGCGAAGCCACGAAAGAGCAGGTGGCGCTCATGGTTATCCGTTTGCTGGGATTGTCAGAAACGCCACAGGAAGACTCTGCCGACGCACTCTCCATAGCCATTTGCCACGCGCACTCGCGGTCTGTCGTCGAGGCCCTGGCGCCCAAACCCCTTTGATTCCTGGCGATTGAGTGTTTTTGTCGCCCGTGTGCGATGCTCGCTATCCAAAACCGCCGGAAAAAGATATATTTCTCCTTTTGACGACAGGCGGCGGATGCGCAATCCACGTATAATTCTAATCTTTATCGGCGCGTTCCTGTTTGCGCCCTTGCTCGCAGCGCGAGCGGCTCCCAGAACCAATGGCGCTGTTCAGGTGTGGAGTGTGCGGACGAACGACGCCGGACACCGGAGTCTGTTCGTGAATTTGGCGACCAACGGGATCGCAGAAGTAATTCCGTATGCGCCGGATGTTGTGCGCGTTCGATTCTATTTTTTGGGAACCACCAACTTCTTTGAGCGCGAAGAGGTTTCGATTGCGAAGCCGCTGGCGCAGTGGCCGTCGTTTGCAGCGACATTCTCGGCGGCGAGTCCAACGAACTTTTTGATTCAAACTGATCAGTTGAATGTCGAAGTGGTGTTCAGTAATCGCTTCCAGGTTCACTTCAAGGACTCGCTGGGCCGCGATTTATTGCGTGACCGTCAATTGGAATGGGACAGCGCATATTTCATGGCCAACGACACAAGCGCTTTTGCACAGATCAGTTGGCCTGAAGGCTCCGCTGGCGTTTCGAACCGGCCATCAGGCTTCAAGGTGCGATCTGTCAAAGAAATGCCGGGTAATGCCGCCTTTTTCGGGCTGGGCGATGAGGCGGGAGCGCTGAACCGGCGAGGTCGTGTCTTCCAGTTTTGGACACAGGACACATTTGCCTTTAGCGAATTGCGGAACCCGAAATATACGGCGCTTCCGTTTTGGTATGGCGTGCTGCCGGCTACGACAAATCGCGGGGCCTATTCGTATGGCATTTTCTTCAATAATCCGGCGCGCCCCGTTGTGGATTTGTCGCTCACAAACGGGACGTACTCATTCGAAGCGGGGGACGATCAGATTGACTACTTCTTTTTTGCGGGCGGGTCAGACAACACGATGCCCGCTGTCATTGACCGGTTTTCGGAACTGACGGGTCGCCCGATGTTTCTCCCCAAGTGGGGATACGGCTATCACCAGTCGCGGCATAGTTATCTGACCGCGGCGGAAGTCACGAATGTGATTACGACGTTTCGCGCGTTGGACATTCCCGTTGATGCGGTCTATCTGGATATCGGACATCAGAACAACGGCGGGCAACCGCACCAGTTAACGTTCAACTCTGCCTACTCGAATCCGCCTGCACTCGTGGGTTATGCGGCAAGTAATGGCGTGCAACTCGTCCCGATTGTTGAGCCGTTGCTGACGACAAATGATCCGCTGTATGCGGTGGCTGCATCCAATCTCTACTTCATAAAAGACAATGGGTTGGCGAACTATCTCGGAAGTAATTATCTTGGCTTTGTTTCCTGGCTCGACTGGTCCATTCAAGGCACGCGTGATTGGTGGACGGGTCTCTTGACGAACTATCTTGCCAGCAACGGTTTTCATGGCATCTGGAACGATCTGACGGAGCCGAATGAAAATGAGATGCCGTTGAATACCCTTTGGTATCTGGATGGTCGCTATGGCGATTTCACCACAAATGACACGCGCAAATGGACGGCGGTGAATCGAAATACGTACAGCCTTCTCCAGGCACAGGTGACCTACGGGGCCTTGAAAAAACAGAATCCGGCATTGCGCCCGTTTGCGCTCAGTCGAAGCGCGTGGCCCGGCATTCAGGCGTATGCCCTCGGGTGGAGTGGCGACAATGCGTCCACGTATGACCACATGCGTTACGATCAGCGCGTGGTCTTGAGCACGATGATTTCTGGCCAAGCACAATCCGGCAGCGATATTGGCGGATTTGTTGGGAATGTGAACAGCAGCCTCTTGACCCGCTGGCTGGAAGCGGGGGTCCTTGCGCCTTTTTATCGAAATCATTCGAATTTTAATACTGCAGATCAGGAGCCCTGGGTGTTCGGAAACAGCGCGACGCTGTTCAATCGGCATTGGATTCAGTTCCGCTATCGCATGATGCCGTTCCTTTATAGCCTCGCCTATGGCGCGTCTACGAACGGGCTGCCCATGAATGTGCCGACTGCATTTTTCTTTATGTCGGACACGAATACCTGGAGGTTGAACGACACTGAATTCCTGGTGGGATCGCACCTGCTTGCAGCGCCGGTTCTCGACGAGAATGTGAATACGCGCAGTCTCTATCTGCCTGCAGGCGCAACGTGGTTTCACTGGGATACGGACCAGATATATTCAGGCGGGCAGACCGTTGTTGTGCCAGCTTCTCTCTCGCAATTGCCGCTGTTTGCGCGCTCCGGCGCGATCATTCCGATGGGGCCTGCGATGAAGTTTGTGTATGAGTACGTGCCCGGCTGGCTGGATATTCATGTGTGGCCCGGCGCAACGAATCGCTTTGTGATGTTTGAGGATGACGGCAGAACTACAAACTATCTGGCCGGCATTTTTGCGCGCACTCCGTTTTCTCTTTCCGGCAGCGCGGATGCGCTGAATTTTACCGTTCATGCGCGAACCGGGAGCTTCGATCCCGGCTCGCGCGATCTCTACATCGTCGCGCACGCGATGTCGAACGTGATTTCGGTGACCGCCAATGGCGTTCCGCTCGCACGCCGTGCGAATCGGGCTGAATTGACGAACAGCGCGGGGGAGGGCTGGGCATACGACACCGCCACCCGGTTGACGACTGTGAAAATTGCGGATTCGGGGGCGGAGCGCGTGTTGGAGATGTCCGCAAATTCAGATGCTCCGGCGCCCGTATCCTTCCCCTCCGTCTACACAAGTATGGCTGTGGCGGGCACCTTCAATCTTTGGAATGAAGCCGCGCAGAATATGCGCCTGGTGAGTTCGTCGCAGTGGGCATGCGTGCTGGCGTTGGAGGCGACTCCGAAGCTGGAATTCAAATTTGTGGCGAACAACTCGTGGAGTGCAGCGAATTGGGGGCTCAGTACGCAGCCGCAGTTCAGCGTTCCGCTCGCGGGTGTTGGAGTTTCCAATGCGCCCAACATCGTGATCTCCAATCTTTCGGCAGGTGTCTACACGCTTCACTTTAACGACTCGACGCGCGCGTTCCGGATTGACCACGCTTCCGCGATGGATAGCGATGGAGACGGAATGGATGATGCGTGGGAGCTGTATTATGGATTGAACCCGCTCCTCGCGAGCGACGCGCTTTTGGATTTGGATGGCGACGGAGTTGTGAATCGAAGTGAATACGTAGCGGGGACCCGGCCGGTTGACGTATTGGACTACTTCGCGATTACTGCACATGCGGCAAGTCCTACAAATGGCGTGTTGGTGAGTTGGAGCGCCGTTTCCGGACGCTATTACCAGGTATTCTATGCGACGAACCTGGTGAGTGTGCCTGCATTCTTTGCATTGCCGTCGTTCAGCAATTTGACCGGCAACGGGCCGGTGACTATTGCCGACACAAACGGCGCCCCGCATCGAGCCTATCGGGTCGGTGTTTCGATTGCGCCGTGAGTGACCCCTCCGTGTCGCTATGCCGGGCAGATTTGCCGTGATTTCATAATTTTGAACGGCGGCGCTTTCGCTGTTTGCGAAGCAGAGAGCTTCCCCGTATAACAGGCGCTCGTATGCAGCTGCCGTTTTCACTTTTCCTAGCCTTCAAGTACATGCGTCCCAAACGCACGTTTCAGTCCATCATCACCATTATTTCGGTGCTGGGCGTGCTGTTGGGCGTCGCGGTGCTGGTGATCGTCCTTTCTGTGATGAGCGGTTTTGACGACATGTGGCGCGACAAGATTTTGAGCTTCAATGCGCACATCACGATTACTGGGTATGAGGTGATTGACGATGTGGATGGGCTGGTTGAAGCGATCGAGAAGACGCCGGGCGTGAAGGGCGCCGCACCGCTTGTGCAGGGACTGGTTTTCCTGCAAAAGGGCGAGCGCGTGCAGACGCCGATTGCGCGAGGGATTGACCCCGTGCACGAGAAGAAGGTGAGCCGGATTCCCGAGCACATGGTTTTGGGTGCCTTCGACGTAGATGACGACCATGTGGTGATGGGGCGCGATCTTGCGTTGCAGTTGGGCGCGACGGTGGGCGACAAGATACTCGTTTATTCTCCGCAGAGTTTTGCTACGGGTGACGAAGTCTATCTGCCGGAGGAATTCACCGTGGCGGGGCTTTATGACCTCGGCATGTGGGAGTTCGATGTCGGGTTTGTTTTGACCTCGCTGGATAAGGCGCGCGACCTCTACAAGCTGGAAGAGGGCGTGCACGGGATTCAGGTCATGACAGAAGACCCGTTTCGTGTCGAAGAGGTGAAGCAACGCCTGCAGGAGGAGTTGCCGCCCTATTATCACATCACGACCTGGATGGAGCAGAATCGCCAGCTATTTGCGACGCTTCGCGTTGAAAAGAATATGATGTTCTTCCTCTTGATCATCATCACGATCGTCGCGGCGTTCGGCATCACGAATACGCTGATTACCGTTGCGGTGCAGAAGACGCGCGAGATTGGATTGCTGAAGGCGTTGGGCTTCTCGAATCGCAGCGTGATGAGTGTTTTCATCTGGCAGGGTTGGATTGAGGGGGCGGTGGGCACCGCATTGGGGGTGGGGGCGGGATTATTGATTCTTCGCTTCCGCAATGATCTGCTGCGCCTGCTTTCCTATCGCTTCAACATGGAGCTGTTTCCGAAGGAGCTGTATCACTTGAGTGAAATTCCGGCGACCGTGTCGGCGCTGGACATTCTGGTTGTTGCGTTGTCCGCGATGATTATCTGCACGCTGGCGGGTGTGATTCCGGCCTATCGTGCGGCGCGTCTGGACCCTGTGCGAGCGCTGCGTTATGAATGATGTCACTATCCAGATTGAAGCGACGGATCTGCACAAGACCTATACGTTGGATCGTGTGACGATTGACGTTTTGCGTGGCGTTTCGCTATCGGTTCGAAAAGGCGAGCGCCTTGCAATCACGGGGGTCAGCGGCGCGGGTAAGAGCACGTTGCTGCATACATTGGGCGGGTTGGATCGGCCGTCGGGTGGGCGCGTTCGCTTTGAGGAGTTGGATCTCTACAGCCTTTCGCCGGCGGAGCGAACCGAATTTCGCGCGACGCGGGTTGGTTTTGTCTTTCAGTCGTATCACTTGCTGCCCGAGCTGGATTTGCTGGACAACGTGCTGCTTCCTGCGTTGAGCCGTCCAGGGGCCTTGCGTCGGATTGAAGAGGCGCGCGCTCGCGCGATGCGGTTGCTGGAGCGCGTGGGGTTGTCGCATCGCCTCCACCACCGCCCGGCAGAGGTCTCCGGCGGAGAGCAGCAACGAGCGGCCCTAGCGCGGGCGCTGATGAATAACCCGTCTGTGCTGCTGGCGGATGAACCGACGGGGAATCTGGATTCGGCTACGGGCCAGCAGGTGTTGGACTATCTCTTTGCGCTAACGGAAGAGAGCCGGCATACGCTCGTGTTGGTGACGCACAACGAGAGTGTGGCAGCGATTTGCGACCGACAGTTGCATTTGCGCGATGGTGTACTTGTAGAGTAGAGTGTCTGCCCTGATTTGAAGAGTTTGCATTCAACCGAGGACAACGCATGAAAATCTATTTGAACGGTAAATTGGTGCCTGAGAAGGCGGCTACAGTTTCTGTCTTTGATCATGGCCTGCTGTATGGCGACGGCGTGTTCGAGGGAATTCGCGCGTATAACGGCCGCGTGTTCATGCTGGATGAACATGTGGATCGCCTTTACCGCTCGGCGCGCGCCATCGCTATGGAAATTCCCATGACGAAGGCCGAGATGGCCAAGGCGGTGGTGAAGACCTGTGCGGCGAACAAAATCAAGGATGGCTACGTGCGCCTGGTTGTGACGCGCGGTGTGGGCGGGCTCGGCCTGAATCCGTATCTCTGCAAAACGCCTCAGGTGATCATCATCGCGGCGGCGATCCAGCTCTACCCGCAGAAATTGTATGAGACGGGGATGTCCGTGGTCACCGTCGGCACGGTGCGCAATCATGTGGAAGCGGTGAATCCGCGCATCAAGAGCTTGAACTATCTGAACAATATTCTGGCCAAGATTGAGGCAATCAACGCCGGCGTGATGGAGTGTTTGATGCTGAATCCGCAGGGCTATCTTGCGGAGGCATCGGGAGACAACGTGTTTTTGATTCGCGGAAACACGCTCTCCACGCCGCCACCCTGGTGCGGCTCGCTCGAGGGCATCACCCGCGCGGTGGTGATGGAGCTGGCGGCCGAGATGGGTATGGAAGTCAAAGAAGAGGTGTTGACCCGTTACGATGTGTACACGGCGGACGAGGTCTTTTTGACGGGAACTGCGGCCGAGATCATCAGCGTGGTGAATGCTGACCGCCGCCCGATCGGCGACGGGAAACCCGGCGTCAAGACCCGCGAGTTGGCAGCGGCCTTCACGGCCTTTGCACGCAGCAACGGGACGCCTATTAAGTAAGATTCTGCGATGCTATGCCAATCGTGCCAGGAGCGAGAAGCGACAGTTCATCTGACTCAGGTGACCGATGGTGCTGTGAAAAAGGTGCACCTGTGCGAGGACTGTGCCACGAAGCAGGGGTTTTCCACAGAGGGGCCGATGTCCATGACCGATATTTTGCTGGGCATGGGTATTGGGAAGACCGGCGAAAGTGCCGGGGTTGAACGCAAATGCCCTCGCTGCCATATGCGGCGTACAGACTTTAAGAAAACCGGTCGCTTTGGCTGTGCTGAGTGCTATGAAGCGTTTGCCGAGGAATTGCCGCCGCTTCTAAAGGCGATGCACCGTTCAGATCACCACGCAGGCAAAATCCCGAAGCGGGAGGGCGCCCGGGTGACTGCAAACGCGGAGCTGGCCGCGCTGCAGAAGAAAATGGACAAGGCCATTGCGGCGGAAAATTTTGAAGAGGCTGCGAAGCTGCGCGATCAGATTGCACAAACCCGCAAACGCGTGGAGGCGGCAGAGGCAGAATCGCGGGGGGCTCCGTGACGATTGCAGAGCTATTGCAGCGGCCCAGTGCGTGGCTCGCCGTCGGTGGCGATGAGGGACCGGTAGTCAGCAGCCGGATTCGTCTCGCCCGGAATGTGCGCGACACCGCATTTCCCGGGTGGGCGGGTGTGGATGAATGCGATCGTCTCTGGAAGCGAATTTTTCCGGTTCTGGAGGCGTTGCCGAGTCTGATACCTGCCATCAGCCTCTCGATGGAATACCTCGACGAGTTGGATAAACATCTTCTTTTCGAGAGACACCTGATCAGTCGTGAGCATGCTGAAAAAAAGAAGGGGAGCGGTCTGGTATTTCGCCGCGATGAGTCTCTCTCCGTGATGGTTAACGAGGAGGATCATCTGCGCTTACAGGGAATGCGTCCGAATCTTAGCCTGCGCGCGATTTGGAAAGAGATCAATCAGCTCGACAACGAAATTGAGGAGCGTCTCCACTACGCCTTCTCACCGCAGCTCGGCTACCTGACCGCGTGCCCTACGAATGTAGGTACCGGGATGCGAGCCAGCGTGATGTTGCATTTGCCGGGGCTTGTGTTGTTGAACGAAATCGGACCGGTGATAAAGGGGATGGGCAAAATCGGTCTGGCGGTTCGCGGGCTCTGGGGCGAAGGCACTGAGGCGGCAGGAAATATGTTCCAAATTTCCAACCAAATCACATTGGGCGATTCGGAAGAGCAGATATTGAGCGTGATTGAGCAGATAGTTCACGAGCTGATTGACCATGAGCGAAATGCGAGAGAGCGGCTGATGGAGCGGCGTGAGACCGTCGTTCGCGATCATGTCGGGCGCGCGCTGGGTATTTTGTCAAACGCCCACATCCTCACGTCAAAAGAGGCAATGGATCTTTTGTCGGGTTTGCGTTTCGGCATTGATTTGGGTATATTGACCTCAGTGAGTGGCCGGGTTGTGGACGAGCTGCTATTGCTGACGCAGCCGGGGCATCTCCAAAAATTAGAAGAAAAAGTATTGAAACCGAAGGATCGCGATCGCAACCGGGCTCGTTTAGTCAGAGAGCGGCTGGCCCAGCCTGCCCGGCGTCGCGGAAGTCGAACGAAAGAATGAATAATTTTACACCACGCGCACAGCAAGTCCTGCAATTGGCACGCAAGGAAGCGGATCGGTTTAACCACGGCTATGTGGGAACCGAGCATCTGCTTCTGGGGATCATTGTGCTGGGGCAGGGCGTCGCCGTGAATGTGCTGCAGCGGATGGGCGTGAATTTAGAGGCCGTTCGCCTCGAGGTGGAAAAGGCTGTGGGCATCGGCCCGGAGACAAAGACGATTGGCAATATGCCCTTTACTCCGCGCGTGAAGAAGGTCTTGGCGTTGGCAGGCAGTGAAGCCCGTGCGCTGAATCACGCGTATGTGGGGACGGAACATATTTTGCTGGGGCTGCTTCGCGAAGGCGAGGGCGTTGCTTCGCGTGTGTTGCGGAATCTGGGACTCGATCTCGACAAGACGCGTGTTGAGATCATGAAGGAGCTGGACCCGAATTATGAGGCGGGCATGGAATCCGCCATGTCCGAGGGCGCGGGCGATGCCGAGCGCGAGGGGCAACCTCCTTCATCGGGTGCCCCTGCCGGAGGCGCACAGCCCAAAGATCCGAAGACGCCCGCGCTGACGGCGTTCGGTCGCGATTTGACTGAACTGGCAGCAAAGGGCGAGCTGGATCCCGTGATCGGACGCGCCAATGAAATTGAGCGTGTGGTGCAGATTCTCTGCCGTCGCAGCAAGAACAATCCGGTTTTGCTGGGCGAGGCGGGGGTGGGTAAGACCGCGATTGTTGAAGGACTTGCGCAGCAGGTGGCGAAAGGCGACGTGCCTGAGCTTCTGCGCGGCAAGCGCGTGGTGACGCTGGACCTGGCACTCATGGTGGCGGGCACAAAATACCGCGGCCAATTTGAAGAGCGCATCAAGGCCGTTATGGACGAAATTAAGCGCGCGAAGAACATCATTCTCTTCATAGACGAGTTGCACACGATTGTCGGTGCCGGGTCTGCGGAAGGGGCGATGGATGCGTCGAATATCATCAAGCCGGCGCTTTCGCGTGGCGAGATGCAGTGCATTGGCGCCACCACGATGTCCGAATATCGGAAATTTATCGAAAAAGACGCAGCCCTGGAGCGGCGCTTCCAGTCTGTAATGGTCAAGGAGCCATCTGTTCAGGAGGCGATTGAGATTCTCAAGGGGCTGCGCCCGCGCTATGAGGCGCACCATCACGCGAAGATCACGGATGACGCGCTCATCGCTTCCGTGGAGTTGTCGGCGCGCTATTTGAACGATCGCTTTCTTCCGGACAAGGCGATTGACGTGATGGATGAAGCGGGCGCTCGCTCGCGCATCGCTGCGATGACGCGGCCCCCGGATATCAAAGATAAAGAAGCGCTGATCGAAGACATCCGGAAGAAAAAAGAAGAGGCGAGCAAGGCTCAGCAATTTGAAGAGGCGGCCGCGTTCCGCGATCAGGAACGCCGGGCGTCGGAAGAGATTGAGAAGCTTCTGGCGGACTGGCGCAAGACACGCGATGAAACAGTCGTCACGGTGGAAGCCGAAGACATCATGATTATCGTCTCCAAGTGGACAGGTATTCCGCTTGCGCGCATGGAGGAGGCGGAGGCTTCGCGTTTGCTTTTGATGGAAGACGAACTGCAGAAAACTGTTATTGGACAGCCGGCTGCGGTTACCTCGATTTCGAAGGCGCTTCGCCGTTCGCGCGCGGATTTGCGCGATCCGAAACGTCCAATCGGTTCGTTCGTGTTTCTCGGACCCACCGGCGTCGGCAAGACGCTGTTGGCGAAGGCGCTGGCCGAATTCATGTTCAACGATCCGGATGCGCTCATTCAGATTGATATGTCGGAGTACATGGAGAAGTTCGCAGTTTCGCGACTGGTGGGCTCTCCTCCGGGCTACGTAGGGTATGACGAGGGTGGGCAGCTCACGGAAAAGGTGCGCCGTCGGCCATATTCGGTTGTGCTATTCGATGAAATCGAAAAAGCGCACCCGGATGTCATGCACATCCTCTTGCAGATTTTGGAAGAGGGCAAATTGACAGATAGCCTCGGCCGCACGGTGGACTTCCGGAACACGGTGGTCATTATGACCTCGAATATCGGAGCCGAACTGATTCGAAAAGGCAGTGGTCTGGGCTTTGGGGAAGTGGCGGCGACGGCCGATTACGAACGCTTAAAGACGCAGATGCTGGAAGAGGCAAAGCGCGCGTTTAAACCGGAGCTGCTCAACCGTATTGACGACATCATTGTTTTCCGTCAATTGGGCCGCGAGGACGTGATGCGAATTCTGGACCTCGAAGTGATGAAGGTGAAGACGCGTCTGGCTGCGCGGAAGGTGGAGTTGCACTTGGCCGATTCTGCACGCGAGTTTTTGTTGGCTAAGGGCTTTGACACCGCGTATGGCGCGCGTCCGCTGCGACGCGCGGTGGAGCGGCATCTCGAGGACCCACTGGCCGAAGAAATTTTGCGCGGGAATTTATCGAATGCGGAGACAATTGAAGTCACCGCTGACGGCGATCACTTGAAATTCAGCCAGCTCGCCGGAACGAGCTGAGATTCTGAACCGCTTTTAGCTCAGCAGAAAGCGCGACATGCCCCCGTCAATCGGGATGGCAGTTCCCGTGATGGAGCCCCCTCGCTCGGAGGCTAGGAGGGCGACCATGGCACCGAGATCGGCGACGTTCTGAAATTTTTGCTGGGGCAGGGCCTCGCGCATCGCGCACTCGACTTCTTCGGCTGTTTTACCTTCCCGTGCGGCGCGGTCTGCGATGAGCTGTCGAAGCCTGCTGGTCAGGAAGTTTCCCGGTAAAACACTGTTGACCGTGATTCCGGCTGCGGCAACCTCGCGAGAAAGTGTCTTGAGGTAGGAGACGAGGGCGGTTCGATAGATATTACTCAGCGTCAGCCGGTCGGCAGGTTCTATGACTGTGAAGGATGCGATCGCGATGATGCGACCCCACTGTTTTTCGCGCATGGAGGGCAGTGCTGCTGCGGTCAATTTCCGCGCGGAGGTGAGCAGGAGTTGGTGAGCGCCTTCCCACGTTGCGTCCGTGTGCTCCGTGGCGCCGCCGGGTGGCGGGCCGCCCGTGTTCAGGACGAGGATATCGGGTGAGGATGCTTGAATGTCCGCACATGCCGCGGCTTGATCGCTGACGGCACCCAGATCGAGAGAAAGTGTGCGAACGCGTGCGTCGTTTCCCAGGCGTTGGCGGGCTATATCCAGTTGAGCGGGGCGTCGCGCTACGATTGTGACGTGGCAGCCTTCCGCAACAAGGGCTTGTGCGCAAGCAAATCCAAGGCCGTCGCTTGCTGCACCGAGCCATGCATGCCGACCCTCAAGTCCCAGATTCATGCATGGCTCCTTATGCGGTGGCGATCAGTCTTCGCCGACGACGGACACTTCGGCGTTTGAGCGCAGGTCTGCGATGTATTCCTGCACCACGGCCGGCATTTTGCGCGAGCGCAGGTATTGAACGAGGTTGCTGCGCACCTCCTCGAGCGGAACTACGCGAGCGTCTTCGCGTTTCTCGACCTTGATAATGTGGTAGCCGAATTGTGTTTCGACGAGCGGACCGACGGCGCCGATGTCTTGCGTGAAGGCCGCTTCTTCGAATTCGGGCACCATGCGTCCGCGGGGGAATGTATATTCGCCGCCGGTCGCCTTGCTTCCCGGGTCATCGGTTTCAACGGAGGCGACGGTTGCAAAATCTTCGCCTGCGAGGAGGCGCTCGCGAATGCCTTCCGCTTTCGCCTTCTTTTCGTCTTTGTTGTCGCCCTCTGTCACGGCGATGAGGATGTGGCGGGCCGTGGCGGTTTCGGGTTGCTCAAACTTGTCCGAGTTCTCTTTGTAGAAGGCATCCACTTCTTCATCGGTGACCTGCACCTTGTTCGACGTTGCCGCTTCGATAAGCTGACCGATGCGCATTTCATCGGCGAAATCCTTGCGGAACTGTTCTTCGGAAACGTTCCGCTGCGCGAGAATCTGCTCGAGCGTCATGCCCGGCGGGAGGGTGGCCTCCAGTTTTGTGCGCGCCTCGTCAAATTCTTCGTCAGAAATTTCGAGTTGTTGGCGGTTCGCTTCCTGCAAGAGAAGCTGACGGGCAACCAGCTGATCGAGCACTTCCTGCTGGATACGAGGCGCCATTTGGGCTAGCTGTTCCGGCGGAAGCTGGCGCTGCATACGCGCGAGCGCTGTGTTGACTTCCTTCATTACGGCTTCGGCCGTGATTTCGACGCCGTTCACGGTAGCGACAACGCCCGTGGTCGGGAGCTGCGGTATGGCGGCGGGGACAGGCTGTTCAAAAATGGATGCCATTTCGTTGATACCTTTTGCGGGTTGCTGCGGAGCGATTGATTTCTGGTTGCACCCCACGGCGGAGAGCGCCATGAGGGCGGCGGCTGAAAGCGTGATAAAATGCGAGGAGGACATGGAAGGCCTTTCTGTTTAGAAGGGGGATGGTGCAGGACTGCGGGCTGGCTGTCAAATGCCGTATCGTGAAAGATTTATCCGGAAAGAGGCCACTCGAACGCACCGGTTTTGAGGAAATGGCTGACTTGCCGGATGCTGAATTCCGATTTGCGTAGAACCGCCTCGGCCGTATTGAAGGCGTTGTGGGGGGTGAAAAGAACGTTCGATCGGGTCGCAAGTGCGCGCAAACGGTCCGCTTCAGGGTGAGGTTGTCCGGTGCGGAGCGCATCAGCGGTGACAGTTTCGTCGTTGAACACATCCAGGCCCACGCCCCCCAAAACGCCTTCTTCCAGCAAGCGGCTCAAATCTTCGGTGACGGCCAACTCGCCGCGCGCAACATTGACAAAGAGACAGCCGGGCCGCGCGTGCTTTAGCAGGGCGTAGTTGAAGAGGCCGCGATTCTCCGCAGTGAGGTTCATACACACTGCAATAATATCCGCCGTTGCTACACCTTCGTTGAGGGGTATGTAGTCCACATCCGTGTGGCGGGGAACGAGGTCTGCACCGCGTACCCTCATGTCGAGACCGCGTCCGATCCGGACAACCTCGTGCCCGATTCGACCAACGCCTGCGACCAAAAGAGTGCGCCCCGCGTTTTCTCCGCCAGTCAGGGCGTCACGCTGGAATTGATGCCAACTGTGCAGTTGAGTGGGCAGTTTTCGCAGAAGCGCCATCCAGAGAAGAGCCGCCTGTTCTGCGACTGCGCGAGTGCAGTACTCCGGCAGGCAGGCGAGCTGCGGAGCATTCGGACGGGCGCGGAGCGGCAGGAGGTGGTCGTATCCCGTTGACCGTGCGAGTACACCGAGCACCGGCGGATGCCAGTGTGCGGGAATATCGGATTGCGTCCTGATACTGATCAGCGGCGCCGGGGGAGTCGTGTGCCCGGTGCGCTGCAGCGTTTCAACAGAAAAACCCGCGCGGATATCTGGTGGAAGAAGCGACTGAATTGCGGAGCGCTCCTCTTCAAAGGCCTCGTAGAAAAAGACGTCGTACTTCATGGGACAATGCACTTCCTTAAGAGAGATGTTGACTTCTCGCCTGCCTGCAACGATTATTCAATATCGTAATTGCGCGCAAGTAAGCGAGTCGCGATAAAAAGAAAGCTGATGCTTAGCCAGGGGGCCTCCATGGAAGATGAAAATGCTGAACTTGTAATGGATGTTCAGACAGAGGAATACCAAACCCTACGGGGAGCGCGACCGGGAACGGACGCGAACGTATTCGTCCAGATTCTCGCGGGTATTGTTGGAACCGTCATAATTTCAGTCGCCGTTTGGCCGCTGAAGGGCACCAAGGCGGACTATCTCTACGGCATTATTAATGCCCGTGGTCCGGTGCAGTACCTGGAATTGTGGATGTCCTTCATGGTCGCCACGCTGATTTTCTTGAAGAGCCGCATTGTGAACCGCAACGCGCGCGTCATTGCGTCGAACCCCATTCCGCCGGAAATGGATCTGAACGACGATCAGGCCCTTCAGGCCTTCCGCGACACGCTGCCGCAGCACGAAGAGTTTTCGTGGAGCATTCTCCTGAACCGCCTGGATCGCGCGCTCGCGCTTTGGCTTGCGAGTAAAGACGTATCCCGCGTTTCAACGTATCTCCAGACCGAGTCGTCCCGCGACCAGGGCAACTCCGACTCGTCCTACGCGATTGCGCGTGTGTTGATGTGGGCCATTCCGATTCTCGGGTTTATCGGTACGGTGCAGGGTCTCGGTGTGGCGGTGGCCGGCTTCGGCGTGCTCGGCGGCTCGGCTGACGTAGGCGCGATTAAAGAGGCCATCGGGCAGGTGACCGTCGGTCTCGGCGTGGCGTTCGACACCACATTGCTTGCGTTGGTCTTGACCACGTTGCTGATGTTTCCACTGACATCGTTTCAGCGCCGGGAAGAGAATCTCTTCGGCGAGCTGGACAACTATTTGGACGACGTGTTGCTGGCGCGCCTGCCGTCCCCTGAACAGAAGCCGATTGTCATTGAAAACCTTGAAGACTCCATCGAATCGGCTTTCCGCCGCTACATCCCGGATCCCGATCGCTATGACGAAGTCTTCACGCGTTCGATTGACAAAGCGGCTGCATCCGTCGAGGAGCGCTTCAGTGGTCTTTCCACGCGCTATGAAACGACCTTGCGCGATTTGAGCCAACGCCTGGCGGAAAACTTGCAAGGTGCGGGATCTTCGGTCGAGCAGAGTCTGCGCGGCATCGCGGATGAAATTCGCAAGCAGGACGATCTGACACTCGAAGCGCGGCGTAAGGCCGGGATGGAGGAAATTTCCCGCTTCAAAGATGTCGTCACGGAGATCAACTCTACGACGGAGCGGGTGGCGCAGTCTTACAAACAGGGCGCCGAGGCAATTCAGACCAATACGCAGCAGGTTACGGAAACGACACTCAATGCGGCGCGCGATCTCGCAGCCCGAATGCAGGAAGTTTCCAAGCTCGCCGCCAATATTGAGGGATTGCTGAAGGTCAGCCAGTCTATTGATCAGAATATGAGTGCAGTGGCGGGATCTGAGCAATTCCGTGCGACGCTTGACGATTTGCGTAAGCACCTGAACACAACCACTGATTTCTGCGCCCGCTTGAGTAAGCCGCGCGTGATCACGTTGCGTGAGGAGTAGAAGACCGGAGCGTAAGTGCTGCTGTGGCATCTGAAGCAAAGACAGATTTCTCGTCCTTCATGTGCGTCATTTTGATGCTCACCGGCTGTCTGGTGACCATCATGATCAGCAACATCATCGTGATCTCGGCAAACCCTGAGAACGTGCAGATCACCTCCATTCTGCCGCAGGGAATGGATCCAGCGCTGGACAAAGAAGTGACCGATACCCTCGGAAACGTCTTGAAGAGTCCGTGGTATCTGGAGGTCTATCGCGACCGGATGATCATTCATCCCGGCGAGGAAGTTATTCAGGTGCACGATCTCGAAGAAACGGAGAATAAATTCGAACTATTCCTTCGTCGGGTGGAAGCGCGGCGGGAGCGACAATACATCGTACTCCTCGTCCGCGAGAATGGCGCAACGGTGGCGCGTAAACTGAAGAAGGTCATCCGCGACCGGAAAATTGACATCGGAATGGACCTCCTCAACGCTGATGACGCCATTCAACTTCGCAATATCAGCGAAGACGAAGCGGACGACGCTGATAAGAACGGTAAAAAATGAGGCGCGAGTGCTATGGGTAAGAAGGACGCAACAGGCGCGATCAACCTAGACTCCTTTTTGGACGTGCTGACCTGCCTCCAGGGCATTTTGATGCTCGTTATTATCGCGACGGGTATTGATGCAGCCCAGACCAAGGTGCTGATCCCGACTCCAATTGAACGGCAGAGCACGAAGCAGCCGATTTATCTCGAGTGTCGGGACAATCTGCTCTTTCCCATGGAACCCGCTGAATTGGGCAAGCAGGCGCGAATTCAGATGATGAACATCAGCCAGCGGCAGAACGTGGATCAAATTCAGATGATGCAGGAGCTATCAACGCTGCGCGTCACGAACGATTATTACGAGGTGGATTTGTCCTACTATATGCTGGGCCAGCTCGTCCTCAAAGCGCGGGAGGACACCACTGCGCGCGGCTATGAGCTGGAAGAGCGTTCGACCTTTGCGACGGATAACTACATGGTCAATTTGCTCAAGAAAATTGACAATCAAAACCAGCGTGTTGTGCTCATCGTGCGCGACAACAGCTTCGCTGTCTTCAAGGTTGCGCAGCGACTGTGCTTCCTCGCAAAGGCGGAGCTGAGCGTCGAAATTTATGACTCGCGCGAATCTCTCCGCTTCACCCCGCAAGGGATGCTGATTACCGCGATGTAGTACGATTTTTGCACTGACAGACTGCGGTGCTTCCGTCACACTTTCGGGCTGTAGTAACCGGAGGTTTGACGAGTATGTCCGAGATTTCGAGCAAAGAGATTTTACAAATTCTTCCCCATCGCTACCCGATGCTGTTGGTGGATCGTGTCATTGATTGCGATATGAAGCAGCGCATTGTCGGGATCAAGAACCTGACCATTTCTGAGCCGTGCTTTCAGGGGCACTTCCCCGGGGATCCGATTTTTCCGGGTGTTCTGCAGTTGGAAGCGATTGCACAGGTCGGCGGCATTTTGGCCAACAAGGTGTTTGGCAGTGAAGGGCGCATTGCCTATTTCCTGGCCGTGGACAAAGCCCGCTTCCGCCGGATTGTACGGCCGGGCGATCAGCTCCGTATCGAGGTCGAGCTCCAGCGCGCGCGGCTTGCCATGCTCAAAATGGGCGGCAAAATTTTTGTCGGCGACGAGTTGGCGTGTGAAGCCGACATCATGTTCGGATACGGGGATGCGTGATCTATGGCTGAAATCCATCCAACAGCAATTGTCTCTCCAGAAGCGCATCTGGGCGATCAGGTCGTCATCGGTCCCTTCTGCTACGTCGGGCCGCAGGTAACGCTTGGCGACCGGACGCGCCTGATCTCTCACGTCGTGGTGGACGGCTTCACCCGGTTGGGAGCAGGCTGCACGGTTTTTCCTTTTGCAAGCGTGGGGCTGCAAACGCAGGACCTGAAATATAAAGGTGGGAAACCGGGTGTCATCATCGGGGACAATACGACGATTCGCGAATCCGTCACAATCAACGCGGCAACAGCCGACGGTGACTTCACGCGAGTGGGGTCGAACTGCCACATCATGGCCTATGCCCACATCGCGCACGATTGCGTGGTCGGGAACCATGTGATCATCGCAAATGTCGGAACCCTTGCAGGGCATGTGATCGTTGAGGATCGCGTAATTCTTGGCGGATTGAGCGCCGTTCACCAATTTGCGCGTCTTGGTAGGAATTGCATCATCGGCGGATGTACGAAGGTGGTTCAGGACGTGCCGCCATTTGTGATGGCGGACGGCAACCCGATTCGTGTTCCGGGTCTTAATTCGGTGGGCCTTTCGCGTGCGGGCGTGCCCGAGGAATCGCAGAAGGCATTGAAGCAAGCGCATCGCCTGCTGTATCGGAGTGAGCTGGGAACACGCGACGCGCTGGCGCGAATTGAAGTGGAAGTGGCGCAGACGGATGAAGTGCGGCATCTGCTGCAATTCATCCGTTCGTCAGAACGCGGAATTGTTAAGTGAATAAATTCTTTCACTGGCTCTTGATCATTGCGCTCGCGCTGAGCCCCTTGCCCGGCGCACGGGCTGCTGGGCCTGTAGAAGGGTCTGTTAATTTCAACTTCGACCAAGTTGAAATCCCCGTTCTGATCAAGCTCGTCGGCGAGATGACAGGTCGTCGTTTTGTGGTCGGGGATGAAATCACCGGCCGTGTGACGGTTGTCACGCCGCAACGTATTCCAGTGAAAGAAGCCTATCCCTTACTGCTGTCTATTCTCGAATCGCGTGGAATTACAGTGGTGGAACAGGGTGGGGTGAGTCAGGTGGTGCTTCTGCCGGAACGCGCGGTAACGGGCGCTGCGGTTGTCACTGCGGAAACCACTGCGGAGGAATCCTTGGGCTTAGTCACGCGCCTGATTCATGTGACGCACGTGAATGTCGCGGAACTCAAGCGGCTTCTGGAGCCTCTCGTGCGCGGCGGTAAGGCCGGTGCGCTTGCAGCGTTTCCGCCGACCAACCACTTGATTGTCACAGATACGGCAGAGAGTGTGCGTAACATCGAACGCATCATTGCTGAGCTGGATAAGCCCGGTGCCGCGCGCGTGGTCGAAGTTATCGCCCTCAAACACGCGTCGCCTGAAGAATTATCGCGCCAGCTTGTCGCCGCAATGCGCGGATCGGAGACGTCGGGCGATAAAGTTGCGCGCCATCTCCAGCAGGTTGGAGAGGGGATGTCCTCGCTTCCCTCTGACGTTGTTGTGGTCCCGTCTCCCAGCGCCAACAGCATTATTCTTGTCGGCACGCCGGTTCAGCTCAACGAAATGCGCGAGATCATTGCCCGCATGGATGTCGAGGCGCCGTCGGGATACGGTCGCCTCAATGCGATTTTTCTCCGCTATTTATCAGCGGAAGAGGCGGCCAAGAGCCTGAATGCTCTTTTAAGCAAAGCCGATAAAGAGAAGCGCTCGCCGATCGCAATTGAACACAATACTGCGAACAACGCGCTGATTGTGGACGCGTCGCAGCAGGACTTCGAATATCTCCGCAAACTTGTGGAGCAGCTTGATCAAATCCCGCAGCAGGTGATGGTTGAGGTTCTTTTAGCCGAGGTCGCGGTGGGCCGGAATCTGAACCTCGGAGTTCGTCTACAAACGGTGGATCAGCCCAAAGATGGGTCCACGACGGTTATTGGAACAAGCCGGCCCGGACCCACGGACACACTCGCCAGTTTTATTGAATCGGGTGCGTTCCCACAGGGTTTTGCCTTTGGCGTTGCGCATGGCCAGTACACGGATCCCGTTTCGGGCAAGGTGCTCCCGAACCTTCCAATCCTGGTGGAAGCGCTCGCGCAGAATCGCGACGTCAAAATTCTCTCGAACGTTCCTCTTTGGGCGCAGAACAATGCAGAGGCTGTCGTGAGTGTAGTGGACAATATTCCGGTTTTGCGGTCCACGATTGAAGGCGGATCCGGCACGGCGCGGGATGTCATTCAGAACATTGATCGCCTCGATGTCGGCATCAAATTGAAAGTAACGCCGCACGTGAACCCCAACGGCGATGTCACACTCAACTTGAATCCCAGCATTGAGGCCATCACCGATGAAGGCCCCAGTGGAACGCAGTTTGCGCCGACCATCGCAAAACGCGAAGTCAGTACAACAATCACCGTGCCGGATCAGGCCACGGTCGTGATCAGTGGCCTTATTCGCGAGGATACCATTCACGTTGTCGAAAAGGTGCCGCTGTTGGGCGACATTCCACTGATTGGATTCTTTTTCCGCAGTAAGCGTGAGCAGAAACAGCGCACGAATCTGCTGATTTTTGTGACGCCGCATATTGTGACGGATATGAAGGCTGCGCAGGCGATGATGGAGAAGCTGCAAACACAAACGCAGCTCGGGTCTGGGGCTCTGGAATTGAATGCACCCGTGCCCCGGAGGTAGTCCGGTGAAGTTCGAGCAACTACTTCTGGATCAAAGCCTCTGCACCCCGGGAGATATTGAGCAGGCCCGGCGAGAGCTGGGCGAACAGCCTGCTCCGTCGGCGCTCGCTGAATGGCTGACGAGGAAGGGCGTGGTTGCGCCTGTCCGCATTCTTGAAGCGCTCTCTGGCTTATACGGATTGCCCTTTGTGGCGGAATTTAATCCCGCCTGGCTTCAACCGCGCTTGATCGAGAAACTGCCGGTAGATTGGGCGCGCGCTCATTCGATTCTTCCGATCGAACGCGAAGGCGCTTTCTTCGCGCTTACGTCAAATCCTGACGCAATCTCGCGGCTTGATGAGCTCTCGTTGCTTCTTGGCCGCGATCTTTATCCCTTGCTGACATCGCCCGAGGAGTTGCGCCGCGCCATTGATAGCTGCTACTCCCAACGGCAGGCACCCGCCTGGACGGCAGAACTGTCGGGGGAGCGCGCCGAGGAAGCAGAGACTGCCTCTCGCACGGAAGATCTACTCCGAGCGGGCGACGAGGCTCCAGTTGCGCAATACGTCAGTGGAATGCTCCTCGATGCCGTGCGACGGCGGGCCTCAGATATTCATGTTGAGCCGTTTGAATCAACGCTTCAGGTGCGCTTTCGTGTGGATGGATTTCTCTATGCGCAGCCACCGCCACCGAAATCTATTGAGCTGGCGCTGATCTCGCGTCTCAAGGTAATGGCGCGCCTCGATATCGCAGAGCGGCGCCTTCCGCAAGACGGCATGGCCAAGGTGCGAATCGGCGCGCGAGAATTTGATATCCGTGTTTCCACTGTGCCCGTGGCGGAAGGTGAGCGCGTTGTACTGCGACTGCTCAATCAGGAAAGCCTTGTTCGCCCGTTGAGCGGGCTCGGGATGCCGGAGGCGCTCGAAACCGATTTTCGCCGGGTCTTGGCAGAGCCGAACGGAGTTGTTCTTGTCACCGGGCCGACGGGAAGCGGGAAAACCACCACGCTATACGCGGCCCTTCAGGGACTGGATACGCAGCATCTGAATGTGATGACGATTGAGGATCCGATTGAATATCAGCTCCCTGGCATTGCGCAGATTCAAGTTAAGCCGAAAATCGGTCTCACATTTGCACAAGGACTGCGCCATATTTTGCGCCAGGATCCCGATGTCATTCTTGTCGGAGAAATTCGCGATGCAGAAACGGCCGAAATTGCCATTCGCGCATCGCTAACGGGCCACCTTGTTTTCAGTACGCTGCATACAAACGATGCGCTCTCCGCCGTTGTTCGCCTGGTTGATATGGGTGTTCCTGCGTATCTACTGGCCTCGGCGCTGCGCGGCTGCCTTGCGCAGCGCCTCATCCGGCAGCTTTGTCCTCAGTGCAGAAGGGCATCCATTCCGACGCGTGAGGAACTCCGAACACTGGGCGAACGCAGCTCCGCGCTGGAAGGAAAAATAATTTGGCGCCCCGCTGGCTGCGACGATTGTACAGGTGGTTATCGCGAGCGAACGGGCGTTTATGAATGGCTCCATTTCGGGCCGGACTGGGAACACGCATTGCGCGCAGGTTCCGACGGGTCTGCGCTGCGCAATCGCGTGCGCGAACTGAAATCCGCCACACTATTGGATGATGCCCTCGACAAAGTGCGCAAGGGCGTGACCTCGTTGGAAGAGGTGATGCGAGTCATTGGCGTTGGATCGCAAGCGGCAGGGCCATGAAAACATTTCTGTATCGCGGCTACGATAAATCCGGCGTGCGTGCGCGCGGAATGGTCGAAGCCCTGCACGCGAAAGATGCGCGCGAGAAACTGGCCGCGCGCGGGATTCTGACCGAGGACCTCGCGACGTCTTCAGCCCGCGCCGCAGCGGATCGGGGCCGCTTTACCGCCGAGAAACGGGCGGCGCTCTATCGTGAAATCGGCGCTCTGTTGCGCGCGGGTGTTCCGGTAGTCGCCGCTCTGGACCTCTTGATGGATGCACATCCCGATTCTCGTGCAGGCAGAATTCTGGCGGGCCTTCGCGACCGCGTTCGCGAAGGAGAGAGCTTTGCCGTCGCCATGCCGGGGGTAATGCCGGAGATCAGCACATTTGAGGTGGCGCTTTTGCAGGGCGGACAACGAACCGGAAAACTTGGTGAGATGCTCGATCAAATGGCGAGTTATTTGGAGGAGGAAACACGCCTTCGGTCGGGCATCCTCTCCGCATTGCTCTATCCGCTCCTCGTAGTTGCGCTCGCCTTGGTGGTCGGCATCATCATGATCACTGCCATTCTGCCACGGCTTGCCGGTCTGTTTGCTGAATCCGGTGTTGCGCTTCCTGCGACTACAAAAATTCTTATCTGGTTCGGCGGTGCCGGGCGGGTGCCCGCAATTCTCGCGCTTGTAGCCTTCGCGCTCGCCGTGTTTGGGGTGTTCTATCGCTTCAAGCGTTCTGCGCGCCGCGCGCACTGGGAACGCCATTTTCGCCGCCTGCCATTGATTGGCCAAGGTTATAGACTGGTAGTTACAATCCGGTTTGTGCGGACGTTGGTGATGCTGTTGCGTGGCGGCGTGGCACTGGTGGACGCACTTCCTCTGGCCGCACGTGCGACTGGAAGTGACTGGCTTGCAGCGGAAATGCAGCGCGGCAGTGAATCGGTTCGGCAGGGGCGCTCCGTTCCGGAAGTTCTAGCTGAGAGCCCGTGGATTGGAAATAGCCTCCCCGCGTGGTATCGCGCAGGCGAAGCCAGTGGCGATTTGACGGGCCTTCTTGATCAAGCCGCGCGTAGATACCAAGAGCAGTGGGAGACGCTGCTCCAGCGGTTTATCCGCCTGGTCGAGCCAATTCTCATCATCGCCGTAGGTGTTGTGGTGCTGATCGTCGCGCTGGCCATTCTCCAGCCGATTCTATCGCTCAACCAACTCGCGCGCTGAAGACTTCCAATCCTTGGAACTTCGCACTCGCACGACTTCCAAGGATTGGAAGTTGAGCGGCTTACCCCGCTCTTCGCTATTCGCGGTCAAAAACGACTATTTTTGAGGGGGCGAGAGTCGTTTGGCCCTTTGTTTAT
>JBDHQM010000038.1:0-22475 GCA_039807095.1 Kiritimatiellia bacterium
ATGGGATGCCGATCGGGAGATCGGCGTTCCGGTGTGCGCGGCTATAGGATGCCGATCGGGAGATCGGCGTTCCGGTGTGCGCGGCCATGGGGTGCCGATCGGGAGATCGGCGTTCCGGTGCGTGCGGCTGTGGGGTGCCGATCGGGAGATCGGCGTTCCGGTGCGTGGCTATGGGATGCCGATCAGGAGATCGGCGTTCCGGTGTGCGGCTATGGGATGCCGATCGGGAGATCGGCGTTCCGGTGTGCGCGGCTATAGGATGCCGATCGGGAGATCGGCGTTCCGGTGCGTGCGGCTGTGGGGTGCCGATCGGGAGATCGGCGTTCCGGTGTGCAGCGAGAGCAGTCGGAATTTTGGGGGTGATCTACTTCGTTCTGCGTTGCGGCGCGGGGGCGGCTGCTTTATTGTAGTCGCTCTTTTTACCCATGAAGAAGCCCGGGACATTTGAAGTTTTGGCGACGGATTCGTCGTCGCAGGCGCGGCGCGGCCGGTTGCAGACGGCGCATGGGGTGGTGGATACTCCGGTATTTATGCCGGTGGGTACGCAGGGGACGGTGAAGGCGATGTCACCGGCGGAGTTGAGGGAGATGGATTGCCAGATTTTGCTGGGCAATACTTATCACCTGAATGATCGGCCGGGGATGGAAGTGATCGAGAATGCGGGCGGGCTTCATGCGTTTATGGGGTGGGATCGCGCGATTCTGACGGATAGCGGCGGGTTTCAGGTGTTCAGTCTCACGCGGTTGCGGAAGGTGACGGAGCGCGGGGTGGAGTTCCGGTCGCACAATGACGGGACGAAGCACTTCTTGGGGCCGGTGGAGGCGATGGCGATTCAGCGGACGCTCGGGTCCGACATTGCGATGGTTTTTGATGAGTGTCCGCCGTATCCGTGCGATCCCGAATACGCTTGTCAAGCGGTGGAGCGGACCCTAACTTGGGCGACTTCTTGTGCAGAGCAGCCGCGAGCTGACGGTCAGTTGGTTTTCGGTATTGTGCAGGGCGGTGTGTATCCCGAGTTGCGGGAACGCTGCGCTCGGGAGCTTGTCGCGATGGGGTTTGATGGCTATGCCATCGGCGGGGTCAGCGTAGGCGAGCCGAACGAGTTGATCATTCCCGGTGTGGAAATGGGGATCGTCGGGTTGCCGGCAGAGAAGCCGCGCTATCTGATGGGGGTGGGTGGTCTCGGGCAGATGGTGGAATCCATCGCGCGGGGCGTGGATATGTTCGATTGCGTGTTGCCGACGCGGGTGGCGCGGAACGGGACGGCGGTGACGCGGCGAGGCCGCTATTCGCTGCGCAATGCGGAGCACAAGAAAGCGTTGGGGCCGGTTGAAGAGGGGTGCGGGTGTTATGCCTGCCAGAACTTCAGCCGCTCGTATATTCGGCATTTGCTGAATGTGGATGAAATTTTAGGGATGCGGTTGTTGACGATTCACAACTTGTATCGCCATTTGGAGTTGTTGAAAGAAATACGTGAGGCGATTGCGTCGGGAGCGTTTGCCGAATTGCGGGCAGAGTTTCACGCGCGCGAAGCCGAGTCGGCCCTGCGGGGTCCGTGAAGGAGTAGAGATGATGCATTCGTTGATGACGATTATTGCAATGGCGCCGCCTGCGGGTGGCGGTGCAGAGGGTCAACAGTCGCCGATGTTCATGTTTGGCTGGCTGGCGATCATGTTGGTGTTGTTCTACATGATGCTGATCCGTCCGCAGCGTCGGCGCGAAAAGGAGCGGCAGGAGTTGCTCGCTAAAATCAAGACGGGCGACCGCGTGTTGTTCTGCGGCGGTATGATTGGCATTGTCGCCAATGCGAAGGAAAAGACCTGCGTGATCAAAGTTGCCGACAAGGTGAAGGTTGAAGTGGCACGCGGTGCGATCAGCCAGGTGTTGGAGAAAGGCGAGTTGCCTGCGGACGTGGATCAGGCGTCTGCGTCGTAATCGCGCGATACCGCGAAAGTTTTTAGAGACCGTCAGAAATACATTCGTAGACAGGACTGAGCATGGACAAGAAATCCCTCTGGAAATGGTTGATCTTCATCGGACTCACCGCGTGGTCGCTCGCGATCGTGCTGCCGCTGAAGGAGAAGGTGAAGCTGGGCCTCGATTTGCAGGGCGGTACGCGCTTTGTGCTTCAGGTGGATTTGTCGGAGATGGATTCTGACGCGGCGCGCGATGCGCAGTCGCGCGCGATGGAGGTCATCCGCAATCGCGTGGATGCGATGGGTGTGGCCGAGCCGGTGATCTACGGCGAGCCGGGCAACCGAATCATCGTCGAAATCCCGGGCCTGAAAACAGAAGACCGCGAGCGCGCGATCAAGAACATCCAGAGCGCCGCTTATCTCGAATTCCGGATGGTGCATCCGGACAACGAACGGCTGGTGGACGAGTTGTTGAGCAAAGGACTCGCGCCGGAAGGGTATCGCATTGTTTCCGTCAATGAAGGCGGCGGAGTCCAGTACTACAAACGCGATAAATCGCGCGATCCGGCGGGGGTCTCTGAGGAGGAGATTCGCAAGCGCGCGGCGGCGTTCCATGCCCCTGCGGGGTATGAACTGCTGATGGAGCGCGTGCGCCGCAGCGAGCAGGACTTCTTCCGTCCGGCATTTGTTAACCGTCGCGCGGACCTCAAGGGAGAGAGCATTTCGAGTGCGGGTGTGGATTATGACATGGTTCAGCGCCCGGTTGTGACGATGCGCTTTGACAGCAAGGGCTCGAAACGCTTTGCGACGCTGACCGGGGATTACGCACCGGGAGGTGCGAAGAATCCCGGCAATCGCCGCCGCCAGTTGGGCATCGTGCTGGACGGCGTGTTGTATTCCGCGCCGAACATCAACAGCGCCATTCTCGGCGGTTCCGCACAGATTGAAGGAAACTTCTCGCTACGTGAGGCGCAGGACCTGGCGTTGGTGCTGCGCGCGGGCGCGCTGCCGGCTCCGGTGAAGCTGTTGGAAGAGCGCACGGTGGATCCGACGCTCGGTCGCGATTCCGTGAACTCGGGCAAGAAGGCCGTGTTTATCGGCTGCGGCGTCGTGATGGCGTTCATGCTGGTGTACTACATGCTGGCCGGTGTGGTCGCAAATATTGCGCTGGTGATGAATCTTATCCTGTTGCCGGTGGGCCTGATTATCACCGGCGGGTTCTTGAGTCTTCTGGCCAGCAGCGGCGCTGCGAGCGGCATTTCATTGCCGACGCTGACGCTGCCGGGCATCGCGGGCCTCGCGCTGACCATCGGTATGGCGGTGGACGCGAACGTGCTGATTTATGAACGCATGCGCGAGGAGCAGAAGGCCGGCAAGCGCTTCAAGTTCATTGTGGACGCGGGCTACAACAAGGCGTTCAGCGCAATTTTTGACTCGAACATCACGACGTTGCTTGCGGCGGTGATTTTGTTCTGGCAGGGCACCGGGCCGATTCGCGGGTTTGCGGTGATGCTGAGCGCGGGCTTGATCGTCAGCATGTACACGGCGTTGGTGGTCACGCGCATGATTTTTGACCAGTTGGCCGCGCGCACGAACATTCAGCAGTTGAAGATGCTGCAGTTCTTCGGCGATACGAAAATTGATTTTGTCGGATTGGCAAAGTATTGCATCACGTTTTCGGTGATTGTGATCCTCGCCTCCTGGGCGCTTTTTGTGAAAAACGGGCGCTCCAACTTCGGTGTGGATTTCCTCGGCGGTGCGGCCATTACGCTCCAGTTTGATCAGAAAGTTCCCATGGAAGACGTGCGCGCGGCCTTGGGTGCGAGCGGTCTGACGGCGGGCTTGCAGTATCAAAAGGCGGCTGCGGTTGAAGGGCAGGATGTGGTCCATGAATATCTCGAAGTGAAGACGGACTACGATTCGGGCAAGGCCGCTGCTGAGCTGATCGTTACCCAGTTTGCGGATCAGGGCTATCGCGTGCTCAAGGAAGACAGCGTTGGGCCGCAGATTGGTCAGGAACTGCAGCGCAAGGCAATCATGGCGACGGTGTTGGCGCTGGTGGGCATGATCATTTACGTCTCGATTCGTTTCGAATTTCCGTATGCCGTGGGCGCGGTTGTTGCGTTGCTGCACGATGTGCTGATCGCGGTCGGGGTATTCTGCGCGTTGGGCGGGCAATTGAGCCTGACCATGATTGCAGCGGTACTGACGATCATCGGGTATTCGGTGAACGATACGATCGTCATCTTTGACCGTATCCGCGAGAACTTGAAGCTCAATCCGGGGCGGTCATTCCGCGACATTGCGAATGCGGCGATCAATCAGACGCTTTCGCGTACGGTGCTGACGGCGGCCACGACGCTCTTCACCGTTGCGGCATTGCTCGTGTTTGGCGGTGGCGCGATCTATGAACTCGCGATGCTGCTCTTCATCGGTATGGTGGCGGGCGTGTACTCCAGTATCGCGATTGCTACGCCGATCGCGATGATCTGGTCGGGCAAGCTCAAAGCTGACGCTGGAGCGAAGAAGTAAATCCGATGCCGGACGCTGCGGGCATGGTCTGGCGGTTTGAAGCCGCTGTGGACCGCGCGAGTGCCCGCATGCTGGCGGATGCGCTATCTCTTCCTCGGCCGATCGCTGAGGTGCTCGTTGCGCGCGGATATGCGAGCGTTGAGGAGGCAGATCGCTTTCTCAAGCCCCGGCTCACAGAGTTGCGCCCTCCGGAACATCTGCCGGATATCGCTCCGGCGGCTGCGCGCATTTGGAGGGCGATTGACGCGAAGGAACGAGTCGCTGTTTTCGGCGATTACGATGTTGATGGCGTTACCAGCACGGCACTGATGGTGCAAGTCTTGCGCCACTTGGGCGCGGACGTGGTTCCCTTTCTTCCCCATCGCCTCGAAGAGGGATATGGGCTCAGTTCCGTGGCCTTGCAACGCTGTCTGGATGATCATGGTCCGACGCTGATTATCACCGTGGATTGCGGGACGGGCTCTGTCGCGGCTGTGCAGGAGGCGCAGTCGCGCGGGGTGGACGTGATAATCACAGATCACCATCAATTGGGCGAGCAGTTGCCGGAAGCTGTTGCTGTGGTGAATCCGCAGCGTGGTGCGGATGCCGATCTCAAGCGGCTTGCCGGGGTGGGGGTTGCGTTCAAGTTGTGTCACGCCATTTTGAAGCAGGGTCGGGAGGCGAAGCGGGAGGAGGCATCGCTGGATTTGCGCCCGCTTCTGGATCTTGTAGCGCTTGGAACGATTGCGGATGTCGTTCCGCTGGTTGGTGAAAATCGCATCTTGAGTGCGCATGGGTTGAGCCGGCTTCGCAAGACGACGAGCGCAGGGTTGAACGAATTGATGAGTGTTGCGGGCATCAAGCGAGACGAAGTCCACGCCTATCATGTGGGTTTTCAGATCGGGCCGCGATTGAACGCTGCGGGGCGGCTAGGTGGTGCAGAGGCCGCGTTGAATTTGTTGCTGAGTTTGGAAGAGCAACCCGCGCGCGAGCTGGCGGAGTTTTTGAACGCTGCAAATCGCGAGCGCCAGGATGCGGAAAAGGAAATTCTCAATGCTGCGTTGGACGATTTGCAGGCGCGCTTTGATCCCGAGCGGGATTTCGGATTGGTCGTGGCCGGTGAGGACTGGAATCCCGGCGTTATTGGAATTGTGGCCTCCCGGCTGGTGCAGCATTTTTCCCGTCCCGTTATCGTGATTGCCAAGGATGAAGACGGTGGGCGCGGTTCCTGTCGGAGCATCGGCGAATTCGATATTGTGGCGGGCTTGCGCGCGTGTGCGAAACACCTCTCAAAGTTCGGGGGACACGCAATGGCGGCCGGGTTGGAGTTGAAGCCGGGCCAGCTTGAGCCGTTTGCAGAAGCCTTCAATCGCGTGGCCGCCGCCGCGCTTGGACATCGGGATTTGCGGCCCTCCCTCCGGATAGACGGCGTTGTTTCCCTGGATGAAGTGGATGCGGCGTTTTTTGCGGCACAGGAAAGCATGAGACCGTTTGGAATGGGGAATCCGACGCCGGTTTGGGCCGCTTTGGGTGTTCGAGTTGTGGGGCCGCCACGCATCTTAAAAGACAAGCATTTGAAGCTGGTTGTATCCTCTGGCGCACAGCAGTTTGCTGCGATGGGCTGGGATATGGGCGGGCGCGAAGTGCCCGACGGGCCGATTGATATTGCGTTTCAAATCAAAGAAAACCGCTATGGTGGCAGGGTTTCTTTGGACCTCATTCTGCAGGATTTCCGCCCTGCGGAAAAATGAGGAGAAATGGGGGATTGGGCTTGCGGTATGCGTGCGGCTCCCTTACTTTCAACCAACTGTTCTAGGGAGATTTGAGATGGCGAAGGTATGTTCTGTTTGCAGTAAGGGTTCCGTGACCGGTAATCGCATTATTCGGCACGGTTTGCCGAAGAAAAAGGGCGGCATCGGTTTGCACACGACCGGCGTGACGCGTCGTCGCTTTTTGCCTAACGTGCAGCGCGTACGCGTGCGCATCGCAGGTGCAACGCGCACCGTGCAGGTTTGCACGGCGTGCATCAAAGCGGGCAAAATTCAAAAGGCATAATACGTTCGGGAATCCAGAATGCTGGAAAACAACAAGGTGGCGACAGCCGAGCTGGTAATCGGCGACCAGAAGTTTTCGTATCCGATCTACGAAGGGACCGAGAAAGAGCGCGCACTTGATATTCGCAAGCTGCGCGCGGATACCGGTCTGATCACGTATGATCCGGGATTCGTCAACACGGGTTCCTGCGAAAGCGCCATCACGTTTCTCGATGGCGAAAAAGGGATTCTGCGCTATCGCGGTTATGACATTCTGGACCTCGCAGAAAATTGCGAATTTGTTGAAGTTGCCTATTTGTTGATTCACGGGCGTCTGCCGACCAAAGCGGAGCGCCAGCGCTACGCGCGGCTGTTGAATCAGCACTCGCTGCTGCATGAAGATATGCAGGGCTTCTTCCGCAACTATCCCGACGGGGCGCACCCGATGGCGATTGCGGCGGCGATGGTCGTTTCGCTCTCGAGTTTTTATCCTGAGATCGAAGATCACGAGGAGGAAAAGAGCCTCGCAGCGACGCGCCTGATTTCCAAGATCCGGACGATGGCCGCCTTCTCGTACAAGAAGTCGGTGGGCGAGCCGTTTGTGTATCCGAGCAGCAGACTGACGTATTGCGAAAACCTGCTGAACATGCTGTTCGCATCGCCGGTTGCCGACTACAAGGTTGACCCGGTGCTGGTGAAGGCGATGAATCAGTTGTTGATTCTCCACGCTGATCACGAGCAAAACGCCTCGACGTCTGTTGTTCGCATGGTGGGCAGCACGGGCGCCAATCTGTACGCCTCGATTTCGGCAGGCATCAGCGCTCTCTCCGGCCCGCTTCACGGCGGCGCCAATCAGGAAGTGATGGAGATGCTGGAGGCCATTCACGCGCACGGCGGCGATGTGGACAAGATGGTCGAGCGCGCAAAGGATCCGAATGATTCATTCCGCCTCTTCGGCTTCGGGCATCGCGTGTATAAGAGCTATGACCCGCGCGCAAAAATTGCCAAGAAGGTTTGCACGGGTGTGCTGGAGAAACTCGGCATTCACGACCCGCTGCTCGACATTGCGATGAAGCTCGAAGAGCGCGCGCTCAGCGATGAATATTTCATCAAGCGCAAGCTGTATCCGAACGTGGACTTCTACACGGGCATCACCTATCGCGCGATGGGATTCCCGACCAACATGTTCACGATGCTGTTCACGATCGGCCGTCTGCCGGGCTGGATCGCGCAGTGGTACGAAATGCACAATGACCCGAATCAGAAGATCGGGCGTCCCCGCCAGGCCTATTGCGGGCCGACGCAATTGCGCTACGTGCCGATTGAGCAGCGGACCTGAGTTCGCCCGCTATGAGTCAGCGCCGGGCAAAGTCGCTTTCACGCCCCCAACGGATCGAGTTGGAATTTCTTGAAGGAATTCGCAAGCGCCTTCCGGATTACGAACCGGTACTCGATATTCTGGGCATGCTCTACACGAAGATGGGTCGCTATCAGGACGGACTGAGCGTTGACCTGCAACTGACGCACCTTCAACCGCGTGTGCCGCATCACTGGTATAATCTCGGTTGCAGCCACGCCTTGCTTGGCGAACGCGAATTGGCGCTCTCTGCCTTGGAGCGTGCGGTTGAGTTGGGATTTGGCAGCAGTGACTTGATGCGGAAAGACGACGACCTGGCCTCTCTTCGCGGCGATCCGGCCTTTGAGCGGCTGGTGGAGCGCGTGGCATTGCGCAGTCCGTAGGATTGCGGATCTGCGAATGGCCGCGTCTGCTGCTTGACTCAGCGCGCACATTCTTTATTGTCAGTAGTGCTTCTAGAGCGGGCGTAGCATAGTGGTAATGTTCCAGCCTTCCAAGCTGGCCAGGCGGGTTCGATTCCCGCCGCCCGCTCCACTTTTCCCCTCCTTTTCGCATCCACCGCCCAGGCGTATCGTTGGTCGTGGATGAGCGTTGTCCTCAGCGTGGTCCTTCAGTGAGGCTCTGTGAGGTCTGCTCCAGTCGCTCTTGCTGAGAGCGAAAAAATCGCATCTTGGTAGGGCGACCTCTCCCGCCTTCGCCCCGACTCGAAAAGGTCGGGGCTACGCCGTACGAGTAGTTTGATGGTTGATGGGGAGGGGTGGGACAAATGGGACGAATGGGACGGATGGGACGGATGGAAGAGTGGATGGGGTGGGTAGGAATGGCCATTTCGCCTCACAGTACTACAGCGCGCCAAATTGCGTTTCCGAGAACAAAGACCGCCTTCGTTGAGGGCGGTTTCTTTTTCGCAATCGGATCTGATTGTGGGCTAGGCTGTTCGGAGCATTCGCTGAAGGGCGTTGTCGCGGAGGGCGTAGTGATGGAAGAGCGCAGCGATGGTGTGGAGGGCGATGAGCGCGAGGCCGATGTAGCCCATGGTCTCGTGGATTGATTCGAGGGATTTTGCGAGGGGTTTATCCGGTGCGAGGAGGGTGGGCAGTTCAAGGCCGAAAAATGGCGCGGCCTTTCCTTTCGCGTTCAGGGTGAGCCATCCGAGAACCGGCGTCGCAAGTAGATAGGCGTAGAGCGCGAGGTTCATGCCGCCTGAAAGCATTTTCTGCCACCACGGTGTGGGCGGATCAATCGGCGGCGCAGGGAAGAGGAGGCGCACGATGATGCGCACAATGACCAGGGTGAACACGACTACGCCGAGCATGAAGTGCCACGTTTTCATCCCTTCGCGCATGACGCTCCCTTTCGGGAAAAATTCACGCAGTTCAATCAGGGCGTACACGGCGATCAATAGAAGAAGTGTCAACCAGTGGATGCCGATGGTGAGCGGGTGAAACCGTGCGGATTTCTGTCTGCCTGCATCTGAGTTCATGGCCGTGCTCCTTTCAGTCGAACCCGCGCCCTTCGCCCGCCTCTTCGTGCGTGACGCCGTCGCGGATGTGATAAATACGTTTGAAGGTCGGAATGATTTTTTCGTCGTGTGTGACAACGATTACCGCAGTGTCGAAGCGCTTTGCAATCTCGTTCAGAAGCCGAATCGCGCCCATCGCGCGTTCGGAATCGAGCGGTGCAGTGGGCTCGTCGGCGAGGATGACGGGTGGTTGATTCACCAGTCCGCGCGCGATGGCGACGCGCTGCTGTTCGCCGCCGGAGAGTTGTGACGGCATCGCGTGGGCGCGGTGCTGCACATCGAGGGCCGTGAGGAGTTGGAGCGCGCGCGCGCGGGCTTCGTCGTCCGGTACACCTGCAAGCATCGGGAGCAGCGCCACGTTGTCGGTGACGTTGAGAAAGGGAATGAGATAGGGCGCCTGGAAGACGAATCCAATTTTGTCACGGCGCAGTGCGCGGCGGTCGCGGACTTTCCAGCCGTTGTCAAAAATCACGTCATCGCCGAGCGCCATGCGGCCCGATGTGGGGTCAATCACCGCGCCGAGGCACTTGAGGAGCGTACTTTTGCCGGAGCCGGACGGGCCGATGAGGCCTACGACTTCGCCCGGCGCAATGCGCATTGTTGCGTTTTTCAGTGCGAGGACGGCGGTATCGCCTTCGCCGTACTGCTTGCTGAGTCCTTCAATGAGTATGCCCTTGCCTGCCATCTCAGCCTCCAATTGCCTCGGCGGGATCCACTTTGAGCGCGATGCGAATCGCAACGATGCTGGCGAGCGAGCAAATGATCATGACCGCGAAGAGGCCGATAACGGAATCAACGGGCACGAGGAGGACATATTTCGGAAAGATCGGAGCGGCGTAGGTCGCGCTGACTTTGCCGACGGCGAAGCCGATGCCGCCGAGGACAAGCGCCTGCTGTAAGATCATGCCGGCAATGGTGCGGTTGCGGGTGCCGATGAGTTTGAGGACGGCGATTTCGCGAATTTTATCCATCGTGAGCGTGTAGATGATGAACGCGACAATTGCCGCGCTGACCATCGCAAGGATGACGAGGAACATGCCGATCTGCCGCGCGGACGTCGCGATGAGTTTGCCGACGAGGATGGATTCCATCTGCGCCCGGTCATAGACGGTGAATCGCTTCCAGCGCGCGATGAGTTGCGCGAGATCGTTGGGCGACGCTCCCGCGCGGAGGCGCACGAGAATCGCATTCACGGAGTGATTGTCGGTCTGTGACGCGATGGTGGCGTCCAGCAGGCCGGGGACGGATGGGCGATTGAAGGCGGGGTTCTCCGAGGTGCGGCGGCGCTGCATGAGAATGGCGTCGTTATCTTTCAGGAATTGCGCTTCCTGTGCGTCCTTGAGTGGAATGAAGATCATCGGGTCGCCACTGGAAGAAACCATGCGGCGAGTGAGTCCGACGACGGTGTAGTGGTTGCGACGGATTTTGATGGTGTCGCCGAGTTTGAATCCGCTTGCCCGATCGGCGACCGCTTCATAGTGGCTGCGCGTGATGTGGCGGCCGGCGATGAGGTTCAGCGGCCAGCCTGCGGTGCCGGGTTGGCCCGGGGCGACGCCGACGACCATCGCGCGGACATCGTCCTCGCCTTTTCCGACTTGCATGGTGAGATAGGTGACATTCGCAGCTTCCGCAACATCGGGCACGGTGTTGATGCTGCGCCAGAGATCGTCGGGGATGCTGGAGGATTCTGCGTAAGGGCCGAGCGTATCTTTCTGCACGACCCAGAGATCGGCACCGCTGCCGTCAATGAGCACCTTGCCGTCGTCCACCATGCCGCGATAGACGCCCGCCATCGTGAGGGTGACGCCGATGAGGAGGCCGAGCCCGATTCCGGTGAAGACGAACTTGCCCCACGCGTGCAGGATGTCGCGTCCGGCGAGGCTGATCATGGACCTGCTCCCGGGATTTGTTCCACGATGCGGATGCGGCTGCGTTCGCTCAGATTCTTTTCGGAATGCACGACAATCTGCGCGCCTTCACTGAGGCCTTCTTCAATTTGAACGTGCCCATCGAGATCGCTTTGTCCCAGTGAAACGTGCGCAAATTGCAGACGCCCCTCGTTGAGTGTCCAGACGCCGCGTTTTCCATTCACCGCATGAATGGCGGCGTTGGGGATGGTCGGTTTGGGCGGCAGTTCGGGAAGTTGCACGGTGACTTCGGCGAGTTCGCCGAGGGGGGGGAGGGGGTCGGGCAGAGCGTCGAACGAGATTTTGGCGAGCAGTTCTTCCGTGATTGCATCCGCGCGCGGTTCCACGCGGAGGACGTGTCCGGCGATCGGTTGCGCGCGGCGCGAGCGGAGGGTGATGTGTGCCGGGAGATTTGCGATGAGTCCTTCGGCGGTGATTTGATCGAAGCGGGTATTAATCCAGAGATTGTTCGTATCCACCACTTCAATGGCGGCCTGGCCTGCGACGACGGTGCTCCCGGGGTCTGCATCGCGCGCGACGACGAGGCCTGCAACGGGCGCAACGAGGTTGAGTTGTTCGCGCTGTGCACGAAGCGCATCGAGGTCGGCGCGCTGGCGAACCACGTTATCGCGCGCGGCTTGAAGCGATGCATCGGCGACGAGCGCCTCCTGTTTTTTGAGATCGGCATCTTCCGCGCTGACGCTTTTTGTGGTGAGCAGATTCTCATAGCGGCGCGCCTGGGCGCGAGCAAAGTCCTGCTTCGCCACGGCCTGTTGGACGGCGGCCTCGCCGCTGTTGATGGCGGCCTCCTGCGCCGCGATGCGCGCGTCGAGATCCACCGGATCCATGCTGCCGAGCAACTGACCCGCTTCGACGCGGTCGCCGACGTGGACGTTCACACTCGCTACGCGCCCCGCATAGGTGGGTCCGATTTTATA
Organism: Kiritimatiellia bacterium; assembly: GCA_039807095.1. Taxonomy (GTDB): domain Bacteria; phylum Verrucomicrobiota; class Kiritimatiellia; order CAIVKH01; family CAIVKH01; genus JAMLJG01. The sequence goes on from JBDHQM010000038.1 coordinate 12,185, forward strand.
GGTGTAGCGCGCTTCGACTGTTCCGATGCCGAAGAGGGCGGGGGCGACGGAGCGCGCGGTGACGGTTTCGAGTGTGACGGCGATCGGCGCGAGCGGACCTGACCGGACGGCGACGTAGAGGAGCAGCGCGAGGAGGGGAATGACGAAGGCGAATACGCTGAGTGTACGTGTGCTGATCTTTTTCATTTTATGAGCTCCTCACGATTCCGCGCCGATAGATGGCAAATGCGCCCGGCGCATCGCGGCGGATTTGCGCGACGCGCCCGCTCAACATAGAGCGGACAACGAGGCCTTGAATGGTGCCGATGAAAAGGATCGTGGCGGCGTTGATGTCGAGGTCGGGGTCCAGCTCGCCCTCAGCTTTGCCGTCGGTAAAGAGTTTTTGGAGCCGCGTCGAATACCGGTTCAGCAGCGTGTGAACCGCACGCTTGGCGAGGCTGTTGTTCGGGCGCTGTATTTCCGCGAAAAGGATTTTGGGGACGCCCGGGTGCTTTGCGATGAACTCGATGTGCGTTGTAAAGACTGCTTCAAGCGCGGCGAGGGGGGAGCTGGCGCGCGCGGCAGCCGCGTCCACGCGGGAGAGGAGGCGTTCGGCGACCCACGTCATAACGCTTTCCAGAATGTCTTCTTTGGTGGGGAAATGCCGGAACAGAGCCGCCTGCGAGACTCCCATCTGCTGCGCAATCGCCGTGGTGGTGATGTCGCCCGGATTTTGGTCCGCCGCCAGTGCGACGACGGCTTCGACAGTGGCGCTGCGCCGTTCATTGGCAGGCATCGGTTTTGATCGAGTGTTCATTTCGCGGTTCCAGAAGTGAGTGATTACTCACTAACATACGCGACGCCGGACCCGAATCAAGTAGAAAAATGAAAAAGTCGGTCGCCGCCCGCGGCGGAGGGGGCGGTGTTTATTCGCCGAGCTGGGCGAGATATTGGCGCGGATCCAGAGTTTTCAAGGTCCCACGCGCAAAATCTTTTGTGTTTCGAGTAATGATTACCTCCGCGCCCACCAGCAGGGCAGCCTGCTCCAGAACGGCGTCTTCGAAATCCATAATGCGGCTGCGCATTGCGCCTTCAATTACCGGACGGTTGACTGCAGCCACATCGAACATTTGGAGGAGTTGGGTTAGATGCCGTTGCGAATCACCACGGCTGAGGGATTGGCGGAGAAGGTAATCAATTGTGGTGATTGTCGTTGCGCACAGGAATCCTTGCAACTGCCCTTCTTCTACGAGGCTAAAAATGCGGGCGGAATCCAGCGCGTGCGGGCGGCGATCGAGCAGGACATCAAGGACGACGTTGGTATCTACCAAGACCCTCATAGGTGCTTTTTCACGAGGTGCCGCTTGTAGTCCATCTCTGTCACCTGTTTTCCGCGCAAGACACCGAGCAGAGAGGCTGTGCGGGGAGGAAGGCGGGATAGTTTCTTGTCCGAGCCCGGCTCCAGCGAACCGAAGAATTCGGCCACCATTTGCGAGACGGATTTCTCGCGTTTCCCGGCCTCCTTTTTCGCGCGCTCGATTAAGCGTTTATCGAGGCGGAGTGTAAGCTTTGTCTGCATGACGTATACGAATACACGAAGTGTACGTCAGGGTCAAATCCCGCGTCGAGTGGCGGGGGTCAGGGGGCGAGGCGGTGGAGGGTCCAGCCGGTTGCGGTGCGGGTGTAGAGGAGGCGGTCGTGGAGGCGGTTGGGGCGGCCTTGCCAGAATTCGAAGGAGGTGGGGGCGATGCGGAATCCGCCCCAGTGCGCGGGGCGGGGGATGTCGTGGTTGGGGTATTGATCGTGGAGTTTCTGGAAGGTCGTTTCGACGGTCTCGCGGCTGGGGACGATTTGGCTTTGTGGCGAGGCGGCTGCGCCGACGCGGGCATCGAAGGGGCGCGAGCGGAAGTAGAGGTCGGATTCTTCCTCGCTGGTTTTTTCGACGGCTCCGTCTATCCGGATTTGGCGTTCGAGTTCTTTCCAGAGGAGCAGGGCGGAGGCGCGCGGGTTGGCTTCGAGTTCGCGTCCTTTGCGGCTGTGATAGTTGGTGAAGAAAACGAGGCCGCGCGGATCGAAGTTTTTGAGCAGAACGGTGCGCACGCCGGGCTGTCCGTTTGCATCGGCGGTTGCGACGGTGAGCGCGTTGGGTTCGAGGACGTGTGCGTCAATCGCCTCGAAGAGCCACTTCGAAAAGAGGTCCCACGGATTCGCCGGTGCATCGCTCTCCACGAGTCCGCGCTGCGTATATTCGCGGCGCATCCGTGCGAGGAGGGGTGCGGTGGGCGGCGGTGAGTTTTCGGCGCGCATGGAAGTGGTGAGTGAACTATGCCTGGCGCGCGTCGGAATAGCGCAGACTTACGGCGGGCCAGTCAATGACGTTCCAGATGGCGGCGACGTAATCGGCGCGGCGGTTCTGATAGTTGAGGTAGTAGGCGTGTTCCCACACGTCTATGCCGAAGATCGGTTTGCGGCCGAACATGAGCGGGCTGTCCTGATTGGGAAGCGATTCGACGACGAGTTTGCCGTCGGCGTTAAGCGAGAGCCATGCCCAGCCGCTGCCGAAGGTGCTCATGGCTGCCTGTGTGAGGGCGGCTTTGAAATCTTTGATTCCGCCGAGGTCGGCGCGGATCGCTTTGGCGAGGGCGCTTTCCGGCTCGTTGTTGTTTGCGGGCTGGAGGCTGTTCCAGAAGAGGGTGTGGTTGGCGTGTCCGCCGCCGTTGTTGCGGACGGTAGTACGAATTTCCTCGGGGATCGCGTCGAGGTTGGCGATGAGTTCCTCCACCGATTTCGATGCGAGGTCGGGGTGATTCTCGACGGCCTTGTTGAGGTTGTTGACGTATGCCGCGTGGTGTTTGTCGTGGTGGATTTCCATTGTGCGCGCATCAATGTGCGGTTCGAGCGCGTTGAAGGCGAACGGGAGGGGCGGGAGCGAAAACGGCGCGTTGGCAGTGGCGCTGGACGGGGGTGGGGGGACGAGCGGCGCACCGTCGGAGGATTGTGCGCGCGCGTCGCCGGGGAGCCAGCGGCTCGTGGCGGCGGCGAGTGTGGTGAAAGTGATGGCGCGAAGGGCCTCTCGACGGTTCAACATGGGAATCTCCTGTTTCGATCGGGAAAAGATACGCTGTTTTTTGGGTTTTTCCAACCGTTGGAAGCGCTTTTGTGCGGGATTTCCAAGCGTTGGAAGTTTTGCGGCGCGGGTGTTTGCGGTGTGCGGGGTGTGGGGCGTCAACCGACGAGGGTTTCGCCCATGGCGATGGTGACGAGGTCGGACATGTCGCGATAGGTGAAGGGTTTTTGGAGGAGGAATACTTTGCGGGTTTGCAGGATGCCCTTGAGGTCGGGGTGCTCGGCGCTGAATCCGCTGATGAGGATTACGGGGACGGGGCGGGTGTTTTGGTTGCGGAGCCATCCGACGAATTCGACGCCGTCGAGGTCGGGCATGCTGAAATCGTAGATCAGCAGGTCGGGCGTTTTGTCGGTGTCCTTGAGCATGGTTTGCAGTGCGTTGCCGCTGGATGCTTCGCGCACGGTGTGGCCTTCGGCGTGAAGTACGCGCTGGCAGACTTCGCGAACATTCGGATCATCATCGGCAACCCAGATGGTGCTGGGCGCGAGGCGCCGGCGGATTTTCTTTTCTGTGTGAGAGAGGGGTTCCGAAACGGTGGGGAATGCGATGCGCGATGCGGAGTCGGTCGCTTTACGGGCTTTGCCTTCGAGTACTTCCACGGCGATATGCTCGATGCCGCCTTCCTGCGTGTTGCGTGTGGCGATGGTGAGGGATGCGGTGTCGGGTGCGCCGTCGAGGGCGTGGCGGAGCAGGTTGGTGAGCACCGTGTGGAGGGTGCCAGTGGTTGCGAGGACGTGGTCGTGTTCCGCCTGCAGGTCGAGGGCGAACGCGCTCGCGCGCGGGGATTCGGCCTGAAGGAGCGCGACGACCTTGTTGAGGCATTCGTGGAGCGAACAGGCGGCCTCCTCTTCGTGGAGGGCTCCGGAGACGGTGAGGATTTCTTCGGTCAGGCGGCGGCCCTTTTGCGCGGCTTCCGAGATTCGATTGAGCGCGGTGGCGGCTTCTTCCGGCAGCTCAGTTTTTGCGAGCACGAGGGAGGAGTAGCCGAGGATGATGGAGAGCAGGTTGCTGAATTGGTGGGCTGCGCCTTCGGCGAGTGTGCCGAGGCTGGCGAGGTGCTGCGCGGCATCACTGCGTCCGCCGTGGAGCGCGAGCTGTAGTTGGGCGTCGAGCGCAGCGCTGAGCGCATCGCGCAGGCGGCGCTGCTGGGCGATGAATGTGGCGAGTGTCTCGCCGGAGCGCACGGGGACGGTTTGGGCGGCTGCGTCCACGAGTGTTCGCTGAATGCCTGAGGTGAAGGCGAGTTCGTTGATCTCGGTGTCAGAGAACGGTTGCTCGCGGAATTTGCCGGAGCGGAGAATGTGGACGTGATGGCCGCGCAGCTTGATGGGGAGTACCAGCTCTGCGAGGCCGTATGGGCCACGGTGCAACTGATCTTCGCCGGAGGTCTGGAGTTCCTTGAAGAGTTTAACCTCTGCGGAAAGAAAGGCAGTGCGAGTGTCGGCGGACTTGAGGATTACCTCGTGAAGCAGGCGGTCGGACTCCTCGAAGAGGCCGCGCTCGCTCCATGCATCGCTAATTTGCAGGAGTTGGCGCGCTGCCTGAAGGTCGAGCTGCTTGAGGAGGGGTGGGGCGTCGGGGCGCAGGGCGGTATCGGGGAGCTGGAGGGAGCGAATCAGCGTGCGCAGTTGTTGCTGGAGGTCATTGGCGTGTAGCGTATTCATTCCCGTTTGCTTCCCCGTTGCGCGTGCATTGCGTTGCGGCGACTCATGAAAATACACCGGTCGCGAGTCTGTGTTTACGGCGCATTCGTCTCGGCGCGCTGCATTTCCGCGATCTTTTTCTTCACGGCGAATTCGATATAGCGTTCGCGATACTGCGCCTCGGTGCGGACCCGGTTTTGGCGGTCGAGCGACTCGACGGGAAGTTCCCGGACATCGTCGCTCGTCACTTCGATCGTGACGTTGCCATTCTTGAGCCCCTTGAACGTTCCGCGGACGATGACGCCGTTTGTCAGGCGCAGTTCGATGGCCTCACCCGCGTCATACATCGGCGCGCGGCGGTCCAGCTCGTCCGTCGCTTTTTCCAGTTGCTCTGCCTCGATGGCGGCCCAGTCAACCGCCGGCACTGCGGGCTCCTCCGGTCCTGTCGCTGACTCCTCGTCCGTACTTTCGGTCGCCGTCTCATCCGCAGGGTTTGTGGACGCGGCCGGTGTTGCCTCCGGCTCCGGTGCGGCGGGCGCTGATGCGGGCTCGAGCGTAGAGTTTGTCGCAGGTGTTGTCGCGGGTGTGGAGGGGGGCGGTGGCGGCAACTCAGACGAGGAATTCAGTGAGCGCATCACGACCGATACACTGACACCGATGACGCCGAGGACGATCGCAAAAAGAATCATCGGAGACAGCTTCTTGCGGCCCTCTTCTCCGCTGCGCCGTCCTGAACGTGTGTCGTATCCGCATTCGATACAAATCACGGCACTGGGCGGCATATTTGCACCACAGGATGGGCACGCATTGGTTTCTTCCGGTTCCTCATCCCTCTTTAACTGAAGCTTCATGCTCATGGGCACATCCTACGTTGCTGTTCGGGCCAGATGGTAGTGCGCTGAGCGCACCGCCACAAGCCCCGTGTCACGGGATCGCGGAGAGGAGCGAGCGGAGGAGGGGGGAGAGAAGTTGATGAGTTGAAGAGTTGATGGGGCGATGGGGTGACGTGTGAAATAGAAAACGAAAACCTCAGAAAGCAATCTTGCAGAAACATCGGCGAATTGTTGGAATGAAGGTCGAACGAGGGGGGTGAGAGTACACTCGCTCGAGGCGGGTTCGCGCTCCTCGCCGTGGCGTTGGCAGGAAAACGAAAGGAGTACGAGAATGGCCGAGACAGTGAATATGAATCCGCAGAACATTCAGAACTACCTATGGCAATCCATAGTGGTAACGGTGCTTTGCTGCTTGCCTTTGGGTATCCCGGCAATCGTATACGCTACTAAGGTGAACAACGCTCTCATGCAGGGCGACACAGATGCCGCTAGAAAGGCTTCTGATAACGCCAAGATGTGGTGCATTATTTCACTTGTGTGCGGGATTGTCGGAGGCCTCGGCTACATTGTAGTCATGGCACTTGCTGCAGCGGCCGGATGACGATTGGACGGGTTTTCGCAGTCTTGTTTGTGCTGGGGCTGATAGGCCTCGCTCTTATCAACCCCAGCACAGCGGGACTTCCCCCTTGCCCGGTTCATGCGGGGCTTCGAGTCTACTGTCCCGGCTGTGGAAGCCTACGATCTCTGCACAGTCTGTTTCGCGGGGATATTGCACAGGCGTGGCACTATAACCCTCTTCCGTTATGTGTGCTTCCGATCGTACTGGTTGGTCTGTTTTCTGACTTGTTAGGATACAAGAGTCGAATCACGGAAATTCGCCCGATATTTATACGGATGCTGCTTGCGTCCATCATTCTCTACGGCGTGGTTCGCAATCTACCGCAATTCAACTATTTGACTCCACAGCGGATAAACTATCTACCACCGCCTTCACCAGATTTCTCACCTGAGGCGGGTTCGGAATTTGCCGATCCGTAATGTTGCCGCGTGAATGTGTTTCGGTGAGGAGGCTTCATTTTGTTTCGTCGGCGGGTGGGGTATAGTGTCGAGTGGTGAGTGGCATGACAATTTGGACGGTGGGGCATTCGACGCGGGGGTTGGACGAGTTTCTGGCGCTGCTGGCGTCGCACCGAATTGAGGCGGTGGCGGATGTGCGGCGGTTTCCGGGATCGCGGAAGTATCCGCATTTCAATCGCGATGCGCTGGCGGTGTCGCTGCTTGCGGCGGGTCTCGAGTATGTTCCCATGACGGAGTTGGGCGGGCGGCGGCGCCCGCGTCCGGATTCGCACAACACGGTCTGGCGCAATGAGTCGTTTCGCGGCTATGCGGATTTTATGGAGACGGAGGGCTTTCGCGCGGGGATCGAGGTGTTGCTGGCGCTCGCGTCGCGGAAGCGGGTGGCGATTATGTGTTCGGAGGCGGTGTGGTGGCGATGCCATCGCTCGATGATTTCGGACTATCTTAAGGTGCGGGGTATCCGCGTGCTGCACATTATGGACAGCGGCGAATGCGAGGAGCATCCCTACACGTCCGCCGCGCGCGTGGCGGATGGGAAACTGCTCTATACGCCTCCGGAATCTGCGTCGCCGCGCGACGCGTGAATTGCTCCCGATTGGCCACAGGTATCGCTTGATGAACATCTGCGATTCTGGTTTGCTAGACGGGCTATTTTTCTGCTCTGCAATGGATGTCTTTTGAGGTCGTATTATGCCCCAACCGAAGGTCAAATTTCGCAATTCGCGCCCCGATCAGTCGTGGAAACTGAAGCTCGATGACGGCGCGGTCTATGGTCCGGTTCCGCTGGCGGATCTGCAGGCGTGGGCACGGCAGGGCCGTGTGGTGGCCGCGAATCTGATTTCGAGTGACGGGAAGGATTGGTTTCCGGCGTGCGATTTGCGCGAGTTGGAGATGGTGTGGATGCTCGACGCGGGGGGCGGCGAGATGGTGGGTCCATTCAATCTTGCGGCACTGGGCGAGTTAGTGCAGGAGGGCACCGTGGCGAGTACGGCGCGTCTGATGAATCGCGTGACGGGCATCGCGACGACGGTGGAGGAACAGCACGCGGGTATTCTCGACGGGGTGCCCTCGGTGGAGGCACTTGCAAAGCTGGAGCAGGCGCAGCGTGAATTGGCGGCGGAGAAGGCGCGCGCAGAGGATCGCGCGGCGCAGCTTGCTCGGCGCATTGAGGTGTTGGAGAAGGATCTCGCCGCCACGACCGATTCCCTGAAGAGCGCTCGCGCCGCGCTTGACGAACAGACACGTAGCCGGAAAGACGACGCTGCATCCGCACTTCAGCAGCAGCTCGCTGCGCTGAAGGCGCAGAAGGATGTGTTGGCTGAACACTTACAGCGCGCGGAGGCGGAGGTACAGCAGTTGAAGTCTGCCGCGCGTTCGCCGCGTGTGGATGATTCCGCCACAAAACGAATTCACGAACTACAGACGCAGTTGGAGCGCGCGGAGCAGGCGCTGAAACTTGCGCGCGAACAGTCGGTGGTGGCGCCTGCGGCAGGCGCGCCGATGGGGGAACGCGAGGTGGAATTGCGCGCGGAGGTGGATTCGTTGCGCAAGCAGTCAGCGGATGCGTTGGCCGCGCTCGATGCGGCGCGCGAGGAGTTAGCGGCAGAGCAGGCGCGCCAGTTGCAGGTGCAGGTGGAGGGGGCGGATCTGGCGCGGAATCTGGAAGAGCTGTCGTCAGAAAGCCAGGCCGTGCGCGCACAGCTTGAAGAGACGGAGAAGGCGTTGCGCGAGCAGCGCGAAGCACATCGCGCCGCGCTGGAGAAGATTCGCCGGAGCGAGGCCGAGCAGCAGCGGCTGTTGGCCGAGTTCAAAGGCAAGACGGCGGAGTATCAGTCGCAACTGGACGCCGCGCGCGGCGCGCTCGATGAGGAGCGCCAGAGCCATCGCGGCGAGCAGGCTGCGGCGACGGAGCGGCGGGCGGAACTCGAACGCGCTGTAGAGGAGCTGACACGTTTGGTGGACGACACCGCTGCCCGCGCGTCGAAGGCCGAGAAGGCGGTTGTGGATCACAAGGCTATTTTTGAGCAGATCGAGCAGCAGGCGGACGAAACGGAGGCGAAACTGCTTGCGCGTACGCGTGAGTTGGAGGCGCAGGTTGCGCGAACGGGTGAGCAGCTTGCGGCGGCACAGCGCGAGTTGGATGCGGAAAAGAGCGCGCACAGCAGCGCGGTGGCCGATCTGGGTCGCCGCGAATCCACGCTTCGCGAGCAGCTCGGCTCGCTTCAGGCGGAGCGCGAGCAGGCAGCCGCGCGGCTCGCTGCGCTGGAGGAGGACCTGCATGCCAAGCAGACCGCACTCGCGCGGGCGGAAGAGGCGTTGAAGGCGGAGCAGCAGCAGGTGCAGTCGTATGTCGAGAATCTTCGGCAGACCCAGAGCGACAGCGAGCGGCGGATCGCGGATCTCGAATCGCGCGTGCGTGAATTGACGGCGGAACTGGATGGGGCGCGCCGCGAGATGGATGCAGAGCGCGCCCAGCGCGCGGCCGCGGAGCGGCAGGCGCGCGAGCGCGAGGCCGAGTTGGAAGGGCAGATCGCGTCACTCGGCGCATCGCTGAAATCGGTCGAGGCGCAGTCCGCCCAGGTGCGCGGCGAATTGGATGCGGCGCAGCAGCGTTTTGCGGAACTCAAGGCCGCGGCGGACGAACAGGCGCAGTCGTTGCGCGGGACGTTGGATCGTCTGACGGCGGAAGCGGAGGAAACGAAGCGTCAATTGGATCAGGCGCGGCGCGATCTCGCAGCCGAACAGTCGTCGCACGGACAGACGCGGAATTCGGCGACTGAGCAAGCGCGTCAGTTGCAGGACGCGTTGCATGCGGCGACGGAGTTGGCGGAAAAGACCGCGCGGCAGTTGGAGAAAGAGCAGGCGCTGGTGTATTCGGCTCGCGCAGGCGCAACGGCGCAGGCGGAGGCCGCTCAGCAGCGGGTGGACGAATTGATGTCGCTGCACCAGGATGCGGCAGAGCGCGTACACGAGCTGGAAGGTGAACTGGCCGCAGCGCGCGAAGAGGCCGCGAACCGCGCGCGGACACTTGAGGTTCAGACCGGCGAGGCGAATGCATATCGCGAGGCGGTTGCACAACGGGTGGGCGAGTTGGAGCGATCTCTCGCGGACGCGCAGCAGAGCGCGAGTCAACACGCAGTCGAGTTTCAGCAGCGCATTGATGCATTGGAGCAGGAACGCCAGGCCGCATTGCAGGAGGTGGCCGAGACGCATCGTATTCGCCAGACCGAATCAGCAGACGCGGCGCGCCGCCTGCATGGACTTGAAGCCGCATTGAATGAAGCGCGGCAGGGCGCTGAACACCAGACTGCTGAATTGAGCAATCAAATTCAGGCGTTGGAATCGGCACGTCAAGCCGAGTCGGCACAGGCGGTGGAGCGGGTTCGCGCATTGGAATCCGCGTTGGCCTCGGCGCAGCAGAACGCGGAACAGCGCGTGACGGAATTGGAACACAAGATCGCGGCGCTGTCGCACGCGCGCGATACGGATTTGGGTCAAGCGGCGGATCGCATTCGCGAGTTGGAGTCGGCATTGGCTGAAGCGCGTCGCGCTGCGGATGAGCAGCGGGTTGCGCTGGAGAGCGCGCGCGAGACGGAAGCGGCGGAGGCGGCGGAGCGGGTTCGCGCATTGGA